>JNJK01000001.1:0-141266 GCA_000701625.1 Lachnospiraceae bacterium MC2017
TCGTATTTACTCGATATATGATGCTTGCAGTAGAAAATCGAGAATCGGAGGATCCCCGAACCTTAGGCGAACTGTTTGCATATTTCATGGACGAGGTAGCTGATGTCACATTTACTTATGCTTTCAACATCATCATGGAGATTTTTTCAAACATGATGATTGAAGAATTTGATCTCGATGAAGAAAAAATATCTGCAATGATAGACAAGTTTATATCTGCACTCACACCTTCCATGCAACGTCATTTACAGGTAGCGTGATTGGTACTTAATTGCCAATTTTTATTGAATTATCAAGATTCAGCTGCAGTTTTATAACTGCGAAGTTTCAGTATATAAATTGTCAGCTGGATGCTTTGTGCCATCTTTTATAAACCGAATAGGATTAGCCGTAAACTTCACATAATACGTATTTCCGACAACAATATTTAAGTATGCATCTTTTGCATGGTGCATATCGTTCAAACATCTAACCTTGTAAATATCAAATTTCTTTCGGAATTCTGACACTTCCAACGCTTTAGAAAATACCACGGTTGTCTCCGGAAAAGCTTTTTGCAATATTTCTGTAATCGCTTTTGTCCCCTGACGAGTTTCAACCAACTGCCGGCTGATAAAAGCAGCTTTTTCATCTTCAGTAAATTCTGTAATCCGTGTAAGACGATCATACTTTTCCCGTGTTATGAATTTCTTTTCCAATAGAGATTTCCAAAACTCTCTCTGTGTTTTTCTAATATCTGCTTCCAAAGGAAATGTATCACTTTTGTGATTATTCTTTTCCTTTCTTACAAGCACAAGGTTATTTTCAAGGCTGTCATCCTTAACAAAATGTCTTGGATAAATATGGTCGATATCATAAGATGTGTTATCTCGAAGTAACCTGTCAAAATCAATCGGTTCGCCTGTATACATACACTTTCCCATCTGCAGATAGTACAGATAAATCTTTTTCCTCTTGAAAAAAGCCTCCTCTTTTTCATTAATACTATCTTTCCAGCTTTTTCCCTCTGCTTTTAATGCACTGTAGAGTTCTAGAAGTTTATTTTTTCTGGATACCGTCCTTTTTCCTTTTTCTCCTTCTTCTCTCGGCATTTCTACAAAAATACGATTTGGATTTTTCCCCGTCACCTCAACAAGCTCACTCATAATCCGTAAAGTCTGCCAAACCATTCTCTTTACCGGAGCAGAAAGATACATATCGTTCAGGTCTTCCGCAGTCCACTCTGACAACTCTTTTTCTATCGTTTTCGTTTTCTTTTCGAGAGCCTTTCTATAACTAAACCTATCGCTTAACAACTCCATCAAATTGTAATTTGTTTCCCACAATGCAGTAAGGATAGAGCGGTTATCACTTTCATCTTCTCCCGACATGTTCAAAAACTCTTTTGATAAATTACCCCAATCCGAAAATTTTAGTCCCACTATGCGTTTTAACTGCACATCAGTAACCTCATTTTCGTATTTTTCACGAATACGCTCTTTTACAAACTTACGATCATCTCCGTAAACTGTCATCCAAAAAACAATGTTTTCAATCATCTTTTGGCACTTCTCTGTTTTTATCTCTTCACCAAATATTGCATAAAACTTTCCGTATGTACTTAGAACGGATTTAAATCCACCCACGCAGTCTATACCACTTAAAAATCCAGTCGCATTCTTAGCAACCTGTCCTCTTGACTTAAAATACTTCTCTATATCTGTAATGGATACTTTTTTTCCTTTTATAAATAACGTGTTAAAAATGCTTTGTTTATCTTCAACAGAGATATCTTCTCCATTAACTTTGAGATTATTTAGCTCGTTTAAGACCATAAAACGTTCATACATTAATGAACATTTCGGAAGAGTTCTTTCATCATTCAGATAAGAACAATGTCTAACCATCCGCTCTATAAACTTCTCTGCGGTCTGCTTCGTATCTATTTTTTCATCAAAATTCCACGGAAATACCCGTCCTGGTTCTTTTTTAACAGCCCATACATTATATCCCGGCTTATCTGCATACTCCTGTCCTATCGGACCGACATAGTATGGTATTCTGAAACTAAATAAAGCAAGAATACGCTGTGTTACAGTCAATCCACTCTCATCTACTTGTTTCAGAAAAGGAAGATAAGTTTCTGCGTTAGAGAGGATTGCTCGCATTTCAGACACGTATACCTGATTCGGTATTATTCCATTAGCGAAAGTGAGTTGTTTCGGCAAAAACAAATCTGCCTCAATTCGCCTTAAGATATACTGGACATCTTCGTCATCTTGAGGCATCTTAGATACTATCCTCTTTATTTCCTTATATAAATCATCTGTCTTTTTTCCACTTCCTCCATTCCGGCGAACTCTTTTATCATGGCTATAAACACTTCCAACATATGCACTATAATTATTCTTACCCATGACACGGAACATACTCTCATATTCTTCTGAATTATATTTTTTTATCACCTTTTTTAAGCGTTTCAAGTCTTCCTTATGATTTTCATATGATTCTACTCTTGCATAAGTCAAGTACTTTTTCCCTCTCATAATGTTAGCAAGATAACCAATGTCATGCACTTTTTTAGCAGCTTCTATCAGTTCAAAATATTGCTCCCCTAAAAGTTCCTGCGTTTCAAGTATCTTTTCCTCATTTGAGTCACGAAAACATATCGAAAGTTTTTTATGCTCCTCGTCAACAACTTCCTCACCATATATGTTTATGATTTTAGCTGTTTTACCGCATATTAAGCCTACCAATTCATACTTATCTTTTTGTTTTTTATCAACGCCAAGGTACTCACACAGCTTTTCAGCTATTACAGATTTGGACAAACCTTTTATACTTAATATATCTTCAATTTCTGTTGACTCTACATCACCAAACTCTATTCCATACATTTGCAATTCTAAAGAAAATGATTCCCATGCTTCTTTAAAATTATATTTTCCACTCGATGCATCCAGAGAGTCATTTAAGAAATTACCTCGATGTTTAAACATATTTAGCAGGGCAAGAAATACCAGACGAACATCGTAAGGAGCATCTTCATTCTCTATCAAAGCCTTTCTCAGATGAAATATCGTTGGATACTTTTCATAATACTCTTTATCAGTGAAATCACCTGTAAAAAGGGTGTACTTCTGCTTATTGCTATCGTCCCTATCTTCTACATGATATTTACTTTCCTCTATTCGAAGATAAAACGTTTCATCAACTTTAGTTATTTCATCTGCGAAAAGTTCTTTTAACAATCCAATTCGTGCCTTTTCCCTTTGAAGTCTTCTTCTACCAGTCCGATAACCTCGACGCTCAGCACTTGTTTTTGCTTCATCAAACAATCGAGCTCCCCATAAATCCTTGCCTTTTGCACGTCTTAACGTATAATTCTCATCTGTTACTGCCCATCCAACAGAACTTGTGCCCAAATCCAATCCAACATAGTATTTTTCTCCATATGTCCCCATAATATCTCTCCTTGACTTTTGTCTAAATTTTTCATAATATGAAATTGAACTTACAAGGTGAGTGCAAATAAGGGATTGTCCCGACAACGTTTACTCGCATCGAGCGATAAAATTATTTGTTCACCTTGTTTTTTTATGTCTTTTTACATTATTTCTTATGGTCTTAAATATTTAGACATTTTATGTTTTTTTAGCCTACATTCTGACTCTTCTAGTATACTCTTTTTTATATAAATTCATAACCTAATTCATTTAAATGTACGCCAAAAATCCCCGAAACCACAAGGCTTCGGGGATCCTTTACGTTTGGACTAAATATTTTATTATTCTAAAATTAGAACTTGCCAGCCTTTGCTGCTTCCTCAAGGGAAACTGCAAGAGAAACTGTAGCACCAACCATCGGGTTGTTACCCATACCGATAAGACCCATCATCTCAACGTGAGCCGGAACGGATGAAGAACCAGCGAACTGAGCGTCAGAGTGCATACGGCCAAGAGTATCTGTGAAACCGTAGGAAGCCGGACCTGCTGCCATGTTATCCGGGTGAAGTGTACGACCTGTACCACCGCCGGAAGCAACTGAGAAGTACTTCTTACCAGCCTCAGTACGCTCCTTCTTGTAAGTACCAGCTACCGGATGCTGGAAACGTGTCGGGTTTGTAGAGTTACCTGTGATGGAAACGTCTACATTCTCGTGCCACATGATCTTAACACCCTCACGAACATCGTTTGAGCCGTAGCACTTTACAGCTGCACGAGGACCGTTGGAGTAAGGTGTCTCGGAAATGATCTTAAGCTCATCCTTGTGGTAATCAAGCTCTGTCTCAACGAATGTGAAACCGTTGATTCTGGAGATGATCTTTGCAGCATCCTTACCAAGACCGTTAAGGATAACGCGAAGCGGCTTCTGACGAACCTTATTAGCCTTTGTAGCGATACCGATAGCACCCTCAGCTGCTGCGAATGACTCGTGACCAGCAAGGAATGCGAAGCACTCTGTATCCTCTTCAAGAAGCATCTTACCAAGGTTACCATGGCCAAGACCAACCTTACGCTGATCAGCTACAGAACCGTCGATACAGAAAGCCTGAAGACCTTCACCGATAGCTGCAGCAGCCTCGGAAGCCTTACGGCAGCCCTTCTTGATAGCGATTGCAGCACCTACTGTGTAAGCGTAGCAAGCGTTCTCGAAACAGATAGGCTGTACACCCTTAACAAGGCTGTAAACATCAAGACCAGCGTCCTTTGTTACCTGAACTGCTTCTTCAATAGAATTCATACCGTAGTTCTTAAGAACTGCGATGATGTTGTCATAACGTCTCTCTTTGGACTCAAATACAATATTCTCGTCAGCCATTATAGTCTGTCCTCCTTTTCAATTATTCTTTTCTGGGATCGATAGTTCTAACAGCATCGTCAAAACGACCATACTGACCCTGAGCCTTCTCGAAAGCAGTATTAGCATCGTCGCCAGCCTTCATGAAGTCCATCATCTTTCCAAAGTTTACAAACTTGTAACCGATGATGTTGTCGTCAGCATCAAGACCGAGCTCTGTCATGTAACCATCTGTCATCTCAAGATAACGAGGTCCCTTTTCAAGAGTGGAGTAAATTGTACCAACCTGAGAACGGAAGCCCTTACCAAGGTCCTCAAGTCCTGCACCAACTGCAAGACCGCCCTCAGAGAAAGCGGACTGAGAACGTCCGTATACGATCTGGAGGAACAGCTCTCTCATAGCTGTATTGATAGCATCACAAACAAGGTCTGTATTAAGTGCCTCAAGAACAGTAAGTCCCGGAAGGATCTCGCCAGCCATAGCAGCAGACTGAGTCATACCTGAGCATCCGATAGTCTCTACAAGAGCCTCCTGGATGATACCCTCCTTAATGTTCAGGGAAAGCTTGCAGGCACCCTGCTGAGGTGCACACCAGCCCACACCATGAGTGAAACCGGAAATATCCTTGATTTCCTTGGCCTGAACCCACTTCGCTTCTTCCGGAATGGGAGCACAGCCGTGGTGCACGTCCTGATGAACTTTGCACATCTCTTCGACTTTCTTTGTGTAAATCATGTGAAATTCTCCTTTCAGATTTTGTCTACCTTAACGGACACGAAGCCAACGTATCCGAACGCGCACGTAAAAACGAACAATTTCTACTCAATAATACTCTCCACAGCCATAGGCCATAGATCGACACGCGTCATAGCACGATTGTTATTTTCTCACAAAATTAGATACATTTCAACGAAAAGTATTGGATTTTTGTGAATTTTATGACAAACATTCTAATCCCTATATGTATCATGGATAAATAAAATGTCGTCAAACCTTGCATTAAAGGCATTTACGACCGTTGGTGAAAAATGTTTTCCACTCTCTGCAAGTATCTCTTTTCTTGCATTTTCTGCAGACCATGCGTCTTTATAGGTTCGTTTACTTGTCAGAGCATCGAATGCATCCGCAACCGAAACTATTTGTGCGGATATATCTATCTGATTCTCCATGAGGCCTCTGGTGTAACCTTCTCCGTCCCATCTTTCATGATGTTCTGAAGCAATGATCTGCGCAAGATGCATTATCTCATCATCCTGATTGCTTAGAAGATCACGTCCATAGTCCACGTGTTTCTTCATTATATCGAATTCTTCCGGTGTTAGCGCGGTCGGTTTCTCCAGGATATCATTCGGGATCATTATCTTACCGATATCATGCATCATCGAAGCAATTCTTATATATTGAACCTTTTTCTCATCAAACCCGAGTTCACGGGCGAGTAAAGCGCTGTATTCCGAAACACGTCGTACATGCTGCCCGGTCTGTGGTGATTTACGCTCTATAACCTGCGCAAAAGCCAGGATCGTTTTCTCCTGAGCACTCTGCAGCTGTCCTGCAAGTGTTTCTCTTTCGACATTTGCATGTGCTGTGGAAACCATATGATAGATCAGCACACATTCAAGCACAAATATGAATGTCCCAAGTACTGTCATCCATCTGTCCAAAATAAAGGCAACCGGACGGTCTTCTATCATATAGGTCAGATTTGTTCCCATATGGACTGCTTCCGTTAGAAGCAGAGTTATGACTATTTCCATTATGAGCCCGCGATGGGAAAATTCATCCCATCTGCGCCTCAAAAACAGAAATTCATTTCTCATACTAAAGCCATATATGAGAACCATGCATCCCATAAATATACATATCTGCCAATACTGCTCAGACATGATCATGGCAGTTGTCTCCGCTGTTTCAAAAAGCGCGTAGAAACAAAAAGCCATAGAATACGGAATCGATGCGATCTTTGACAAAAAACTTGCCATGATCGGTACAGGTATAAGCATCAAAATGAACTGCAAGCCAAACCTAAATACATAAATACTGTTGGATGGCATCACTTCATTAGCAAGCAGATAATTTGCGAAATATGCCAATGAAGGAAGTGTAACAAACTGCCAAAAATCGATAGAGATCAATGCTGTAAAGATCGTTGCCTTTACAGCTTCTTCTTTTCTCCATCTCCGGTATGACAGATACCATGCTCCTATCGTAAATATCAGCATATTTATGATAAGAGGATAGCCCCGGTGTAGAAATTCAATGTAGTACTTCAGTATCGCCCCGTTCTTCATGACGATCACGCCTGCTTAGTTACAATGTGGTCTGCATCCTTAAATATCGAGTCTGCAGGTACGACACCACGAACTCGTGAAAGCGGGTAAATATTGCTGTTCCTGCCTATCACGGAACCGGGATTAAGGACAGAATTGCATCCAACTTCTACATGATCGCCAAGCATAGCACCAAACTTTTTAAGTCCCGTCTCGATTTCTTCACCGTTTCGTGACTTTACTACGACGAGTTTTTTGTCAGACTTCACATTAGAAGTAATAGAACCTGCTCCCATGTGCGAATAGAAACCAAGGATGGAATCACCTACATAATTGTAATGAGGAACCTGAACATGGTTGAACAGGATGACATTCTTAAGCTCAGTGGAATTTCCTACTACACAGTCATTTCCTACTAATGCTTTTCCACGGATAAAAGCACACTGACGTACTTCTGTACGCTCGCCGATGATGCAAGGTCCTGTAATGGACACAGTCGACCATACCTTTGCTGATTTAGCGATCCAGATATTTTCGCCCTTCTGCTCATACACTTCAGGATCAAGTGTAGGACCGATCTTAAGGATCAGCTCTTCGATACCCTTGAGTGCTTCCCACGGATAGGTAAATCCTGCAAGATATTCTCCTGCTAAAGTTTCATTAAGATCGTACAGATTTTTAATTTCTGCTTCCTTCATTGTTTCATTCCTTTCATTAACTTAACCGGGAATTTCCCGTATTTTTTGACGTATCACGTAACTCAGATCTTTTCCCCGGACTCTTTCTACATATCTGGTAACGTATTTATCCAGTTTTTCCTGATATTCATCCGGTGATATCTCGCCTCTCTCAACACCGGAGAGACCTTTTTCCCAACTTGCTGTCATCTCAGGATTCAGCATTCCGGGCATTGTGAGGTATACAACCTCGTAGACCATTTCTCCAAACTTACCGGGAGTCAGAGTCTGTTTCTTACTGTTGATATAACCTATTTTTATGAGCTTCTCTATTATTCCGGCTCTGGTTGCACTCGTACCGATACCGGCACCCTTTATCTGTGCTCTCAGTTCCTCGTCTTCGATCAGCTGTCCGGCGTTTTCCATGGCCAGTACCATAGACCCGGAGGTGTATCTTTTCGGCGGAGATGTTTTTCCGTTTTTCATATTAAATCCGGCAATTCCGACTTCCAGATTTTTCTTTAGTTCTCCTGCGATAGCGGTGAGATCAACTTCATTCTCTTCTTCCTCTTCGTCTTCACCGTCACTGTCCGGATTTTCGGCCTTTTCAGCTTTTTCATCTTCCGCTTTCTTTGCTTTCTCCTGCTTTGCAAGGATCTTTTTGTCCTGACCGGTTATCACATAAAATCCGGGATACTTAAGGACTTTCGATGACGTAAAGAAGTGCTCCGTACCTACCAGGGTTTCCAGTGTGATCTTCTGAAATACTGCGGGAGGATAAAATATCGAAAGAAATCTCCTTACTATCATGTCATATACACGCTTGCAGAGATCACTCACATTATTATATTCAGATACATTTCCGGTCGGGATGATGGCATAGTGATCTGTGACCTTGCTATCATCTGTGTACGGTTTTTTGTTGATCCCAGTATATAGTTTATTCTCGAGAATGTTCTTTGTAAACTGTGCTGTAGGCGGATATTTTAAAACTCCGTTCAGATTTTTGCTGATTTCCTTTGCTACAGCCGATGAAAGCACTCTCGCATCTGTTCTCGGATATGTTGTAAGTTTTTTCTCATATAGTTCCTGAGCAGCTGCAAGTGTCTGCTCGGGACTTATTTTGAAGCGCTTGGAACATGCCGCCTGTAATTCTGCCAGATTGTATAATAGCGGCGGCTTCTTTTTTTCCTGATTTTTATTTACGGACAGGATCGTTCCATGGTCTTCCTCCTGAAGTTTCTCAACGAACTTTTTTGCTTCCTCTTCATCCAGGAAACCTTTTTCATTGTATATCTTAGGTGAACCATAGTAGACAGAGCCTTCTACTGCTTTCCATTCACCGGTGTACTGTCCGTCCGGAAGTGTAAATGTTCCTATTATTCTGTAAAAAATAGTCTCTTTGAAATTTCTGATCTCTCTTTCACGGCGTACTACCATTCCAAGAACACAGGTCATTACGCGTCCTACTGCTATGGCTGCGTATTTTTTTGTTCCTGCGGCATCATTCAGCATACCGGCATAGCGAACAGAAAGTGCCCTCGAGAAATTTATACCCATGGCGTAGTCTTCTATTCCACGCATTATGCCTGCATTTCCGAGATTATCGTATTCCGAATAGGGTTTTGCTTCCCTCATGCCCCGGCTTATTTCTTCCTCGGTAGTGGAGTCGATCCAGACACGCCGCTCATCCATTCCTTCCCTGACGCCGCCGTAACGGCGGATAAGCTCCTCGATGACCTGTCCTTCCCGTCCCGAGTCTCCTGCCCACAATACAGTGCCAATATCTTCTCTATGAAGCAGCGTATTTACAACATCATATTGCTTTTTGACGTTTCCTATTACTTCATATTTATATGTCTGCGGCAAAAATGGAAGATCTTTGAGATTCCACTTTTTATACTTTTCATCATATTTTTCCGGATAACACATTTCTACCAGATGACCTACGCACCAGGTTATGACATATTCTCCGTTTTCGATGGAACCGTTTCGATTGCCGGATACGTGCAGGATCTTTGCATATTCCCGCGCAACGGACGGTTTCTCTGTTATGATCAAAGTTTTTAATTTCTTACTGCTTTCCTCACTCAAATCAGCTAATCTCCATCATTTCCCGTTACAGACGGGATTAATTTCATTTCTGTCATGAGTAATCATTATAGCATGATAATAAAATCTATGCTTTCATAAATATTTCCTGATGAGGCGTACATTGAACTCAAAAAGTTACTGTTCAGACGCAACCGGAGCACTACGCTGCGGATGCTACGAACACTTAGTGAACGCATGTGAGCTTAGTGAGAGTGTATGCTTTAGCTGGTTGCGACCATAGAAAAAGGCGAGTCATTATGATTTTGCCCATCGCCGTAGGCGATTTAATTGGCAAAATCAGTTACGTGAACTTCATCATGGAATAAAGTAATATAATTCTGAAGCCCAACAAAATGCTTCGTTCCCCTCGCAAGGTTTTTTACCGTAACATCCTGAAAACCCAGAACTATATTGCTGACGATCGGATATCCAACAAGCAGCATCATATAGATAAATGCCGGCAGGATATACAATAATCCAATATTATCGTACCGAAAAAACTGACGAACCCTTTTCATTACAAGCCTCCTTGTTACCACATATTTTCTGATGTAGTAATTGTAATCCCCGGAGAGCAGCGCCCACCGGGAATTTTCTAATAAAAGAGGAATAATCAAAGGGAAATCATCAAAGGGTAGAAAGTTCAATATACTTCGCGTATTGCATCTTTTATTATCTCAGGAATATCGAGCTGGGATAATTTTCCGTCAAACTTTTCTATATCGCCACATGTATTAAGGATATGATTTACTTCTTCTTTGTATCGGAGCTCACACCATGCGTACTCTATCACATCGAAAACCTCTTTTTTCCAGTCATTTGACGCAAGCACGACATTTTCAATGACAATTTCCTGTACATCATTTGCATTGCATTTATCAAGAGATATTTTTACTGTATGGGTTTTCTTATCCGTCTCATATCCGTCCACGCTGTTTATACCGTATATTTTCAGCATAAATGATCTCTTTGTCGGAATCAGTGACAATTCACCCTGTGCTCCTGATATCCTGACAGTCATCTTCTTTCCGGCTTCATCCCAGTCTACACTGATATCGGTTCTGACAGATTTTCCGTCCCTGTATCCTTCAGTGATGCCATCATCCTCATAGATAGTGAAACTTCCGCTTGCACCTGCACCTATGAGGATTTCCAGTTCTTCAGGATTTTTGAACGCATCCAGATCATTCTCACCGGCAAGAGGGACGATTCCTCCGCTTTTTATTAAAACGGGGATTGTTTCTATGCTGCGGTAAAGCTTTCTTAACTTTGATCTTTCATAGATCCTGCCTGTGAAGATATCGTAATATCTGCCCTCAGGGATAAAGCATCTGACTGAAGACATCTTTAAGACGCTATCCTCTTTTTCGCAGATCGCTCCGACAAGCAGCTCACTTCCAAAGAAATATTCCTCTCCTACGGAATATGCTTTTTCATCCTTCGGATATTCATAATACACAGGTCTGATAAGCGGTTCACTCTCCGCATAGGATCTGTGGTTCATCGTGTATAGATACGGTATCATCCTGTGCCGTAATCTCATAAACCTGTCGATGATCCCTCTGTAGGGCTGTTCAAGTCTCGATGGCTCTTTTATGAAAAACGGACTGTTTGAGCTGTGCAGACGCATTATCGGAGAAAATACACCAAACTGAATCCATCTCACGAGTCTTTCAAGGTCTTTATCTCCCTGCATGTGACCGCCTATATCGTGACTCCACCATCCGTATCCTGCATTACTGGATGTAGAGGTGAAGAACGGCTGCAGATGAAGGCTCTTCCAACTGGAAACCGTGTCTCCTGAAAAACCTACAGGATACCTGTGACTTCCGATTCCCGCGTATCGTGAAAAGATCATGGCTCTTTTTCCGCGTTTTTTCTGATCTTCAAAGTGATAATGGTTTAAGAGCCACAGTGGATCGATGTCACTGTCTGCCATCTTAGTTCCCTGCTGCCAGTCTATCCACCAAAAATCAACACCCTTCTTCTCATAAGGTATAAGCGTGTCCTTGAAATACGCATCCCTGAATGCCTTGTCAGTGAGATCAAAGGAAATCGTTTCCTGAGACGCAGGATCTATTCCAACCCGCTTTGCAGCTTCCGGATACATCGCCTCAAAAGCGCGTATTCCGTCTGCAGGATGGAGATTTAATGTCACTGCAAGTCCTTTTTCATGGAGAGTTTTTAAGAATCGGCCGTAATCCGGAAAGAGTTCTTTATTCCACGTAAATCCTGTCCAGCCGTTTCCGTATTTTGGATCCACGTCTGTCAGATGCCAGTCCATGTCAAGAACAGCGACTGACAGAGGTACATTTTCTTCCTCAAATCTCTTCAGCATTTCTAAGTAGCTCTGCTCTGAATACCGCTCGAATTTACTCCACCAGTTCCCCAGTGCGTAGCGCGGAAGCATCGGTACTTCGCCGGTCAGGGTGTAAAATTCTTTTAATCCGCCGTAGAAGTCATCACCAAAGCCAAAGAAGTAAATATCCCTGCACTCATTTTTTCTTTCTGCCACTTCTCCGTTTACCAATAACGGTGTCGTGCTGTCATCAAGGACCGCATATCCACTCATTGAAAAGATTCCGTCGTCAAGCATTACCAGACCATCTGTGAAATCAAGTGTGCGGGCTGTTCCGAAAAGATTGTCGCCTCCGGCATAGAGCTTACCGTAATTCCATACTGCCCCATTTGCTTTTAAGGTGATATTTAACCCCTGAGATGTGAACGGTTTCCTGTCATACCGGAGGACAAGCGCTTCTGTCTCTATCTCCAGTAAGCCGTCTCTGTCTCTTTCAATATATGCAGTTACAGGAAAATCCCTGTTGAATACACTCAATGTTTTTTCATCGTTGAATAGACCGTCCTCACTGTATTCCATTCTGATGAGGCGCTCTGTTAGTACTGTGATCCTGTATTTATCCATAACTTTACAGGGAAGCGCGAAACGAACCTGTAAACACCGTCCTTTTCGTGCTCCCCTTCTCTCCTTACCTGTTTGACTTATAAGTATTGTATGCATCCTTCTGGATATTCAGGAAATCCCCATATCCCATCATATCCAACTGGCTCTTGTAAGCGTCCCACTGCTCGTCAACTCCGCCTTCTGTGACCCACGTTGCCTGATTGGAATCTACGAAAGCTTCGATGTCTGTGTAAAGAGTCGCAAGTGTGTTCAGCTGATCTACAGTGTAGCTCACATTCGGATATGCTTCTTTAGCGAACTTCTTCATTTCACTGTCAAGTGCAAGCTTGGAAGCATCTCCGTTTTCACCTGCATAGCTTACTTTGTCATTAAAATCCTCCCCTACGTACTTCGGACCGAAATCCCTAAATGAGTTGATCCATGCAAAAAGATCTGCTGAGTTCCCGTCATCCGGTTCCAATACTGTATATGTGCCGTCATCATTCTTCTTTACACCCTTATCAAATGAGCCGTAAAAGTTCTGAATAGAGGCATCCTCTGAATAAAATTCATCTATCCAGGAAAGGAGCTTTTCAGGGTTTTTACAGGAACTTGTCACTACAAATTCATATCTACTGTAATTCCAGTGCTCCGGATCGGATGAAATGTACTGTTCTCCGTCCGTGCCTTTAAGTGCGGGAAGTGCGATATACTGGTCGCAGTTTGTGCCAAATGTCGCGTCTGCAGTCCATCCAGGTGCACTGCCTATAATCGGAGTTTCTGCCATGAGCTTTGCATCTCTCATTGAATCATCTTCTGTAAAGATCTCCTGATCGATAAGACCTTCTGCATATGCGTCATGCATAGCCTTTACCGCTTCCTTGTATTCATCTGAGGTCGGGATAAATACCGGCTCGCCGTTTTTGATAGTCATATTGTAGGTATTGTCAGCACCTACTGTTGTGCCAAAGGGCAGTCCAAAGAACATTACAGGATCGGCATATCCTCTTCCGTACGGGATCTCATCATTTGGATCACCGTTTCCGTTTGCGTCTTCACTCTTGAACTTTCTTAAGACTTCCAGATATTCACTATAGGTCTCAGGTACCTTAAGTCCAAGATTATCAAGCCATGTCTTGTTGATAAACATCTGATTTGCAATTATCGGACGACAAGGCTTCTTTGCAGGAAGTCCATAAATATGCCCATCGCTTGAATACGCCAGCGCTTTCATTGTCGGATCTGACTTTATGACCTCACTGAAATTCGGCATACATTTATCAATATAATCATCCAGTGCGATAAAGGAGCTTAAGTTCGACATGATATCGGATTCTGTGAAGCAGATCGAACCTAAAAATGCATCCGGAAGATCATTTCCAGCCATCATTACTGACTTCTTATCAGTCCAGTCTGAGTTGAGGATAGTATTCCATTTAACTCTTATTCCCTTTTCCTTGGCAGCCGCATCCGGAAACCCGGTGTGGTAATCTTCTCCCCAGTCAGACCAGCGCACTGTCGCTACTTCATAGCTTCCGTCACTGTCTGCCGCCTGGGCTTCTGTCGCTGCATTTTTATTGTCTCCGGCGGAACTGCCGCAGGCACTCAGTACTCCTGCTGTCATCGTGGCTGCCGTTAGTAAGGCAATTATTTTCTTGTGTCTCATTATCTTTTCCTCCAATATTTTTTATTCTTTTACTGCTCCGAGCATTACACCCTGATTAAAATATTTCTGCAGGAACGGGTACATGCACATTATAGGCAGAGTAGATATCACTATGGATGCGTAACGCATCATATCAGAGAGCTGCCTGAGTTCCTGCGCCATCGACCCTGTTGCAGCTCCCAGAAGTGACTGATTGGTTATCAGTATCCTTCTAAGCAGCAGCTGGAGTGGGATCAGCGACTCGTTATCAATATATATGAGTGCATTGAACCACTGATTCCATATCCCTACTGCTGTCCACAGAGCGATGACTGCGATCACAGCTTTGGACAAGGGTATCACAAACTGAAAGAAATATCTGAAAGTCCCGCAGCCATCGATCTGTGCCGCTTCCCACAAGGAATCCGGCAAATTATTTTTGAAAAAGGTCCGGGCTACTATAATGTTGTAGGTTGATACTGCAAAAGGAATAACCATTACCCAAAAGCTGTCATACAGCCCGAACTTTCTCACTACAAAATAAGTCGGAATAAGTCCTCCGCTCACAAACATAGGTATCAGATAAAATATATTGATAATTTTTCTTCCATAAAGGTCTTTTCTTGATAAGGCATATCCTGCAGGCAGATTTACCGCAAGTCCTGCGATCGTACCTGTTATCGTATAAAGAATCGTATTACCGTAACTTCTCCAGATCGCTTCCTGCTTGAAAAGTTCTTTATAACCATCAAAATTTAATGCCTTTGGTATAAGCCATACTTTTCCGCTTACAACATCTGCGGGATCGCTAAAGGATGCGATCACTACAAACCAGAGCGGATAAAGAGTTACCACGATCATGATCAAGGCTATAGCATACAGAAGTATTCGAACAACCTTGTCCTGATCTAATCTCTTTTTCCTGATCACAACGTCCTCCTAAAATAGTTACCTAAAACAGACTGCTTTCTGTGAGTTTCTTTGAGATAAAGTTCACAAGGAGCAGTATTACTACATTTACCACAGTATTGAACAGACCGATCGCCGTTGAAAGACTATACTGCATGCTCTGCAGACCGATCTTGTACACATAAGTGGAAATGATCTCACTTGCCATGACATTCTGCACATTCTGAAGCAGGAACACTTTTTCAAATCCTATACCGAGGATATTTCCAACTCTCATTATGAGCAGTATCATTGCTGTCGGCATTAAAAGAGGCAGATCGATATATCTGATCTTTTGAAGAGTTGTCGCGCCATCCATTGTCGCTGCTTCGTAGTAGCTGGGATCGATACCTGCAAGTGCTGCCAGATAAATGATGCTGTCCCATCCGAGATGCTGCCAGATATCACTCCATACATATACATGACCAAATGCAGCAGGATCTGCCATCAGATTTGGAAACTCTCCGGCTCCTCCAAGAAACCTGTATATGTTTGCAAACAGTCCTGAACTCGGAGACAAAAAGATCAATACGAGTCCGCACATGACCATTGTCGAAATAAAGTGCGGCAGATAGGTTATCACCTGAAAGGTCTTTTTGAATTTGCCGTTTCTCATCTGATTGCACATAAGTGCAAGGATTATCGGGAGCGGAAAGCCTGCCGCGATACTGTAGCAGCTGAGCTTCAGCGTATTTAACAGGGTTACCTTAAACTGATACGAATTAAAAAACTGTACAAAATGCTTAATTCCGACGAAAGGGCTTCCGAAGATCCCTTTACTCGGTGTGAAGTCCTGAAATGCCATCACCAGACCGCCAAGCGGCAGATATGCGAAACATAACAGTAATAACGCCGAAGGAAGAAGCAGCATATACAGCGATGCGCTTTTCTTTATTTCAAGCATCCTTCTCTTACTTCTCATATACTTTCATCATAACCTCCTTAATTACGTTTTCGTTCGATGTGCATATACTAATACACCATGATGTTCGTTTATAGCACAATTCAGCACCTAAAATTTCACTATTCCGAAAAGGCGCTTTCACGTACTATACACTAGCATTATGCAGTCATTATTTTTCACAATCCGGACATTTGATAGTAATATGTATTCTTAATAAAGCTAGTATTGTATGATGACAAGGGTCAAAAGCTAAAATCCGATCGTGCCTGCACCTCAGCGCGGCATAGGAACCACCATCAGTAAAGGATCTAAATTTATGGAAAGAAAAAATTATTCCCTTATCAGCGCTCTGCGCGGTCTGATAGTTTTAATTTTTATAATGATGCTTCTAAACTTTACTTATTGTATTTTTTCTTTGATACAAATAAGAGAACGAAATTATAATGCAACCGAGTACAGCCTTATAAATATAGCTGCATCACAAAGGAAACGACTCGATGCTATCGAGCGCTTTACAGAATGGGCGATCCTTAAGGAACCTGATGTACGAACGATTTCATCTGACCCGCATATCGGGAGTCATCTGGTACCGCTTAGAAACATTCGTGATCTTATAAAGGAGAGAGCAGGTTCTTTAGGAGAAACTACCGCTTTTTTTCTTCATGTAAAAAACGGTGATCATTTTTATAGTCTGTCAACCGTACAAACGGACTATGAAGAATACGTCCGGATCGAAGATATGCTGCGTATGTGTTCCATTGAGACTAATAACCGGCTTATATGGAAGACACTTCAAAAAGACGATAAAAACTATATATATTTTCAGGTTAATTACAAAGGTGATACAATGATCGCTCTCATAGATACGGATGAGCTTGCCAGTGAATACCTCACAAATTCTGTGAATATTCCGCTAAATATCGAGCTTACCGGACCGGATGATACTGTTTTATATAGGAGCGCGGCCTCCTTTACCGGTCCCTTTGTAAAAAATATAGAAGCTTGCGGGGAAAAACCGCACTTCCATACACCGTAAGGATATTCAGTTCTTTCTTTGACGGGTATGGAAATCAGCTTATTTTACAGCTGACACTCATCAGTTTCTTTTTGATCCTCGCCGCCTTTTCTTTTTATTATCTGAAAAGGCTTTACAACAGGATAATCCGACCGATCGAAAGCTTTCATGAGAACCTGTCAAAGATAAACGAAAACTCAGAAACTCTGCTTGATGCCCAGGGTATCAAGGAACTGGAGCAGACCAATACACAATTCCGTTCACTTTTCGCTGAGATCAATAAGCTGAAGATTAATATGTATGAACGGGAGCTTGAACAGGCTCATTCCGAACTCGAAATGCTGCAGCACCAGATAAAACCTCATTTCTACCTGAACTGCCTGAGCACTATAAGCAGTATGCTTCAGGTCGGTGAGACTGAACTTGCAGAGAAAATGATACGCTTTACTTCTGTGTATCTACGCTACCTTTTCCAGTCAGACAATAAATATGCACGACTTGAAAATGAACTGGAGCACATAGACGCATACTTAAATATCCAGTCACTGCGTCTCTTTTCTCCGATCAATTATACCTGTGAGGCTGATCCTGAATGTCTCAATGCCCTCGTGCCTCCGCTTCTCTTGATCACTTTTGTAGAAAATTCGGTAAAGCACGGCGCTGATCCGGATAAATCTCTGTGCATCAGTCTCAGGATTAAAAGAGAAGAAACTGATGAGGGCAATTTTTTGCAGTTTGAACTAAAGGACACCGGTCCGGGATTTTCTGATGAAGCTCTCTCACTTCTTTCCGGAGACGTTTTTTATCCTGAGGAAAAAGGACATATAGGGATCAGAAACTCCTTGAAACGACTCAGGATAATGTATCAGAATGATTATACGATAAACTTTTTTAATAACGATGACGGAGGCGCATGTGTAGCTATCCGCATTCCATTTGTACTTGAAACGGATTATTTATGAAAATTTTAATTGTAGATGATGACAGATTCGTAATAGCAGCTCTAAAAAAGAAAATTGAATGGAAAAAATACGGTTTCAGTGAAGTGCTGACTGCTCACTCAATGAGCGAAGCACAGACAGTCATTGCATCAAACCATCCTGACATACTGATAAGTGATATCAATATGCCTCGCGGAAGCGGTCTGGATCTGCTCTCCTGGATAAAAGAGCATCAGAAAAAGATAATCACTATACTTCTTACGAGCTATACAGACTTTGAATACGCTAAGAAAGCTGTGGAACTCGGCGCATTCAAGTATGTGCTGAAACCGGTAGACAAGGAAGAACTGACAGCCACGATATGCGATGCTGTAGCTGAACTAAAGAAACAAAATATAGATATCGAGGAAAAATATCACGTATTCTGGCGAAAGCTTATGCTCCGCGAGTCACCTGTCGGTGAATTAGACAGTATGTATCCGGAAGAAGCGGTATTTACGCCGCTCCTCTTTACCTTTGATCACTACTATCTTGACTCTGAAAACCGGCTTCTAAGCCGTATACGTTCGGTAAATAACGGTGAAATGACCCGTATATTCAAATCTTCCTTTAGTGATATCCTGAAAAAAGGAGACACCTTCATACCTATACATGAAGGAAGCCATATATCCTATGCCGCTGTTCTGCAGGGAGAGCAGGATCATGACCTTTTGGATAAATGCTGCAGGAGCTTTATTGATTCGTTAAAAAGCCTGTATAACTGCCCTTCAAATGTATATGCAGGTTCTTACGCCTCTATAAATGATATACGGGAGCAGTTCAATCATCTTGAAGACTACATGAAAAATGACCTGACTTCCGTACAGCAGGCAGTATTTGTACCGAAAAAAAATGCACACGATCCGGCTACAGGTGATCCTCAGCTGCCCGCGTCTCACATCGACTATATGATACGGTGCATGTCGGACGGTGACTATGATTCTCTTGCTGAATATGTCCATCAGTATCTGGAAGAGATCGCAGCACTTAAATACGGCTCTGCAACTGCTATCAGTAATTTTCAGATTGATTTTGTGCAGGCGCTGTACTCGACGCTTAGAGAAAAAGGCATCTCCGCCAATCATCTTTACCGCGATGAGACCTATCACACGCTGTCATCAGAGGCTGTCCTGTCCATATACAATATGGAGCTCTATCTGCAGTACATGCTTAACGGAGCGGAGCGCTTTATCAATGCTTCAAATGGAAATAAATCTGTCGGAAAGATAATAAAGGATTACGTTGATAAACACTATATGGAAGACATAAACCGCCAGAGCCTGTCACAGATACTTTACCTTGATCCGGACTATGCGTCTAAGCTATTTAAGAATGAGATCGGTATCTCTTTTACAAATTACGTGATCGAAAAGAGGATCGAGATCGCAAAGGATCTCCTGCGGACCACTCTCCTGCCTATAAGTACCATAGCTTCAGAGGTCGGATATGACAATTATTCGTACTTCACGAGACTATTCAAAAAACAGACCGGATCTACTCCTGTCGAATTCCGTATGCAGGTAAAGAATAATTAACAAATAAGCCGTATGTCATACCACGACATACGGCTTTTATAGTCTATAGTATTTACTTCTTTGTGATGTATCCCTTTGCCTTCAGGAGCTCTGCGCAAAGTACTCCGCCGCCTGCTGCTCCGCGAACAGTGTTGTGTGAAAGTCCTACAAACTTATAATCGAAGAGGCTGTCCTCACGAAGACGTCCGATAGATACGCCAAAGCCGTTCTCGTAGTTTACATCGAGATCAACCTGAGGACGATTGTCTTCTGTGAGATACTGGATAAACTGCTTCGGTGCTGACGGAAGTCCGAGCTTCTGCGGCTCACCGCTGTAATTTACCATAGCCTCGATGAGCTGCTCCTTGGTAGGCTTCTTTGCAAACTTTACAAATACTGTTGCTGTGTGACCGTTAAGGATCGGTACACGGATACACTGAGCTGTGATCTTCGGACCTGCTGCAGGCTCGATGTGATCTCCCTCTACATGGCCAAATACTCTAAGAGGCTCTTTCTCACTCTTTTCTTCCTCACCGGAGATGAAAGGAATGATATTGTGTTCCATCTCAGGCCAGTCCTTAAATGTCTTTCCTGCTCCAGAGATTGCCTGGTAAGTTGAAACAACAACTTCTGTCGGTTCAAACTCTCTCCATGCCCAAAGAACAGGTGCATATGACTGGATAGAGCAGTTCGGCTTTACAGCAACGAATCCACGCTTTGTACCAAGTCTCTTCTTCTGAGCTTCGATAACTTCTGCATGATCCGGGTTGATCTCAGGAACGATCATCGGTACATCCGGTGTCCAACGGTGTGCACTGTTATTTGATACTACCGGAGTCTCTGTCTTTGCATAAGCTTCCTCGATAGCCTTGATCTCTTCCTTACTCATATCTACAGCTGAGAAGCAGAAATCAACGTCCTTTGCGACATTCTCAACGTCACTTACGTCACGTACTACGATCTTCTTAACAGCTTCCGGCATCGGTGTGTCCATCTTCCAACGATCACCGATTGCTTCCTCGTATGTTTTGCCGGCACTTCTGGGACTTGCAGCAATAACTGTTACTTCAAACCAGGGGTGATTTTCCAGCAGTGAAATAAATCTCTGACCAACCATTCCGGTTCCGCCAAGAATAGCAACATTGAGCTTTTCAGACATGATTCTTTCTCCTCTTTTCGGGTCCGTTCCCGTAACTAAATTATATTGTCACACCGTAATAGTAATATGCGTATTTGCATAACCACTGTGCGTTAATGCACTAAAGTGTGAAACTGACGTTAAATATACTACTGTAATTTTGTTTTGTCAACCCTGTACGTGCAATTGTCTTTTTTGGACGGACACATTTTTAACGATCCGCATACTTATGACATGTCGACAGATACACTAAACCGAGGCAGAACTATGCCGTTCTCCCCCGGTTGATTTAAATTTTATGATTTATCGGCTCAAATCGACTTTTCCTTTAGATATTCGTGATAAAAAGCTGCATTTTTTGCCATTGATTCGTGTCCCGGCGCTCCAAAGGTCAGACGCTTCTCAACACAGGTCCTGAGTGCGATAGCCTCATAGATATCATCTTCAAATACATCGCTCTCACTCTTCCACTCCTCCATAGTGAGGTCATCCATTGCCTTGCCTTCTTCGAGGCACTTGAGTACCAGACGACCGATAATGGAATGTGCGTCACGGAATGGAACACCCTTCTTTACGAGATAATCTGCTGCGTCTGTAGCATTGGTAAATCCGTTCTTTGCGCTCTTTTCCATTACGTCATTTCTGAATTTCATAGTGGAAACCATGCCTGTGAAAAGATGCAGGCAATCTGTCACTGTATCGATCGCGTCAAAAACAACTTCTTTATCTTCCTGCATATCCTTATCGTAAGCAAGCGGAATGCCTTTCATGGTCGTGAGCATACTCATAAGCGCCCCATAAACCCGGCCTGTTTTTCCACGAACAAGCTCAGCGATATCAGGATTCTTTTTCTGCGGCATGATACTGGAACCGGTGCTGAAACGATCATCGATTTCAACAAATCGGTACTCATTTGAATTCCAGATGATAACTTCCTCTGAAAATCTGCTGAGATGCATCATGATAGTTGACAGTGCCGATAAAAATTCTATGAGATAATCCCTGTCAGATACAGAATCCATGCTGTTTCTGGTAGGGCCAAGCTTGAATCCGAGCTTTTCTGCCGTAAACTCACGGTCAAGCGGATATGTTGTACCCGCAAGAGCACCGCTTCCGAGCGGGCAGCTGTCCATCCTGTCATAAATGTCTTTCAAACGAGAACGGTCACGAATGAACATTTCAAAATAAGCACCCATATGATGAGCGAGCGTTACCGGCTGTGCTTTTTGAAGATGCGTAAATCCGGGCATGAAGGTATCGAGATTATTATCGATGATATCTGAAAGAGCTTCCTGCAGATGGAACAGGCTCTCATCAACAGCCTTTACAGCTTTTCTGGTATAAAGCTTCATATCAAGCGCAACCTGATCATTACGACTGCGTCCTGTATGAAGTCTTTTTCCTGCATCACCGATCCTCTCAGTGAGCACAGCTTCTACAAAAGAATGTACATCTTCGTATTTATCGGTTATTTCAATCTTACCTGCATCGACATCGGCTATGATACTCTTTAAGCCTTCAGCGATAGCTTTTCCATCTTCTTCACTGATGATGCCGGTTCTCGCAAGCATTTCTGCATGCGCGAGGCTGCCCTCTATATCCTCATGTACCAGTCTCTTGTCAAAATAGATGGACGCATTAAACCTGTATGCATCCTGATCTGTCGCAGACTGAAAACGTCCGCCCCATAACTGTGCCAACTGTTGATCCTCCTATCTAATGCTCAATCGTCGAATTTGCCTTTGATCACTGAAATCACAGACAGATAAACAACTGCTCCCGTAAGAACTATGGTAAACATCCCGGTTAATGCACCGATAACTATGAGAAGCGCAACCAGAGCGAGTGAAGCCCATGTAGGCGCATTTCCCATAAAAACACCCATGAGAAGGACTATAACCATCGCAATCGCGACCACAGGAACAGACATCATCTCTACCTGCACATGTGCCAAAGCACATATGAGCAGCACTACAACAACCGCCGCGATACCTATCAGAGAAAGTGTATCCCGAGAAAGCACAGTTTCTTTGTACTCTTGTCTGACGTTTCTTTTTCTGTGGTCAGTTTTCGGTTCCGCATGTCGAAGCACTTCTGTCCTGCTGTTATTTGATGTAACGGTGAGACGACTAAGACCTTCCGTATTATTTACCTTGTCACTGTTTTTCGCATCTGTATTCAATTTCACGTCCCCCCTGTGACCAATTATTTCCCCTTAAATCAAATGATGTTGGGGTCAAAAAGTACTTTTAACCCGAACAATATTTATGCTTTTATTTTAGTGCACAGAATCACAAGCGTCAACGACTTTTCACTTTAAAGCGTGGAAGCGACAGCTTCCTCAAGAGCCTTAGAAAGCTGATCCGCACAGGATGTATTTTTAAATCCGCAGGTATTTCCGGCTAAGGTTTCTTTTACTTTTTCTGCATCCATTCCTTCTACCAGACGAGCTATCGCCTTGAGGTTTCCGTTGCAGCCTCCCTGAAACTGTAAATTGTGAACGCACTTGTCATCGTCGAGTTCAAAGCTGATATTAGTTGCACAAACACCCTTTGTCTTATAATTGTACTGCATTTTAAATCTCCTTATTCAAAAAATAAAAGTCTTTCAGGAATTTCCCGAAAGAAGAAAAGGTGGGCAGATAGAACTCTGCCCACCGCTTAAAGCACATTATATGATGTCAGGGGCAAAAGGTCAAAATCCGATTGTGCTTGCACAAAGAGGATTGAGACCTTGGGACCCGCAAAACACGAGCAAGTAGCGTTATTACGCGGAATGCGAGTGTTTTAGGATTGCGGGAATTGCGTAGCAATGAAGCAATCCGTGACATCAGTAAGGGGCAAAATTTACTTTTGACCCTTACATCCTTATATTTTGCACAATTTAATATGTCAACAAGACCTTATTACTTATTGTCATCTGTCCATTCGCTGTTGTCATCCTTTTTTCTGCGCTTTTCCTTCTTTTTTGCAATCTTCTGAGCTACCTTCGCATCCAGCTCCTTAAGCTTGCGTTTCTGCATTTCTTCACGAGAAATGGTCTTTGCCTGCATCTTTTCGCGATGACGCTTCTGTACTCTGGCTGCCTTTGCGCGAACTCTGTCAAGCAACAGATAGAATGTAGGCAGAAGGAGCAGGGTAAGCAGCGTGGAAGAAATAAGTCCGCCGACGATAACCGCTGACATTGCCTGCATTGACTCCGCACCCTTTGCAAGACCAAAAGCCTGAGGGATCATGGCAAGCATAGTAGTAAGCGTGGTCATAAGGATCGGCCGCATACGTCCTGTTCCTGAATCAACAAGTGCCTCCACCGTTTCCATTCCCGCTGCCTGATTCTGTTTCGCCATATCAATAAGGATAATACCGTTATTAACTACGATACCCGCAAGCATCAGCACGCCCATGAGAGCAACCATGCTGACTTTTATGTTCATAACCAGCAGGAAAAGGATGGAACCAATAGCCGCAAACGGAAGACAAAGCATGATAAGTATGGAATCAGCAATTGACTCAAACTGGATCGCCATTACCATGAATACGAGGAATACAGCGATTCCGATCGCCTGTCCGAGAGCTGCAAACTCTTCGTTCTGCATCTCCATCATAGACGAGGTTTCAAAGGTAACATTGTCAAATTTCAACTGTCCTACAGTCTGGTCAAGCTTTGCTGATACTGCATCCTTAGTCGTTGAAGTCATCGTCGCCTTGATGGTCGCACGATATGCACCGTCCTCACGGGTAATGGACTGAGGCGCGGATGCAAATACTACCGAACCGATCTCCGAAAGCGGAACACTTGCTCCCTTTGAATTTGTAAAGGTCATTGCTTCCAGATCTGCTACACTATCATAGTATCCCTTAGGATACTCTACGGTAACGTCAAAGTTCTCATTATCGATAGATACTTCCATTGCCTTCTTTCCACTCATGTTGTAGTAGATAAGTCCGGCAACAGCCTGGGCACTAAAGCCCTTTGCCTGAGCCATTACGGGATCGATCACGACCTTAGCCTTAGTTCCGGTCTCCTGTATGGAGTTAGAAACTCTGAGTACTCCGTTTGTATTGTGCATTATATCAACAATCTGGGCCGCTGCAGCTTTAAGGTCATCACGGTCTGTCGAAGCAATGTCAAATTCTTTCGTATCCGCATTCGTCATACTGGACATACCCATGGACGAACCGGCACTTGCGGATATTTCACAAATTGATGAGAAATTTGCAAGTTTTGTATTGTACTCATCAACTATATCCTGTGTCGCAAGCTTTGAGTCATCTGACTTATATGCGGTAAGTGATGCTTTTGCGGATGACTGTGTCGTATCAGATGTATAAGTATCGATATCCGGATCATCTGCAAGGTACTGTTCAAGCTTCAGAACTACCTCATCCATTACTTCCAGCTTTATATTTGGTTTGAAGGTTACATCGATACTAACGATACCTTCATCTGTTGCTGCCATAAGTTCTGTCTGAAGCAACCCTGTAAGCCCCAGCGTCAGAACCAACAATACTATCGCAAATACAAATGTTAACTTTCTCCACTTCAATACAAAGCGTAGTACTTTTTCGTATCGTTTCGAAACCCATCTGAGAATCCTGTTCGTGATGATACCCTTTTTTTCAACCGGTCTGTAGATAGAGAAACAAAGCGGTATAAGTGTTATCGCAGAGATCAGTGATGCCATCAGCGCAAAGATAATGGTGAAACCCAGCTGTTTAAACATCTGTCCGGAAAGACCTTCCATAACAGACAGCGGCAGATAAACAACGACTGTTGTAATAGTCGAAGCTATTACCGAATTCATAACGATACTGGTTCCTTCAAGAGCCGCATCATGGAAAGAAAGCCCATCCGAGCGTTTTCGGAAACACATTTCGAGTACTACGACCGCATTATCCGTCATCATTCCGACCGCAATAACAAGGGATGAAAGCGTAATAACATTTAGATCAAATCCTGCAAAATACATGCAGATCAGTGTCACCATGAGGGACACCGGCATGGTACTTCCTACGATAAGTGAGCCTTTAAGATCACCGAAAAATATAAACAAAACGCCCATCGCAAGAAGGACTGCCTGAACAACCGTCTGTCCAACCTTAGTCAGTCTGTCCAGAATTTCATCAGCCGAATCGTTAACCGTTTCAAAGATGAGGTTCGGATTCTTCTTCTCAATGGTGATCATGGCTTTCTTTACAGCTCTTGAAAGAGTAACCGCTGATTCTGACTGTTTTTTCTTTATGCTGACATTTACGGATTCATGTCCGTTGTAACGGCTTATGGACGATGATTCCTTATTCTGATAGCTGACATTCGCAACATCAGAAAGATGTATTACTTCTCCGGAAGAAGTTGTGATCGGAACCTGCTCAAGTTCTGCTATCTTTTCATATTTTACCTCAGCATTAAGAGAAAGCTTTTGGTCACCGGCAGTTACATCACCTGCGGGCATAGTGAAATTAACGGCAGTTATGGCATTGGCAATATCCGAAATCCCAAGTCCGTACTGGCTTGCATATTCAGGTACGAGGCTGACGCTGATATACTTGTCATCACCACCGGACACTTCTACCTGCGCAACCTCACTCACCTTTGTGAGTTCCGGTTTAATATTATCATTCACTGCCTGAAGCACGTTGATATCATCGCTGGTACCCGAGATGGAATACGTGATATCTGCCATGGAGTTCATATCAATCTCCATGATAGTAGGATCAGAGGCATCATCCGGAAGACTTCCTTTTACACCATCGATTGCAGACTTTACATCGTCATACGCATCATCCATATCCGTGCCGTAGTCAAATGTAAGCTGAAGCGTGCCGTAATTTTCGTTTGCCGTAGCATTTGTAGATTTTAAGCCTGAAATCGAATCACAGGCATCTGCTATCTTATCGACAACGAGTTCATCAACTTCCTCAGGTGAAGCACCGGAATAAACAACCGAAACAAACAGCATCGGCATGGTCATGTCCGGCATCAGCTTCATGGAGATATTCGTTAATGAAATCAATGCAAACAGCACCAATGCGATTACCGAAACGACCGCTGTAACCGGGCGGTTCAGTACGCCTTTAACAAATCCTTTCATTCTGCTGCCTCCGTAGCGGACTCTGACGCATTTTCACCTTCTGCGCCGTCCTCATTTGTTCCATTTTTATCGCCTGCATTGCCGGAAACTGTGTCTGAAGAAACAGTCTCGCTCACGGCAGAAGGCTTTGCAGCAGCCTTTTTATTCTTATTCACAGTTGTCGCTGTGACATCGATCTCTGATCCGTCTGTAAGCTGACTTGACCAGCTGACGATCACTTCATCATCTGTGGTAAGTCCACTCTCAACTGCAATATATTTTTCATCAGAAATGCCCACTCCGATATTTACGCGTCTTGCTATACCGTTTTCATTTACATATACATATGCCTGTTCATCTTCATAATAAACTGCATCTAACGGCACTGTTATGGTATTTGCTGCCTCACGTGTTATTGTACGTACACTAACATTTGAACCGTTGATAAATCCGGGATTTCCCTGTGCAACAGCTTCTACCTTAAACAAATTTTTGTCAGCATCGAGAGTTGATCCTATTGAAGTAACTACTGCTTCATACTCTTCACCATTTTTGGTAACGACAGCAGCATTGCCAACCTTCATATTTGCAGCAGACTCTTCTGCCACATAGAATACGATCTTATTTAATGAATCGCTCTCAATTACATATGCACTTGATCCAGCCGAAGCCATATTGTGAAGTGATACATTTATAGCCGTAATGGTTCCGCTTACCGGTGCTGTAATAGTTGTATTATCTAACGCCATTTTTGCATTTTCCAGGCTGGACTTTGCCTGCTGAACTGTTGCCTCTGAACTTGTGAGGCTGGCATCTGCACCGACAACCTGCGCATTTACACTGTAAAGAGTGGCAGCCTTTCCATAAGTTTCATAGTCCTGAAGCTGCTGCTCAGCATATGCCTGACTATTCTGCGCAACGTAATAGTTCATCTCCGCATTACCTGCGCTGTATTCAGCACTCTTTTTCTGGAAATTTGCTGAGTCTTCGGCTGATTCATAACTCTTCTCTGATGATCTTGCACTTGATACCGCAGTCTGTGCTGAGGAAATAGCAGACTCCAGAGCATTTTCTCCAGAATAACCCTGATCCTTCAGCCATGAGAGTGCTGCTGCCTCTCCATCAGAAGCCTTCTTGCTATTATAAGTGTCTCTTATGGATTTAAGCTGATTTACAAGCTTTTTTGCCTTCTTTTTTGATTTTTCTGCGTCATTTGCATTGCCGTGCGCATCAGATTCATTATCTGCATAGAAATCCACACTGTTCTGCGCACTGCCAAGATTGTTTGCAGCCTGCTGAACACCTGCTTTTGCAGAATCTACAGCCTGCTGTAACTGCATCTCTGTGGTTCCCATGGTTCCGAGCGTCTGTGTTGCAGCTGCCTTTGTGCTGGCTGCAGTTGCCTGCTGCGCAGTATATCCTGCTTCTGCGCTCTTTAAGGTTGCCTGAGCCTGCTGCAGAGAAATCTTTGCAGATTCATCATCTACTCTGAAAAGCAGATCACCTTCATTTACATGGTCACCTATTTCAAAATTTTTCTCTACGACTTCACCCGAAGCCTTAGGCACTACAGTTACTGTAGTATCCGCCTCTATCGTAGCCGCAAAGTTTGAACTGATGGAGACCGTTCTGACTTCCGGAGATGCGGTTTCTACACTTACTGCATTTGATACTTCCATAGTTGCGTCTTCTACGGCAGGCTTACTGCTCCCACATGCGGTAAGAAGACTGCCTGATGCTAAAATAGCAGAAAGAAGGACACACAGACCTTTTTCCTTTAATCGATTCATAAATTCTGCTCCTCCAATTAACAATGGGCAAAATAAAACGGTCATTTTTAGTATTGACCGAAAACACGCAAATGAGCTTCTTTGCCCGTGAACTTTATCACATGATACTATTGCTCCATAAACTCAAAATAAACTTTTCTTAAGATTTTTTGAGTTTATATTTGTTTAATAAAACCATGTTAGAATGATGAAAGGTTCAAAAGATAAACATCCCGTTTTCTTTCAAACGCCGCATTGAACATAATAACATATTTTATGTACAATTTTCTGTACTTTTGTACATTTTCTTCTTAATATTTACTTATATATCGGATATATTCATGTATACATAAAGTCACTATTCCGGGGGATTACGCAAATGTTTAATATTTTGATAGTTGAAGATGATAAAAACACCAGGCGTCTCATGACTGCAGTTCTCAGCGCAAATGGTTATACAACTTTAACCTCTGAAAATGGTCTGGATGCATTTAAGACGATGGAGACCAATCATGTAGACCTGATCGTTTTAGATGTGATGATGCCCGAGATGGACGGATATACTTTTGCAAAAGAACTCCGCTCCGCAGGAAGTGATATTCCTGTTCTGATGGTCAGCGCAAAAGTACTGCCTGCTGACAGGATAGAAGGCTTCCGTTCCGGTACAGATGACTATATGACAAAACCTGTGGATGAAGAAGAGATGCTTTTACGCATACAGGCACTTCTAAGAAGAGCAAGGATCAGTTCTGAACATGTCCTTAGTATAGGAAATATAACACTGAATTACGACAGTTTTTCCGTGACACAGGGAGATTCCGCTCCTCAGATACTCCCGCAAAAGGAATTTCTGCTTCTGTATAAACTTCTCTCCTACCCCGGAAAAATATTTACAAGGATACAGCTAATGGATGAATTTTGGGGACCTGACTCCGAGTCGGATGAAGCAACCGTGACTGTACATATAAACAGACTCCGGAAACGTTTTGACGGATGCAGCGTATTTACTATCGAAACTGTTCGCGGCCTTGGATACAGAGCCGTTAAACATATCGAATGATAATAGAGAGGTTTTATGCTTCCATATAAAGACAAAACAAAAGAGATCCGTTCCAATATCGAGTTTGCGAGGAAAAATTCTCATAGACGCATGGTTCTCATATATGGTGGACTTATCTTTTTTTCTACTTTACTGACAGTTATTTTATCCGCGTATCTGACGTATTTTGGCATTACGCATATTCATTTTATTCATGATTATGTGACAACTTCGATAGTAACGTTTCTTCTTGTCCTGGTCGTTGTCAGCGCTTTTATCGGTATGATACTCACGATCATAATTGTCCACTTCCCTATGCGGCCGATTTCACGAATTATAAGTGCAGTTGATACACTTGCAGACGGCGACTTCACCGTAAGAGTTCCTGATAACTACACTCTGAGCCCTATGCGGGCCCTTGCAAAGTCAGTTAACCGTCTCGCTGAGGAACTTGGGAATACCGAACTCCTTAGAAGTGATTTTATCGATGACTTTTCCCATGAGTTTAAGACTCCTATTGTGTCGATCCGCGGTTTTGCACGAATACTTAGAAATGGAAATTGTACAGAGGATGAAAAAAACGAATATCTGGACATTATTTTGGAAGAATCTACCAGACTCGCCTCTCTGTCAACAAATGTTCTTAATCTGAACAGGATTGAAAAACAGACTATACGTACCAACGATCAGCTCTTTAACTTTGCAGAAATGGTACGACGCGTCATTCTGATGCTGGAAACCAAATGGTCCAGAAAAAACATCAGTCTGGATATAGACCTGGATGAACTCGACTATTATGGAGATCCTGATCTTTTGAGTCAGCTCTGCATAAATATCATCGATAACGCGATCAAATTTTCTCCGGCAGATGGCGACGTGAAGATCTCTCTTAAACCAGCGCCGGGAACCGAGGTTATCTCTAAGGGCAGATCCCATCCCCGACCCTGCATCATTTTTACCGTTGAAGATAACGGATCCGGAATGACTCCCGATGAAAAGAACCGTGTCTTTGAAAAGTTTTTTCAGGGAGATTCCTCCCACTCCACTGAAGGAAACGGTCTGGGGCTTTCCGTTGTACAAAAAATTGTCACCCTCTATAACGGTAATATAAACATAGAAAGTACTCCCGGCGAAGGCAGCACGTTTATCATTGAATTATAAAGAAATCCGGATGTGAAAGATATTTTCCTTCACATCCGGATTCTTTTATATCAATAGAAATTCAGATAAATCTTTCCTTATGGACGCTCACTCATAGGTACATATTCCTGTACAGCCGAAACTGGCTTATACGCAGGACGTATGATCTTTCCATTATTTGATAATTCCTCAATTCTATGTGCACTCCAACCAGCGATACGGGCACATGCAAAAAGAGGAGTAAAGAGTTCTTCCGGAAGCCCAAGCATTTTGTAAACAAATCCGGAATAAAAATCCACATTACAGCAAACACCCTTATAAATAGGACGTTCTGAAGCGATCAGCTCAGGTCCTATCTTTTCTACCATCGCATAAAGCTCAAATTCTTCATCATATCCCTTTGCACGGGCAAGCTTTTCAACGAATGACCGGAAGATGACTTCTCTCGGATCGGAAATAGAATAAACGGCATGACCCATACCATAGATCAGGCCGGCACGGTCAAATGCCTGCTTATTAAGCAGCTTATCGAGATATTCACGTACCTGCTCCGGATCTTTGGTGTTTTCTACATTCTGCTTCAGATCCTCCATCATGTGAATAACCTTTATGTTTGCGCCACCATGACGAGGTCCCTTAAGAGAGCCCAGAGATGCAGCGATAGCCGAATACGTATCAGTTCCGGTGGAAGATACAACGTGGGTTGTAAATGTGGAGTTATTTCCTCCACCGTGATCCATATGGAGCACAAGCGCAATATCAAGTATCTTTGCTTCCAGATCAGTGTACTTACTGTCCGGACGCAGAATGTACAAAAGATTTTCCGCAGTGGACAGATTTTCCTGCGGGCGATGGATGAAAAGACTCTGTCCATCATGATAGTGCGAATATGCCTGATATCCGTATACCGCAAGCATAGGGAAAAGAGATATCAACTGTAAGCACTGACGAAGTACATTGGGTACGCTGATATCGTCATCGTTGTCATCATATGAGTATAACGTCAGGACACTTCGAGCCAGAGTATTCATCATGTCACGGCTCGGCGCTTTCATAATGATATCCCGAACAAAGCTTGTCGGCAGGGAACGATAGGAACCGAGCAACTCATTAAACTCATCAAGTTCCTTTTTATCCGGCAGGTGACCAAAAAGCAACAGATAAGCACACTCTTCAAATCCAAAGCGGTTTTCTGATGAAAAACCGTTTACGAGATCTTTTATATTATAACCTCTATAATAAAGATTACCTTCGTCCGGAAGAAGTTCTCCATTTACGAGCTTTTTTGCCTGAATATCGGAAATATTTGTGAGACCGGCAAGAACGCCCTTACCGTTCATATCACGGAGACCGCGCTTTACATCATATTTGGTGTATAGTTCCTGGTCGATAATGGTAGATTTGACTGCATCCTCTGCAAGTCTCCTGATCTCGGGGGTTACAGTTGAAAAGATAACTCTCTTGTCGTCCATTCATTTCTCCTTTTACTAATTTATTTTTTACGTATATCCGTTTTTTGTCGGATAGTAAGAGCCAACAGCTCCCGCATTTTTCTTTAGTACTGTGCATTCATAAAGCGCGATGGTCGCAATCTACCAATATCCTGTGCGTCGTATGCCAACATAACATTGTCCTTAGATCGTTCATGACCAATGAAAAATCCCGGACAATATATACAGCATATACGGTATAAAATACATGTGATACAGGAAGATGATCCCTAACGAAAAAACGAAATAATTATTTAAAAAAACGGCTCTGTATACCGTATGTATTATACAAAACCATAATATCACAAATACGATCGTTTTTGTGATATTTGATCAAAGGTTAATAAAATATTCATGTATACACATATTTTTTCAAAATTGTAAGATAAAGAGATAGATGTTATAATTTCTCTGTTTCTGTTCAACGCTCATGCGATTTAATCGTATAAATCGTTATATAAGCGAACAGTAACCTAATAATAATGATGTACAGGTCAAAAGTACTTTTACCCTGTGATCATGATATGTATAAAGAAAGGAATACTATGTCTGATAAGAAGAATCCTGTTGTAACCATTACAATGGAAAATGGAGATGTTATGAAGGCTGAGCTGTATCCGGAGATCGCACCGAATACTGTAAATAACTTCATCTCACTTATTAACCACAATTTCTATGATGGAGTTATCTTCCATCGCGTTATTAAGGGCTTTATGCTTCAGGGTGGAGATCCCGATGGAACAGGAATGGGCGGCCCGGGCTACTCTATCAAGGGTGAGTTTTCAAGCAACGGATTTGAGAACAACCTTAAGCATGATGCCGGTGTTCTTTCAATGGCTCGTACTATGATCCCTGATTCCGCCGGAAGTCAGTTCTTCATCATGCACAAAAAGGCTCCGCACCTTGACGGCGAATATGCTGCATTCGGTAAGATCATCGAGGGAATGGATGTAGTAAATAAGATTGCCGAGACAGCTACAAGTTTTGATGATCGTCCATACGAAGAACAGAAGATCGAGACTATGACAGTAGAAACCTTCGGCGAAACATATCCTGATCCTGAGATCATCGAAGATTAATACTATCTATGTAAAAATAAGCTGTAAACCTGATCTGATATTCTCAGGATCACCGGTTTACAGCTTATTTTTTACTTCAGATATTTGTCCTGTGCGGCTTTTGTCTGCCATGCAAATACTACGCATGTCGCAAGCAGAATTGCTGTTATAGCGAGCCCTACCGTGGAATTAGTGATCCCTGAGTAATCCATGTATAATGATGCGCCGCCAAGAAGCAGGAAAAGCGTTCCGCATATATAATAGATGGGACTCATCTTTTTTATAAATCCCGGAACATCATGTGCAGCCATGATATTTATATCTTTTCCGATAAGTCCACTACCTGTAATGGTACCTGTACGGTTCATCGACACTGCACTATATAAGATATAAAGTCCGGCACAAACCTCGATAATGTCAAAAACCATGTTAAAACTATCACCCATAACAACTCCTCCAAGCCCCAAAAAACAATAATCAGGCTCTTCTATATTTATTCGCTTAACGCTTTGTATATTGTATCATAAAGTACAATGCACTTCTATCAAAACAATCAACATTTTATACATTTTGTACTGATTACAGACCAATAGGTACATTGAAATCAGCAATTTTTTCATTTATACTTTGAAGTGGAAATTCATAAAATGATGTAAAAAAGCACTAACACCCTTACATCACAACATTTTGACTAATCAGGGGGAAATGCTGATGGGCTTCGAAAATCTGAAGGTTTTGATCTGTGATGATTCTCTTCTTGCCAGAAAAAATCTCCGCGACGGATTAAAGGTTCTTGGTTGTACAAATATCACCGAGGTTTATGATGGCAAGGCTGCTGTTGACCAATACAAAGGTTCTTCTTTTGATGTGGTCTTTCTCGATATCGTTATGCCGGTAATGGATGGAATAACTGCCGCCCGTGAGATCTGTGCAGCAGATCCAAACGCATATATTGTAATGGTTTCCTCAGTCGGTACACAGGTTCATTTACGAGAAGCAATTAAAGCCGGTGCAAGAGATTTCCTGCAAAAGCCTGCTACTCCGGAGCAGATACGTACTGCTCTTGAACATGTGACCGGGGGTGAAGATGAATGACAAAGCAAAGCCTTTATGTGGCTGAGCTGGTCTTTAATCTAAATCGTTTTGTGGACGAAAGGATCCGCTCCCGCCCCACAACGATTCTGGACCGGATACCAGATCAGTGCTTCATAGGTCAGACCATAACAGGTGATTATCAGGCGATCACAGGTATTTACGCCGAAAAAAATGTCCTGACTACTTTTGCTGTCAAGTATTCAAAAATCGAATTAGAAAAGTATGATAGTATCGTTCCGGAACTGGCAGCCGACTTTATGAATCTTCATAACGGTCTGTTTCTGGTCAATTTATCTGATTCAGAGCATATCGAGTCAAGTCTACTGCCGCCAATGATGGATCCGGACAAAAAAATATCTGAAGCAGGCCATGATCCACAGACGATTTATCAGATGCCTGTTGAATTTGACTTTGGTGTCGTTAACTTTATATTAGCAGAATAAAAGCTGTGTGGAATTTTTCCACACAGCTTTTTTGATCCGGCAAAGCCGGGTGCGATCTTATTTTTTAAGATACTCTTCTACTACGCTCTGCATTTCGTTTATCTCGCAGGTAGTCTTGTGAAGAATGTCTGCGTTGCGGATCTCTTCGATAGCGTTAGGAATCTCAACGTTTCCGATCTTTGAGAGCTCATCAGCAAGCTCAAAGTCATCTTCTACTGATGCATACTTCTGATCAACTGCAGTCATTACGCTCTTTGTAAACTTGAACGGGCTTGCTGTAGAAGCAATGACTGTAGGAGTCTCATCGCCTGTCTCCTTAACATACTGATCATATGCGCTTCCTGCAACTGCAGTATGTGTGTCGATGATATAACCAGTGTTTTCATATAACTCATGAATCTTTTCAGCGGTCTGTGCCTCGGAAGCATAGAACCCACAGAAATCATTGAGGTTTTCTTTCATTTCATCTGTAATATCATACTTACCTGTCTCACGAAGACTCTCCATGAATGCTCGGTTCTTATCCGGATCATTACCTGCAATGTGGTAGATCAGACGCTCAAGATTGCTTGAGATCAGGATATCCATGGAAGGAGATGTTGTAAGGATAAACTGCCTGTTTCTATCATAGGTACCTGTCTTAAAGAAATCAAAAAGCACCTTATTTTCATTTGATGCACAAATAAGCTTATTGATCGGAAGACCCATATTCTTTGCATAATAAGCTGCAAGGATATTACCGAAGTTTCCTGTCGGAACTACTACATTGATCTTCTCTCCGTCATTGATACGCTCATTCTCAAGAAGTCTTGTATATGCATACACATAATAAACGATCTGAGGAACCAGACGTCCGATATTGATGGAGTTCGCAGATGAGAACTGGAAGCCTTCCTTACCGATCGCATCGTTAAGTTCTCTGTTAGCAAACATCTTCTTTACATTTGTCTGGCAGTCATCGAAATTACCGTTAACTCCGACAACCATTGTATTTTTACCCTTTTCAGTAACCATCTGAAGCTTCTGAACAGGGCTTACGCCGTCCTTCGGATAGAAAACAATGATCCTGGTACCCTCTACATCTGCAAATCCTGCAAGAGCAGCCTTACCTGTGTCACCACTGGTAGCTGTCAGGATAACTATATCGTTAGTGATCTTATTTTTCTTTGCAGAAGTGATCATCAGATGCGGCAGGATTGAAAGCGCCATATCCTTAAATGCGATAGTCTTTCCATGGAAAAGTTCAAGATAAAAAGCTCCATCTGCCTCTGTAAGCGGAGCGATCTCTTCTGTATCAAACTTCTCATCATAAGCACTGTTAATGCAATGCTTTAACTCTTCCTCTGTGAAATCAGTCAGGAACTCTTTCATGACTGCATATGCAACGCCACGATAGTCCATCTCGCTAAGTTCCTTTAATGAATACTGAAGTGAAGGGATCTTTTCGGGAACAAAAAGTCCGCCATCATCACAAAGTCCCTTAAGAATTGCCTCAGATGCTTTTACACGGGTTTCAGAATTTCTGGTACTGCGATAAAAAAGATCCATTAATTTCCTCATTTCTCAGAGTTTGTCTCTGTACTGCCTGCGTTGTAATACTTTAACGCGATGATGTGACTCATTATAGCACACGACTTTTTAAACCTCAATATAAACCTTATCATATGTCAAGTCAAAAGACCGGTGTTCTTTCGAACACCGGCCTCCATGTGAGGGGGTATAATGTTAACACATTTTTATACAAAAAAACTGTGACTACCTACTGTCTTTACCAATGTCTTATTTCCCCATGATGAACCACGATGGAAATAAAGTGCTCCATTAGAAAGATCTGTTCCTGCAATAGCAGATTTAACCGCATTTACAGTATCCGCATTTGGAACTGCTGATGCAAAACTGCCGTTGCTCATTGGTCCAAACTGTCCGGGACTTGCAAGTACCGCTGAAATGGTATTTGCAAAATACGGACTTCTCACTCTATTCAATACTACATTAGCGACCATGACCTTACCATCTGTCGGTTCATGTCCGGCCTCCGCCTGAACGATCTTGCAAAGTGAATTAAAGTCATCTGTAGACATTCCGGAAGCTGAAAGTGAATTCTCAAAAGCCTTTTGCAGTTCTTCCTGCCTCTTAGCTTCTTCCTCAGCCTTTACTCTTGCTTCCTCTTCTGCCTTCTTACGCTCTGCCTCTGCTTTGACCTCAGCAGCCTTTGCCTCAGCCTCTGCCTTAACTCTCGCCACTTCTTCCTCTGCAGCTCTTCTTTGCTCCTCTGCGTCTGCCTGCGCCTTTGCAACAGCCCGCTGTGCTTCCTCAAGTGCTGCTGTCTGTGCATCTTCTACGGCACTTATAGTATTCTCTGCCGGAATCTCCTCAGCATGTGCTGTGACTCCTACAGTTGAAAGTGACAGTGCCAACGCCAGACAACCACCAAATACTCTGGTTGCATAGTGTTTCTGTTTCAGTAAGCTCATATAACTCCTTCTGTGCTTGTTACTAATCCCCCGTCGATTTCTCTCCCGTTCATCGACTTTGTATTCAAAACATCAAGAATTTTGACTACAAGCGGTAGTATAACATTATTTTTTCAATTTGTTAAGGAAATGTTACATTTAGATTTCATTTTGTAACTATGTATCAATACATTTTGTTTCATAATGTTAATATTTGTTTTAATCTCACAGATTTGTTATACTTTTATGTGTTAGAATTTTTGTGTATATGTACCAAAAATTGATTACATTTCACAAAATTTTGGGTTTCGCTCTCCACTAAAGCCCCATTTTTTCACACTTTTTGGGATTTAATATTTTTGAAATTTTAAACAAAGAATATGATAATGACAGTTTCAAAGGCAAGCAATGCATCGGAAAAGAGGCTTTATCATGAAAAATATGACAGGAATTTCAAAATCTGTTAAAAAAGATGGAACAATTTATTACCGAGCTTCATTGACCTATAAGGGAAAGCACATCAGCCTCGGAAGCAGTACATCGGCCGAAACAGCACATCAGATGTATAAAGACGGAACCGAAATTTTAGAAAAAAATCTTCATATCGCAGATTATTCATCATCATCTGCCCTGCCTTTTGATAAATGGATTTCGCTTATAAACATGCGGGATAATAAGGTTTACCTAAAAAATCCGATCTATATGCACGCCAGTTTCTTTTCCTACTATCTTTCACCGTCTGTTGAACTGAAATTTGACATCGATGATCTTTTCTTTTATTCCGAACACAGAATACAGGAACGGGGAGGTCATCTTTTCTGTGAAAATTACGGAACACAGGTTTCTCTGCGCTCGAGATACGGTATCCATCCATTTTCTGTAAAAGGACGCGACTACCGCTTCCTAAACGGAGATGACACCGATTTCAGATATGAAAATATAGAAGTGATCAATCACTATATGGGCGTTGAAAAAATACGTGTGCGATATCAGACGAGATGGCAGGCTTCTATCAACGTTCGCGGCGTTATGCGGCTTGGCGTCTATTCAACCGAGGAAGAAGCTGCGATCGCTTTTAACAAGGCTCTTGATATGCTGGAGAGCATAGGGCAAAAAAAGACCGGGCTCATGCCAAATTACATTGACAATATGCCCGGTAGAAAATATGCAGATATTTATTCAGAACTTATACTTTCTGATAATTTTACTTCTTATATCGATGCAGCCAGAGCCAAAAGATAACCGGAATCACCTCACAGTATAATCCACAAACGAGATATCAAGATTTACATTCCCATCTATTCCTTCAATCTGACCTTTATGTGTATACTGCCACATATTATAACGATATGGGAATACAGAAACCGGATCTGAGTCAAACAGCCACCAATCATAGTCCTGTATCAGATTCATGTCCATATGTTCAACAAACTGTTTCTTGGTCGCGCCGATCATAGGCGTATAACCATAAAGAATTATCGTGTCGCAAAAGGCCTTTGCGATCGTTGAGAGCTCTGTCTTTGACAAATCTTCTGTACGATACTTGTCATCAGCTACCTCCTCCGATACAAAAACTATCGGATAGTCCACAGGATGTCCCTGTATCGCTGCGATCACATAATTTGCTTCTTCTACAGCCTCTATAGGTGTGATCGCCATGGAATAAAAATATACGCCTGTACGTATCCCATTAGATGAGCAGCCGTTAAGATTATTTTGAAATTCTTCATCTACAACCACTCTTCCGGATCCATATCCTCTGGAACCCATTCTCAGCATAGCAAAATCAACGCCCGCAGCTGCCACTTTTTCCCAGTCGATCTTTTTCTGATACATGGAAACATCTATTCCGCGGAAAGAAGTCTTTTTACCGTTCAAAGCGTAATCAACCCATATTCCATCTCGTGCAAATGCGTCTTCATAGCGTTCATTCTTCTTTATAGTCGGATCGATAGATGCAAACCAGGTCTTTCCCTCTATAAGCTCATTTACGTCAAAAACATTACCGGATATGGTTTTTCTCTCTTTTGACTGAGCCGAATTTTCCAGATCTGATTCATTATCAGACACAGTCTTGTTTTCAGAAACAGCCTCTTCTTTTTCTTCCGGCTTGTCCGGTACTTCTTCCTGAATCCTGTCGTCTTTTGTATTTTCAGTGTCTGCTCCGGGCAACACCGTTGATTCCTGCTCCGGTTCGTCGTACATATGCCAGAAATTAAGTTGATCACTGGTTCTTTTTGTGCTGCTACTCAGCTGATTTAAAGAACGAGTCTCTGTATATTCACTCTGTCTTGGCTCTGCCTCAGCCGTAGTTTGCTGAACCACAGTCCGAGCCGGCTTTTTATTTGCATAAAGAGTGAGTAGCAATACAACAAATACTGCCACAACCGCCACTCCGCATCCAAGAACAAATCTCATTCTCGTCTTCAGGTTATCCGCAAACTGCTCATCGTCCCCTCGAAGCATTGACATATTTTATTCCCCCTGATCATGAACTATAACACCTTATTATCCTTGTCGATAAAAAATACCCTGATCTCATTATCCGTACCTGTAAGGCCCTTCTCCTCATTTACAGCACGAACAAGATCTGCTCCTTTCTCAGGTCCCAGAATAAAACATGACGTACTAAGTGCATCTCCATCAACTGAATACTGCGATATAATAGTTACCCCATTCAACTTTGATTCTGACGGATAACCAGTCGCCGTATCCAATATATGAAAATAAAACTTTCCATCCTGTTCAAAATATCGCTCATACGGACCCGAACTTACGACAGATGTTCCTTCCGATTCTACCGGAAAAAGCACTTCGTTCGACTCTCCGAACGGTTTCTGTATCCCGATCTTAAAAGGATTTCCATTCGGATTTTTACCTATTGTGATCACGTTTCCGCCTAAGTTGATTATAGCACTGCCAACACCCTTACTGATAAGAAACTCCTTTAATTTGTCAGCAATATATCCCTTTGCGATACCTCCAAGATCGATTTCCGCGTCAGGATCAGACAGGCGGACTTTGTTTTCTTCCGCATTTATTTCGATGCAATGATAATCCACATGTTTGAGGCCTTCAGTGATCTTACCGGAATCCGGCACTTTTCCATAACCGGAAGTAAAATCCCAAAGCTTACTTACAGGATATATTGTCACATCAAAAGCACCATCCGTTATTTCCGCGTAATGAACAGCCGTCTGCAAAAGAGTGATCGTGTCATCCGAAACCTCGACCTCTTTCCCGTCTGCCGCATTTATCCGCCCGACATCTGATGTGTCGATACTTGCGGAAAAAACATTTTCATAATCCCTGCATAACGAAAATGTTTCATTGATAAGATCTTCATCTCCCTTATCATACAATGTCACCGTCGCAACGGTATTTAATACAAAATCAGTACCGCTGACAGGTTCTTTTTTCCCTACTTCAAAAGTGGACTGCGCTCCTCGAGCGCAGCCCACAATACTCAGAACAACAGCTGCTACCGTCATTCCACCGATCAATTTTTTGCTTATTTTTGACAATTTCACAGTCTCTCAATCATCCTAATTTTGTGATAACCTTCTTCGGGCACTTCTGTGCGCAAAGTCCACAACTTACGCAATTATCATAATCGATATGAGCAATATTGTCGACAACATGTATCGCATCCTTCGGACAATTTTTCTCACAAAGATGACATCCGATACATCCAGCCTCGCAGACTTTCATAACACCGGGGCCTTTTTCCTTAGAAGAACACTCAACTGCGTACTTATTCTTCTTCGGCTTGAGTTCGATCATATTTCTCGGACAATTCTCAACACATTTTCCGCAGGCTTTACACTTATCCGGATCAACCTTCGCTACTCCATCGATAACATGGATAGCATCAAAAGGACATACTCTTTCGCAGGTTCCTCCACCAAGACATCCGTACTGGCAGGCCTTCGGTCCGCCACCCGGAGTCATATTCAGCATCTTACAGTCCATCAGTCCTGTATATTCTGATTTATTTTTCGCCTTTGTGCATGTACCTGCACACTTAACGAATGCCACCTTCGGTTCTTCCGCAGAAACAACCTGACCCATTATACCGGCGATCTTGTCCGCAACCGGTTCTCCGCCCACCGGGCAACCATTAACCGGTGCAGCACCTGTAACTATTGCGTGAGCCATTGCGGCACATCCTGCCTGTCCACAGCCACCGCAGTTAGCTCCGGGGAGGACCGCAAGTATCTTATCTTCTCTTTCATCGACTTCGACTGCGAACTTTTTGCCGGCTACGCCCAGGAATACTCCTACGAACAGACCGACCGCCGTTACGCAGGCGGCAGCGATTATAATACCCATAATTTCCTCTCATTCCAGAGTGAAACCATTTCGTCTCGCTCTTACCTCAAAATTTGTAGCATCTGAGTTTCTTATTTAAGCCCTGAGAAACCGCAGAATGCAATAGCCATAAGTGATGCAGTGAACATAGTGAACGGGAATCCCTGTACTGCCTTAGGGATGCGGTTATACTGCATTTTTTCACGAAGTCCTGCGAGAATAACGATAGAAACCGCAAAGCCTACCGATGTTGCAAAACCATTTACGATACCCTGAATAACGTTGTATCCGTTCTGTACGTTCAGAAGTACTGCACCGAGAACCGCACAGTTTGTTGTGATAAGAGGCAGATATACACCAAGTGCTTTATACAGACTTGGGATAGATTTCTTTAAGAACATCTCAACAAACTGAACCAGTGATGCGATGACCAGAATAAATACGATAGTATTCAGGTAATCGAGGTTAAGCGGGTGCAGGATAAATGTATAAATAATACCGCATATCACACTTGCAAGCGTGATAACAAATACTACGGCAGCGCCCATTCCAGTCGCCGTTTCAACTTTCTTGGAAACTCCGAGGAACGGACAGATTCCAAGGAACTGAGACAGGACAACGTTATTTATAAGCATTGCCATGAGCAAAATTGAAATCAATGATGTATTACTCATTTGTCATTCGCCTCCTTCTGTGCTGCCTCTACCGACTGAAACTTTCCTGCACAGTTAGAACGGAATGCGCAAGCCGAACATTCTGCACCTGATTCATCAGTATGAGTTACCGGGAGACGTACTCCTCTCTTTGCTTCGATATTATTGATAATTGCTGTACGGATCGTGATCAGTACTGCAAGTACCATAAATGCGCCGGGTGCCATTACAAAGATCGACGGTGTGAACTCAGAGAGGTTTCCGATCGGATGTCCAAAGATAGAACCGGCACCGATAAGTTCGCGGATAAAGCCGATAACTGTAATGGACATTGTAAATCCGAGACCCATACCTATTCCATCAAAGAATGAGGAAACCGGACCGTTTTTATAAGCATACGCTTCTGCTCTTCCGAAGATGATACAGTTAACAACGATCAGAGGAATATAAATTCCGAGTGATGCATACAGATCAGGTGTAAAACCTTCCATAAGCATATCAACGATCGTAACGAATGAAGCGATGATAACGATAAATGACGGAATACGTATCTCGTCCGGGATCACCTTACGCAAAAGTGAGATAAAAAGGTTTGAGAGTGCCAGAACTACTGTAGTAGACAGACCCATACCAATACCATTCATTGCTGAGGTGGTTACCGCAAGTGTCGGACACATACCGAGCACTATTACGAGAGTCGGGTTTTCTTTAACGATACCGTTAAACAAACGCTCGAGAGGTGTATTAGGTTTCATTATTCTTCACCTCCTGCAAGATTTTCATTATAGTAAGCCATTCCGGCATTTACACCGCGTGTAACACACTTTGAAGTAAATGTTGCGCTGGAGATTGCCTGAACATTATCACCGAGAACAAATTCCGTATCGCTGTCCTGTCCATAGAACTGAGGCAGCCATGTCGGATCAGTCTTTGCATTCATACCAAGTCCTGGGGTTTCATCGATAGATGTTATCGAAATACCCTCTATAGAGCCATCCTCATCAACACCTATTGAGAAAGTGATATCTCCACCATATCCACCGTGGCTTGTTACATTGATAACATATCCAACATTATCACCGTCGGAATCAAGTGCAGATAATACAGAATCGATATTTGCATCCAATTCGGTATTTGCTACTGATTCGGCACCTGTGTCCTCAAATGATTCAGCACTTGAAAGAACCGAACGATATGCTTCATTCAAAGCTTTTTCATTCTGAACACGGATAGCTTCTGATGTGATCTCATGAACAACACCGAGAAGCAGTCCAAAGCAAAGTGCGATAACCGTCATTATAAGAGTGTTTTTTACTTCTTTGCTCACGATCACTTACCTCCCTTCTGCGGCTTCACATAACCGAAGCACTTAAGAGGTGCCCATCTTTCGATAAGCGGAACAATAAGGTTTCCAATGATGATCGCATAGGAAACACCCTCTGCACCACTGGCGAAAACACGGAACACACCGGTAAGGATTCCGAGGAAGATACCGAAAATGATCTTTCCTTTTGTGGTAATGGGGCTTGAAACATAGTCTGTTGCCATAAAGAATGCTCCGAGCATCAGACCGCCTCCTGCAAGCTCACCTGTAAGGAAGTAAGGATTTGCACCATGTCCTCCAAAAATGATCAGGAAGAGCGTAAAGGTCAGGATATAAGTTCCCGGGATACGAAGATCGATGACACCCATAAGTATCAGGAAACATGCACCTATTACAATAGCGATAACAGATACTTCACCGATGGTTCCCATTTCATTACCGATAACCATGTTATAGGTATTTACGATCTCACCATTCTTTAACTGAGCAAGAGGTGTTGCTCCGGAGAATGTATCGTAGGCAAAATTTGTCATCTTTCCGGCAAATGAGATAAGCAGGAAACATCTTGCTCCCAATGCAGGATTCATGAAGTTCTGTCCCAGACCGCCAAAAAGCTGCTTTATAAGCACTATTGCCACAAAAGAACCGAGAACACATACCCAAAGCTCAATACGTGGTGGCATATTCAGCGCCAGGAGAAGTCCTGTAAGAGCTGCCGAACCATCGGATACCGTTATGGGCAACTTCATTATTCTTTCATATGCATATTCGAATATCACACTTGAGATCATTGTTACGAGGATAACTGCAATAGCATATGCTCCGAAATGCCATATACCAAATGCTGTAGCCGGCATAAGAGCTATGATGACATAAAGCATGATCTTCTGTGTAGTGATCCTGTCCCGGATATGCGGGTTTGAAGATACATTTAAGAGCTTATTATCTTCTGCCATCATGAATCACCACCTTTCGATTTTTTTGCTTCCTCTTCTGCTTTTTTCTGTGCTGCGGCTGCACGGTCACGACCGATGCTGAGTTTCTTCATAGACTTGATCGCCTGACAGAGCTGACGCTTTGCAGGACAAACATATGAGCAGGAACCGCATTCGATACATTCCTTACCGAACAGTCTGTTGAATTCTTCATAGTTTTCATGCTCTGCAAATGTAGCGAGCTGTGAAGGGATCAGTTTTTCCGGACAAGCTTCCACGCAGCGTCCGCAATTTATACATGCTGTCTCACGTGAATGAGCTACGTCATCATAGGAAAGGCAAAGCAATGCTGAGGATGTCTTTGTAACCGGAACATCCAGATCAAAAAGAGAAAATCCCATCATAGGACCGCCTGAAATGATAGTCTCAGGCTCTCTTCCCTCGATAAATCCACCCGCTTCGTCCAAAAGCTCTCTGTAATTTGTACCACAGCGAACCTTGAAATTTCTGGGGTCAGCAACAGAATCCCCTGTAACCGTAACGATACGATTCATCAGCGGACGATTATTATTTACTGCATCATTGATCGCAACCAGGGTATCACAGTTATCTACGATACATCCTGCATCTGCAGGAAGCATTTTAGAATTGATCTGCCTATGCGTGCATGCATAAATGATATGACGTTCAGAACCCTGAGGATATTTTGTCCTTAATGCATAAACCTCGATGCGCGGTTCATTTTTTGTGAGCCTGGAAAGCAGATCGATAGCATCAGGCTTATTATCCTCTATAGCAATAATTCCCTTTGCATTATCAAAAAGCTTGAGCACACACTTCATACCACCGATAAGAAGCTCGGGTGTCTCCATCATACGGCGGTAGTCACTGGTGAGATACGGTTCACATTCTGCGCAGTTTGCGATAACATAGTCGATCTTTGAAGGATCCTTAGGTGCTAATTTCACATGAGTAGGGAATCCTGCTCCGCCCATGCCGACAACACCTGCATTTTTTACTGCAGCGAGGATTTCTTCCTTGGACATTGCTTCCAGACCCTTGGAAGCAGGATATTCCACTTCCTCATAGAGGCCATCATTCTCCACTATGATGGATTCAACCATGTCTCCAACCGGAACACGATGTTTCTCTATCTTTTTTACGGTGCCGCTGACTGTAGCGAAAATGTTAGCCGAAACAAATCCGCCAGCCTCTGCGATCATCTGTCCCGTTTTTACCTTGTCTCCGACCTTCACTATCGGTTTTGCCGGAGCACCGATGTGCTGTGACAACGGATAGACGAGATCGCCCTTAGGCAGCACTTCCTTAATTGGCTTATCCTTTGACAGATTTTTTCCGTCGTAAGGATGAATGCCGCCGCTGAAAGTATACTGTGACATTCTCAGACCCTCTTTCCTTTAGATTTTCTTACTCTTAAATAACATGCCTGTATGACTTTTAATGAAAAAAAGTCATCGATTACTGTGGTAGCGTCATCATCTCACCACATGCTATAATAAGCATCGGCTGAAATCATACGATTTTCCTGTAATTGAAAAATATACAACAAAAGCCCTGTCATTAAAGCTTTTATTGTATATTAACGCATCCCCAACCAAGTGGAAAACACACAGTTTTCCCTCTGTAATCTAACATTTATAATAACAAATATGCTTATAATTGACAACTTTTTATGCAAGATTTCCAATCAAAATATTTATAAATATTTAACAAATGATTCCGACGGTATTTTTTTAGATATAGAAACCACCGGTTTTTCACGTGACAGAAATATCGTTTATCTGATCGGGCTGCTATTCAAGACTGATATTGACGCCCCCGACTCAGGATGGACACTGCGGCTAATGCTGGCAGAAAAGGAAACCGAAGAAAAAGAACTGCTCACGTCTTTTTTATCTTTTCTTGCAGGACGGCAGTCCCCCCGACTCATTACTTTTAATGGAGTACGTTTTGATCTTCCATTTTTAACAGCACGGCTAAAGCACGCCGGATATGATGACGAGAGCATCCCTCCATGCCTTACCTGCAATTCCGGATTTGATATATTCCGTATCATTTCTCCATTTAAGAAGATACTCGGACTGGAAAATCTGAAACAAAAAACAATTGAACAGTTTTTAGGAATAAACCGTGAGGATAAGTACAACGGCGGAGAGCTTATAAATGTATTTCATGCGTATGCATCATCAGGAAATGAGATCATGAAAAATCTGCTCCTAAGCCACAATCATGATGATGTTCTGGGAATGAGCGAGATTCTTCCGATACTTTGCTATGCATGGCTCTTTTCCGGTCAGGAAAACAACGATTTTCTGACTGTAAAGAATTCAAAAGTGATCACAGATTTCTCCGGTTCTGAAGAAAGACCTGTTGAAATGATCATTTCTTTTGAAAGTAAATTTCCATTTATTTCAAACCATGTTTTCGATAATGGTTCTATAGTACTGTCTATTAACGGCTCCTCAGGAGAACTTCATTTACCGATAGTCAAAGACACACTCTATCACTTCTTTACGGACTATAAGAATTACTTTTATATACCATCTATGGATACAGCTATACATAAGTCTGTGGCACAGTTCATGGATAACGAGGACAAAAAGAAGGCAACCGCCGATAACTGCTATGTAAAGAAAACAGGAAACTTTATTTCTCAGGCAGAGCCTGTTCTTTCACCTGTTTTCAAGAAATGCAGAAAAGAAAAATGTACATATTTTTGTATAGATGACCTCAATCTTGATAATATAGATCTGCAGACATACATGTTAACAGAATTAGCGCAGCTTACAAAATAAAAAAGAGAACGTTAAAAACTCCGGAGTTTTTGCTCCGGAGTCTGTATTTTCATAATTGTTTTCAATCTTATCTGACTTTCTCGTAGAAGAAGGAATTTCTCCTCTCGTATCCCATATCTTTATAATTCATGATCTGCTCGGTACTTCCGATAAAGAGAATGCCTCCCTTTTTGAGTGAAGCAGCAAACTTACGGAACACTTCATCCTTAGCCTCTTCTGTAAAATAGATCAAAACATTTCTGCAAACTATCAGATCTTGATTTGACGGATAGGCATCTTTCAGAAGATTGTGTTCTTTAAATTCAACCTGTTTCTTTATCTCATCTTTAATCTGATAAGAAGGACCTACTTTATCAAAATATTTGTCCTTAAGATCACTTGGAACACCTAACAAGCTCTTTGCTGAATAAAGTCCCACTTTTGCTTTTCCAATTACAGTCTTATCAAGATCAGTTGCATGAATTTTTATCTTATTTAGAGGAATGTGCCTCGAAAAAGCCATTACCAAAGAATACGGCTCATCACCTGTAGAGCATGCTGCGCTCCAGATTTTAAGGTTCTCGCCGAACTTTTTCTTAAGTTCCGGGATAAACTCCGTGTCCATCAATTTCCACTGATCCGGATTACGATAAAACTCAGACACATTTATCGTAATATAGTTTACGAACTCATCAAACAGACCTGTATCTTTCTTTAGACCTTCAGCATATCCTGCATAATCCTTAAAGCTATTCCTAGTGATCAGAGAATCGATTCTCCTTCGCATCTGCTTTTCTTTGTACGCATTAAGGTCTATTTTTGTCAGTGAAAAAATTGATTTCTTAAATTCCTCGTAATCGCCCTGTATCATAAGCACCCCTTTCATAAGAGTTAGACGTCATATTAACTATATCATAGCCAGACAACCAAACCTTGCACAAAAAGGTAAACACACAGCTTTGTATTTGATTTTATACAAAAACCGGACAGGTATAAAACCTGTCCGGCAAAAATTTGTATTTATTGGATTAGGAGCTACTGTTCACGTGTGAACAATCACTAAAATTACTCCTCTACATCCTCATAATCATCAGATGCATCCTCGCCATCCTGCTCACGAAGAAGAGCCTTGATGGAAAGAGAGATCTTGTGGTCATCACTGTTGAAGTCAACAACCTTTGCTTCAACTTCCTGACCAGACTTAAGAACATCTGAAGGCTTCTCAATGTGCTCACGAGCGATCTGAGAAACGTGAAGCAGAGCGTCAATGCCCGGCTCAAGCTCAACAAATGCACCAAAATCTGTCATACGTGCAACCTTACCGCTTACAACAGTACCTACAGCGTACTTCTCAGCAGCGATAAGCCAAGGATTCTCATCCGGGAACTTAAGGGAAAGAGCAATCTTTGTGCCCTGGATATCCTTAATGAATACTCTAAGAGTCTGACCAACCTTGAATACCTTCTTCGGGTTCTCAACATGACCCCAAGACATCTCGGAGATGTGAAGAAGACCGTCGATATCGCCAAGATCAATGAACGCACCGAAATCAGTAATGTTCTTTACTGTACCTTCGATGATGTCACCAACGTGAAGCTTATCAAGAAGCTCCTTCTGTCTCTCAGCCTTTCTCTCAACAAGAAGGCACTTACGATCGCCGATAACTCTTCTTCTCTTAGGATTGAACTCTGTGATCATGAATTCAATTTCCTGACCAAAGTACTTATTAAGATCCTTCTCATATGTATCAGATACAAGGCTTGCAGGAATGAATACTCTTGCTCCCTCATAAACAACTGAAAGACCACCGTCAAGAACCTTAACAACCTTAGCCTTAAGAACTGTTTTATTGTTGAAAGCTTCCTCGAGCTTCTTATTACCTCTGTCAGCTGCGAGTCTCTTATAAGTCAGAAGAATTACCTCATCGCCAGACTTACCTTTGAGAACCTTTGCCTCCATGGTATCGCCCTCATTCACAACAGTTGTGAGATCAAGGTTATTATCGTTTGAATACTCGCTTCTTGTGATGATTCCATCACCCTTAGCGCCGATATTAAGTACGATCTCATCAGGCCTTACAGAAATAACTGTACCTGTTACGATTTCTCCGGGTCTGATATTTGAGTCATTTTCCAGTGACTCGTTAAATAACTGTTCAAAAGTCTGTTCCTCTGACATAGCTTTGAACCTCCTCAATAATATAATTTGGGGTGGATGCCCCAGCTGTGATACCTACACAGTGAATTGATTCAGGAGAGCCTAAATTCAAGTCATCAAGTGTCTGTATATGTCGGGTATCCCGACATTCTTCAGAACAGATTTCGTATAGCTTTCTCGTATTGGAGCTGTGTTTCCCACCAATTACTATCATCACATCCACCTGGGATGCTATCTCTCTCGCTTCTGTTTGTCTCTGCTCTGTCGCACTGCAAATTGTATTCACAGTATTTATACTATAACCTTTTTTTGTAAAGATTTCAACTAATTCTTTAAATTTACTGTAATTAAATGTTGTCTGTGACACAACACAAACGCCGTTTTCTTCGGAAGGACTGAATTTTTCAGCTTCTTCGCGGGTCTGTACAACGGATACGGGTGTGTCCGAAAATCCGATTATTCCCTGAACTTCAGGGTGAGACGCATCTCCGATAACAACAATTTCTTTACCCGCCTTACTTTCTTCCTCTACTATATTATGAATTTTTACAACAAACGGACAGGTCGCATCCACAAGTCTGATCTCCGGCTTTTTGCGTATCAATTCATAAATATCTCTGGAAACACCATGAGAACGTATTATTACAGTCCCGGATTCAAGTCTTTCAAGTTCTTCTCTCGAATTCAGCACCGTAACGCCCTTGCTTTCAAAGTCTTTTACTACTTCCTCGTTGTGGATTATCTCTCCATAAGTATAGATCTTTCCACCACGGTTTATTTCTTCATAGACGGTATCTACTGCCCTTTTTACCCCGAAACAAAAACCTGCAGATTTTGCCGTAATAACTTTCATACACTATCCTTTCAGATTTGATGATGTAAGGGTCAAAAATTCTTTTAACCCTGTCATCATTTGATCATTGCGTACAATCATTACCGATCATACTTAATTATTCGTGATAAATCCGTAACAAAAGCAACTTTTAAGTAGTGTAAACGAATTTATTTAATTTGTTTTACTACAAAACTTACTTGACGTATGAAAGGATCTTGTCTGCGACCTGCTCAATGGTCATGTCGGAAGAATCTACAAGAATCGCGTCTTCTGCCTGTACGAGCGGCGCTTCGTCACGAGTCATGTCACGGTGATCTCTTTCTGCGATCTCTTCCTGGATCTTCTCCAGATTACATCTCTCGCCCTTAGCACAGAGTTCATCATATCTTCTCTTAGCGCGAACCTCTACGGATGCTGTGAGGAAGATTTTAAGATCAGCGTTCGGAAGAACCTTTGTACCGATGTCTCTGCCATCCATTACCACATCCTGCTCAGAGGCAAGTTTCTTCTGAAGAGCTGTAAGCTTCTTTCTAACCTCAGGTACAACTGATGTCTTTGAAGCAGCTGCACTCACGTCCTCTGTACGGATCATACCGTTTACATTCTGTCCATTAAGAAAAACGCACTGAACGCCGTCCTCATAACGTATGGAAATATCGGCACTCTGACTCTTTTCTGCAATAAGGTCTGCCCTATCAAGCTCTACACTCTCTTTTAACATAAAGAGAGCCATTGCACGGTACATTGCTCCCGTATCAACGTAAATATAACCCTTATTCTTGGCTACGAGCTTGGCAATGGTGCTCTTTCCGGCACCTGCAGGTCCATCGATTGCAATATTGTATGACATATCTGTTTCCTTTCAAAACTCTTCTATCAAAATAAATTTTTTTGACATTCACTTAATTGTTATCGGCTATCGAGCGTCCACAGGCAACCGCTGTTGACCATGCGATCTGAAGATTAAATCCTCCCGTTACCGCATCGAGATCCAAAACTTCTCCAATAAAGTACAGATGAGGACAATTCTTCACTTCCATCGTACCCGGGTCGATTTCTTTTACGCTAACGCCGCCCTTTGTGATTATAGCTTCATTAAAGCCTCTGAGACCGGTTACGGTCATTGTAAAATCCTGTATAAGCTCTCTAAGCCTGCTTCTCTCTTCATGAGAGATCTCTGCACAGCGCTTTGAAGGATCTATACCGGATCTCTCTATCATGACAGGCACTAGTTTTGACGGAAACAGTGCTCCCAGAGAATTTTTGAACTGTTTACTTCTGGACTCGTCAAATTCGCGGATAAGACGTTCATCCAGCTGTTCTGCGGTAAGTGCCGGTTTAAGATTCAGGTGGAGCGTAAGTTCTGATTCAAAATTTGAAGGTGCTACCCTCGCAGACGCAGACAGGATCATCGGTCCACTTACGCCAAAATGCGTGAACAGCATCTCTCCAAAGTCAGAATACAGTTCCTTTTTCCCCTTCATGAGGCGAAGCCCTGTGTTTTTAAGAGAAAGACCCTGTAATTCTTTTACGAATGATTCTTTTGTATTAAAAGGCACAAGCGCAGGCGTGGGATCTTTGATCTTTAATCCAAGAGTCTTTGCAAACTTATATCCGTCACCTGTTGAACCGGTGGATTCGTAAGACTTTCCACCGGTAGCAACTACGACCGCATCTGCGTAAAATTCCTCACCATCTGCTGTTATAAGTCCCTTGCACACTCCTTCATCTACGATCAGAGAAGTTACCTTTTCGTATAGGCGCACTTCTACACGGAGACGTCGAAGTTCTTTATCAAGAGCATGGATCACATCATAAGAATGATCACTTACAGGAAATACACGATTTCCGCGCTCGATCTTTGTTTTGAGTCCAAGTTCCTCAAAAAATTCGATAGCATTCTCATTTGTAAAACCATAAAGGCTTGAATACATAAATTTACGGTTTGAGACAATACTGTCAAAAACCGTTTCCAGATCAGATGCATTTGTTAGATTGCATCTTCCCTTACCTGTGATAAAAAGCTTCTTTCCAAGCTTTTCATTTTTTTCAAAAAGTGTGACGCTTAAGCCTGATCTCGCTGCCATAACAGCACACATCATGCCCGAAGCGCCTCCACCGATAACTAGTACTTTTTTCATTTACCACCATAAATCGTATTCGGATAATTCCGGATCGAATCTTCATCTACAAAATCAATCTCGTCCTGATTGTAGATCTGATAATCACCCCAGACACGTTCCAGATCTTCGAGCTGGGCTATGACACGATCCGTACGCTTCATACAGAGAGCCACAACCAGCGAATTTATCAGAGAAAGAGGTGCTACCAGTGAATCCACAATGGATATATTATCACTTCTTGCGAGCAGATTACAGGATGAATATAAATTCATCGGTGAGTGCACGCTGTCAGTGATCGATATCACATGTGCATTTCTGTCATTTGCGAACTCCATGGCTTTCAATGTTCTCATGGAATATCGTGGAAAACTGATGCCGATCACAACATCTTTTTCGTTAACTGTGATCATCTGTTCAAAAACTTCTGTCATGCTGTTAGTGGAAATCAGATGAACATGACCAAACATCATATTTAGGTAAAATGACAGAAATCCTGCAAGGGGTGCACAGCTGCGAATGCCGACCACATAGATATCCCGAGCTGCAAGGATCGTTTCTACTGCGGACTCAAATGCCTTTACATCTACGTTAGAAATCGTATCCGCGATTTTTTCTATGTCTGACTTTAATACAGAGTTGATTATCTCTGACTGACTGGCATTTCCGTATGCCAGGTCCATCCTGTCTATGGAACTTAGTTTTGTCCGGACTAAATGAGCAAGTTCTTTCTGAAATGCAGGAAAACCATCATACCCCAGCGCTCCGGCAAATCTGACGACTGTAGACTCACTGACTCCTACCTCAGCCCCCAACTGAGCAGCTGTCATAAAGGCAGTCTCATCCGTATGTGCCGATATATACCTTATCAGAGCCTTCTGGCCTCTGCTCATCTCATCATATCGCCGGCGCATGACAGAGAGCAGATTTTCCTCTTCCATCTCAGAATTTTGAATCCGTTCAGACAGCCCTTCCATATATTCTCCTGAACATATCCATCAAAAGAGATATAGTTTCTGTCTCGGATATATCAAAGTCATCACGGATCACCATGCATGCGATACCATGGATAAAAAGCCACACTTTCATGAATACAGATTCCGCTTCATCCGGGCTTATACCGGGTATACGGCGGATCTCACGGATCACAAAGTTGTTCTTTCCACCATTTACGATATCATAGGAGCTCTTTTTTAAACGATTGCTCTCCAGGAAAAGAAGTCTGAAAAGATGCGGTTCCTTCTTTGCAAAATTGATATAATTCATACCAAAATCAACAAAAGGTACATCAGAAATGCTCTCGGCATTAATAAAGAAATCAGAGAAATATCCTACACACTTGAGAAAAAGATCATCTTCAAGTTCCGCCATATTAGTATATATGCGGAAGATCGGCTGTGTAGAACACTGAGCTCTTTCTGCAAGATGTCTTGCGGAAAGTTCTATACTCCCCTTTTCACGTACTAACTCAAATGCACTGTCCAGCAGTTTCTCTTTGGTTATAGTCTGTTTCCTTGACATATTTACCCGACACCGGCGAAGGCTCCGCTGTCTTCCTCCATCTCCCTCGTATTTTACCCTTTCGTATATAGCATAACCTGTTTTCCCCTTCTGACAACAAATTGGTACCCGCTGTATACGACACGTGCAATTATTTTAATTTTATAACGGTCGATATGGAATTGCAAGTTTTATCCCTTAGGTATACAAAAGTTAATGCAAAAACTCCTGTACCCAAAACATGTTGAATACAGGAGTTTCTTAATTACATTATATCAGGTTTCAATGCCTGTTTTAGACAGGGTATGCACCATTTTTTGTATCTGCCTTAGCAGGATCAATTCCCTCCTGCTGTGCTTTTCTGTACTTGAAGAAATCTGTAGCTACCTGCGGGAACAGAGCGTAGGACAGTACATCCTCCGGCTGCTGATCGTACTCAGCCATCTCCTTCTTGTACTTCTCAAGCTGCGGCTCGATGTGATCTGCCGGTCTGTCTGTGATCGGTGTCTCACCCGGAATGATCTTTGCAACAACTTCCGGATTCATAGGCTTAACTGTCTGACCGTAGAGTCCACGGCAGAGATCCTTTGTCTGACCTGAGCAAACCTTGTATCTCTCACCCATAAGGACATTCATAACAGCCTGTGTACCAACGATCTGTGAGGAAGGTGTTACAAGAGGCGGCTCACCGAGATCCTTACGTACGCGCGGTACTTCCTCAAGAACCTCCTGAAGCTTATCTTCCTTACCCTGCTCGCCGAGCTGCTTGATCATATTTGAAAGCATTCCGCCCGGTACCTGATAACGAAGTGTATTGATGTTTACACCCATAACCTTCGGGTTAAGGAGTCCACTCTTTAAGCACTCTTCACGATACGGCTCGAAGTGCTTACCAACTTCGATGAGCTTCTTAAGATCAAGGCCTGTGTCATACGGCGATCCCTCAAGAGCCTTTACCATAACTTCTGTAGAAGGCTGTGAAGTACCCATTGAAAGAGGTGAAGCTGCTGTATCGATAACATCAACGCCAGCCTCAATTGCCTTGAGATATGTCATGGAAGCCATACCGGAAGTATAGTGTGTATGAAGCTGGATAGGAAGCTTGGATCCCTTCTTCAGAGCTGTTACAAGGTCGTAAGCAGCGCCCGGAAGGAGAAGACCTGCCATATCCTTGATACAGATGGAATCTGCACCCATGTTTTCGATATCACGGGCAATATTTTCCCAATACTCAAGAGTATAGGCATCACCAAGTGTATAGCAAAGAGCGATCTGTGCATGACCGTTCTCTTTCTTTGTAGCCTCAACTGCTGTTCTAAGGTTACGAAGGTCATTTAAGCAGTCAAAGATACGAATAACATCAATACCGTTTGCAATTGACTTCTGTACGAAGTACTCAACTACATCGTCTGCATAGTGGCTGTATCCGAGGATATTCTGTCCACGGAAAAGCATCTGCAGCTTCTGATGAGGAAGTCCCTTACGTAGCTTTCTAAGTCTTTCCCACGGATCCTCTTTAAGGAAACGCAGGCAGGAATCGAATGTAGCACCACCCCAGCACTCAACTGAATGATAGTTGATCTGGTCCATTGTATCGAGAATTGGAAGCATCTGTTCGATCGGCATTCTTGTGGCAATCAGAGACTGATGTGCGTCACGAAGAATGGTCTCGGTAATGCCGACCTGCTTCTTTACTGTTTCAACAGCCATTAGTTTATCCTCCAAAAATTTTCGTAAAGTTCATCCTGCACTAAAATGCAGGATAAACCTGTCTTTTCTTTTTAATCTGGTAAATCCTGATATCAGCCTACTCCGAATACCGCCATAAACGTACCGGCAACGACCGCTGTACCAACAACTCCGGCAACATTCGGTCCCATAGCATGCATGAGAAGGAAGTTTGACGGGTCAGCTTCTGCACCGACTTTCTGAGATACACGTGCAGCCATCGGTACGGCAGATACACCTGCGGATCCGATAAGAGGATTGATCTTTCCTCCTGTTACAACGCACATGATCTTTCCAACTATAACGCCGGCAATAGTACCAAAACTAAATGCCACAAGGCCAAGAACAACGATCTTGATAGTTGTTACATTAAGGAAAGCCTTTGCACTTGTTGTAGCACCTACAGAAGTTCCGAGCATGATAACAACGATATACATCATCGCATTACTTGCTGTTTCCTGAAGCTGACGAACAACGCCACACTCACGGAAAAGATTACCGAGCATCAGCATACCGATAAGGGGAGCTGTTGTCGGAAGGATCATCGAAACAATGATAGTAACGATGATTGGGAAAAGGATCTTCTCAAGCTTTGATACAGGACGGAGCTGCTCCATCTTGATCTTTCTCTCTTTTTCATTTGTGAGCAGTTTCATAAAGAACGGCTGAATGATCGGTACGAGAGACATATAAGAGTAAGCTGCAACCGCGATCGGTCCAAGGATCGCTGTCTGTCCAAGTCTGGTTGCAAGGAAGATGGATGTCGGTCCATCTGCACCACCGATGATGGAAATAGCAGCAGCTTCCTTGTCATTAAATCCGAGCATGATAGCTCCGAAATATGCAGAGAAAATACCAAACTGTGCAGCCGCTCCAAGGATAAAGCTCTTTGGGTTAGCGATAAGCGGACCAAAATCCGTCATGGCGCCTACACCCATAAAGATCAGACACGGCAGGATAGCCCATTCGTCCAGCATGAAGAAGTAGTGCAAAAGGCCACCTTCCTGCATGATATCCGGATAAATATTTACTAACAGCATACCGAAAGAGATCGGTACCAAAAGCAGAGGCTCGAACCCCTTTACAATGGCGAGATACAGGAATAACAAAGCCACACAGATCATGATAACTTCTTTATAGGTCATGGTCGAAAATGCGGACTCTGCTGCGAGATTCGCCAGCGTATTCGCAATATAATCCATTATTGAAACCTCCAGTTTCAGAAAGTGCCGTTAAATTACTTCAGTGTAGCAAGAAGTGTGCCGGCCTCGCACGCGTCGCCAACTGCAACATCGATGCTTGCAACAGTTCCGTCCTGTGGAGCTACTACAGGGATTTCCATCTTCATTGCTTCGATAGTTACAACTGTGTCACCCTTCTTTACAGAATCGCCAACCTTTGTGTCGAGCTTAAATACCTTACCTGCTGCACCTGCCTCTACACGGATGCTTCCTGCTGCTCCGCCCGCTGCCGGTGCTGCTGCAGGAGCTGCTGCCGGTACAGGAGCTGCCTTCTTAACCGGTGCTGCTGCAGGAGCTGCGCCTGCTCCAACTTCATCAACTGTTACATCATATGCTGTACCATTAACGGTAATAGTATAATTTTTCATGATTATTCCTTTCGTTCCGGAGAGCTGAATTGCGAAAGCATCTCCGAGTTTTCTGATTTTTAATTTTCTTTATCAGCGTCTTCTCAGAGAACGTACAACAAATGTATCCGGAGATACATTTACACCTGTAGCCTCGCTTTCATATGCTGCGATAGCAGCTGCGATAACTGCGATAAGTTCCTGATCATCGGCTTCGTTTGCCGGTGCTGCTGCAGGAGCTGCGGGTGTTGATGCCGGAGCCGCAGGAGCAGCCGGCTTTGAAGCTGACTTAGGAGCTTCGCTCTTCTTCTGAGCATTTGTTACGATAGTACCCATAAGCCAGATAACAAGGCTTATGAAGATCAGTACTACAAATGTAGTTCCCATACCAAGAACGGTATTCAGAGCAGCATTTGTAAGTTTCTCCGGAAATGTCTTTTCAACATTGACTGCTACACTGGTAACTGCCATTCTCTTTGACAGGATCACTTCCATCTCAGCAGTCTTATCGCTGCCATCGTTTCTCTTATTTGTACCTGTAAGAATCAGATCAACAATAACCTCATCTTCATCCGCAGTAATCTTTGTTGCTTCATCAGAAACCTTGGCAATAGTACCAATCTCATCTACAGCGGAAAGATATGATGAAAATCCGCTCTGGAATGCAGTTGCATCGATCTTGAGTCCATAGCTGGATTCAATATTTGAAACAACTGATTCCGCATCCTCTACATCGGCTTCTGCTATCTTCTTTCCATTCTCGGCATCGATGCCGCCGTAAAGGTTATTTGCGATAAACTGTGCAATGGAAGTCACCGTCTTTGAATCATACTCAACCTTAGCTTCTTCCTTACCACAAGCAGTCATTGAAAGGACAAGGCATACGACAAAGGAGACCAATGCCAGCTTTTTCATAATTTTTTTCATGAAATATCATCCTTTCTGTTAAATTGTTCCGTGTTTTTTATCCGGGATCATCGAATCCTTCCCATAAAGCATTTCAAATGCACCGATCACATACTTCCTGGTGTCAGCAGGATCGATAAGTGTATCAACATATCCACGGGCTGCCGCACTTAAGGAGCTTGCCTGCAGAGCATCATACTCAGCAGCCTTCTCTCTCTTTACAGAAGCGTCTGCTCCGTCATAAAGGATCTCAGCAGCGTGCTTTCCGTCGATAGCTCCAACCTTTGCGCTCTTCCATGCATATACATAGTCAGCTCCGATTGCCTTTGAGTTCATAACAACTGCTGCAGAACCGTATGCTTCACCAACGATAACATTTACCTTCGGAACGGAAGCAGTTGCAAGTGCTGCTGTGAGCTGTGCTGCTGCAGTTGCGATATTTCTCTCTGCGCACTCACAGTTGCAGAATCCGCTTACGTTAGTAAGGGAAAGGATAGGGATATTGAAAGCATCACAGAACTTAACGAACTTAAGAGCCTTCTTAATACCCTTAACTGTAAGAACATTCTTGAACTTATCTGCGTTCTCGCCAAGGATTTCAGAACGGTTAGCAAATACACCAACAGTTGATCCGTTAAGGCGGATAAATCCTGTCACCATATGCTTTGCGAACTGAGCCTTTGTCTCGAAGAACTCACCATTATCAGCAATACGTACAAGAGCCTGTGCTGTATCACCTGCGCATCCTGCAAGGTCTGCAGATGCACGGTTAAGATCATCGTCAGTCTCCTCAAGGTATGCCTCATCCTCACAGTTGTCCGGTAGGAATGAAACCAGTTCGCGGATCTTTGTGAGAACTTCATCACCTTCAGCTGTTACGTCTACAACGCCTGCTTCAGAAGCCTTATATGCTGCAGATGCTGTATCCTTCTTCTCCTCATAATTGCCCTCCACAGCATTTGGGGAATGTACAAAGAGTTTTCCATTCTTCTCTTCCATAAGGACGAAGTCGGAAAGTTCTGTAAGAACAGCCATGCCGCCGCCAGCGTTTCCAAAAACTGCAGTGATCTGCGGGATCACACCGGAACACTCTGACATAGCTTTATAAATGGATCCAACTGCTGCAAGAGCATCTGTAGACTCAGTAAGACGCATACCTGTAGAATCAAGCAGTCCGATAACCGGATAGCCTGTCTTTCTCGCCAGCTCATAGAGACTGACTATCTTCTTAGCATGCATTTCGCCGACAGAACCACCCAGCTGATCTGCATCCTGACTGTAAACATATACCAGTCTTCCTTCAATCGTTCCGTAGCCGGTAACAACACCGTCTCCCGGAGCCTCCTCCGGCTTCGCATTAAAATCTGTACTCCTTGCCTGAACGCTGGCACCGATTTCCACGAAGCTGTTTCCATCGAGCAGGGACAAGATCCTTCTGCCCGCTGAGCTTGTTGTGAGATTGCTCATACTTTCAGTCCTCCATAAATATATTTCATAATGCGTATAACCATAAAACATCTTTTAACTATATGTACAACTAGCACAAATATGAATCAGATGTCCTTAACAAAAAACCCTACGCGATTGTAAGTATACCACAAAGAAATCTTAATAGATAGTGCTAAAACATGTGCAGTTAACGCAAATGTTAATTTTCTAACATACAATTATTCATCATATCTAATGTATTTTGCCCCTATTTTTTAGGTTTTTACATCTATTTTAGTCATTTTCAATAAAACAATCGAGTATACACAAAGCATTCGGCTTCTTTGGTCGTAATTATGTATGTTTTTTATATAGTACTTTCGTGATTTTATGCAAGAATGTACGACAATAAAGATGTTCTGTCGGCCAAGATCAGTAATACACGTATGGACCATGGTCCATTAAAATAAAAAGAAGCACCGAATATACTCCTTCGTATATCCTGTGCTTCTATATTTGACATTTTATTGCTTTATACCCCAACCGGGATCGGATTATCTTCGCTTCCTTCACCGTTTTCGGCATTTTCCGAAAGTGCCTCGTACTCTGCCTGCTCACGGAATCGTTCAACCTTTTCCGGATTGAGGCGCGGCAGATCTTCAAGCGACTGCACTCCAAAGACCCTTAAAAACTCTTCTGTTGTTCCAAAAAGGATCGGTCGTCCCGGAGCATCGAGTCTGCCGAGTTCCTGGATCAGATTGTACTCCAGGAGCTTATCCACCGCATGGCTGGAACTAACGCCTCTAATATGCTCGATCTGCAAACGTGTAACCGGCTGCTTATAAGCAACGATCGAAAGGGTTTCCAAAACCGAATCAGATAGATGATAGGTTCTCGGAGCATTTGCAACCTTTACGAGATAGTCATAAAGTTCCGTTTTTGTACAAAGCTGCAGAGAGTCCTCCAGATGAATCAGCATCACACCGCTGTCCTCTTTTGCATACTTCTTTTCCAGTTCCGCAGCTGCATCATTAACTTCTTTTATAGATACACCGGCAACTTCGGCAAGTTTCTTTATCTCAACTGCCGAACCCAGAGTAAAAAGTATCGCTTCTATAATTGATTTCAGTTTCTTCTGTTCCATCTTTTCCTTCTATTCCAATTCCTTTTATTTCGTCAGGCCGCCTTTCTGACTGTAATGATGATCTCGTCTCCATCCTGCTCTGCATTAAGATTGCCGTGCCTTATAAGTTCCAAGACACTTAAAAAAGTAACGATTATCGCTAATTTATCCTTACTGTCAGTCAAGAGTTCCCTAAAGCTGAATGATGTTCTGCTCTCCGCATATTTGCGTATCTCTTCGGTACGATCCTCAAGGCTGATCTCTTCCTTTTCGATCTTTCCAAACTTAGATCTGATAGGATCGATCTTGTCCTCCTGTCTCTTCATGGTTTCATGAAAGATACGACTCAGAGCCGCAAGTGTCGTTCCATTTAGCAGTACTTCATAATCAACCGGAGGTTTTACATTTTTCAGTTCCTCCGGCATCGTCGCAGGCTTAAAAAGCGAATGTGCCGCATCCTGCTGCATGTCCTTTAGTTCATAGGACATATATTTGTAGATCTTGTACTCCAAAAGCTGCTGGACAAGTTCAGATCTCGGGTCAACTTCTTCACCTTCCTCATTTACTTCTTTCGGAAGCAGCATCTTACACTTAATATCGAGAAGTGTAGAGGCCATGACAAGAAATTCGCTCATAATGTCCATATCCGCTTTACGCATGGTATCCAGATATTCGAGATACTGCTGCGTTATAAGCGAGATCGGGATATCGTATATATCAACTTTATTCTTGTCGATAAGGTGAAGGAGCAGATCCAGCGGTCCTTCAAACACCTCAAGTTTTACCTCAAGCGCCATTTATTACCTCTCTATCATCCCAGTCTGTATCCGCGTCTTGTGAGTTTTCAAAATCAATCTTTAGATCAAAGTCATCATCATCCGGTATATCAATATCAAAGTCATCCTCTTGATCTGTCACGAGCTCAACCGGCTTTTTCCTCGCCATTTCAGAAATACGAGATTCTGTCCTCATATTTCTGTGCAGGACAAAATCTTCCGGAAGGGACCTCCTTCTTACCAAGCCCTTTTTTTCCGGCTCCGACTGAATGTCAGTCTTCTCATATTTCATAGAAAGGTTCATATTTTATGTATATCCTCCATATGCCGATACCAAAAGTATGACATCGACACTTTTTTAATTTTTCTGAAAAATATTTTCTATATTGAATCCGAATATCGTCGTTCTGAATCCATTATAGATATCCTCATAGGGAGCTGCACTGATCTGTGACTTCGGAAATGCAGCTCTCCACTGTCCGGTAACAGTATCCGCAAAGATCCTGTCATCATCCGGGTGTCCGTTTGATAAAAGAGACGGGAGTACATAGAAAACCATCATACACTGCATATCCATAAGTTTTGTGGATTTCTTGAACATTCCTGCCTTTTCATATTCACTTTTTGCATAAGAGATCAACGCAAGCGCTGCACTCTGCATTTCTTCATCTTTATCAGCTGAATCATACATAGCTACGATCTCTTTATTAACTTCTTCTGTACGATTGCGGTACTCCTTAAAAAAGTCCTCATAGTACTTTTTCTTAAAGTTGCGCATACCCTCTTTAAAATCAATCTTTGTTAAAAGCTGCGGTATGATCTTTTCAAGTCTCTCAGACATCCCGGCCCCTCCATATCGCTTTTTATACGTTTTTTACTCGTTCCAGTTGTGGTATACAGCCTGAACGTCATCATCCTCATCAAGCAGATCCAGGATTCTCTGGATCTTTGTGATAGAATCCTCATCTGTTACATCAACATAGTTCTGAGGGATCTTTGTTACTTCTGCAGAAACCATAGGAACGCCTGCTTCCTTAAGAGCCTTCTCTACTTCCTCAAATGCATCGGGAGAAGTAAGGATTTCAAAGCTGTCATCCTCTTCATTGAAATCATCAGCACCTGCATCAAGAGCTGTCATCATGAGGTCATCTGCTGATCCTTCATATTCTTCCTTATCTACGATGATCTGTCCCTTATCATCAAACATGAAAGATACACAGCCCTGAGTTCCAAGGTTTCCGCTTCCCTTTGTGAATGCAGAACGAACATTAGCTGCTGTACGGTTCTTATTATCTGTCAGGCAGTTTACGATGATAGCTGTGCCTGCAGGACCGTATCCCTCATATGTGCAGTATTCGTAGTTTACGCTTGCGCCTTCACCGGATGCCTTCTTAATACCACGCTCGATAGTATCGTTCGGCATGTTGGAAGCCTTTGCCTTTGCAATAACCTGAGCAAGCTTAAAGTTGTTGCTCGGATCCGGACCGCCTTCCTTTACGGCAACTGCGATCTCACGACCGATAATTGTAAAAATCTTTCCCTTTGCAGCATCGTTCTTTTCTTTCTTATGCTTGATGTTTGCAAATTTTGAATGTCCTGACATAGTAAATCTCCTTTTGCTTCATAGCTGTAACGGTCAGTCTTATGCCGATCCGGTCTACAGATTTTTTCTTTCTAAATTTTTGGAATGATTTCCGGACGCCCCGGGTCCAGGGTCAACCGGCTCCGCCTCCTCTTTCGGAAGCCGGGTGCATCTGACAGACTGAATTACACGTCCCTTTACGTAGGCAATCCTGAATCTGTAGCCTGAAAATTCAGTTTCAAAATCTTCTCCCGTTTTGGGGACATGACCTAATCTATCTGTCATAAAGCCGTTAAGAGTCTCATATCCGTCATCCGGAAACTCTATACCTAGTTTTTCTCCTACTTCTTCAAGCGAAGCCAGACCTGCACAGATAAACGTATCATCTCTCTGAAGTCTTATCTGGGTTTCCTCATTGTCATGCTCGTCCTGAATATTTCCGACGATCTCCTCCAGGATATCTTCCATGCAGACAATACCTGTAGCCTGTCCGTATTCATCGACCACGACTACCATGTGTATCTTTTTCTGCTGCATCGTCCGGAAAAGAGAATCAATCTTACGTGTCTCCGGAATAAAATGAGCCTCCATCAGAAGACCATCTATCTCCCTTAAGGTCTTTTGACGGTTTTCCTGATGAACATTGGCTTTCATCGCATCCTTAAAATGCAGGATCCCGATTATATTGTCCACATTATCCTCATACACAGGATAGCGGGAAATATTTCCGTCCAACATAATATCGACAGTCTCACTAAGCGTAAGGCTGTCTTCTAGACCTATGATATTCTCACGGTGTGTCATGATATCCTGAGCTTCTTTATCTCCGAAGTCCAGGATCTTGGTTATCATCTCCGCTTCCGACGCTTCTATGACACCACTCTCATGACCTTCATTCACCATGGAAATGATCTGATCTTCATTCAGTTTTTCTTTTTTGAATAGTTTTTTTAGTGATAACATATACCGCTGTTTTAATTATGTATGCTGATCAAAAAAGTCGCTAACCGAAGCCACTTCTCCGTTTTTCAAAAAAATACGTGGAATGCGTCTGCCAAGGTCACATACAAGTTCATAGTTGAACCGTCCCGAAAGATCTCCGAGAACTTCCGCAGTTATTTCTTCATCTCCGTCACGACCTATCAGTGTAACAAGATCACCTTCTTCCGCCTCAGGAATATCAGAAATATCCACCATAAACTGATCCATGCAGACTCTTCCGAGTATTTTTGCCTTTTTACCTCTGATCAGTACCCAGCCTTTATTTGAGAGAGATCTAGGATAACCATCACCATAACCGACCGGAATCGTCGCTACACGCATACGACTGTCAGCGGTAAAGGTTCCTCCGTAACTCACCGACTCTCCAGGCTCAATGTATTTAATATAAACGATATGACTTTTAAGTTCAAGTACAGGGCGTAAAGGTACTCTTTCAAAGGATACATCCGTGCTCGGAAGCAGTCCGTAAAGCGTAATGCCCGCACGCACCATATCCATATTTGCTTTTTTATACAGGATCAGACCTGCGGAATTTGAACAATGATGGATCTTGAAATCGACACCATTTTCTTTAAGAAGATCAATATAATCAGAAAATTTCTTTATCTGAGCATCTGTCGGATCTTCTCCCTGCATATCCGCCTTTGCAAAATGAGTGAAAATACCCTCGCAATCAACGTTTGGAAGAGAACTGATCTTTTTTACAAGTTCAACAGAACTCTCATCCGGTCTGACTCCGATACGGCTCATGGCTGTATCTACCGCAAGATGAATATGAATTTCTTTTCCCTGTTTTACAGCCTCTGCTGAAAGCGCATCTGCCTGATCCGCTCTGAACACTGCCGGACGGATATCCTCTCTCACAAGATCCGGATATGTCTCAGGAAATGTATAGCCGAGGATAAGAATGGGCTTTTTTATATCAAACTGCCTAAGCTCCATTGCTTCCTCGGCCGTAGCCACTGCGTATCCCCACAGATAATCAAGTTTTTCCGCTTCCTTCGCGATTTCAACTGCACCGTGACCATACCCGTTTGTCTTGACCACAGCCAGCATCTTTGTACCGGTCTTCAACCCTCCATGCATGCTTTCAAGGTTAAAATGAATTGCATCCAGATCGATGTACGCTGCCACACGTTCGTATTTTTTCAAATGTCTCACGCATTCCGGAGCACCAGCTCCATTAAATTCAAGTCAAAATACTACCAGATTTTAATACACGGCATTTATTATATCACTTGCAAGCAATCCGTGGCAGCCAAATTCTTTTGCTCCTTTATCTCCTGCCTTTCCATGAAGAGCCACACCCAGAGACGCTGCCCTTTCCGGGCTAACTCCCTGTGCGATCAGAGAAACTATGATCCCCGTAAGAACATCACCGCTTCCGGCTGTTGCCAGACCGTTATTTCCGTTGCGATTTATTACAGCAGAGCCGTCTTTCAAAGCAGTTACAGTTCTTGAATCCTTTAAGACGCAGGTAAGACCGTTCTTCTCCGCAAATGACCGTGCTGTTCCTATGAGATCATCTTTAATTTCAGGAATTGAAAGCCCCGTAAGTCTGCTCATCTCACCTACATGAGGCGTTATAACTTTTTCCGAAACTCCTGATCTTAACAGATCTTTGTTTTTTGAAATAATATTCAACGCATCAGCATCCAGCACTACCGGGCGCTCTACGCAATCACTTAGCGCATTTTCAAGTATTTCCGCTGCCTCCGCGCTCGTTCCGAGACCAGGGCCGATCGCCAGGGCTGTACTCCACTTTATGGCCTCTGACAGTGCTCTCTTCGTCTCGTCACCATCATCTTCTTTCCACACGGTCACTAACGCTTCCGGCACAGTGCTTTGAATAACTGTCCTGTTATTTTCATGAGTGAATACTCTCACCATGCCGCAGCCTGTTTTCAGCGCTGCTCTCGCCGCTAATACTGCTGCCCCGGCAATATCACGAGAACCGGCAATAAGAAGCACTTTTCCGTATGTCCCCTTGTTTGAGTCGCTTTTCCTGTCAGGCAGACATATCTCATCCTCCTCGTATGAAGAAAACTTTGGTTCTGCGCCAAGCGACTTCTCTGTGATACCTATTTCTGCTGTGACGAGCTTTCCTGCGTAGAGCATTCCCGGCAGCATGATCTCACCGATCTTAGAAAAAGCACAGGCCACAGTCAGATCCGCCCTGACTGCGGTTCCCATGACTTTTCCGGTATCCGCATCTATACCACTAGGTATGTCTACAGCGATCACATATGCGCCCCGTTCCTTCAGTTCATTTATTTTATCAATAGCCTTCGCATAGATGCCGCCAACATCTCTCGAAAGAGACACGCCAAAAACTGCGTCGATCACCACCGCATAATCTCTGTCCGGGACTGTGTCCACGATCTCTATTTCCGGCTCAAATGCTCTCACTGAAAGGATCTGTTCTTTTTCCAACGGTGATGTCTTCGCTTCTCCACCAACAAGGACAAAATCAACAGCAAATCCCCGCTCCATCAGTATCCTTCCTACTGCAAAGCCATCTCCACCGTTATTTCCCGGGCCAGAAACCACAAGTGTCCTGCTATCCCGTCTATTTTTTTGTGCGCCTTTTCCCTGTGACAGTATCTTCTCTGCCTCATCCGCTATCTTCAGGCCGGCCCGTTCCATTAAAACGGCCGACGGAACATGCATCTCTTCAGATGTTTTTCTGTCGGCCATCATCATTTCATCTTTTGAAAGTATGTACTGCATATTTGCGTCCCTACGTTTCATCAGCTTTATTAGGTGCTTTTTGTTCTTCTTTTTTCTCAGAACTGTTTTTATTTTCTTTACCGTCTGATTTCTCCGGCTCGTTCTCTCCGGCCTCTTTGATCTCCTTTGCGATCTGGCGGGCTTTTTCTTCCCTCTTAGCTTCCATTCTCGCAATGATCTCCAGACGCTCTGCCTCGATATCATAGTGAATATCAAAGAGATCTACGACCGACGGTCCAAATATTCCCTGCATATAAGAGTATAGTTCCACATTTACAAGTTCCATGTGCTGCTTTTCAAGGATCTTGCGTTTAAGTTCTACCCTCATTTCCTTGATCCAGGCACCTATGACCTCGATATCTCGCGTATTATCCTTTATCAGATCATAGCTCTGCTTCATGGTATGGAGCATCAGTTCTTTATTGACCTCGTCGATCATCTTTGGAAGATCCTTCATCTCATCATAGTATTCTTCCAGTCTCTCATTGATCTCATTTATCAGACGGCTGCTTTCTTCCAGTTTTTTCTCTGCCAGCTTGTCTGCACCATTCTCAGTTCCGTTTTTATTCTTCATAATTTCGGACATGAGATTATTTTTGATCTTTTTTAGATCTTTTTCCTCGGTATTTATCTTTCCCTGACGCTTTATAAGATCATTCAGTTCATCCTGAAGGCGGCGCATCTCCTTCGTTTCTCCTATTTCCTGGAGAAGCCGGTGCCACTTATTGTCGAGTGTCAGTGTCGGGATTCTGTTTTTCGACACCGCCTCCTTAAACTGATCCTCTGCCATTACGCTCAGTCATCCTCCCAGATTCCGTGCTCGCTGTTGTAAACATTGATATTGTACGAAAGTCTCATAAGGCTCTCGGAAAGGTGTACGCTCTCTACTATAACATCGTCCGGTACGTCCAGATCAATGTGAGAAAAATTCCAGATCGCACGTACTTCGCAATCTACCAGGGTCTTTGCAACCGCCACCGCTGCCGTCTTTGGAATAGCGATCACACCAATATCTATATTGTGTTCCTTAATAAACGCAGGCATTTCTTCTATCGGCATGATCGGAATATCTCTTATGGTATCTCCGATCACATCAGAAGAAATATCAAAAATGCCCTTCATTATGAATCCACGTTTCTCAAAATTCACATAACCTGCCAGTGCCCGGCCAAGGTTACCTGCTCCGATAAGCACCAGGCTGTGAGTATGATTCAGTCCGAGGATCTTTCCTATTTCATCATAGAGAAAGCTGACATTATACCCATATCCCTGTTGTCCGAAACCGCCGAAATTATTGAGATCCTGACGTATCTGTGATGCTGTTACGTGCATTATTTCGGAAAGTTCCTGCGAGGAGATCTTTTCGATCCCATCATCTTTTAATTCTCCCAGGTATCTAAAGTATCTAGGTAGACGCCGAATTACCGCCCTTGATATCTGCTTGTCTGTCACTTTACTGTCCCGCTTTCAATTTAATTTTTCAACACTTATACGGCTTTTATTAGCCGACGATATGTGCTATTATCTTTTCTGTCTGCCTTGGATTACAAACAATGACGTAATTGCCCTTAGTTGTAACGCAATGACTACATATGATAATCTACCGTTCATTCTTTATCAAGTATAATGAATTGTTAATTAATAGTCAATCAATGTATGGCTATTCAACTTAGAAAAAAGGATACTACTATGCTTCTCCAGGTTTATAACATTTCAAAGGCTTTTGTCGGAAAAGACATTTTAAAGGGATGCTCTTTCCATATTGAAGAAAGAGAAAAATGTGCTCTTGTCGGTGTAAATGGTGCCGGAAAAAGCACATTGCTTAAGATCATCACCGGCAGCATGGAAACTGACGACGGAGAGATCACTTTCTCATCAGGTGCAACCTGGGGTTATCTCTCCCAGCAGGAAGCCGTTAATAGCGGTCACACTATCTATGAGGAACTCCTGTCGGTAAAGCAGGATCTCCTCGATGAAGAACAGGAACTCCGTGATCTCGAAAAGGGCATGAAGCACCTGTCGGGCGATGATCTGGAAAAAGCAATGAACCGCTACTCTGCTCTGCAGCACGATTTCGAAATGCGAAACGGTTATGCCGTTAAGAGCGAGATCACAGGCGTACTCAAAGGTCTTGGTTTTTCCGAAGACGAATTTGATAAGATCATCAATACCCTCTCCGGCGGTCAGAAGACACGTGTCGCTCTGGGTAAGCTCCTGCTGCAGAAACCCGACCTCATCATACTCGATGAGCCTACGAACCACCTGGATCTCGCATCTATAGAGTGGCTCGAAACCTTCCTTAGAAATTACAGCGGTGCTGTACTTATCGTTGCGCATGACCGTTATTTCCTCGACCGCATCGTCACAAAGGTTGTTGAAATCGAGCGCGGAGAAGCACGCACTTTCTCCGGCAATTATTCTGCATATGCAGAAAAGAAAAAGCAGCTCCGGGATGCGCAGCTTAAGGCATGGATGAAGTCCGAAGCCGAGATCAAGCATCAGGAAGCTGTTATCAGTAAACTCAAGCAGTTTAATCGCGAAAAGTCCATACGACGCGCAGAAAGCCGCGAAAAGATGCTGGACAAAATGGAAAGAGTTGAAAAGCCCGAGGATCTGAACGATGCGATGAACCTCACTATCACACCTTCCATCGAAAGCGGCAAAGACGTTCTGACAGTTGAAGGACTTTCCAAGTCTTTCCCGGATAATGAGCTTTTCAGTAATATTTCTTTTGAGATCAAGAAAGGTGAGCGTGTAGCTCTCATTGGCAACAACGGCACCGGAAAGACTACGATGCTCAAAATTTTGAACCATATGGAGCTTGCTTCCGGCGGCACTTTCCGACTCGGAACTAATGTAAAGATCGGTTACTACGATCAGGAGCACCAGGTTCTTCACGCCGAAAAGACTCTTTTTCAGGAGATCAGCGACGCTTTTCCGTCTCTAGATAATACAAAGATCCGTAATACACTGGCTGCTTTCCTCTTTACCGGTGATGATGTTTATAAGCTTATCGGCGATCTGTCCGGTGGCGAGCGCGGTCGTATGTCCCTTGCAAAGCTGATGCTTAGCCAGGCTAATTTCCTGCTCCTTGACGAGCCTACGAACCATCTGGATATTACTTCCAAGGAAATCCTGGAGAATGCGCTGAATACTTATGAGGGAACAGTCTTTTACGTAAGCCATGACCGTTATTTCATTAACCGCACTGCTACAAGGATCCTTGACCTGACTAATCAGCAGATCGTGAATTACATCGGTAATTATGATTATTACCTCGCTAAGAAGGATGAACTGACGAAGGCTTACCTTGGTACAGAGTCCCAGACCGGTTCTCTGATCAAGGGAGCTTCCGAGCACAAGGCTGCAGTCTCAATTCCTTCAGATAATGATGCCCAGTCATCAGGTAATACCGGAAGTGCTCAGTCCTGGGCTGAGGCAAAGGCTGAACAGGCCCGCATCCGAAAGATTCAGAATCAGATCAAAAAATGTGAGGAAGAAATTGACAAGAACGAGACTCGTTCTGCTGAGATCGATGAGCTTTTGTCGCAGGAAGAGATCGCTACCGACCTCGGAAGATGTGCTGAGCTTGCCCGTGAGCAGGAAGAACTTGCCGCTGCAAACGAGAAGCTTATGGAACAGTGGGAGGCGCTTCAGGAAGAGTTGGGACAGTAATGATTTTTTGACATATTGACGCGTGTCGGGATCAGCATCATGTATTCCGAACCGTCGCTCCGTTGTCAGCGCTCCGCCGCCTATCTTCAGGCGCTTCGTCAACTCGGTTACTTTGTTCACATGCACTTCGTGCGATGCACAAAGTAACCTCAAACAGTGACTCTCGCACCTGAGCTATGCTCGCGCTTCCTGCCTCCGCTTCCAATGTTCGTCATACGTGATGCTGACCCGCCACGCTGAAATTCGTAAACTTTACTACTACACAGGAAGCGGCGAGAAATATTTCCATAAGTATCTCTTTTCGAACCGCACAGGTAAAATATGCCGCTTATATAAAATTGGCACACAGGACAAGAGCTATACGTCAGCGAATGTCCTGTGTGCCTTATTTTATGTTAGCGGAGAGTTTACCGTAGTGTCGGTTCCTGAGATGCGCTGGAAATATTCTCACCGCTTCCGTCAATTCATTTCAATTAAGCTTCAAGTCTCTTTCTGATAGCCTTGATGAAGTCGAGGGTGCTGAGTTTCTTTACATTTGTGAGAGTTGTAATAGCTGCCAGATCTCCTGTCATTTCGCCGGCTTCAATCGTGTCGAGAGTTGCTTTATCAAGCTTATCTGCAAAGTCAACGAGTTCCTGAATGCCGTCAAGCTCGCCTCTCTTACGAAGTGCACCGCTCCATGCAAAGATAGTTGCTACAGAGTTTGTACTGGTCTCCTCACCCATAAGGTGCTTATAGTAATGGCGCTGTACTGTGCCGTGTGCTGCCTCATACTCGTACTTTCCATCAGGACTTACAAGGATAGAAGTCATCATTGCGAGGGATCCGCAGGCTGATGCCATCATATCGCTCATTACATCTCCGTCATAGTTCTTGCATGCCCATACAAATCCGCCCTTACTTCTCATGACTCTTGCTACTGCATCATCAATGAGTGTATAGAAGTACTCGATTCCCGCTGCCTCAAACTTATCCTTAAATTCCTCATCATATACTCTCTGGAAGATATCGCGGAAATCTCCGTCATAGATTTTTGAAATAGTATCCTTTGAAGCAAACCACAGATCCTGCTTTACAGAAAGCGCATAGTTCATACAGCTTCTTGCAAATCCTTCGATAGATCCGTCAAGATTGTGCATACCCTGGATGACACCCGGTGCCTTGAAATCAAAAATAGTCTTTCTGATCTCCTGTCCATCTTCACCTGTGAAAACAAGCTCTGCCTTTCCTGCACCGGGAACCTTTATCTCGGTATTTCTATAAACATCACCGTAGCTGTGACGAGCGAGTGTGATAGGCTTTTCCCAGTTCCATACGTGAGGCTTTATGCCCTTTACAAGGATCGGAGCACGGAAAATTGTTCCATCCATGATACCACGGATAGTTCCATTCGGGCTTCTGTACATTTCGTGGAGACTATATTCTTTTACGCGGGCATCGTTAGGCGTGATAGTTGCACACTTAACCGCTACTCCGAGTCTGTTTGCAGCTTCTGCCGCCTCTATAGTTACCTGATCTCTTGTCTCATCTCGATGCTTAAGACCAAGATCATAGTACTCTGTCTTGAGATCAATGAATGGATTTAAAAGCTCATCCTTAATATACTGCCAGATGATCCTGGTCATCTCATCTCCGTCCATCTCAACAAGGGGTGTCGTCATCTGAATTTTTGCCATTTTTTCCTCCTCTGTACCATAGGTTAATATCTGAACCCTGTCATCATAATATCATGCTCCGTTTACGTGTAAACTGTAACCTATCTGTTCTCTAAGCCCATTATTTAACGCATTATCAAGTGCATTTATAATATGCTGATGTGCAAATTTTTCCGCATCATCAGGACGATTTCCAAAAATCGCCTCCGCTATAAGTTTGTGCTCATCATTGCTTATACGACTGCGATCATTTTTTGAAAGAGAAAGCATGCGCATAGAATGTACATACTGGTGATAATCCTTTAAGAGAATTTCCAGACGTTTTGAACCCGATGCCTCATACATCAGCTCATGGAACGAAGAATCCAGTTCCGTCACTTTTTCCCAATGGCTCCTGCCGGCATGAAAATCTGACATATAGAGGATTTCCTCCATCTGTTCCCTTTGTTCCTTTGTGATGTGCTCGCAGGCCCATCTGGCAGCCAGACCCTCAAGTCTGGAACGTATCTCATAAATGTCTACCGCATCTTTGGCAGATATACCGTCCACAACTGCACCTTTATTAGGAACGATCCTTATGAGTCCCTCAAGCTCCAACTGATGAAATGCGTCTCTTACAGGTGTCCTGCTTACGCCGTACGCTTCTCCGATCGCAACTTCTTTAAGCTCATCGCCCTTAGCATATTTTCCATTCAGGATATCATCACGAAGCTGCTGGTAAACGCGACCACGAAGCGAATACTTATCACTTACGTCCTTTTGAATATTGTCCTTTTCTTCCATTCATAACTCCTCTGGTATGTTACGGCAAAGATCTCCCACTGTTATCTTGTGTCGTTTTAGCACGTCAAAGCATTAAACCATTTGTACCATTGTATGCAACTATACCCGCTATGTCAACCTTAATGAACAGAAAAAGGAACATTGCCGTTTAAAAACATAGAAAAAATCCCGCCGATTTTTAGTCGACGGGATTTTTGAAATGCCTTTACTATTTTTTTGTTTTCCTGGTAGTTGTATCCTTCGTGGATTTCACGGGCTCCGTTACCGTGACAACAATAGTGTTAGTCACGCCTCCGGCATTTGTCCTGATGGTTGCGGTTCCCTTACCCACCGCATATACCGTACCATTTGTCGGATCCACAAATGCAACTCCGTTATTGGAAGACTGCCACTCAACCACTTGCAGTTTACAATGCTTCAGCTTAATTTTTTTCGTCGTATCAAGCTTCATCGCGAGCTTCGTCGTTGCAAGAGACGGCTGCTGTACAAATAGTTTACAGGAAATATTTTCACCCAATACGTTTGCCGATATGGTCGATTCTCCTGCATTAATACCTGTGATCATTCCATTTGCATCAATCTCTGCTATCTGACGTCCATTGGCACTCGGAGAATTATAGCTCACTATTGTATAGTCCTTTACACCCTTTATACGAAGTTTCTTCGTCTGTCCGGGTACTATCCTTATATACTTTCTGGTAAACTGAGGTACACCGCATACGAGCTTTCCTGTTACTTTTATCTTACCATAGTAAGCAATTATCTTTGTAGTTCCACGCTTTCTTACAGTAATCTCACCGGTCTTCGGATCGATGCTCGCTACCTTTGCATTTGTGCTCTTCCAGGTAGTCGGCAAAAGTTCAGGATACGCGAGATGGTCAATGGCATTCATCGATGTATGGGTATTGACCGCAGACATCTGCGAGATCGTCTGGTTGTAAACAAATAGTCTTACAGACTTTGCCTCTGCATCTGACGCAAAAGTTCCTGTGATAAGAGTACTCCCGGCTTTCTTTCCCTTTACTGTCCTCTTTTTGGAATTCACCTTTGCGATCTTTTTGTCCTCAGCTTTCAGCTTTGCTGCTCCCACAAAGTAGCTCGCGATAGAAACTTCCTGATTTTTTATAATCTTTACCCAGTAAATTCCATTGAGATTGTCCTGACGTTCCGCCTCCTGTTCATCGGTCCATGACATCCACTTGGCGTAGAGATACATGTCGTTCGTTACAACATCCTTGCTGAAATCCCACTGTTCTGCATAACTGGTATCTCGATACCAGCCAAGGAATTTATATTGTGAGCGCGTAGGTACTGAAGGTTCTGTTATGAGACCATTTTCACTGATTCTCTGTGACGGAACCTCTGAGCCGCCCATGGAATTGAAGGAAACTATATAATAAATATAATTCTCTTCATTCGGGTCATCATACCACTGTGCATAGCAGTAGATGTCACCTGTTACAACATAATCATCCGTGATATCTTCACCACTTCCGTCCTTCTTTGTATTCCAGCCGATAAGTGTGTAACCACGCTTGGTAAATCCGATATCTTCAAGCATCTGCTGTGTAGGAACACCGACTCCTGTACTTTCCTTGATGGTATCACCCTTAAGAACAGCCTGAGTATCTATCTGGTCATCACCATCATAGTAGAAAATGTTGAAGTAACCTTCCTTAAATTCTGCATAAACTTTCAGATTCTGAGTAACAACATACGCACCGGTAACCATTTCTCCGTCTTCTGTGTACCAGCCGGTGAATGCATGACCATCTAAATGCGGCGCATCCGGCATCTGCAGATAGATCTTATTACCACTCGTGATATAGTCTGTTTCTGCATATGGATTATCAGGATCATCCGATGCAAACTTATAAAACGTCACCTTGTATCTGGGCACCCAGTAGGCATATAACTCCAAATCTTTTCTGGCATTTGGAATCCTCGTTGCGTAAAGATTTCCCTTACCGTCCGGTTGATCATACCACCCCCGGAACTCATAGCCTTCTCTGTCATTTGCTACAGCTATATCAAGGTCAGTGTTATAGGTGTGCTTTATAGTTTTTACAGTATTAACTCCATCATATGCATACATATAATTGTATGTAACTATTATGAAGCGATTATATTTTGCATACAATTCAAGGTTCTGATAAACCGGCGTTTCCTTAGACCATTTCACAGAACCATTGCTTCTATACCACCCCTTGAAATCATAACGGTCTTCAGGATAGTTATTTAACAAGTATTCATTTTGTGAAACGGCATCAAAACCAGTTATCTTAGCTCCTGCTTTGCAATACTGTGTCTTTAGAAGTTCACCATCAGGCGCATAAAACTTTACAACATACCTATTCGTATAAACTGCTGTAAAGGTATCATCCTGACGAATCTCACCATAACGGGAATATGCATATATTTCCGATGTTGCATTTGGCCCATATAAGGCTTTCTTTTTTTCACTTCTCCAGGCCTTAAAATCACCTGTGTCTATTTCCGGAGGAACAATCTTATTTATTTTATCTTTATAGTCATCTAGCACTGTACCACTACTAACTGTAATGGTTTTCGTAACATTTTCGGTATCATTACCGTTCATAGAGACATATGTAAATGTCAGCGTATATTCGCAATAGTATTCTGCAACCAGCTCTGTATCAGCTGAAAAATTAATCGTCTCTCCTTTATGTATCTTGGTGGAATGACCGCTTTTGTAATGCCAATAATTAAATATATATCCAGTATATTCCGGAGTTTCCAGTGTATATTCCTTATCAGCCGACACCGCTGACACCGTTTTTGTCATGGTTCCATTGCCCGGATCAAAGAAAACAACCCAATAACCGTACGGGCAATAACATATATTCTCTGTCGACATATTTATTCCGGCATTTGCAAATCGAATTTTTAATTGTCTTACTTGTTCATCTATATCCCCCTCATTTTCTGTTGCATAATACACAACATATTTCACGCCTGTACATCCAGAAAAAGAATCATCGTAAACCTGTCCCTCACTTCTTAAAGTATCCGGAAGAAAAATCTTTTTTATTCGTGTGCATCCATAAAACGCCTGACTCCCTATCGAATTCAGACTAGGCGACTTATCTTCACCTGTTCCGGGTCTTGTTCCTGTTCTTAGTTCCGTAATTCCTGTACATCCATAAAAAGCTTTTTCTCCAATTGTCTTAACACTCTTTGGAATAGTAACTCTATTTGTTATTGAGGAACAATTTACGAAAGCATAATCTTTTATTTCTTCAGTTTCATCATGAATCGTTAAAGTTCCTGAGTAATATCCCGGAACGCACACCAATTCCTTATGATCGTTTGTTCCACTTTGGTCTGCCTTTTTATATAATATGCGATTGTTGTACTCTGTTTTAAAATTTGAATTATTCTCATCTTCAACTCTTATCGATCCCAAACTCGAACAATTCACAAAGGGAGCAAAGCCTATATCTTCACATGTCGTTGGAACTACAATTGTAATCAAATTCGTACATCCAGCGAATGCAAAATTGCCTATTCTCTTTATATTTCCTATGAACTGTACTTTCTCAATCGTACCTGCATATTCATTTAACCAGTTTCCTTTTCCTACTGCATCACCGGGTTTCCATGAGCAGTCATCAATGTATCCCGCAGAACTTCCTGCATCTTTGTTTTCGCTAACAACCAGAGTTTTATTTGAAGCATCTGTAAAATACCAATACACTCCACCATCCATTCGCGGCTCGCCCTCTGATACCGTTCCTTCTACCTCGCTTATCCTAGTCTCAAAGGAATCTGCTGCGGCGCCATACGATGCAACTGACGCATCATCTGAATCGGTCACTAATTCCGGTTCAGCTTCATCAATTTGTGTCATTTCTTCATCAATCCCTGCTTTATCCGCTTCATCAATGGCAGCTACTGAATTTGATGAAGCGATAGCTTCAGGTATTTCCTCTGCATATACAGGAACAGCCCCGGACAGTATCATACTGGCCGCGATCAAAAATGCGATCATTTTTCGATAATACCGGTTTCTCATATCATTCCCTCCATAAGCCCTGAAATGATGTATCTAAAACTGCCTGTATTGCAGCACTTCCATCATTAAAGTACAATTCTCTTAATTTCCGGATACAGAATTACCCGATACGTTTCCCGTAGGCATTATAAGTGTACTTCCACCTACGATCTTTCCATACCCATAGAGATTGCTGTCTGACGTATCTATCTCCTTATACGGAGCACTTATTCCCCATGGCGTACCGGTTATTCTACTATTTTTATCGGCCAAAGTGCCGTTTTCATTTACCATATCATCCGAATCCGCCCCACCGGAGTTTTCGTCTCGCGATCCACCGTGACCTGACGATAATTCAAGGTATCTCTTTTCTGCGTCAGCTTTACTTACGCCCACTTCTGCCGTAAGGTTCTCCGCACCTTCGAAAGAACTCTTATCTGCCGTTGTTAATGAGCTCTCTGCTCCTACGTACACCATCTTTTTACAATCCCGGAACGCATACTCCTTAACCGAAAGCACAGAATTTGGAAAAAATACAAATTCCAGTGCGGCCGAATTTGTAAATGCAAAATAAGGTATTTCTGTCACCTGATTTGATACATAGACTTTTTTCAGGTTGTACGCGCCCCAGAATGCATAGGGTCTGATCGATGTCACAGTAAACGGCATCTCATAAGTATCCCCTTTTCTTCCGGGAACAAATTGTATGATCTCCGTTGAGTCATTATTGTATATAACACCGTCATTTAGGAAAAATGCACTGTTTCCCTCGGCAAGTGTCACCTGATAGAGTGAAGAATCTCCTGCAAATACACCATCTCCCATGATCTTAAGTGATGCAGGAAGCGATGCGGTGCTCATATTTATGCACATACCAAAAGCACTGTCCTGCACTTCTTCCGTCCCTTCCTGTATATGGACTTCCGAAAGATTTGAACAGCGGTAAAATGCTTTCTCCCCTATGACTTTCACACTCGGAGGAATGCTTACTTTTTCGAGCGTACTATCCCCCAGAAACGCACCTGTTCCTATAGCCGTGACATTATCCGGGATAACAACCTGTGTCATTCCGTCATTCACGTCATAGCTTAAGAGCGTGCCATTTCCATCAATCTTAAAAGAACTTTCTGCTTGTGATCTTCCGGGCTTTACCAGAAATATTACAAGAACAGCTGCCGCACCAAGTACGGCAGCCGTCATGATTCCGGTCGCCCTGAGCATATTTAGTTTATGCTCATGCTCTTGCTGTTTTCGCATCTGATACCGGATCCTTTTTTAAGAATAAGAAAATTGACAGTGCTGCAAGTCCGATAGAAAGAACCCACTTAGGACTGATGGGATCACCTGTCTTTGGTGTGGAGTCCAGACTTCCTGCGGACAGATTGTTTACGTCTACGTAGAAACCATAGGGCGAGAAATGTGTCGCCGTAAAGGTTGCACACGGACTTCCGTCGATCATTGTAAATCTGGTGGACAGATTCTCCAGATCACCATCATGACTAACCGCTGCCACCCTGTTATTTCCGCCATACAGCGCCAATTCTTCGGGAATCGGAACTGTAAGTGTTACTGACACACCCTGCGGATTATCAAGTTTAGTCTCGCCTGACGAATCATATAGACTGACATCCATTGCAAAGTAACGATATCCGCTGAGATCTCCGTAACGCTCCTTTAGCGCATCCTCAAACTCTGCATCGGCTACATCTGACTTTGTAATCTTAACTACATAATTGTCTGTCGTTCCTTCAATTGTTCCGCTTGCATCTCCGAGTCCTGTACCACCTGTATCTACCGGCACTGAAGTTCCTGTCGTAACCGGTGTATTTGTTCTCGGTGTCGGTGTGACAGTATTCTGAGTAACTGTCGTTGCCGAACTAGAAGAACTGGATGTACTGCTGGACGAGCTACTTGAGCTCGAACTGCTGGAGCTTGAAGATGAAGAGCTGCTTGAACTGGACGAACTTGACTTACTGCTGGACGAGCTGGATCCAGTCTTGTAAATCGAGAACTTTCCGGAGTTAGTTCCGGTATAGCTTCCTATACCTTCGATATAAGCTACCGCCTTTTTAGTACATACTTTTACATTGTTCTCATATTTTACAACTACATAATCCGTGTCTTTAGTAAGTTCCTTCGTGGACGTCTCCATGTCAAATACATGTACCGTCGGCTGTACCAGTTCTCCTGTATATGCCGCATTTTCAACTTCAATCGTGCATTGACCTATGTCTCGCCTGATATAGAAGTTTATCTCCGCTGACTCTGCATTTGCATAATTATTTATACCTATTACCTTTGCTGTGGCAGTTCCGGGATAATAGTTATTCGTGTACTCAACTCTGTAATCTACGCCCTGATTCAGGATCTTTTCATAATTAGAGGTAAGTCGCACCGTAAGCATTGGTTCTATAGCGGCACCTGTGTATGTAAACATATCAGGATTCAGCGCATCTATTGAGAATGAGATGCTGTTTCCTGATGTAGAACCGCCACCTCCGCCTCCACTGCCGCCGGACGTATCGATTACTGTAAATGTACACTCGATCGTATCTGTGGAGTAATTTACGCCATCTCCAGCCAGATTGATCGTTACATTGTTTGCAGAGTCAACAGTTATCGTTGTGCTTGAAGGTGTATAGAACGATGGATCAACAAAAGATTCCGTTCTCTTATCTACAACAACAAAATCCGCACTATCATCTGTTCCGCCGTTAACTGTATAGGTTGCCGATGTTCCATCATACTTAAATTGTGTCAGGGCAACAGCATAGCAGTTATTTGCAAATTCTGTAGGATCATCGTCAGGGTTCACTCCGGAACCTTTCCAGAATAATCCATCTGCACTACTATTATTAGCAAGAACATAAGTAGCATCAGAACTACTAGCCTCTGTTCCGTAGAGGTAATACTGCTGACTATTGTAGTCATTTCCTGAAAATGCCTGATCTGAATAATTAACCCCAGCATTTCCCACATATACATTTGCTGGTGTCCCTATACGTGTGAATGCATAATCACGAACGCTATTAACAGACGAACCAAGTGAAACAGTTGTAAGTGAAGTCGTATTTTCAAAGCAGTGCTCGGGGATTTCTGTTATTACTCCATTCTTTATGGTAACAGAAGTCAACGCATTAAGCTCTGCAAATGCATATTCACCAATCTCTGTTATACCGTTCGGTGCGGAATAGGACTGTATCGATCCTATGCCTTCAATTATCTTCTGGTTTGCATTTCCATTGGAATCAGGTCCCGTCAATACTCCATCGGTGTATCCAAAGTCCGGAGCATTTATTGAGAAACTTGTTATCGCAGTATCCCCAAGGAAGGGCGCTGTTCCTATCGATGTAATACTATCCGGAAGAGAAACAGTTGTCAGATTATAATCTCCTGCAAACTGCTGGGCATCTATGGTTTTTAATCCATTGTCTTCAGCTATAAATGTTGTAAGATTGCCGTTATTTGCAAGAGAAGTGGTTGTTGACAGCTTTATCTCCTCTACTCCTGACGGAATCGTAAGTGATGATAAATTTGACTGCGGCTCATATCCTGTAAGTGTCGTAGTTCCACCACTATCCCATGGATTTGTTGTTAAATTATTTACAGTCAAGTAATATCCATCATCTCCATACGTTACGTTATGGAACGGAATATACTTATACGTGCCTGTATCAGTGGCTATCTGATTATTCATTGCATATCGGAAAAGTCCGTTATCCGCACTTATCACACCGGTAATCGCAAAGTTCTCATTTACACCGGTAAAGAGACTTGATCCGATATTTGAAGTATCGAAGCTTTGCGGTGCTACCAGGCTAACTAACGCCGACTGATTTGCAAAGGCACTATCTCCAAGTGTTGTTACTGATGAAGGAAGCGTGATTTTTGTAATAACTTCATTAGGTTCAAATGCACCTGTTGCAATGCCTGTAACCGTTGTTCCACCTATTTCGTCCGGAATCGTCATTTCACTATCATAGATTGAAGATGAAACATTTGTGATCATACCGGAAGCATCGATCGTATATCCATCTGTAGTTTCTTCGCTGCTTCCACCCAGATCATTAAAGGTTATACCGTTTGCGTAACAGTACTTATATATCTTTGAATAAAAACTCGAGTCAGAATTATGATTTGAGCGGTCAAAATACTTAAACGCACTAACCGTAAGTCCGGAAAGAGCTGTAATTATAGATCCATCCGTATTAACATCCACATCATAATCCCAGTCGCTATATGAGCTTGAACGACCATCATTATTTAATAATGTAAAGTCTGTAATTCCGGAAGAGCTTGTAAATGCACCATCAGGAATTTTGTCCAGACTTCCGGGCAGCTTAACCCTGATCAATCCTGTACAATTAGAGAACGAATCACTTTCAATACTTGTACAGGTTTCTGGTAATTCGATTGATGCCAATTTAACACAGCTTGTAAAACAACCTGTCGGAACTGCTATTATCTGCGTATCCTGCAGATTTACAGACGATAAATTTGAACAGTCATAGAATGCATTCGCTCCAATTGACTGTAATGTCGTTGGCAGACTTATTGATGTTAATGCAGAACAACCGTTAAAATCATTTGCCCCCAACGTTTGCAAATTTGATGGAAGCGTAACAGTAGTTAACTCCGTACAGTTTTCAAAAATATGCTCATTAAAGGTCGTACAATTTCCTGAAAAGTCAAGCGTACGCAGAGACGAATTTGCAAATGCATAACTGGCTAAATAACCAAGATTTGAACTTTCTATTCTTACATTTGTTATACCGCTGCTCTCAAAACAGCTTTCCCCTATGGTTTCCACACTTGATGGAATAGTTACCGATTCCAACGCAGTGCATCCCTCAAATGCACTAGATTCTATCGTTACAAGCGAGGACGGAAAAGTAACTGATTGTAATCCAGTATTATTTGAAAAGGCTCCTGATCCGATCAATGTAAGATTGGATGCCGAACTCATATCAACTTTTGTAAGCGCAGATGAATTACCATTTACAGCTGCAGAAATAGACGTAACCTGTGTCACCGGAATATTCGGAAAATCATCTTCTCCATCATCATTTGTGTCAAAACTTACTGTCGCAGGAATGGATATCTCTGAAATATCCTCTTTTGCAGAATACTCTCCATCCTCATCATAGGTATAGCCGGTTACACGTGCTTCTGACTGATTATAAAAATTAAATTCAAGCACGACATTTCCATCCGACCAATACTCTGTCGTACTACTTGCCGCAGAGACACCCGGTGCAGGAATTGCCGCTACAATAAGGGCAGTAGCCATGAGCAGTGACGCTATGGTTCTGCGCGCCGCCTTTTTCATTCTGAATTTTTTGATTCTCTTTCCCTTTAAACTCATACTCTTCCTAGCCTCATCTTTTATTTGTGGACTCTCCAATCCGTGCAGAGTATCTTTCGCTGTTACCGACAATAGAACCTCTCCCGTTCCCTTGCCAACCACCGTATCTTTTCCCTAAAAACAGAAAAGACAGAGTATATTACTCTGTCTTAAATATCGGTTAATGTTATTGTAAAAATTAGAGACAGGAGCAGAAAACATAGGTTTCATAAAATCGAAACCCATAAGAACAACGATGAGCTTATTCCGGCGAATTGTTATTCTTAAGTGAGTTTAGTACTGCTGTCGGATCATTCAATTTATCACCTTTCTTAACTCTAACCGTAAATTTGTATTTTGCTGCATCCTTGCCGCTGCCAAAGTATGCGGTTATTTTTGAAGTCCCATATTCGTAACCAACCTTAAGCATATCTTTTTCTTCATCAAAAATGGCAACTGATTGCTTCAATGATACTATTTTTGACGGAACAAGAGTTTCGTTACTGATCACGTCTCTTATGCTTACCCATCCTCGCGAAGACAATACATCAATCATCGTCTTATCGATTTTGGGTACAACTACATGAACAGTATATGTACCAACATCTATCCATGTCTTTCCGGATTTTACCTGCCCGGTAATCACAACTTCTCCATTTCCCAATCTCTAAAAACAGATACATTTCTAAAATCACTATTTTTCAAAGAACTATAGGAGAAATTATCCTCTGATAGCCTTTCATCAAAATAGCCTATAGCCTTAAGTTCTCCATTCTCCAAAAAATACGTGTTCTTTATTGATTTAATTGGCTGTTTTATTAAAGTACCATCTTCATATCTTCCTTCTTCTATACCTACTATTGCCCCAACATACGGCCTATCATTATTTGTCGATTGATCTGTATAAATTGTCCCGACGTTATAGCAATTTATGATTTCAGTTTCATCTACCCCCATCGAAATAATTCCTCCGACTGACCTAGAAGTTAACATTCCTTTTCCGAGACTTAAATGTCTTTATAAACAACAAAAATAATTCCAATAGTTTAAGTAATCTGCAGTATTTACATGATATAGGCGTTCCATACAGCAATACTATGCGGAATGTCATTTAAGTGCCCATAAACTCAAGCAAAAACAATGCTCTGAACTATTTCTCTTATTCCTAAAGCAACGAGAAAACACGAAAAATCTATTGCTTTTCGACTCATCCAAGCGTACAATATAATTGTAATTAAAGAGAATCTTTGTTTTGTCGGAGCGGAGACATAAAACCCGCTTCAAGCGGTCGGGACGGAGACCTAAAACCCGTTCCCATTGCAGAGAATAACTGCTAAAAAGCAAAGGGGTGGTTAATCCACCCCCTTTTGTTTTGTTTGGAGATTAATTAATGTCAGAACAGATAAGTTTTAAAACCCGCGTAAAAAATGCAGCGATTAACATCGCGCCAGATTACTATTCATACTATGTATGTCGGGACTATCTTCTTATTTCTGACGCATTTAAAAGTTCTCCATATTATATTGTTCAGGCAGAAAGAGACAATTATCTTCATCTTGTCGGTGTTTCTACCAATTTATCCGCTGCAGCATTTTTTGATAAATGTCTGAACGGTACTTTGGACGAATCCGATTTCGAATTATCCATACATGGTCAAGATGAAAAGCAGTCAAAGGGTTCTATAAGACGAAAAATCAAATCTCTTCCGCTCATTACCAGTCTTTTCACAACGTCTAATCTTGTCGAAGAGAACTTCGCCAAGAACACTGTTCTGTGTACATTTGCATCATCTGACGGTTCTTGCACATTAGGCTTTATCGCCACACCTAGTGCCCGTCCTAAAACTCTATTGATTGGTGACGAATTAGATCATACTAAAGCCAAAAATTTAAAGATTGTACTCTCCAAAGCAAGAGATGATGATAAATTTTCTACTGTGCTTTCCGGAACGGATGATGATCTTGTAGCTGTTTATGAATCTATTAAAGAACTGATCAGCCAAGACCTTAATGAAAAAATCGTTTCGCTCATTTCCACAAAATCTGAGCATTAATATCGGTTAATGCAATTGTAAAAATTAGAGACAGGTGCAGAAAACAAAAATTTAAAAACACTGTTGCTCCCGATGATTTTTCTTGTGTCTTACGCAGTTTCTCCAAAGCTTTTGGCCAAAATAATCCAAAAGAAACTCAGGAAATGCGCTCAGTACAAAAACTCCTTCCACTTGTATCTCATTCTCTTCAAGCACATATACTTCATACGGATTGATCTTTCGGGAATAATTCTCATACTCCAATGTATCACCCACCCCAAAAAGACAGGAAACTCTCATTACGAATATGTCTATGATATCTTTCCATATCTCATAATCATACTCTTTGAAATGCGGATAAACTGCACGAACGGCAGAAGCATTTTTGTATTCCTTTATGTCAGTGATCTTCACAAAACAGTTTGTTCTGTCTCCGCAAATACCGGGCTTATAATCCCTTAGAGCCTCAACCATTGGATAACTGATATACAGCTTCCCGTTCTCTGTCTCATTATCGAAGCTTTCAAGCATCTGTTTTACTACATCCACATCATATTCCCTACCCAAATTAGTTTGATGCACATCATAGTCAAAGAAAAGGTAAACCTCTGAAAAATCCTCCCTCGACAACCCATCCAGCTGCTTACTGATATCATCGTTACTTTCTCTTAAGACCTCAATGATATCCGTATCAAAATCATCCGTCTTCAACTTTTTCCAAAGCATATAGATGTTCTCACCTGCCGGAAGTGTAATGATCTTGAAGTTGCCATGAGAAAAGAACACCTTCGAGATATTATCAATAATCTGAGGTTCCCTGGCCTCACCTTCGACTATAAACGCCTTATAGTCTCTGTCAGCCATTGAACGCACCTGCTTTATACATTTTCTGAAGATTATGAGCCTGCCTCAGTTCTTTCTCCGTCAGCTCTGAGATTGCTTTGATACTGTTGTCCTTCAGAAGGAAATAGCAATCCGGCCTGAGAAGATCGTTGCTCATGAGATCCGTGTTATGGGTAGTGGTAAATATCTGTACTCCCAAAATCCCATTAATCTTTTTCTGTACACCCTCTGATAATTCAAAATGATAGAACGCATCAAACTCATCAATGAATACGAATGAAGCCTTCCTCATACGGATGTACCAATAATAGAATAATGCAAGTGATCTGGTTCCAGTGGATGCAATCTTAAAGAAGTCTGCATCCCTATTATCGAAGTGACAGTAAATCACCTTTCTACCATCAACTTCTCGTTCATACAGATCATACTCTATATCATTTTCCCTCAAAAACTGCTGGAAGTCCTTTACCTTTCCCGCATTACATATTCCCTCAACAATTCCTTCCGTTCCATTCATGAATCCTTCATACCCTCTGTTATCCAGCGAATAAAACAGAAGCATACGATCCACAAAATCTATAAATTTTTTGAACACACTGTTCTGCTCATTATCTGCAAGAATCGAATTGCTGCTTACATATTTCACACGGGATATCGGACTTTCGTTTTTGATCGATATGTTTAAGGTGTCAGAGCCTTCCAACAGGGTAAATCCGTCTTTAGCGAGAAAGTCATAATATATAAGCTCTTTACCATCGATAGACAGACTCTCCTGTCTCAATGCATCAACATCAGTCTTGGAATACTTATAAACCAACTCATGCCCGTCAAAAACAAATGTGTACTCAAACTCGGCAAATGACTTCCGTCCACTCATATTGAGATAGAAGTCGTAGCTTTGTAAGAGCTTCTGTTTCTCAGTCAAATGTGTAATCACATCAAAGATTGCAAGTCCGAGGTTTGACTTTCCACACCCGTTGATACCATATATGATTCCCTTGGTTATACAGTTCCCTTCGATAATCTCCGAGTGGAAAGCGTAATTGCTGGGCGACCCTATATCCAAGGTTATCTTATCCTTAAAGCCTTTGAAATTTTCCACGCTGAATTTCTTTAACATACCAACCACTCCCGCGTCGTTTTTTCTTCAGTATATATACATCCGCACAATAAATCAAATGCTTCCGTATTTTTTTTACAGTACCACTGTACAAGATCGTTCAAAACGATCATTTACCTTTGTCATTTCACAAGGCTACGCTATATCTATCTTGTAAACAAACATTTTTCCCTTCTTACTTGCCTTATTTGAAACCCAATAAACGCAATTATTTATACATACCGGTGGTTCACACGGATTCAGACTTGCACTCTTCTTAAATTTTTTACTATCTTGGAGAACATTCCCGGATGAATCAAGAATCATATAATAAACACCTTTTATTTTTTGTGTCTTTTTTACACACTTTTCGTACAAAAGGATAAGCTTATCACCCGAACTCACTAACTGCGGATGCCTATACAAAAATTTGTCATCATCCGTAATCCACTTTATACCATGATCTGTGACAGGAACAGTTCCTGTTACTCCAGACATTCCGCTTCTTTCACCACTTGTCACATAACCGCTTTCCTTCTCGAGATCACTATCCGGCTTAAAGATCTGAAGAAATATCTGCTCATTCTCGTTTTCAGCCAATGAAGACATAGACTTCACCGATGTAGCAGTAAACGCGGCATTTCCATTAGACAACACAGCGATATCACCCATATGCGCATAGTTATTATTGACGATACTCATATCCGCGGACGATCCCTCTTTGATCCAAAAATGGAACACATCTTCCTCTTTGATATAATTCTGGCTCAGATTCCACTGACTTATAGTAAAAGCCCTCTCGTATGCATCGCCCTCACTGGCAAAAAGAAATCCTGCCCCATACTTTACAGCTCTCTGCGCAAAAGAATGACTGCTGTATATGTCACTTGCTTTATTAGGAATATCCAACGTACCAGTACCGACATTTTCGTCCTCCGGCACTTTAACAGTTTTCATTGTATCGGTATCTATTATCCATACAGAATTACTCTGATGGCCATTGTACATAGTCCGGCCATAATTAACTGCGAGATACTTACCATTAATATCAATATCGCAATTTGACGCATCAAATGGTGCTTTTGTACCAAATCCCTCCATAAAATAACTGATACTTGAATCGCCCTTGTTTCCTACGGTAGATATTACATTACCACCACTATCATATTTGGTAATGAACACCGTCTCAGTGTCCTCATTATTCCCTGTATTCTTTTCTCCTGTGACAACATAAAAATGCCCTAAGTTATCTGCACACACCGCACCGAAAGTCTCATGCTGCTTAACAAGTCTTACCTTATTCTTTATAACTCCATCCAAAGTACTCACGACCGTTACGTCTGTCTTCCCATCATATGCAAACCAAAACTCCCCATCAGCGCCAATAAACTGGGAAACATTAGAGACTCCCTCCCAATTCTTATACTCACCTACTGCCCTGACAGTATTCTTTATCTTCGTCTTTAATTGATACTCTTTAGCTGCATAAACAGGCAAGGAAAAAACTAAACAACTTAGAATAAACACAAGAATAACAGCATTCACTTTTTTAACATGCCAATTCCGTCTCACATTTCCCTTCATTTTATTCAGTCCTCCGAAAATATATTCAATTATTATGAGTATTCTCAACAGTCATTTCTAATATCGGGTGTTGTATACATAAAAATTAGCATTCAAAAAAGTTCATTTGTATTAAAAAAGGCAAAGACCACACGCTTCTTCACGCGTCGTCTTTGCCTTTTAAGTCTTTGAAAAAATGTAATTAAATATAATCTTTATTTTGTCGGAATGGAGACATAAAACCCGCTTCAAGCGGTCGGGACGAATGATGATCTTATAGCTGTTTATGAATCTATAAAAAACTAATCATCAAAGACCTTGATGAAAAACCGTTTCGCACATTTCCACAAAACTGTGCATTAGTATCTTAAATAATGTCATTAGCCATTCATTACTTTAAGTTCATCTCTGACTGATTTTTCAACAAAACTATTAAGCGATATTCCTAAAAGCTTTGCTCCAAGCGCAGCCTGCTGGTGAAGTTCCGGCGAAAATCTGACATTAAACTTTCCTGAATATGGTTTCTCCGGCTCAACCCCATCTTCTCTGCACCACTCCAAATAGTCCTCTACTGATGCCCTAAACTCATTTTCAATCTCATCTACTGTACTTCCCTGAAATGTTATGACAGTCCTAGTATTTATAACATTTCCTGTAAAAACATGATTTTCATCATCATATTCAACCCTACCGATGTAACCCTTATAATTCATCATATCTCTACCTCTGCATTCTCCAAAAACTTTCGAACAGACTTTACAGCCCCCTTGTCCGTAGTATTTTCAGGGTGAGGTCTGTGAAAGACCGCCCTCTCACCGTTTAACTCAATCCGAACTCGTGACCCATTGCCCTCAGAGATGACAGCACCTAGCGCCTTAAACAATGCCTCTATATCAGACCACGGAATATTTGCCTTTACAGGATCGGTATATATTGCTTCATACGTTTTCTGATGCTTCTTATTCATGCTTATATAGTATCATTTTTTAGTACTACATGTCAATCCACATGATCCCAACTTTGTTCGTTAACTTCCTGAAATATTTCCACTCAACTTACATTTTTTAACGTCTTTTCACCATTTCTAACCATTTTCAATCCTTCTCATCCCCATTCCCTCTATGCCTGATCGATATGTTCTTTTGTTGCATCTCAAGCCCAACACCTGTCTTTAACTCCCATAAATATATCTATAGCACCTGAATTAGTTGAACCTCTTTTCTGATATTTTACATAGTCCATTTTGGGCATTCTTTCATTACAAACGGGACTGGGATTTTGTTGGATTAATCATTTTGCAAGGCTCCTTGAGGATTTCCGGATATTCTATTTTATTATCCATAAAGCTGCCACATAAAATATATCGGTTCCGGAAAATGCATTTATAATGATTAATTATCATCAGTATATGCTGAATTGCCATATTAACGATAATCGTATATTATTCTTAGTTAAAAGAATATATAGGTACAATTTTTTGTTGTTGAGCTGAAAATTCAGGTTTAGCAAGGTTTATGAAGATTCTTATATTAAATGGAAGCCCAAGGGAAAAGGGAGTGACCGCAGGTATCCTGCATTGTTTAGAAGGATATTTAATTGAGCACGGAGCGCAGGTATCATTTTTTGATCTTGGCAGCATGAATATAGCTCATTGCAGAGGGTGTTGTTCGTGTTATAAGACCGGACGATGCTATATAAAAGATGATGCAGAATATATTGTATCTGAAATATTGAGTGCAGATGGTGTAATATTAGGTTCTCCTACATATGCGAGTAATGTTTCCGGAATTATGAAAGATATGATTGATCGTGGGCATTTTGTAATTGAACAGGCTCTTAAGGGAAAGTACTGCATAACTGTGGCGACCGGTGAGAATTATGGAAACACTACAACAAGCAAAGTGCTGAATGATCTTGTATTGTTTTCCGGTGGGATTCTCAGCTCAAAGCTCACTGTTACGGTACCGTTTAATACCAAAGCATTACCAGCAGTATATGATAAAAAATGCCGAAAATCCGCCGAAAAACTTCTACAAAATATCTCTGATAATAAGAAACCATTATTACAAACTGCAATCCATAGAGTGATTTTTAATCTTGGAATAAAGCCATTTGTGAAAAAGAAGGGCAGTTCCTACGCAGGGGTTATTGAAAAATGGAGGCGATAAATGTTTTATTTTTACATCTATTCTCCATGCAGTACGCAGGATGATTATTATACCTTTAAAAAATCAAACGCATCTGATTCCATTTGACCCCGCCATGATTGGATTTATCACTCACTCCTTCGTTCTTAAAACCAAATTTTGAATAATAATCCACCAATCCATCTTTACAAGTCAGAACTACGCCTTTTCTGCCCTGTTCTTTTGCATCTAGAATGAACCTTGTTATCAGATTGCCAGCCAGCCCTTTATTTCGGTAACTGGGTACGGTATTAACTCCAAAAATCATCTGCCACGCACCTTGCTCGTTGTGGAGTTCAGCGCAGCTATACATTTCATCCGTTAAATCTTTTTCGTCGGTCACGAATCCATCTACAAAAGAAACGAGCCTTTCTTTATCAAACATCAGTAAGAAATGATCTGAATAATAACGGAGTCGTTCCTTAAATTCTTCTTTTGTCGCTGCTTCAGCAGAAGGGAAGCATTCTGCTTCTACCATTGCTATAGCATCCAGATCGTTCATACTTGCAGTTCTTATCTGCATTATTCGAAATACCTCCTAGTGTCCTAGATGTATTTTACCATTTTTACATTTTTTGCTTTGTAAAAAATAGCGTACTACACAAAGAAAAAGTGGAGTTCACTTCTTTTGTGACTCCACTTAGTGCTCTTATATTTATTATCGAAATACCACAGCCGTTCCATTACTTCTGTCTACAATTTTTTGCTGTCATGCCTTCCAAGGAGGTTTTGTTCCTGTTAACTCAAAATTTAATCAATTATTCTGTTTGAGAGCGAAATTATAATAGTTTTGCCAGATTTGGTTGTATCCGGGTGAACCATTTGTCATCAATGTATAATAATCGTTCCAGCTGGCTGTTCTAAGTGCATACAAAAATGATTCTGTATCCTCGAATTGTTCAGATTCAACCAGTATATTTCCGAGATACCTCTTTATACTGCATGATATACTTCGTATGTTCTAACATCTGATAGAATAATGGAAAAGATAGATAACATAACAGTTCATTTTCACTTGTTATGTATGGCATGGTGGCGTACATCTACCAATAAAAGCGTTGTAGTACTCCTAAATATAAGTTCTTTTAAATACTTTTTACGAATTCAGATTTTCGTATCACATATTTAAGGTTGAAATCATTTTTCAATCACTGCAATAGCGCATGGCATTCTTCCGTTAACAATATGGTATTTCACGTTATCGTATCCCACTTCTTCAAAGAAAGTTTTATAGGACTCAAGATCAAACTGCTTTTTGAAATCTGCCCCCAACAACTCTATAAACTTGATACCTAAATCCGCAGAAGTTTTTGACTTGTTAATGTATGTAGGAATAATTATTTTTCCTCCGGGCTTTACTACCCGATCAAGTTCTGCCAGAGCCATCTCTGGATTAGGCAGTAAGTGGATCACATTTCCAGCCACCACTTTATCGAACCGGATATTCCTAAATTTCAGATTCGTAATATCAGCACGCTTAAAACTCACATTTCTGTACTTTCTGCATTTCTTTACAGCTTGCCTGAGCATTCCGGATGCGAAATCCGTTGCTATAAGTTTTCTGCATTTTTCGGCTATGCACACGGTTATAGCCCCGGTGCCGCATGCACATTCAAGTACTTCATCTGTCGAATCGATAAACTCGGCTACTTTTTTGCCTGTCCCAGCAAAAACCTTATGGTTATATACATTTTCAAATAGATCGTATAATGTTGATATTTTATCCCAGAACATATTTACATGCCTCTTCTTCTAACGCCAGTCCGTTCACATCGGGAGCCGATATTATCCGCTACCGCGTTCTTTTCTCCCCCAGCTTAAAATCATCTGCTCTCATTCACGATTTTAACGTACCTAATAGATCTTATATAGTTATATCTGCTCTTTTTATGAACATCAGCTTTTGGTCCCGCCACTCGGAATATCTGTCTTCCTGATCAATATCCGTACAAACATGTCCAATCGATCCACATTCGTTTAGTGTTTTTATTCTCTCTTGCACTTTTTTCAAAAGAGATTTTGCTTTTTCATATGCTTCAAGGTAATCCTGCTCTGTATGATATGAATATTTCATCGCTTTCCTTGCATATTCAGAGGAAAAATTATTCACTATATACTCCAGCTCTCCTAAAGCATATTCCAATATGCTTTCTGCAACAAGTAGGTCAGGCTCGACTCCAATACCATTTAGTACACAATCTCCAAGCCGCAAATAGTCAATACCTCCTGATACCCATCCTTCTTTTAACAAAACAACTGCAGATTCAGGCTTATACTCTTTAATATATCCATCTAGTATCAATTCGGCGATTCTTGAACGCGCATTATCACAAACGTTATATCTTCCGAACACAATATTTTTTATAAGGTTTATTATTAGGTCATCACCCTTGTATTCTTTTAGGTCAGGATGTATTCGTGCATATTTATCACGGCAATAATCACTATTCGCAAACAGCATTCCTTCAAAGTACAACCGTTCCGCCTTTTTTCTATCTGTCTCGCATCCTATCCCGAAGTAATAACAGTCTGCCAGCCAGCGAAAACTGCCTATATATCCTAATGCAGACAGATTTTTCAAATATCTGAATGCTTCCGGCTTAATGCGTCCATTTTCTCTGATTGTGTATTTATCGGCTTCGTAAATCAGTGATTCAACTACCCCATTGACTGCACATTTCTCATAGCAGGCATCTACTTCAGACTTATAGAAAGCATATCCGACCTTCTTTAGTTTCTTGGCATAATGAAAAGCCTTGTGATAATCACATTCTGACAAAGCCAGACTCATTAATGCCCTATATTTCTCTCTCAGTTTATACAGTTCTAAATCAGCTTTTTCAATAAATGAAGTAAAATCATCAAGATCGATCTCGATTTCATTCTCTTCATCTATAATTTTCTGTATTTCATCTATACTAATTTCAAATGAATCTTGTTCATTATTCGAATTCATAGGCTGTCTCCTCAAAATGCCAGAGGCAGAAGTCTGGATTAATCGTAGTTTTTTAACGATTCCATAAGCTCTTTTTTATAAATATCTACAACACTATTCGGTCCCAGGATCTTAACTCTGTTTCCGAGTGCGAATATCCATCCCAGAAACTGGTCACTCATCGCTACATTAACGATTGTCTCAGACCAACCCTTGGTTTTTGCGGGATTTATGGAAATATCTTTTCCAAATCTGTCAATAAATACACCAACCATATCATTAGAAAAAGCAATCTTTACTTTCGTAGGCTCACCGCCGAACATTCCAAAGTTCATCTTGGAATAATCTGCCAGGTTAAACACCTTAAACTCCGCTTTACCAGTGCGTTTCTTATCAAGAACCTGCACACTTTTAATCTTATCTACCCGGAAATGCTTGATACATTCAGATTCGTCATCGTAAGCGATCAGATAATACTTCTCGTTATCCCAAGTCAGCGCCCACGGACTCACGACATAAGCTCCATCCCTGCGTGGGACCATTTTCTTCTCTATATTCCACTTCATATATTCAAAGCTGATCTGCCTGTTTGCAGCAATAGCATTATGAACATCATCCACGAAGTAATAGATACTTTCATTCATTGTCTTTACGCGACCCTGAACCGTAACCTGACGCCTGAGCTGTGCAGCCTCATAATCACTTGCCATGCTCGTGAGCTTTTTTATCAGTTCATTAGATTTCTTCTCTGTAATGAACTTTGAGGACTGTATGGCATCTACTAGAAGTTTCAGTTCCGCAATCTCAAACTTCTTTCCGGAGACATGGTAATAAAATTGACGTCCAATCTTTTCACCTATAACATCTATACCAAGCACCCTAAGCGCTTCAAGGTCGTCATACAGACTCTTCCGATCAGCTGTAACTCCGAACTCTTCCAAAGCACTTTTGATTTCTGCCATAGTGATCATATGCTCATCATCTGTCTTCTCAGTCATGATCTTAGCCAGATAATACAGCTTAAACTTCTGATTAGTTCCTTTTGGCATATTTCCCCTCCACATCATACGAACATAAGATAATACTGATATAGCACATTATCGACGATTGAGGGAATATTATTACACTCACTACGTCAAAAATCAACAAGATAAATACTGATATTAATCTGCCTGAAAGCTCCCTTAGGCTCGTAAGTATTGATTTTTGCGATCAGATACTTTCCTGCATCCATAAGTCTCGCAAACACAATGTTATCTTTTTCCGGGATATAACCCAGTTTCCGCTTCTTTTCGTCAAGCACAAGAATGGCATTCTCATCAAAACGATTCTCCGGCTCGCGTTGAAGTATCAGCTTATTCCCCGGACTGACATCATCAAAGACTGTTTCATCTTCGATATGCGTCGTTCCGGCCACATACGAGTCAAAAAGCAGTATTTCATGGCTGAGAGGCTTGATAATATCACCAAGAGGATTGCTGCTCACAAGGGAGACCATATTCTGCTGTCCAACCTTTAATTCATTTTCCATACCACCTTAACGCCTCCCTCGCCAAGCATTTGATCGAGAGTTCTGGTAAGACTCTCAAGATACTGCTCATAATCATCATGCTCTGCCTGAAGCTGTTCCTTATATGCCTGTTTTTTCTTCTCGTCCTGAAGAAGTTCACCGTAAATATAAGGCTCTGTAGTCAGTATTTCGTTTATCTGCCTTTCTACACGCTCTATCCGTTCTTCGATATCATCAAGCTCGATCTTAACTGCATCATCACCAAGATCTTCCATCGCTCTTCGAGCCAGAACCTCAAGATCCTCAAGCGTATCCACATCGCTTCTCTGATATGCTGCTGAGATTCTTTCCCACAGTTCCTTAAGTGTCTCATTCTCGCCGGTTTTTCCATTTATATCAGGATGCAGTATCTTAGCAAGTCTGCGGTATATCTTTTTTGAACAGATGAGTCTGAACTCACTGATAGTTCCTGCTTTCTTCGCTCTCTCAGTATCTCTCAGCATCTCGTTAAGCTGTGTGTAGTACAGCGTCATCTCCTGCTCGATTTCCTCCTGCATACGGGTACTGTTTATAGCAAGCCCTCTGTTCATTCTCCGCCGGCAATAACTGATGGTCTTTTTCTTTTTGATACACTCAACTTTTAGTTCGAAGTTTGCGGTGATCAGCTCTCCGAATTCCTGTGTAAAAGCAGTCATATAAGAGCCGCACTCTCTTATAAGCTGGTCCCGTCTGATAAGGAGTTCCTCATATTCTTCAAGTCTGCCTTTTCCATTTTTAATCACATCCAAAGAATACCCTGATCCGCTCATTTCACCACCTCCATCAACACTGGATCCAAATACAGGCGGGAAATATAATCCCCCGCCTGCACAACACCTCATTCAGAATCAGAACCCATATCATCCGAATCAGATGAACTTATTACTTCTCCGGTATCCGCATTAATGTACTCCACATGAATATTTCCAACGCTTTCACCATTAAATACAGCGTACATACCGCCAAACATATAAAATCCCAGTATTGCAAAGGATTCAGACATATCCAGTTCTTCATTTTTTGTCGTAACCTTAAAGCTCGTAAAATTACTATTCGCAGTTACATCGGTAATGTTTGGATAATTCTCTGATCCAACCATTTCATCAAGTGTTTCATTTAGATTTTCAGTCACTTCTTCCATCATTTTTTTATGCTGCGCCTTAGTCATCACATAAGTTATGCTGCCATCACTATTAAGAGTTGCCGACTTATAGCCCTTTTCCTTAACTGATTCATCAAGTTCTTCCTGCGTGGTATCCCCGGCAAAGTCCTTAGGAATCGTTATCGTGACATCAAAAAGACCTTTATCAACATCGACATCTCCAATTGCTCCTATCTTATCGCTGGGATCATCATTGTCCGCAGTATAGATCGGTGTTGATTCCGCATCATCACTTTCTTTCCTCTCTTCTGTCTTAGCCTCCGCGCTCTGGACATATTTTTCGGTTTTATTTCCGCAACCTGCAATTACAGATACACAGATGACTGCTGCCAGGATAATTGAAAATATCTTTCTCTTCATGATCAGAATCCTCCTCTTCTTCCGGTCAGATAAACAACTACATTATCAAAAGACTCATAGGTATCAAGCTGCTTAGACAGCGTTGCACCAGGCTTTATCTCACTGTCACCATCAGTAATATAGGTTGAATCATATCTGACTACATTTCCACCTGAATCAAGAAATAGTGCATAGGCTTCAACAAAGCTAGCTGCTTCTTCTCCATTATTCGTTACTGTAACGACTACATTCTTATCATTGATATTCTGGACCACTTCAAGATCCTTTAATCCCGACTCATAATACGGTGATGTGTCATATCCCAATGTATATTTCACGTTGTCTATACCCTGAACAGAATCAAAATAAAAACTCATGATTGATTCATCTCCAGGTCCCAGAACATCTATAGAAGCACTGCCTGCACCCATCACATTTCCATCTGTGTCGTATGCGGTCATATTTCCGTTAACACCTACGGTCGTCTCACTGTTATTAGTTATTGCAAGGAAATACAGACTGTCACCTATAGTGTTCTCATACTTATATTCCTTTATGGCAAAGTCACTGTCAGATACCTCACTACCGGCTTCCGAAGCTTGTCCATCTGATCTGCCGGTCAGATAGCACTCAACATGATCAAATCCTTTGTACGTATCAAGCTGAACTGATATTTCTGCACCGGGCTTTAGCTCACTGTCTCCATCAACGACATAATTTGAATCATAAGAAACAACATTATTGTCAGAATCAAAGAAAAGAGCATAAGCCTCGACAAATTGGGCATTAATGGTTCCGTCATTTTTTGCAATCACTGTCAGGTTCTGATCGTTGATTGTCTGCTCCATGCTGATATTCCCGATCACAGGCTTGTAGTATGGATTTGTATCATAAGACAGTGAGCAATCGACATTATCAATTTCTGTAACGCCATCAAAATAGAAGACCATCAGACTTGTTTCATCCGGTCCAAGAACATCTATATCTCTCTGACTTGCACCGATAGCATTTCCGTCCGAATCGTATGCTGTAGCGTTTCCGTTGATATCTACTGTCGCTTTAGAGTTATTCCTTACGATGTAAAAAAATAAAGAATCACCAATCGTATTCTCAAACAGATAACCGGTCTTCTCAAAATCTTCATCGTTTGCCGTTACTTCCTGCGTTTCGTCTGTTGCAGAATCGCCCTTCTTCCTGTTATCTACAACAGTTGTTCCATTCTTCTCTGATTCTGTTGACTTACGGTTATCATTGACCTTAACATTTTTATTTGCGGACTTATCCGATACAGAGCCAGATCCACAACCCGCAAGCATAACCGTTGCCATGATTATTGCAATTAACCTTTTTTTCATCTCTCTACCTCCTCTTTACAGATAGAAAAACAACCTCCTTTAGTTTCTTCTGATTTCCTTTGACTTTCTTACTTTCCTTATCTCAAAAACGATTTGAGATACCATTTACTTTTTCATTTAAAAACTTTCTTGACTTAAGATTACTGCCCGAAATGTCCAATAAAAATGCCTCAATATGGTTCTGTATGTATTTTGTCCGGTACACACAGTTCATTAAAAAAAGCAGCTACGCTTACACGTAACTGCTTGATATCAAAGCTACTGAATCAACTTTTTCATAATCTTTGCAAGTATTTTGTCGGAACGTTTTCTGTAAGCCATTATTTATAAGGAAAACAATTAATTAACTTTCCTCCAACACTCCATATAATTCAATATAGTTTTCAAATCTCGGAAGGGCGATCTTCATTTCTCCCCGTTCGCTTCCATCTACTATTCCCTGATCAATAAGTCTCTTTCTGTACTGATTGATCATCTGTGTACTAAAACCTAGTTTTTCTCGAAGATCCTTTACCTTTGTCATTCCACCTGCTATTTCAGATACGATACTCTTATCTTTATTTGATAATTCACTCCACAACTTTTCATATACGTTAAATAGCATTTCGTCATACTCAGGCATCAGTTTATCGATTGGATCTTTCTTTTTCCACCTGATCTCACCTAACGATTGAAATGCATATGGATAACCCTTTGTTAGTTTTGCCATATATGCTGCTTCATCAACACTGATTCCAAAAACCGTCTGATATTTCACCGCAATCGATGCCACGCTTAATCGTTCAAGCTTAATACGTGGTGCACGTAGCAAAAATGTCAATGTATCCTGATTCTGAAGATTACTAATATTGTTATACAAACCTGCCATTAAAAGATATACAGGATAATGCTCCGTCATATATATCTGAAAATTACTTGCAAATTCTTTCATCTTTTCGCTATTTACAACTTCATCAATTATAAACAGCACCTTTTTTCCCTCTTTTTTTAGAATTTGCAGCATTCTTCTTGCAATAGGATCAACCTCATTAAACGAATCATCACTTCTGAAACTTACCCCTAATCCAAGCACACTTAAATTAATTTCCGCCTTTACAAATAATGCTCGTAATTCAGGGTAAGACGCAAGCATATTCACTGCATTTAAAAGTATATTTTGATCCGAACTAAGTCGTAAAACTATCCAGTCTTTTTTATTTCTAAAATAATCCGCAATATCAGCAAGCATCACTGTCTTTCCTGAACCTCTGATCCCTATTATCATAAATACTCTTCTAAAAGAAGGTTCTGCACTGAAGCTGCTGATAATTTCCTCGTTTTCTTCTCTTCTCTCAATATATTGCTGTGGCTTTTCGCCGAAAACCGGTGTAAAAGGATTCATCACGCGCTCCTCTCTTATTTGTTTCTATTTGTTTCTATATATTTTATTTGTTTCTATTTGTTTTTGCAACTCTTATTTGTTTCTATTTGTTTGTATTTGTTTCTATGTATTTTATTTGTTTCTATTTGTTTTAAGACATAGCAAAAACCCGAAAGAGAAAGTTTCTTTGATCTTTCTCTTTCGGGTTTACGTTTTTTATGTGTTTTTCGGGATATTGCCAGTATGATTACTTAATCTGACCCTCAAGTACCTCGGCAACCTTTGCGAGAGCATCCGGAATACCTGCAGGGTTCTTACCGCCGGCCTGAGCCATGTTCGGACGTCCACCGCCGCCACCGCCTACAAGTGCAGCGATTCCCTTGATAAGGTTTCCTGCATGAGCACCCATCTTCTGAGCGCCATCAGTTGCAGATGCAACGATGTTGACCTTACCATCGTTCTCACTGAAGATAACAGCAACACCTTCGCCCATCTCAGCCTTAAGCTTATCAGAGAGATCTCGAAGACCATTCATATCAACTCCGTCAACACGTGTAGCGATGTACTTAACGCCCTTAACTTCCTTGATCTGGTCTGCAGTATTTCCAAGTGCTTCACTTGCAGCCTTGCTCTTAAGAGACTCGTTCTCGCTCTTCAGTGCACGGATCTCATCCTGCATCTTTTCGATCCTGTCTGTAAGAGTTGCAGGAGTTGCCTTTGCAGCTGCAGCTGCCGCATTAAGTTCCTTCTCTACATTTGCATAGTACTTAAGTACATTTGCGCCTGTGATAGCTTCGATACGACGAACACCTGCTGCTACTCCTGACTCACTGAGGATCTTAAAGAACTGGATATCTCCTGTATTCTTTACGTGTGTACCACCGCAGAATTCCTTAGAGAACTCGCCCATCTCAACGACACGTACAGTATCACCGTACTTCTCGCCAAAGAGTGCCATAGCACCGGTCTTCTTTGCATCTTCCATGGAAAGAACTTCTGTAACAACCGGAATCTGCTCTGCGATCTTCTCATTAACTTCAGCTTCAACCTTTGCGATCTCCTCTGCTGTCATAGCCTGGAAGTGTGAGAAGTCAAATCTGGTACGATCTGCATCCTGATAAGAACCAGCCTGTTCTACATGTGTTCCGAGTGTATCACGCAGTGCCTTCTGAAGAAGGTGTGTTGCAGAATGGTTACGGCATGTAGACATACGGTTAGATGAATCAACCTTAAGTGTTACAGCATCGTTCAGCTTAAACATACCCTTAACAACATGACCAACATGCGCGATCTTATTTCCTGCAACATGCTCTGTGGACTCTACTTCAAATACAGCCTGGCCATTTCCAAGAGCTGTACCTTCTGCTCCGTCATCAGAACCGATAACGATCACTCCGGTATCGCCGACCTGACCACCCATTGTTCCGTAGAAAGGTGTCTCGGATGTGATGATAGCGCCCTTCTGACCATCAGAAAGAGCCTCGACCACAGCCTCATCATCACCAAGAGAAACCATTGCTACGATCTTGCTTTCGGATGTAACCTTATCATAGCCTACAAAAGAGCTGCTGATAGCAGGATCCAGCTCATCATAAACAGTAGCTGCATGTCCGCTGTAATCAGCGTTCTTACCGGACTCCATACGATCCTTACGAGCCTGGGTCTTCTGCGCCTCCATAGCTGCACGGAAACCAGCCTCATCTACTGTAAATCCGCTTTCCTCAAGGATTTCCATTGTATTCTCAAGAGGGAATCCGTATGTATCATACAGACGGAATGCGTTCTCACCGGAGAGCTGCTTCTCGCCGCTCTTCTTAAGTTCTTCTTCCATCTGGTTCAAGATATCCATTCCCTGCTCATAGGTCTTCTCAAACTTCTCTTCCTCAGCCTTAACTACACTAAGGATAAAGTCCTTCTTCTCCTCAAGCTCCGGATAACCGTCCTTAGATCCGTTGATAACGTTCTGCGCAAGTGTCGGCAGGAATGAACCCTGAATACCGAGTTTTCTTCCATGACGAACAGCACGACGGATGATACGGCGAAGGACATATCCACGTCCGTTATTTGAAGGCATGATGCCGTCAGAAATCATGAATGTCATCGCACGTGCATGGTCTGTCACGATACGAACGGATACATCAGTATCCTCTGTACCCGGCTTACCATACTCCTTGCCGCCGCCAAGAGCACAGATCTCATCACGAAGAGCCTTTACTGTATCTACATCAAAAATAGATCCAACATCCTGAACTGCTACAGCGAGACGCTCTAGTCCCATACCTGTATCGATATTCTTCTGCTCAAGCTCAGAATAGTTATTATTTCCATCATTGTCGAACTGAGTGAAAACGATATTCCATACTTCCATGAAACGATCGCCTTCGCCGCCCATTACATCCTCAGGACCGTTTCCGTACTTTTCACCACGGTCATAGTAGATCTCAGAACAAGGACCGCAAGGGCCTGCGCCATGCTCCCAGAAGTTATCCTCTTTGCCAAACTTGTAAATACGCTCAGCCGGGATATGCATATCGTTAAGCCAGATATTATATGCTTCTTCATCATCTACATAAACTGAAGGATAAAGACGCTCAGGATCAAGTCCTACTCTCTCTGTAAGGAACTCCCAAGCCCACGGAATAGCTTCTTTCTTGAAGTAATCGCCAAAAGAGAAGTTTCCGAGCATCTCAAAGTACGTACCGTGACGAGCTGTCTTACCTACGTTCTCAAGATCGCCTGTACGGATACACTTCTGGCAGGTGGTCACTCTTCTTCTCGGCGGGATCTCAGCTCCGGTAAACCAAGGCTTCATAGGAGCCATACCGGAATTGATGATCAACAGAGAATTATCATTATGCGGAACAAGCGAAAAGCTGTTCAATCGGAGACATCCCTTTTCCTCAAAGAAGGAAAGGAACATATCACGAAGTTCATTAACGCCATATTTCTTCATGAATCTAAAAAACCTTTCTATTTATCGTTTTATACTCAAAAATCAAACTTACCTGCAAAATACTCGCCAAGCTTGTCGATAGCTACTCTTTCCTGCTTCATTGTATCTCTGTCACGGATAGTAACTGCGTGATCTTCTTCAGAGTCAAAGTCGTAGGTGATGCAGTACGGTGTACCGATCTCATCCTGTCTTCTGTATCTCTTTCCGATAGCACCACGATCATCAAACTCTACGTTGTAATGAAGCGCGAGCTCATCTGCGATCTTCTGTGCCTGCTCACCAAGCTTCTTGCTGAGCGGAAGAACACCGATCTTTACAGGTGCAAGTGCCGGATGGAAACGAAGAACTGTACGTGTATCGCCACCCTCAAGTTCTTCCTCATCATATGCATCGCAAAGGAAAGCAAGAACTACACGGTCCGCACCAAGTGAAGGCTCGATAACGTAAGGAACATACTTCTCGTTTGTTGTATCGTCGAAGTAGCTCATGTCCTCACCGGATGTATTCTGATGCTGTGTAAGGTCATAGTCTGTTCTGTCTGCTACGCCCCAAAGCTCGCCCCATCCAAACGGGAAGAGATACTCAAAGTCTGTAGTAGCCTTGGAATAGAAAGCAAGTTCTTCCTTCTCATGATCACGTGTACGAACGTGCTCCGGATTAAGACCAAAGTCAAGAAGGAACTTATGGCAATAATCCTTCCAGTAATTGAACCACTCAAGATCTGTGCCGGGCTTGCAGAAGAACTCAAGCTCCATCTGCTCGAACTCTCTTGTACGGAATGTAAAGTTACCCGGTGTGATCTCGTTACGGAATGACTTACCGATCTGACCGATTCCGAAAGGAACCTTCTTACGGCTGGTACGCTGTACATTCTTGAAGTTTACAAAGATACCCTGTGCTGTCTCCGGGCGGAGATATACTGTATTCTTTGCATCCTCTGTAACGCCCTGGAATGTCTTAAACATCAGGTTGAACTGACGGATATCTGTGAAATTGTGCTTGCCACAGGTAGGACATCCGATGCTGTGCTCCTTCACATAGTTCATCATCTCATCATTTGTCCATCCATCAACAGATGACTCAAGCTCTACGCCGTTCTCTGCAGCCCAGTCTTCAATGATTTTATCTGCACGGAATCTCTCATGACACTCCTTGCAGTCGATCAACGGATCTGAAAAGCTCTTGATATGACCGCTGGCGATATATGTCTGAGTGTTCATAAGAATGGCGCAGTCAACACCAACATTATATCTGTTACCTGTTACGAATCTCTGCCACCATGCTTTCTTCACGTTGTTCTTGAGCTCAACGCCGAGGTTTCCGTAATCCCATGTGTTTGCGAGACCACCGTAGATCTCAGAACCGGGATAGATAAAGCCTCTGCCCTTTGCCAGTGTCACGATCTTGTCCATTGTCTTTTCAAATGCCATTGTTTTTCTCCTCTTATACCTTTCTCCGCCGCGTGGTTTCGTGACGGGATCAGCAGATTTCTATCATCACGCAATATGCGCAACTAACTTAATAAGTGATCACTACAGGCTTGTCACCGCTTTTCACGTTAGCCTGCTTTGAACGTATAGGTGTTACGTTCTTACTGATGTATTTTATCTTTTTAGGTGTAACGACTGAGGTGTCGTCATTTATGATAACTGCATGTCCCTTTAATCCGGCGATCTCATCTGTATTAAGTGAAGTGCTTCCGTCAACAGTAGAGAGTTTCACGCCCAATGAGGACAATTCAGATGTATCTTCCGAAAGATCCAGGATCTTTAATTCTTTTTCATTAAACTTTGAATAATCGTCAGCTGAAGCATAGTCAACTGTCATGGTAACATATCCATTCTTAAAATTAAGTCCGGATAATTTAACCGCGTTTTCTTCACCTTTTCCTTCGTTATAGGACGCGATCTCTTCCTTTGCCATATCCTGAAGACCACTGGAATCGTATTTATCAGTGTCAAAAGAATCAACCGTGATCTCGGTAAGTGACCCGTCAGAATGGATCTCTATCTCATTCCCTTCTGTTTTTGTGCTCTTTCCAAGTCCGGACAGTGCACCGACGAGTTTTACTCCGCCAAAGCCTATTGCTCCGACCACTACAAGAAGGATCAGAGCAAACACGATTCTCGCCGCGTATGCCTTGATCCTTCTAAGTTTCTGACGTTTACTTTTTCTTTTACGTTTCACTTTTCTCACCGCCACCAATCTGCCTGCTATAGCATTATCGGCAGAATACTCATAAGCCCAGTTTTTACACTCGCATCAATGTATTATAATCCGTACTTTTTTATATTTCAAGCGTTCGAACTTTAACACATCCCCATCTCCTGCATGATCTCTAGACTCCGGAACCTTGCCCTTAGGAAATTCTGCGTGTAGTCGCGCGTCAAAAAAATAAATTCCTTTAGAACCTCATCATTCACCTGGAATGAAAAAACTTTAAGTGGCGGTGTCTGCATGATGAACGAAACGGTATGGACCGTCCCCGGAAGAAATGTCCTGTGATTTGGCATCCCCGGAAATTCACCATTTAACTGTATTGCCTTTATTTCAAAAGTACATCGGATGAGCCGCGTATCCATATTTTTCTTAAGAAGCGCTGTGAGCGCAGCATAAACAAGTTTTAAGAGTCCCATACCGTCATCATTTTCCCTTGAATAATAATCTGCGATCTCTAGAAAATATGATCCGAGATAAAATGCCTCCAGATCGGTCCTGAGCCCCTCAAAGTAATTATTTATCTCTACGTCCCTTAGATTATACGCGCTTCTGCCCTCTTTCAGCCGAAACATTCCAAAAGTAAAGGGTTCTGTAGCCGCCATGAAACGGTTTCCCGTTCTCCTTACGCCATGCGCAAAAACCGTTATTTTCCCGCGCTCCGACGTAAGGAGTGTAAGACGCCTGTCATATTCAGAATAATCGGCACTTTTTAGGACAATGCCGTGAACCTCTGTAAAATCCTGTTCCATTAGCTGACCATTTTTCCAGAGTTCAGCGGTCCTGCAGATCCTTTGCGCTGTATCCAAAGGCTCTCATCTGCTTCTCGTCATCTCTCCAGTCCTTACGAACTTTTACCCAAAGTCTGAGTGTTACTCTCTTGTCAAGTAACTTCTCCGCTTCCAGACGGGCTCCTGTGCCTATCTTTTTAAGCATCTGTCCTGCTTTTCCGATGATTATTCCCTTATGAGAATCTTTCTCACAGTAGATCGTTGCATCTATCATCCAGATCTTCTGCTTTTCTTTCATGCTATCGATCTCAACAGCAATACCGTGAGGCACTTCTTCCGAAAGATTTCTGAGTGCCTGCTCACGGATGAGCTCTGCAACGATATTTCTCTCTGTTTCATCCGTTACAGTTTCTTCATCATAAAACGGTTCTCCATAAGGAAGCCTCTGGAATACCGCGTGGAGAAGCTCATCCTTATTTATGCTGTGCTTTGCAGATACCGGAATGATTTCCTCAAACTGCATAAGATCCTTATATGCCTCTATTACCGGCGGGATAAGCTCATTTTTTACTGTATCGATCTTATTGATGACGAGGATCACCGGCACATTTGCTTTCTGTAAAACCTCTGCAATGTGTTTTTCTCCGGCACCTATAAATGTTTCCGGCTCTACGAGCCACAGTACGCAGTCAACCTCTGAGATCGTTCTCTCCGCTGCCTTATCCATGTATTCACCGAGACGGTTCTTCGCCTTGTGGATACCCGGAGTATCCAAAAATACGATCTGACCTTCTTCATTGGTAAATACTGTCTGCATGCGTCGTCTTGTTGTCTGCGGTTTTCTTGAGGTGATCGCAAGTTTCATTCCGAGAATGTGATTCATGAGTGTGGATTTTCCCACATTCGGTCTGCCAATAATCGTTACAAATCCTGCCCTTTTCTGATTTTCCATGTAATTCCTTTACCGGAGCGTGTACTCTATGACACGCTCCTTCTTAATGCTTTATGATAATGTTTTTGTTTCTTTGAAAAGATCTGCGTTTTCGGATACTTTTTCTTCTCCTCCGATGCAGCAGATATTTCCTGCTTCTCTAATAGCCTTTGCAAACGGTGCCAATGCGCGGATCTCTTTTACGCCTGTGCTTAAGACTTCATCTCTTTCCTTCTGAACTTCATCAAAAGTGATATGTCCGAGGTATGCAGCCATGCTGCGAATGCCCTGTGCGCGCGGGTTAAGCGGTGTATCCATGTCAGAGATAGCACCGATAACAAACTTTGTCATATCTCTGTCTGTTGCATCAAAGCTCTCGATGTAATCCGAAGCCTTATCAAAAACATCCACTGTTTCCTTGATGTGCGGATCACGGTAGGAAACCATGTAGCACTCGCCAGTCCTGCCAAATGCGCTCATGCAGCCGTATGCACCGCCCTTTACACGGATATTCTGCCACAGGTACTCATAACCCATCATCACCTTAAGTACCTTAAGGGATCCTGTATAGGAAAGTCCATAATCTCTGTAATCCGCTGCTTTTGCTACATACTGAACCTGTGAAGATGTGCGGAATCCCTCGTTTTTCTGATCCGGCTCAAACTTCCAGACTCCTCTGCTGCTCTTTTCGTCGGAAAGTGCTGCCGCAAATCCGTCAGCCGCTGCAAGAACCTGACCATAACTCTCTTTTGAGCCAGTGTAATCGATCAGCAGGTTATCCTTTCTGAGGATAAGATCACGAACCGTCTTCAGCTTTTCGATAAGATCATCTGCTTTCTCATCAAAATTTTTGTCCAGATCCTGTACAAGCTCATACAGAGTGATTCCATTTACTTCATCTATGAACGCGCTTGACGGTGAGAAGTAGGATGTAGCTCTCATAACTGCCGTTGAATGTCCGGACGATACCATACGAACTGCCATGCGGCTCTTAAGCATGGACAAAACCTCATGAAGACGCTTCTTATCGTCAAGTTTTGTTGTGAGCAGTACCTCAGGCACGATATCAAATGCAAAGCCAAGCTTCGACTCCAGATATCTGCCCTTGACTTCAAGCATTGAACGGAAGACATTTCTTTCCAGGTGATCTGAATATGTGCCTATTGAAAAATCAATACCGCCGCTCTGCAGGTTCATCTCATTATTAAGATCCGCATAGCTGTAATGCTCTGTATCCATCTGACCCAGAAGATTCTTCCAGATACCTGCATACGGTGCAAGCTCTGACGGAACAGAATCCAGATCAAAGAGGAATGTGAGGTAAGACAGTCCGTTTGTAAAAATATCGTGGTGAAGGAAATTCACTCCGTTTTTCTCTTCCGCAGCATTTACAAAAGGTTCTGCCTTTGTATCTATGTCAGAAATCGAGAGAAGCGGGATCGTCTCAAGTTCTTCCTGTGTGCTGGGCTCATCCTGATAAGCCTTAAGTGCTTTTGTGTCCTCTACGAGCTTATTTATCTCTGCATCGGAAAGACTGTTTTTGTACTCTGCAAGCTTCGCTGCAACAGCTTCATCTCTTTCTGCTGTGAGACCTCTTACAGGCTTCAGTACTACCACTGACGAATGAGGATTATCTAAGAGATATTTACGGATAAGCTCCTCAAAGTAACCTTCCGAAGCTGCCTTTCTAAGAAACTCAAAGGTTGCATTTTCTTCAATATGCATAAAAGGCTTGTCTTCGTCATAAAGCCATGAATCAAAGGACTGCAGGCCGTACATAAGTCCCTTCGGGAACTGACCGAAGTCTGCCTCTCTGTAACGGAACTCAAAGTAATTTATACCTGCAAGAAGAGCCTTCTTATCTATACCCTCATCCGCATTTTTCTGAAGAACTTCACGGATAGTATCAAGAAATCTGTCCTTATCTGAAAGATCCGCATTTTTTGCTGTTACGGTAAAATACGGCTGATATACACCGTTATCGTAGGAGCCGTCGATGTCCTTACCTATATGACGATCCAATAGTGTCTGCGAAAGCGGTGCTCCCGGCACATCGAGAAGCGCGTACTCAAGAATCTGGAACGCAAGGTAAAGCTTCGGATCAAGATTATCACCGATCACCGCATTGTAGGACAGATACGCATTTCCTTCAACCGGCTGATCTTCTGTTACGGAATACTCTTTCTCGACATAAACCTGACTCTTAAAAGGTTCCTGCTTTACAAGCTTGCTGTCGATTTCCTGACGGTCATACTCACTGAGGTACTCACTGTCGAGCCAGAGAAGTTTCTCAGCCATGTCGCAGTTTCCGTAGAGATAAATATAAGAATTTGACGGATGATAGTACTTTGCATGCATCGCCTTGAAGTTCTCATATGTCAGCTCGGGAATGACTGCCGGATCGCCACCGGACTCATTCGCATACTGTGTATCAGGATACAGAGACACAAGGATCGCGCGGCTAAGTACATCATCTGGTGATGAAAACGCTCCCTTCATCTCATTATAAACAACACCGTTATATGTTAGAGGAGCCTCTGCGCTTTCAAGTTCATAGTGCCAGCCTTCCTGCTTAAAGATCTCCTCTCTGGAATAAATATTCGGATGAAGGACTGCATCCATATATACATCCATAAGGTTCTGGAAATCCTTATCATTTGTGCTTGCTACCGGGTATACAGTCTTATCCGGATAGGTCATCGCATTAAGGAATGTATTGAGACTTCCTTTTGCGAGTTCGATAAACGGATCCTTCGCTGGAAACTTCTTAGATCCGCAGAGCACAGAATGCTCAAGAATATGCGGTGTTCCCGTAGAATCCGAAGGTGGTGTACGAAAACCTATTGTAAATACCTTATTTTTGTCATCATTTTCAAGGATCATGATACGAGCACCGGTCTTTTTATGAGAAAACCTGTATCCCACGGAATGGAGATCGGGGATTTCTCTTTTTTCCAGTAACTCGTACTTTTCCTTCACTGCATCTATATTCATTGAATGCTGTTCCTCCTAAAAATAGTAATTTAATGACACGAATTCCGCGTAGTTACGCCCTTAAATATTCCAAAACATCTTCATAAACAGCGACTCCCGTATTGTAGCCATGCTCGTAGAAAGCTTCCAGCTTATGCGGGTCTGCTTCTGCCCTGCCTACCGTTTTCTCGGTCGGACGGATGACAAAAACCTTCCCCTCTCTTTCCAGGCGTTCCAGGATGTCCAGCTGACGGTTATATACCTTTGGTCTATTGATAAGTGCTCGTACAAGTGCCGGATGATCTTTATACATTCTGCGGAAAATGCCTTCCATTCCGGACTTCATTTTCTTTCTGTAGCCCATCTCGCGGGTCAGTATTACTACATTCTTTGTATTACCGAGCATAAGACTGTGTCCGTAGGGGATCGAATCAGCCAGCCCACCGTCCATATACAGGTCTGCACCCATTTTTACAGGTGGTGCTACCATCGGGAGCGAGCATGAAGCACGGCATATTTTATAAAGTCTCTTACTACTCTTATAATCCGAAAGATATTCCGGACGACCTGTCGTGAGATTTGTCACGACCATCTCGACCCTCATGCCTCTCTTTTTATAGCTCTCATAGTCAAAAGGGATGAGTCTGTTTGGATATTCGTCAAAAAGCATATCCATGTCATACAGATAATGGGTCTTAAAAAAATGTTCCATCGACCAGCCACGTCTCTTTTTATCAGTTACGATAAAGACATCTTTGGTCCGTCCCGTCTGTCCCGATGCATAGTCAAGCGCATTGCAGGCGCCTGCCGAAACACCAACTGTATAGGGAAGGTACAGATTTTTTTCCATGAAGAAATCAAGCACTCCTGCTGTAAAAACTCCGCGGGAGCCTCCACCTTCAAGAACCATTCCCGAATGTGAAAAACTTTCCCAATTTCTGTATTCTTCTGTCATTCTATGATATGCCTCCCTGCGAGTCCCTCTATATGATTTCCTGTAAGACGTATCGCTTCAATAACATCTTCAAGTGTAAACTGGCTGTTTTCCTCAACAAGTTCCTCCGGCGTAACATCTCTCCTGAGTTCCTCTGACAGCTCCTTTGCAGCTTTTCCGATGTCCGTGATCTTCTCGATCACCTTATCCATACGGTCACGTTCTTCATTATCACGGTTAATGGCTGCATCCATGGCATCCATGACTGTCTTTCCGATAAGACCGTCAACCTCATCCTCCGAATCAAGTGTTCCGAGGAGATCAATAGCCATCATCAGACCGATATTTCCTTCACCTATCAGATCCTCAAGTCTCATGCCGTGATAAACATAAAGCTTTGCTATATCTACAACATCTGTAAGATACATCTTTAAAAGAGCAGCCTTTGCGTCTTCATCATCCTTAAACGCTTTATGGATGATCTCTTTTTTCTGTTCTTCCGTATACTTAGGAAGTTCTCTGAGCTCCTCTAAGTAAAATTTAAGATAATTTCCGTTCTCTGTATCCAGAGGCAGGTCTATCTCTTCTTCTCCATCCCACTCACCAAACTTGATATTCAGACTCTCAAAGTACTGACGGGTCAGCTTGTCCTGCTCCTCCGTAAGCCCGAGTGGTCCGAAAAGATTCTGATACTCTTCTTCCGCAAGGTAATTGTGTCCTTCGTGAGCAAGTCTCACTGCACGGTCGAGAGTTGACTTATATTCTGTAACATTCATAAAACATTAATCTCCTTAAACAATATAAAGGTTACTGCACGTGCTGATGCGTATAGAGATGTTCTTCGCAGTATTCGTAATTTCCATTACACTTGCTGCAGAAGCGGAACTCCATATCAGGATCTGTAAGCTCTGTTCTGCCACAGACTGCACATTTGTGCTTTGCGATGCCCGCCTGTGAGAAATTAGTTTCGCCTACTCCGCCGTTAACCGGATTCCAGCCTTCTCTCTTTGCCCTGTTCACAGCCTTTCTGAACTCTTTTCGTCTCTTGGACTGCTTTGAATCAAGGTGCATCATATTTCTTGTACTGAAATAAAACAGCACGAAATTTAAGAGTGATGCTAAAATAACAGATCTTCCGATCCAACTATAATTTACAAAATCGATAAGAATGACCGCAAGGTCAAATAATGCAAGCCACTTTATCTTTACCGGGAAAAGGAAGTAGATCCTTATCTGTATATCCGGATAACTTGCTGCAAACGCCAGTAGTAATGACATATTTATGTAATAGGTAGATACCAGTCCGGAGATATAATATCCAAGCTGAACAGGTGAAATATTATTATATATTCCCAGTCCGTAAGTAATAAAAGCTCCGATCAGCGTAAACAGAAAACCTCCCAGCATATAGACATTGTATCTGAAAGGTCCCCAGGTTGACTCTAACGACGTACCTATCCAATAATAGAACATCAGCATGATGATAGTAAAAATACCAAGTGCTGTAGGCGGCACAAGCACCCAGGAGAATATTCTCCAGACCTGTCCCTGCATAATGAGATACGGATCAAGGCTCACATAGTCTATAAAGCCCATGTACTGCAGTGCATATCCGATCACATAGCTTATGATCACATATTTCGTGAGATCTAAAATAGCATAATCGCCAAATTTTCGTTCTAATTTATATAACCAGTTATTCAAATTTTATCTCCTACTCTTTCAATATTATTAGAGAATTTTGAAATTCCCTAACGCACAGCATAGCACACTACATGACTATTTGCCAAACAAAAGACATGGTGTGTATTTTAATCCCTACATATTTATTTGCTTATTTTTACGACTCGCAGTATACTATATCACGTTGCGTACAATTAAAATCTTAAGACTTTCGAAAGGATTTACCTATTTTTATGAGTTATTCATTGGGAATTGACATCGGGTCTACTACCGTTAAGGTGGCTCTTCTCGACGAAAATAAAAAGCTTGTTTACTCCGATTACCGCCGTCATTTTGCGGATATAAAGGAGACTCTCCGTGATCTTTTGGAGGATGCTTTTAAAGAAACAGGCGACGTAGAGATCGCCCCGGTAATCACCGGTTCCGGCGGACTTGCTCTTGCCAATACCATAAGTGTTCCTTTTGTACAGGAAGTAATTGCCGTTGCTACTGCATTAAAAGAGCAGGCGCCAAAGACAGATGTAGCGATCGAGCTTGGCGGTGAGGACGCAAAGATCATCTATTTTGAAGGCGGAAACGTTGAAGAAAGAATGAATGGTGCATGTGCCGGCGGTACAGGTGCTTTCATCGATCAGATGGCTTCCCTCCTCCAGACAGATGCTCCGGGACTTAATGAATATGCGAAAGAGTATCAGTCTCTTTATACTATAGCAGCACGATGTGGTGTATTCGCAAAAACTGACATCCAGCCGCTGATCAACGACGGTGCACGTAAGGAAGATCTTGCAGCATCGATCTTTCAGGCTGTTGTTAATCAGACGATCTCAGGACTTGCCTGTGGTAAGCCTATCCGAGGACATGTTGCGTTCCTCGGTGGTCCGCTTCACTTCCTGACTGAGCTCAAGGCTGCATTTATCCGTACTCTGAAGCTTGATGACGAGCACGCCATCACTCCGGAAAACTCTCACCTTTTTGCAGCCATGGGTTCAGCTCTTAATCACGAAGATGAGACAAGACTTCTTTCTGCCCTTATAGAGCAGCTTCGAGGCGATATAAAGATCCAGTTTGAAGTTCCGCGTATGGAGCCTCTTTTCAAAAACAAAAACGAGTTCATGGAATTTGAGCAGCGTCATGCTCAGGCAAAGGTCGCTACCAAGGAGCTTTCATCTTACCGCGGAAATGCTTATCTCGGTATCGATGCCGGATCCACGACTACAAAGACAGCCCTCATCAGCGAGGACGGCAGACTTCTGTATTCGTTCTATTCCAGCAATAACGGTTCTCCTCTTAAAACAGCTATTCGTTCCATTAAGGAGATCTATGACCTGAAACCAAAGGATGTCCGTATCGTCGGCGCTTGTTCAACAGGTTACGGTGAAGCGCTGATGAAATCCGCTTTCCAGTTGGACGAAGGAGAAGTAGAAACAGTTGCGCACTACTATGCTGCGGCTTTCTTTAATCCTGAAGTTGACTGTATCCTGGATATCGGCGGACAGGATATGAAATGCATAAAGATCAAGAATAACTCCGTTGATTCCGTACAGTTAAATGAAGCTTGTTCCTCAGGATGCGGTTCCTTCATTGAGACTTTTGCAAAATCACTTAATTTTGAAGTTGAAGATTTTGCAAAGGAAGCTCTTTTTGCCGAGCACCCCATAGATCTCGGTACACGATGCACCGTATTCATGAATTCCCGCGTAAAGCAGGCACAGAAAGAAGGCGCACCGGTTTCCGACATTTCTGCCGGACTTGCATATTCTGTAATAAAAAATGCGCTCTTCAAGGTAATCAAGGTAAGTGACGCCAGTGAACTCGGAAAGCACATCGTAGTTCAAGGTGGAACTTTCTATAATAATGCTGTACTCCGTGCCCTTGAAAAGATTGCAGGATGCGAAGCTGTCAGACCTGACATCGCAGGTATCATGGGAGCTTTCGGTGCTGCACTCATCGCCCGTGAGAGACATGAAGCCGGTACTGATTCCACCATGCTCTCCATAGACGAGATCAACTCTCTTGAGTACACTACTTCCATGGCTAAATGCCAGGGTTGTAATAACCACTGCCGCCTTACCGTAAATCATTTCACCGGAGGACGTACTTTTATCTCCGGAAACAGATGTGAAAGAGGTGCCGGCAAGGCAAGGACTCATAAGGACGTACCGAACCTTTTTGATTATAAATATCACAGACTTTTTGACTACGAACCGCTCCCTGTTGACATGGCGCCACGCGGAGAGATCGGTATTCCGAGAGTCCTCAATATGTACGAGAACTATCCTTTCTGGTTCACGCTCTTTACCGAGCTGGGATTCAGAGTAGTCCTCTCTCCCCGTTCAAGCCACGACATTTACTCACTTGGTATCGAATCCATCCCGAGTGAATCAGAGTGCTACCCGGCAAAACTTGCCCACGGTCACATCACCTGGCTTATTAAGAACGGCATAAAAAAGATTTTCTATCCTTGTGTATTCTACGAGCGTAATGAGTTTAAGGATGCAGGAAACCACTATAACTGCCCTATCGTTACTTCATATCCGGAAAACATAAAGAACAACGTTGAGGAGATCACTGACGGAGATATCGACTTCAGAAATCCGTTTATGTCTTTTGAGTCTCCGGAGACTATATATCCACGTATTATCGAGGCTTTCCCTGAGGTTAGTCCCACAGAGATCGTGGAAGCTACCAAAAAGGCATGGAGAGAGCTTGCTGAAGAACGTCGTGACATCCAGCGCCGTGGTGAAGAAACTCTTCGTTACATGAAAGAGCACAATATGCACGGCATAGTTCTCGCCGGTCGTCCTTATCACTGCGATCCCGAGATCAACCACGGTATTCCGGAACTCATAACACAGTACAATGTAGCAGTACTTACAGAAGATTCTGTATCTCACCTGCAGGACGTTGACCGTGAACTCCGTGTAATGGATCAGTGGATGTACCACTCAAGACTTTACGCTGCAGCGCAGTTTGTAAAGACACGTGAGGATCTGGATCTCATCCAGCTTAATTCCTTCGGATGCGGTCTGGACGCCGTTACTACAGATCAGGTAAATGAGATCCTCGCCGATTCCGGAAAGATCTACACCTGCCTGAAGATCGATGAGGTAAATAACCTCGGTGCAGCACGTATCAGAGTCCGTTCTCTGCTGGCCGCTCTCCGTGTACGTAAGGCACACGATACAAAGAGAGAGATCGTTTCATCTGCATTTAAGCGCGTAGTTTACACAGAAGAAATGCAGCAGCAGGGCTACACGATCCTTTGCCCTCAGATGTCTCCTATTCACTTTGAGATCATCGAGACTGCTTTCCGTAATGCCGGCTACAATCTGGTTGTCATGGATAATGATGGACGCGAAGCCGTCGATATGGGACTGAAATATGTAAATAACGATGCCTGCTATCCGTCCCTCATGGTAATCGGTCAGGTAATGGATACTCTCCTGTCCGGTAAATACGATCTGCATAAAACTGCCGTGATCATGTCTCAGACAGGCGGCGGATGCCGTGCGACAAACTACATCGGCTTTATCAGACGTGCCCTTAAAAAGGCTAATATGGAATATATTCCCGTTATTTCCCTAAACCTTGTAGGTCTCGAGGGAAATCCGGGCTTTAAGCTCACACGTGATCTGATCACCAGAGCAATGTATGGTCTGACTTTCGGCGATATCTTCCTCAGATGCGTATTAAGAATGCGTCCTTACGAGTTAAAGAAGGGTTCTGTCGACGAGATGCATAGAAAGTGGGTCAATGTTTGTCAGGACTTTGTTTCCGAAAAGAAGCCTTCTTTCTTTAAGTTCAGATCTATCTGCAAGAATATTGTCCGTGACTTTGACAATATCCCGATTGATGAAGACCTGAAGAAGCCAAGAGTCGGTGTCGTAGGAGAAATCCTCGTTAAGTTCCATCCGGCAGCTAACAACCACCTTACTGACCTCCTTGAAAAGGAAGGTGCAGAACCGGTTGTTCCGGATCTCATGGACTTCCTGCTTTACAGTTTCTACAACCAGATCTATAAGGCTGAGAAACTTGGTCAGTCCAAGAAGACTGCCCGTAATGCATGGCTTGGAATCAAGGCTATGGAATTCCTTAGAAGTGCCGCTGTTTCTGAATTTAAGAAATCAAAGCATTTCGAGGCTCCGAACCATATCGAGACTCTTGCAAAGTACGCCGAGAGTATCGTTTCTATCGGTAACCAGACCGGTGAGGGATGGTTCCTTACAGGAGAAATGCTGGAGCTTATCCATGACGGCGTGAACAACATCGTCTGCACACAGCCTTTTGGATGTCTCCCGAACCACGTTGTAGGAAAGGGTGTTATAAAGGCTATCAGAAAGGCTCACCCGACCTCAAATATCGTGGCTATCGACTACGATCCGGGTGCTTCTGAGGTTAATCAGCTGAATCGTATCAAGCTCATGCTCTCAACAGCACGGACAAATTTATAATAATCACTGATTGTTCAAAATAATGGACACAGGTTATATTTTGTATCTATTTTTTGTTTCTGTGCTATCATAGTATTAACCGCTGCCGGATCCGGTTTAGGGTTCGGCAGCTTTTTCACTTTGGAGAGAGGGGTAAAATACTATGGGAGTTAATCGTGAAGATACCATTAAAGATTTATTTAAGTCTTTTACCGGACAGGACTATCAGCACGGCATGAATCTTGATGAATCTGTATATGATAGAAATGCCGGTGTCCTTAAGAGCGGAATTGACGGAGCCATCTATAAAGATGATGAGATCAATGAGGCTGCCGCATATTTTGAAGAAAAGGCTAAAGAGTTACTTCCCGATCCTGAGACCAAGAGAGTCGGTGAGTTTTATCGCATCGGCTACGAGGCTATCGCCATCATGAAGGGACGCATAGGCTCAAGTGGTGTATAAAAAAGTTAAAACGCTGCAGAAAGATTTTTTCTTTACTGCAGCGTTTTTTAACTTATAGGAAAGTCTGATTCTTTGTTCTTAAATCTCGTAATCTATGCAGGTGCGGCTCTTTGTATTTGGACGAACTACTCCATCCGCTACCTTTACATGCTCAGGATGAGTTGCATAGCCCTTTAATGCTTCAGGGCTTTCAAGTGTACTATCAAGCATCAGGTCTGCATTTGCCGAGGGAAGCAGTCCATCGATTATGACATGTACTTCCGTAAGGCCGGGAACTTTTCCGACAAGTCCTTCAAGACCTGCTTTTATCTTCTTTTTGATCTCTGTTTTTTCTTCTGTGCCAAGCTCATCCTTAAGCTGCCAGAGAATGATATGTTTTACCATTTTCTCTCCTTTCGATATTCGATATTTTTTTACTTTTGAGCCTGACATAAGAATACCACGATTTCAGTGTTTATTTGTTAACAAAAAAGGATTTTTTGCCGATATATATTTATATCTTTATTACATGTGAGCTTGCTGATAGCGAGTGAACGGTAACTTTGTAAGGGGGTATCATTATTTTTAATATTACTTATCCTACAAATACAAGTGTAACTATATCTGCTTTAAAGCACCGGGTTTCTGAGGAAATTTCAAAACGCAGAGCTGAAAGCAGGATACAGACTGCATATATTCTTTTTGAAATGGCAGCACGACTTGTGATCTCAGTTGGCATTTCTTTTATTTTTTATGACTTTTTGATCCTGGTTAATGGTAGTCCCAGAGAATGGTATGTATTGGCAGCTGTCATATGCTTCCTGTTCCTTACCGTGCTATTTCTATGGATAATTCCATTTCTGTCCGATGCTGCGCCTATTTACAGGCTTGAGACGCTGGTTAAGGTTTGGAAGAAATTGTCATATATTGAATTGTCTCTTCGTGGGCTTGATTCGGCTGATTTTGCCAATGATGAGTCTGTGCTCATAAAGCCTTATGATGATATGGGGCTTATCCTTAAGCAGAAAAACGGAAAGGAATATCCTGTTTTCCTGCCTTATAAGGCTGAGATTTTGTCTGAATCAAATGGCGAGGTGATGCTGGACCTCAGGATTTATGATGAGTATGTTTCTAAAGTTATGAGTTTTTTGGATAACAGTGCAGCTAAGGTAGTTGATATGTTGTGAAGTTTAAAGTCATAAGTGACGCCTTCAGGAGAAGGCATCTCATTCGTCAGCCCGGCAGGATTTGAATGCTTCCGAATTAGATGCCTTCTCCTGAAGTCTGTTCTTCTTTATTTGGAGCGTCGCATGTATGCTTGCTCAGGAAATAAGGAATCCCGAAACGGTATTACGGTTACTACAGTAAAAGGACTGGTGACTTAGAAATTTCATCTAAGCCATCAGTCCTTTTTACTTATCATTAAGCAGATAGCGGGATTCGAACCCGTGTCGCTGGCTTGGGAAGCCGGAATACTAACCACTGTACTATATCTGCATATGTAAAATCGATATAACTTATCGACATGTTTATAGTACTAAAAATTTAACATTACGTCAAGTTTTTGTAATGTCTGTATACATTTTTTTGTTACAGCGTTGTTACTGTTCAGACGCAACCGGAGCACTCCGCTGCGGATACTACGAACACTTAGTGAACGCATGTGAGCTTAGTGAGAGTGTATGCTTTAGCTGGTTACAACCATAGAATAAGGCAAGCCATTATGATTTTGCCCATCGCCGGAGGCGATTTAATTTGCAAAACATGTTACTGGAGCGAGCCGCAGGCAAGCAACCAGTAACCCACTACAACCTTGAGCAAACAAAAGTCAGGAAACGGAAAGTATTGATTTCCATAAGCATCCCGTAAAGAACCGCACAGGTGAGATCCACTGCCTACGCAGACTTAGCGCGCAGGACAAGAGCGATACCGAAAGCAAATGTCCTGCGTGCTATAGTCGAAGTAAGCAGTTAGCTCACCGTAGTGTCGGTTCCCAGGGATGCGTTGGAAACAATGCTTTCCGCTTCCGTCACCCCAAAACACACTGATCCAACAACTCAACTCTCCAAAGGAACATTAATAACATCCGCAGCATCCGCGCCACGAATAAGCTTCAGCTCCGAGCCTGTATCAAGCCACAGTTCCGGAAGTCTGCGTGATAAAAATAGCGCCGGTGCTTCCATTGCCGAGTATGCGCCTGTTCTTTCAAATACAAGCTCATCACCGATTTCAAGAGGTGAGAGGCTTATATCCCGGGCGAGTACGTCTGCTGTTGTGCAGAGGCTTCCGCAGAGAGTATAAATCTCTTCTCCTTCACGTTTATTCTCCTGTCTTACAGGCGGCATCTTCATGGCCATCATCTGACCGAAATAGTTTACCTGATGCATACCACCATCAAGGATAACGTAATTCACGCCTCTGTTTGATTTAATGTCGCAAACAGCAGTGTGATATTCTCCGCAAGTCGCTGCGAAATATCTTCCCATTTCGACACTCAGAGGATATTCCTCTGCAAAAGCCCTGAGAAGCGGAGCTGCTTCGTTTAAGATCTGATCATCTTTATCCTGAAGCGGTGGATTAAAGTATTCAACAGCAAAGCCTGCACCGTATTCTACGATCTCAGGCTGAAATCCTGTCTTTTCTTTAAGGACAGCTAATATCTCACGTACTTCCTTCAGATCTTTCTCTATCTTCTTTCCGCGAGTCTTTCCTGTTCCTGAGAAATAGTGAAGTCCCATGAAGTTCAGATGCTTATAGCTTTCTTTGTTAGAAAGAACATCTAAAAGATCCTCTTCGCTCATGCCAAACTGGCTTCCGGCAGAAAAACGAAGGATAACGTTCAGCTTTCCGGAAACGCTCTCACACTCAGCGCCCTCTTCTAAAAGCTCCACGTGACGAATGCTTTCAGCTGTGAGTATATCAGAGCCATATCGTATCGCTTCACGAATATCAGATAGTTCCTTCATCACACCGGAATACAGTACTTTTTCCGGAGGTATATGAAGCCTCTCCACGATAGAGAGTTCTCCCGGACTGCAGACCTCAAACCTGGTTATCTCATCAGGGAGCGGGCCTGTAAGTATGAAAGGATTTGCCTTTATCGAGTAAACGAGCGGAATACCCGGAAGCGCATTTTGAACTGTACGTACAGACTCTGCGAATACCTCTGAGTCGAAAATATAGTAAGGTGTCTGAGGTACCGTCTGCATCTTCTTTACTCCTCTGAAAGGTTCTCTACAAGCTTTGTGATCGCATCGAGTGAGTCAAAGTTCTCAGCCTTTAATTCCTTCGGTGTGATCTCGATATCAAACTCATCATCAAGCTCTGAAACGATAGAAACTATATCAAAAGACTCCAGCAGGCCACCGGAAACAAGTTCTGTCTCATTTTCAAAATCAATGTCAGGTCTCTGATCCTGAAGGATCTCAAGTATTCTGTCTCTCATGTAAAAATTCCTCCTAAAATAAAGTCAATAGCAACTATTCAGAACAACCAAAAGAGTTCAGAACAGTTAACTGACCAAATACTGCATCACTATTTTATCCCTGCTTCGCTCTTAAGGGAAGCTAAATCTGTTTTTCCGTTCGGAAGTTTTGGAAGATCGTCCTTTTTTACTACTTTTCTGGGAATCATAAATCCCGGGAGCTCTGTCCTGAGGAAAAGAACAAGATCTCGTTTTTCCATTTCTCCGGAATAAAACAGCCAGATGATCTCTTTATCATGGTCGTAGAGAACTGAACACTCTGCTACGCCGGCTGTCTGAGCTGCAGCAGCCTCTATCTCATCGAGCTCAACTCTGTGCCCCATATGCTTTACCTGACGGTCACGACGCCCGTGAAACTCCAGTATACCATCTTCTCTGTACTTTCCGATATCACCGGTTCTGTACATCCTGTCAGGATACTCCGTAACAAGCGGATTTCTCACAAATGCAGCCTCTGTGCGTTCCGGATCTCTGTAGTAGCCAAGTGCCAGGATCGGACCGCTTACACAGATCTCGCCCTCTTCTCCAACTGCCGCCTCTTCACCATTGTCCTTAAGCAGGAATACCTTGTAATTATCATAAGGAACTCCTATCGGCAGCATCTCATCATCAGTGACCTGATGATCTACACGATAATAGGTGCATGAGGCTGTTGCCTCTGTGGGACCGTACTGATTTACAAATACAGCTTCCGGCAGGTTCTCCTGCCAGATCCTCAGAACCTTGCCTGGCATTACAGAACCTGAAAAACAGATCTTTTTAAGAGTCTTAAGCCCTGTATCCTTAAATGCTCCAAGTTTGGTAAGGACAGTCAGCCCGGACGTACTCCAGCCGATAGTAGTGATCTCTTTTTCATTCATAAGGTTAAAGAGCTCATCCGGCTGCATGAAGTACTCTTTCGGAAGGAGATAGTCTGATGCCCCCGTAAGAAGAGGCACATAAATATCACGAACTGCCGCAATATAATCAAGCGGTGACTGACATCCTATCTTATCTTCTCTGCGGATCCCCATCATATGCGAATACGCACTGATATAGCACATAAGTGAATGATGACTTGTAAGAACTCCCTTAGGACGTCCGCTGGATCCGGAAGTAAAAATGATATAAAGAGGTTCATTTTCCGTCATATTTGTTCTGATCTTATTAAGAACAGGCCATGCCGTGATCCCGGTATTAAGTTCCTCTCTGACGAACACAGGACACTCTGCTATTCCCGCATATTTCGATGCGGTCTCCAGATTTTCATTTTCCGTAAGGACTGCGGACGGCTGTAATGTATCTAAAATCTTGCACACACGATCCTCGGGAAGTGTCACATCAATGGGCGCATAAACATGTCCGCTGTATACTACAGCCAGATATGAAACTATCGTATGAACCGTTCTGCCCATCATAACCGCTATCGGAGCGGGATCAGTTATTTTTTCCGCCAAACGGCTTCCGATCCGTCTGGCTTCTTCGAGAGTCTGACGAAAGGTAATGGCTGTATTTTCATCTTCATAAGCTATATTATCAGGTGTCAGGCGGCCTGCTTTCTCAAGCCACTCCAAAACATTCTTTTCCATTTCCTGCTCCCTTATTTAGAATTTGTTACTGTTCACTCGCTTTCAGCTCGCTCACGTAACAGATTTTGCAAATTAAAACTTTGCATATATCATGCCTGCTGCATCGTAACCATTTCCATATGCTCCAAACAGCACGATAACAAACACGCACGCATACCAGAAAAGCATGCGTACTACAAGCGGTTTTGACATCAATGCCGCTCTGATCGGATAGTTTCGCTCTTTCAGCACGCTTATAATGATAACGACTACAAGACCGACTATCACTGTCCAGTAATCCCAGAAATCCATACCGAGAAGTCCCAGATTGTCCGTAAGAACATTCCAATGGAAATTTGTAAATATCTGTTTGAACATCTCAAATCCCACAGAAAAAGTATCTGCACGGAAGAACATCTCTCCGATGATCACAAGGAAAAACAACTTTACGAACCGGAATACACGGACAGGAATCGATGTTTCTTTAAGCTTCATTTTCTCAAGAAGGAAAAGAAACGGTCCCTCAACTATGTTTTCAAGTTCGATCAGAACAAAGTAATACATTCCGTAAAAAATATATGTCCATCTCGGTCCATGCCAGAGACCGTTAGACAGCCACACAAGAAACAATGCCAATGCCGGAGCTGCCAGATTTCCTACATATTTTCCGAAACGATCACGGATTTTTTTCGTAAACTTCATTACAGGCTTTGAAAGCGTTACCGGATAAAAAATATAATCCTTAAAGAACGTTCCAAGTGTTATATGCCAGCGTCTCCAGAAATCAGAGGCATTTTTTGCAAAGAAGGGCTGTCTGAAATTCTCATGCATATGGATCCCGAGTGTCATACCGCTTCCGATAACAATGTCTATCGTACCGGAGAAATCCATATATTCCTGAAGTGTAAAGAGCACTGCGGCCGCCAGTGACAGCGAGCCGTCCATGATATTGTTTTGGAATAAAATATCCACTGCCGGTGCCAGATGATCAGCTATAACGAGCTTCTTGAATAAGCCCCAAAGTATCCTCTGATAGCCCTCAGCAAGGCTATTTGCCCTTACCGGTTCTCCCTCTGACAATCTGTCTGAAATTTCATTATAACGTGAGATCGGTCCTTCCAGGAGTTTTGGGAAAAACGTCATAAATAGCAGTAATTTTATAAAATCATGCTCTGCCGCGATATCTTCCCTGTACACATCTGTAAGATACGCTATCGATTCCAGTGTAAAGTAAGAAATACCCACAGGAACCGCCAGTTCCAGAAGATTCCAATGGAAGCCTCCGTTGAATGCCTGACTTATCCTCACAATAGTGAGTCCTACAAAATCAGCATACTTCATTATGACAAGGATCAGGAGCAGCAGAACTATCGATGCCGCAAGTACCTGCTTCTTTTTCTTTGTCCGTTCTTTACGCTTGATCTCCTTATTTCCTGATATCGACTCCATCAAAAGTCCCGCGCCAAAAGAAATCCCTGACGCCAAAAACGGAAAGATCACCAGGAGGCCGCTGAAGCTCACATAAAAAAGCAGATTTGCAGCGAGAAGCACATATCTACGAAATGCCCTCGGGATCAGCTGATAAAAAAGCAAAGTAAGCGGCAGAAACAATACCGGATAATACCAGACAGCATAGGATACGCCTGTCCCGGATCTCATAAAGTCAAAGAAATGATTTATCACGAGTACAGCACCGCCTTTTCCAGATTTTGTTTCCAGTCCATAAAGCCTATATCATCTCTATGATCCGGAAGATCGTATTCTTTTGAAAGGTATTCACCAAGGTAATCCATAACCTTTACTGAACCCGCAAAATTAACGTGATTTCCATTATCCATGGTGTCTTTGGACCAGTCTATTCCGATCTCATCAAGTTTTTTATTGAGATCCAGATACTTTACATTCTTTTTATCTGCCCATTTCTCAACGGCGCGATGTTTACCCATGTTCCAGTTTGTGGCACTTGGCGCAGATATAAGCAAAAGCTCCGCTCCATTCTCCTCACAAAGCTTCTTGATATCATTCAGGATGTGCTCATTTTCTTCCGGCATCTTTGCCTTTGGCGCATCATCGCTCATGTAATCGCCGCCTTCATATGGACGCTCCATAGTCTCCACGAGAAATCCCTTAAATACTGCCGCGTCAGTGTAATATATATCTTTCGCTTTTACAGAAGACGGAAGCCATGATTTATAAAATATATGGTAATGAAATAAAGGAAAGATCTTTTCAACATCATTTGTAGCCTTTGCCTTTTCATCACGAAACGCGCCTGCATCCTCAAAAAGAGCATCTGTTTCAAGTATCACGAGCTTCGGGCTCTGCATCTTGAAAGTCTCCGAGAGGATCTCTCTGGAATCACAGAGACGAAGGGCACTGGCTCCCAGATTATATGAAGTTACACCGTGATCACGATACAGCTGAAGTGGTGAAAAAGAACGGTATGACTCACTGTTTCCGACAAACAATATATCCATGCTCTCCGGTCTTTCATGTGCCGTCACTTCGTTTTTCATCTTAACGGCCGTAATATCGTAAACGTCTCCGCTATCCGGCTTTATAACGGCCGAAATGACCGCCAGCATAATAAAAAGACCGCCCATAAATATCACGCCGTGGGCGGCCTCTTTGTGTTTTCTAAAAAATTCTCCCATAATACCCTATTCTGAACAAAATATCAGAGTTCCTTGCTTAAAATCTCAAAAAAACATCCCTCTGATTATAAAGCAAAACGCTCTATACGTCTAGAAACTATTACGGTATCTATTTATCTTTTTATTTTAACTTTTCTCTTTTAAGAGCTTTATTGTCTGGGACAGGATCATGTCTTCTGTCGGGATCTTATCGGAATCATCATCGATTTTTTCTTCCCGGATCTCGTCCTCTTCAAAAGTAACTTCATGATCAGGCATCACTTCCGCAGATTCCTCAGGAACTCCCCCTTCTTCCTCAAAAGTGACTTCCCGTTCCGGCATCACCTCTGTGTTTTCTACACGGATCGATTCTTCCGTTTTTTTATTTATTTCTTCCGAACGGCGCCTGACGCGTTCTTCGATATCCCTTATATCCGTATTGTTCTTCCCAGTATTAACCGCATTTGCAGCCCTTGTATATTTTATTTCTGCTCCGCAATATCTGCAAAACCGATCGTCATCATCAAGCGGCTTCCCACAATTTATACAAAACATATCCAGCTCCCCTAAAACACATTTTTACCATTGTAACATAAATGGGGACGCAGCGGGAGGCGGCATCATGTTCGCTCACCGTCGCTTCGTTGTCAGCGCTCCGCCGCCTATCTTCAGGTGCTCCGGCAACTCGCGTACTTTGTTCCCATGCACTCCGTGCAATGCACAAAGTACGCTCAAACAGTGCCTCCCGCACCTGAGCTATGCTCGCGCTTCCTGCCTCCGCTTCCAATGGTTCTCGAACGTGATGCCGACTCCCACTGCTGACATTTGAAAATACTCAAAATTCATTGCATCGTCATCGAAATATCAGGAAGCGAAGAGCGTTGATTTCCATAAGCGTCCCGTAAAGAACCGCACAGGTGAGATCCACTGCATACGAAGACTTAGCACGCAGAACAAGAGCGATACCGAAAGCGAATGTTCTGCGTGCTGTAGTCGTAGTTGCAGTTAGCTCACCGTCGTGTCGGTTCCCCGGGGTGCGTTGGAAACAACGCTCTCCGCTTCCGTCACCCCGAGCCAGCAAGTTATGCCAGCCTCAACCAACCCTCACTAAACGTTCTGCAAAAAGAGCCGCCACAAAGTGACGACTCTCGTAAAAACTATGATATTTTATTTCACTCGCGAAGTGCTGATATTTGAATATCCCTCCGGAAGATCAAACTCAACTTCTGCACTTTCACCTGAGAAAACCATGACTTTTTCAAATCCGATGAGCTCACGAACACAGGTCTTCTCGTTATCACCGAAGATCATAACTGTTTCAAATCCGTTTCTGTCACCGGTGTTTTTTACCGTGATGTGCATTTTTTTACCGTCAGCAGAAACTACCTCGTCACTTAATTCAAAGTTAGTGTAGGACAGACCGTGTCCAAAAGGAAACTGAACTTTAACACCGTGCTTATCAGTATATTTATAACCGATCTCATACCCTTCAGTGTAGTGAACCTCATCTTTTCTTCCAAATTCACCCACGCTGAACGCAGAGCAGTCTTCCGGCTTAAGATAGAAGGTTTCAGGAAGACGTCCTGAAGGATTAACTTCGCCAAAAATGATATGCGCCAGCGCACGTCCGCCCTCACAGCCGTTGTAGTAAGACCAGAGAACGGTATCAGCTTTGTCTATCCAGGAGCTCATTTCTACTGAACTTCCGCTGATCAGTACGATCACCGCATCCTTTCTGCAGTCAAGAATAGTATTGATAAGCTCATCCTGTCCGTAAGGAAGCTTCATATCCTTTTTGTCAAAGCCCTCTCTGTCGATCACGTGATTAAGACCGCCCACAAAGATCACACTGTCATAATCCACGCTCTTTAAGGCCTTTTCAACTTCTTCTCTCTTTTCCTTAGAAACCTTCTGGATCTGCTCATTTTCCTCTTCGGTCACTTCCAGGCTGTTTTCCTGCCAGTTGATCTCAGTCGCATCCGGCGCGATCTCCGCGTCATAACCTGCGATAAAGTCAACTCTGGTATTACCGCCGAGATATTCCTTAATTCCAAGGATAGGATTGATCTCATAAAGAGCCTTGATCTCAGCACTTCCGCCTCCGAGCGAATGCTGTCTTATTGCATTATCACCGATAACCAGCACCCTCTTCTGCTTTTCTGCCTTTAACGGAAGTACATCCTTATCGTTCTTAAGAAGCACTATAGATTCAGAAGCAACTCTGTATGCTGCTTCCTGATGAGCGCGCGTATTATATGCCCCCTTCTTTCTCTCACCATCCAGCATATGCAGCTTATCCATCATGAGAAGGATGCGGAATACCTTTTTATCAATGATGCTCTCGTCGATCTTCTTATCCTCGACCATTTTTTTCAGAGGTTCCGCAAAATAATACTCATCGAAATTATCAGTTACAGACATTTCTATATCGCATCCTGCAGATGCTGCCTTATAAGTATCATGGACTCCACCCCAGTCGGAGATCACTACGCCCTCATAATCCCATTCGTCTCGGAGTATCTTATTTAAGAGGAATTCGCTTTCACAGCAATACTCGCCGTAAACCTTGTTATACGCACCCATTACAGAGTATGCGTCTCCCTCTAAAAGAACTCTTCTAAAGACTTCGAGGTATGAATTCCTGAAGATTTCTTCATCGATTTCAGAACTTACCGCCATTCTGGCAGTTTCCTGATTGTTTAAGGCAAAGTGCTTTACACATGCCGCCACATCATTCTGCTGGATACCCTTTACGAACTCTATTGCAAGTTCGCTTGTGAGATATCCGTCTTCACTGAAATACTCGAAGTTTCTTCCGCAAAGCGGACTTCTCTTCAGATTGATACCCGGAGCAAGGATCACATCCTTTCCTCTGCCCCGGGCCTCAGAACCAAGTACATCTCCCTCTTCATAAGCCAGTTTTCTGTTAAAAGTGCTTGCAAGTGCACTATAGCATGGAAGATAAGTCACGAGATCATCCTGCTGGTTCAGGAAGAGCCATTTATTGTCAAAGAACTCTCCTCTGACACCCATAGGACCGTCCGAAGTCATGAGACGGGGAACCCCCAGTCTCTCGACTCCTTCGTTATGGAAAAATCCGCTTCCGTGGATCATTCCGATCTTTTCGTCCAGAGTCATCTTCCGGACAAGTTCATTTATCTGTTCTTTTGTCATTTTAGTGCATATCCTTTAACGAAGATCAACCCTTTACCGCACCGGCTGTAACACCGCCAACAATGTACTTTGAAAGGAAAAGGTAAATTACGATTACCGGGAAAATGGATGCAGCGATCATAATATAGATCTGACCCATATCAAATCTCAGCCAGTCAGCTCCACGAAGCTGTGCCAGGAGAACCGGAAGAGTCTTCTTTGTGTCTGTATGCAGGATAAGAGCCGGTGTGAAGTAATTGTTCCAGCTTCCTACAAAACTGAATATCAACTGAACACTGATAGCCGGTTTGATAAGCGGCATGATGATAGTGTTAAATGTACGGAACTCACCTGAACCATCGATTCTCGCTGCCTCAACAAGAGACATAGGAAGATTACTTTCCATGTACTGCTTGAAATAAAAATATGTTATAGGTGCAGCGATAGTCGGGATGATAAGCGGCCAGATAGTATCATCCATTCCGAGCTTATTAATGAGCTGGATGAAACCAAGGATTGTAACCTGTCCCGGGATCATCATGATCGCAAGGATAAATGCCGCGATCGCTTCTCTTCCCTTAAATCTGTATGTGTTTACCGCATAAGCAGTCATTGCGGAGAAATAAACGCTCAAAACAGAAACCAGTACGGATACTGTGATACTATTCACAAAACCCTTTGCGATCGGGATAGTTCCGTTTACAAGATTCTGCCAGTTCTCAAAGACATGCGTACTCGGAAGAACCGTAAATCCACGAGTCATCTCGGCATGGGATCTTGTAGAGTTGATAAGCAGTATATAAAACCAGATAAGGCAAAGTGCTGTAAAGAAAACCAGTACAGCATATGCGATTACTCGCCTCGTCCTTACGGAAAGGCCGTGATTAACATGACTTTCTATATTATTCATCTTATTTTCTTTCATCTTTACTGAAGGACCGTGATCTACATAAGTTTCTGCGCTACTCATTTCACACCCTCCTTAATCATTCCTTGGCACTGTTGATGCGGAATACTACCAGACTCAGGATACCTGTTACGATAAACATAAATACTGAAAGAGCTCCGCCCATACCAAAGTTCTTACTTGTAAGATACTGATTTAAGTTCATGATAACTGTGATAGTGCTTCCTGCAGGTGTACCCTTACCATTTGTGAGGATCTGCGGTACATCATACATCTGGAGACCACCAATAAGTGATGTGATCAGCACATATATAAAGATAGGACGAAGGATCGGCATTGTTATACGGAAAAAGATCTGTGTTGCGTTCGCTCCGTCAACCTCTGCAGCTTCATAAAGAGAGCTGTCTATTCCAAGCATACCTGCAAGGAGAAGGATCGTAGTATTTCCAAACCACATAAGGAAATTCATGAGCATGATAAGAATTCTGGATGCTGCAACGCTGTTCATGAATTTGAACGGCTCAGAAATGATGTGAAGACTTAATAAAATCTGGTTTACCGGACCTGCGTCTGCAAAGAGTGCGAAAAATAACATCGAAAAAGCAGATGCCATGATAAGGTTCGGCATGTAGATTACGGTTTTGAAAAATCTCTGACCCTTAAGTCTGAGGCTTGGATCTGAGAACCAATATGCTAAAAGTAAAGCAACCACGATCTGAGGAATGAAACCGCCGATCCACATAATAAGTGTGTTTCCGAGATACTTCCAGATCTCCGGAGCGCTGAGAAGCTTTACATAGTTTTCTAAACCAACGAAATTCGGACCAATCTGTTTAAGACCTGAACGATAATTCTCAAAAAAGCTATTATAAATTGTAGAAACAAGGGGAATAAAACTGAAGATTGTGTACACAGAGAAGAATGGAATAAGGAAAATGTATCCCCACCGATCACATCTACTCACGCTGGACGTCTTCTTGGTCATAGTGTGTTACCTCCAAAAACAAGTGAGTCGTTTTGCAGAATTGCCTGCCGGAAAATGTATAACCGGCAGGCAATTTTAATTCATAATCTAGTACCGCTTAATTAGATGATCAATATGTAAGATCAGGATATCTTGTTGTAGCAAGTGTATGGAACTGATCCATAGCCTCATCGATGCTGGAGTAGTTACCCTTGATGTAGTCGCCCATAGCTGACTGGAAGTCCTGAAGAAGACCCTGATCATAAGCTGTAAGATTAGCCATATCAATCTTATCAGCACCTGCACAGAACATCTTCAGAGGATTCTGTCCGCCAAGTACTTCATTTGAATAAGACTCATCATTTGCAAGCTCTTCCATAACTGCTCTGTTATTAACGAAATCATTGTCCTTAAGAACGATGTCCTTCATGATCTCAGGATCACAAGTCATCTTCTTCATGATATCGCCTACAAGACCTGCATTGTCTGTGCCTGCTGCTGCGCAGATCCATGTTCCGCCCCAGTAGAAGCCCTGAGGACCTTCGATAGCACCCCAGCCGCCGTCATGTGCGATAGAGCCTTCTGTATCCTTAGCCATTGAGAAGTCGATAAGCCAAGCCGGTCCAAAGTAAGAGAATACCTTTCCTTCAGGATAGAATCCCTTTGTCCAGTCATCAGACCACTGAGCGTATGTATCGCAATAACCGGAATCTACGAGATTCTTGCTGTCCTCAACCCACTTAATGAGGTTCTCATCTACCTGGATCTTGTTATTTTCATCGACCCAAGGAAGTGCTGCATTGTTCTGATATACACGGAAAGTATCCTCATGAGAAGAAACTACGTGATATCCTGCATCCTTAAGCTTTGCTGCTGACTCATTGAACTTATTCCAGTCAGAGAAATTCTTCTGAACCTCTTCCGGATCATCGGAACCGAATACTTCCTTAGCGATTGCTCTGTCATAGATCATAACGCCTGGGCAGCCCTGCCATGAAGTACCCTTGATAACTCCATTGGAATCTGTAACAACGTCCTGTGTGTACTTGTACTGATCCTTCATATCATCAGCTGTAACACCAAGATCAGTAACAGGAAGTGTGTAATCTGTATCAGTATACTTAACTGCGTAATCAGCCTCTACAAGGAAGAGGTCGATCTTCTCATCTGTTGCTGCACTATCCTGTGCAAGAAGAAGTTCATCAAGTCTGTTCTGATAAGCATTTTCCTGGTTAGGAGTGATGAGCCATTTTACTGTAACATCACCGATCTTACCTGTTGTTCCATCTACTTCCTCATATCCCGGATAATGGTCGATAAGACGAGACTTAAACTCCTCGTTCCATGCGCAAATGTTAAGAACCTTTCCCTCAGCTGATGTGTCAACTGCAGCTGCAGCTGAACCCTCATCAGATGTCTCTCCTGCTGCCGCTGATGTTCCTGCTGTCGCTGATGTTCCTGTTGTGCTACTTGCCTTGCTTCCGCAAGCTGAAAGCACGCTTGCTACCATTGCTGTAGACAGTAATAATCCGAGCACTTTTCTTCTCATAACTACTTTTGCCTCCCTTTTCGTTTTGAATCTCTGCTCAAAAATGTTTTTATTTAAAACGGCGGTGCCGAGTTAAATCTTTGCTACGGTTTCGCCTTCATCAAGCTTACCGTCGATCGATATATGCTCTATCAGTGTTCCCTTTGGATTATTGATCAGAGCTATCAGTTTATTGGCTGCGAGCGACCCTATCATCTTTGTGTCCTGAACTATTGTTGTGAGTCTCGGACTGATCTGTCTCGCAATGTCAATGCCATCGTAACCGACGATCGAGATATCTTCAGGAATCCTGAGTCCTCTCTCTCTTATCGCGTTCATTCCTCCAAAGGATGAAAAATCATCAGGATAAATGATGCATGTCGGCGGATCTTCAAGATCCAGTAACTGCTGAGTCAGTTCATAAGTCTTTTCCGTATCTCTGTACGGAGCAGCTGCTACATACTCGTCCGGAACCGAAACATCAAGTTCCTGCAAAGTATTATAGAAGCAAGACAATCTGCTCTGCGTGACAGCTGTATTTTCTATACCATGTATATAAGCTATCTTTCTGTGGCCCTGATTATATACATATGTAACTATGTCGCGTATTCCTTTAATATTGTCAGATTGGATTGCCATGCAGTTATTAAACAGATGGTCAATTGTGACAACCGGGATACTGCTGCTCACAAGTTCATAAACCTGCGGGTCATAGAAATCAACACAGGCGATCACCACTCCATCAAAACCTCTATATAAAGCATGTGATAAATAAGACATATTATTTATCCTGTTTTTGCTCGAGTTTATAAAAGTAATGTCATACCCGTTCTTTTCAGCTGTCGTTTTGAAACTGTCAAGCACATGAGAAAAGTAATCATGCGTCAGTCCGCTGTTTGCTTCATCAACAAAAAGGACTCCGATATTATTTGATCTTTTAGTTTTTAGTGCCTGGGCAGCTGCGTTAGGTCTGTAACCAAGTTCTTCCGCAACTTTTCGTACATGCTCTTTTGTCTCGCCACTGATATCGCTATGATCGTTCAAAGCCTTTGATACCGTAGCAATAGAGACGCCGCAAGCCTTTGATATGTCTTTCAAAGATACTGTTTTCTTAGCCATAATTCTCTCGCTCATTTAACTTAATCGTTTTCGTAACTCAAATATACAACACCTTTACTTTAACCTCAAGTATTTTTTTCGTTTTTTTGTGCATCTTTAATGTTTTTGTTTGTTTTCAACAAATTATCGGATGCCTTTTGTACACTTTATCTGATTTAAGGTGTTTTTGCGCATAATTTTCTTAAACGTTTTCGTTTGATATAGTTTCTATATATATTTTGACATATTTGTACCGTACATCCACCCATGAATTTAGCATTTATGCGGGTTACTTTATTTAGTTTTTTACATTTTGCCTATTGCATAATGTACGTTTCACATATATAATGCCCCTATAAAATCATCTTAAACGTTTAAGTATTAGGAGGTATCTATGAAATTCGGTTTCTTCGATGATAGTGCACGCGAGTACGTCATCACCACACCCAAGACACCTTTACCGTGGATCAACTATCTCGGTAATAAAGAATTCTTTTCTCTGATCTCTAACACCTGCGGCGGTTATACATTCTATAAAGATGCCAAGCTTCTGAGACTCACCAGGTACAGATATAACAATGTACCTTACGATAATAACGGAAAGTATTTCTATATTAAGGATAATAGTGACAACACTGTATGGAATCCCGGCTGGCAGCCTGTTAAGACAGCTCTTGACAGCTATGAGTGCCGCCACGGTCTCGGCTACAGCAAGTTTAAGTCAGCAAAGAACGGTGTGGAGGCCGATCTCCTGACATTCGTTCCTATGAATGATAACTGCGAAGTATCCAAGATCACCATTACTAATAAGAAAGATTCTTCTGCAAGCATCTCTCTTTTCTCATATGTAGAGTGGTGTCTCTGGAACGCAGATGATGATATGAAGAACTTCCAGCGTAACTTAAGCACCGGTGAAGTCGAAGTTGTTCGCGGCGGTTCCGTACTCTTCCATAAGACTGAGTACAGAGAGCGTAGAAATCATTATGCCGTATACGGTGTAAACAGCGAAGTTGACGGTTTCGATACAAGCCGTGATGCTTTCCTCGGTGCATACAACGGACCGGACAGCCCGGATGTAGTAAAAGAAGGAAAAGCTACCAACTCTGTTGCAAGCGGATGGTCTCCTATCGCATCTCATCAGATCAATATCGAGCTTGCTCCTAATGAGTCAAAGACCTTTATCTTTACTCTTGGCTATATCGAGAACGACGAGAATGACAAGTGGGAAGCTCCTAATGTTATAAATAAGAAGCCTGCTTTTGAAATGCTCGAAAAGTACAGCACAGAAGCAAGCGTTGACAAGGCATTTAACGAACTTGGCGCGTACTGGAACGATCTCCTCGGAATCTACCATGTTTCATCTTCTAATGATAAGGTAGACCGTATGGTTAACATCTGGAACCAGTATCAGTGTATGGTTACCTTTAATATGTCCAGATCTGCTTCCTACTACGAGTCAGGTATCGGCAGAGGTATGGGATTCAGAGATTCCTGTCAGGATCTCCTTGGTTTCGTACATCTGATCCCGGACAGAGCACGTCAGAGAATTATCGACATTGCTTCTACTCAGTTCCAGGACGGAAGTGCTTACCACCAGTATCAGCCTCTTACAAAGAAGGGTAATTCCGATATTGGATCCGGTTTCAATGATGATCCGCTCTGGCTCATTGCAGGTACAAGCGCATATGTAAGAGAGACCGGCGATCTGTCCATCCTTAAGGAGATGGTTCCTTTTGATAACGACATGAGCGTTGCAAAGACTCTTATGGATCATCTGAAGTGTTCCTTTAACTTTACTGCTTCTCACAAAGGTCCTCACGGTCTGCCGCTTATCGGACGTGCCGACTGGAATGACTGCCTGAACCTCAACTGCTTCTCAGAGCATCCGGGTGAATCCTTCCAGACATTTGGTCCTTCCGAGGGTCCTGTAGCAGAATCTGTATTTATCGCAGGTATGTTTGTTAAGTACGGCGAAGAGTACGCTCAGCTTGCAGAGCTTCTTGGCGACACTGCTGAGGCTGAGAGAGCACGCGCAGAGGTTAAGAAGGTTTACGATGCTACTCTTGAGTCAGGCTGGGACGGCGAATGGTTCGTAAGAGCATATGACGCTTATTCAAATAAAGTTGGTTCCAAAGAATGTGAAGAAGGACAGATCTTCATCGAGCCTCAGGGCTTCTGCGTACTGGCAGGCATCGGTGTTGAGGAAGGTCTCGCAGAAAAGGCACTTAAGAGTGTTAAAGAGAGACTCGATACCAAGTATGGTGTCATGATCCTCCAGCCTGCTTATACCAAGTATCACCTCGAGCTTGGTGAAGTTAGCTCCTACCCGCCGGGATATAAGGAAAACGGTGGTATCTTCTGCCACAACAATCCTTGGGTTTCTATCGCAGAAACTGTTCTCGGTCACGGAGACAGAGCTTTTGAGATCTATCAGAAGACCTGCCCGGCTTACATCGAAGAGATCAGTGACGTTCACTGCACAGAGCCTTATGTTTACTCCCAGATGGTTGCCGGCAGAGATGCTAAATTCTTTGGTCAGGGCAAGAACAGCTGGCTTACAGGTACAGCTGCATGGACATTTGTAAACATCTCACAGTACATCCTCGGTGTTTATCCGACTCACAACGGTCTGTCCATCAACCCTTGTGTTCCGGCTGATTTCGGTGATTTCACTCTCACCAGAAAGTACCGCAACGCTACTTACAATATTTCCGTTAAGACCAACGGTTCCGAGAAGGGCATAAAGAAGCTCATCGTTAACGGACAGGAAGTATCCGGAAATGTTATTCCTTACGATGAATCCGTTAAGGAATACACCGTAGAAGCTATCATGTAATTGTAATCTTTTACTGTAATCACTCCTTAATACACATACTCCTTTTATACCCCCGTAAGTCTATGCTTGCGGGGTTTTTGTTGACTGAAAGCAAGCACAATCGATTTTTTACTCGGAACCCTGTCATCGCAAATCTTAATACTATCTTTATGCGACATGTGAAAAAATATGTTGTAGAAAGGAGAAGTATGTTTTCATTTCCATTTAAGTTTCATATATCCGGTTTTAGGATTATATTTCTAGGTTTTGCGGGAGTGATCCTCCTCGGAGCTCTTATTTTGATGTTACCGTTTGCATCAGCAGACGGAACTTTCACGAACTTTTCGGATACGCTTTTTACCGCCACTTCTGCCGTGTGTGTGACCGGTCTTGTCATCGCAGATACGGGAAGCACCTGGTCTGTATGGGGAAAAGCCATCATCCTGGGGCTGATACAGATCGGCGGTCTGGGTGTCGTGACCACCGCCGTCTCGATCACAATGTTTTCAGGGCGTCGTATTGACCTTATGCAGAGAAGTGTATTGCAGGAATCTATGTCCGCGGCTCAACTCGGAGGCATTGTCCGACTCACATTATTTATCATACGAGTGACAGTCGCAGCCGAGCTTATCGGTGCTTCACTCATGTATCCGGTCTACCGAATCGCCTATGGAAATAAAAGAGCTGTCTTCATATCGCTCTTCCACTCGGTTTCAGCTTTCTGCAATGCAGGATTTGATCTGACAGGAACAAAAAGCGCACCATTCGTGTCGCTAACAGGATTTGCGGCAGAACCTGTAGTAAACATCGTGATCATGCTCCTCATCATTACAGGAGGTATAGGATTCCTGACATGGGACGATATACATAAACATCACCTGCACATAGACAGATATCGCCTTCAGTCAAAGATCGTACTTACAGTGACGCTCATACTGATATTTTTACCGGCAGTGTTTTTCTATTTTCACGAATATGCCGATCTACCTGTAGGAAACCGTGTGCTCGCTTCACTGTTTCAGTCTGTGACAACACGTACTGCCGGATTTAACACGACAGACCTCTCGACTCTCAGTGATACAGCAAAGATGATGATGATACTTCTAATGCTGATCGGAGGCTCGTCAGGCTCTACTGCCGGCGGTATGAAGGTAACGACATTTGCTGTCCTTTTTGCTGCGTGTATAGGCGTATTTCGCCACAGAAGCTCAACAAACCTGTTCCAGAGAAGCATCTCTGAGACGATCATCAGAAAAGCCGCTGCCATCTTTCTCATGTATTTTGCACTTTTTCTGTCGTCCGCAATGATGATCAGCTGTATCGAGAACCTGCCGATACTCCCCTGCATGTTTGAAACAGCTTCCGCGCTGGCGACCGTGGGACTGACTCTCGGCATCACGCCGAATCTTTGCCTTGTCTCGCGTTTTATACTCATCATGCTGATGTTCTTTGGGCGTGTTGGCGGACTAACGATCATCTATGCCGCCGTAGGAACCAGATACGATGTTTCTAAATACCCGCACGAAGATATTGCAGTCGGGTAACGGCAATCCAACTGCACTTGATCAGAAATGGATCATTATTTTTAGAGGAGAATAAAACAATATGAAAACCGTATTATTGATCGGTCTCGGAAGATTTGGCCGCCACTGCGCAAAACGTCTCCATGAACTTGGTCATCAGATCATGGCTGTCGATATAAATGAGAGACGGGTTCAGGAAATAACCCCTTATGTCACAAATGTTCTCATAGGTGACAGCACCAGAGCAGACTTTATACAGTCCCTCGGTGTATCGGACTATGATCTGTGCTTTGTCGCTATCGGTGATGATTTCCAGAGTTCTCTCGAAACCACATCACTCTTAAAAGAACTCGGTGCAAAGAAAGTTATATCCAGGGCAAGCCGCGATGTCCACGCAAAGTTTCTGCTTCGTAACGGAGCAGATCAGGTAGTTTATCCTGAAAAACAGGTGGCGGAATGGTCTGCCGACCGATATAGTTCCGACCTGATCCTTGACTATTTCTCAATGGGCGAAGGCTACGCCGTTATGGAGATACAGATGCCTGCTTCCTGGATCGGACGCACCATCAGCGAACTGGATATCCGTAAGAAATACCAGATAAACATCCTGGCAGTCCGCCGAAATGGCAAGCTGAATATGCAGATTTTGCCGGACACAGTCCTTAACGGCGATGAAACACTTCTGGTCCTCGGAAAAGAGAAGCTCGTTCAAAAAACATTGGAGAGGTAATCATTCTAAAAAATGATAAAAATTCACGAATTTGTAGTTAAAATTCCGCCAATTCTAAAGGGAATCCTCATAAGCATCAGCATCCTCGCAATAGAGACTTTTGCAGGATTTCTTTTTCGCCTTGCCGACTTTTCGGTAGCTACCATAATGGCCTTATATATCCTTGGAGTGCTGATCTCTGCCCTTTTGGCATCCGCCAGGATAAATAACCTCCTTATGTCCTTCGCAAGCGTCATCGTGTACAACTTCTTTTTTATCAATCCGAAGTATACCCTTCTGGCTTACGACCCCGACTATCCGATCACTTTTATAGTTATGTTCGCCGTATCCTTTGTGGGAGGTACACTGACCGAGCGCCTAAAAAATACTGCCAAAGCCGAAGCACGTTCTTCTGCCCGCACTCAGGTACTGCTGGACACAAGCCGCTTACTTAACAGAGCCCGGGATCGTAAAGAAGTGGCCGCTTTGACAGGAAGTCAGCTGCACAAGCTCCTTGACCGTGAAGTAATGTTTGTCCTTTTTGAGAATAGAAATGTCATGACCTACTGCTACCCTGCCTCTTCCAAAAGCGAGTTTCACACTCCGCTGGAGCAGGAAGCTGTTCAATGGACTTACCGCACCAGAAAGGAATCCGGCGCAGAAACCGAGGTTTATCCCGGTGCATATGGGCGCTACTTCCCTGTATCCATAAATGACAATACCTATGGTGTTCTGGGTGTGATCGTCGGAAATACTAAGCTCACACAAGATAATCAGGATATGCTGGTGTCCGTTTTGGAAGAATCCGCACTTATGCTGGAAAATATGAGGATCACAGTCGAAAAAGAAGAAGAAAAACTGAAAGTAAAAAATGAGCAGTTCCGTGCCAATCTGCTTCGTTCCATTTCACACGACTTGAGAACTCCGCTCACATCCATTTCGGGAAATGCAAGTAATCTTCTGCAATCCGGTGATAACTTTGACCAGAAGACCCGAAATCAGATGTATCTGGATATCTACGATGATTCTGTGTGGCTCGATAACCTTGTTGAAAATATCCTCGCGATCAGCCGTGTTGAGGACGGACATATGAACCTCCGCCTCACGACAGAGCTTTTGGACGATGTGATAACCGAAGCATTGCAGCACATAGACCGCAGAAGCAAGGATTACAAGATCACCGTCCAACCGTCAAAGGATATCATTCTGGTACAGATCGACGTCCATCTGATCGTTCAGGTGATCATTAATATCGTTAATAATGCTATTAAATACACTCCTCCGGGCTCTACTATCACGATTTCGTCATGGAAAAAGAAGAATACAGCATTTATAAGAATTGCCGATAATGGTCCCGGAATTTCCGCCGAAGATAAACCGCATATCTTTGAAATGTTTTATAATGGAAACAAGAAAATCGCCGACAGCCGACGAAGTATCGGAATCGGCCTGGCACTCTGCCAGTCGATCGTAAAAGCTCATCAGGGAACAATACGCGCATCAGACAATGATCCGCACGGCACGATCATGACATTTTCAATTCCAGTCAGGGAGATAGAGATCAATGAACAACAGCGAATGCAGGATATTGATCGTTGAGGATGATCCTCCGATCCGTAAGCTTATGGCAACTACATTACGCGCAAATGGTTACACCTATCACACTGCATCTACGGGGAATGAGGCTGAGTTGGAACTCACATCCAGTCCGCCGGATATCCTCCTTTTGGATCTGGGTCTACCGGACACAGACGGAATGCAGATCATAAATACGATACGCAGCTGGAGCCAGATGCCAATTATTGTCGTCAGCGCCCGCAGCGAGGATTCGGACAAGATTGATGCATTGGACGCAGGTGCTGATGATTACCTGACTAAGCCTTTTTCTGTTAATGAGCTTCTGGCGCGTATTCGTGTTGCTCAGAGGCGGATAGCGTCCATACCTCATAACGATGAAGCTACGTCAGTTTTTACAAATGGGAGTCTGAAAATAGATTATTCCTCTAACTGCGCTTTTATCGATGACCGTGAGCTTCAGCTTACTCCTATCGAATACAAACTTTTATGCCTCCTCGCCGGAAATGTTGGCAAGGTTCTGACACACACCTATATCACCGACAGGATCTGGGGTAATTCTCTTGAGAGCGATGTAGCTACTCTACGGGTTTTTATGGTGTCTCTCCGCAAGAAAATAGAAAAAGACCCGTCAAAGCCTGAATATATCCAGACGCACGTAGGCATCGGATATCGCATGAACAGGCTTTAACCGGTCTTTACATAATCTTTATACCATGTACTCTATCTTAACACCTGTTTTACATGATCTGTTGCATAATATAAGTATCAAAAAGGGAGTCTGTTATTGAACGGACATCTGAAAATGATCAGCCCATGCAAAGATTGCTAATTATATAGATAAGGAGGAAGGATATATGAGTACGGGTATTCTTATTATTGGATTTATTATCGAAGCAGCTACTCTTGCTGTTTTTATCAAAGCTATGATGAATGTCCTTCCGGACAAGAATACACGCCGGAGGATCAATCTTAGTTCTACCGATAATTTAGGTCTTCTCCATCACAGAAGATAATACAAAAAGGCGAGAGCAACTGCTCCCGCCTTTTTATTTTAAGCCACTAGCCGGACTCGAACCGGCGACCCACGCATTACGAATGCGTTGCTCTACCAACTGAGCCATAGTGGCTTAGCAACAGATGTTATTATACTCGTCAAACCGAAATTATGCAACTGGTTTTTGTGATTTAACGTGTAAATTTGCGTGAATTTTCATGATATTGACGCCCCGCGCAGTGACAATATCATACACGCTCGCCGTCGCTCTGTCGGAAGCGCTGCGCCGCCTATTCTCAGGTGCTTCGGTAACTCAAGCACTTTGCTCCTATGCGCTCCGCGCGGAGCTCAAAGTGCCCTCAGACAGTACCTCTCGCACCTGAGCTATGCTCGCGCTTCTCTCCTCCGCTTCCTAATTGCTCGCTTTGTATGATACCGCCCCTGTGCGGGGCTGTGTATCATATTATTCCACCCTTACTTTTAGCTTAAATTTCTTCTTTGATCCATTTTTATCTTTAATACTTGTACCATTAAATACAGCATAAATTATTACATTTCCCTTACCTTTTATCTTCATCTCGCCCGTTTTTTTATCAATAGATACAACACTTGATTTTGAAGATATCCATAATGGTTTCGCTACAGCACACTTAATATAGTCCGCCGCATTGTAGCTTACAGTACCTACTTGCTGCAATGTAAGCTTCTTTGTAATGATTTCAGGTGCAACAACATGAAGGTCGTAACTTGCCAGTGTATCTTTTGATTTCTTGTCAACAGCTGTTATAGTGACATCACCGGCACCGCCCTTAAATGTTACAATTCCCTTACCATTAACCTTTGCGATATGCTTATCGGAGCTCTTGTATTTAACACCGGTTGACGGTACGTTCATATATTTTTTTATATCAATAGATGTACATGCAATAAAACAGTTGCTTACACTGTCAGAAGGCTTCTTGTTTCCCGGAATATCTTCAACCGGATCGTTATCAGGTTTTTCTGTCTTGTTATCACTTGTAGTATCCTTTGGGAGAATATTCTCGCTAGGCGTATCAACACTCGGAAGATTATTCTCACTAGGTGTATCACTGCTCGGTGGATTATTTCCGCTAGGCGTGTCACTACTCGGAAGATTATTCTCACTAGGCGCATCCTCGCTCGGTGGATTATTTCCGCTAGGTGTATCACTACTTGGAATATCATTTTCACTAGTTGTATCACCACCCATAGGATTATCACTCGGTGTGTCATTACTTGGATTTTCTACGACCTTCACAGTACAACTCGAAACTGCCCATCCATAACCTGCAGTGATCACTGTTTTTCCACCTGCAATTTTACCGGTAACAACGCCATCATCGTCAACCTCTGCATACCATTTGCTTGTATCCCAGTCGATCTTTAGGTTTGGAATATTATTTGTAATCGCATTAAGCTTAACTTTTTCTCCAACCTTAATTTCTATATTTTCATCAGACAGGCTAATTTCAGGTGACACTATGTTCTTTGATGTTTTAGGTAAGGTATTATAGCTATTACCATTTTCATCATACATCTCTTTTGAAAGCAAAATATTTTCATTTGTGCATAAAGGTGTTTTTATCATCTTAGGAACACACATAAGCTCATTACGCTTCTCAACATTGGACAAATCAAAGCTACTCATATCAATGTTTTCAAGTTTATCACAACCTGAAAATATCCTATCTATAGCTGTTACTTTTGATGTATCAAATCCGCTCAAATCTAGGCTTTCTAGTTTATTGCAGCCATTGAACATGTATCTCATAGATGTTACATTCGACGTATCAAAGCCGCTTACATCTAGGCTTTCTAGTTTATTGCAGCCACTGAACATACTGCCCATATCTGCCACTTTTGATGTATTAAAGCCGCTCAAATCTAGGCTTTCTAGTTTATTGCAGCCACCGAACATGTCACTCATAGATGTTACATGCGACGTATCAAAACCGCTCACATCTAGGCTTTCTAGCTTATTGCAGCCATTGAACATAAAGCTCATATCTATCACTTTTGATGTGTCAAAACCGCTCAAATCTAGGCTTTCTAAGTTATTACAGTCACTGAACATTAAGTACATAGTTGTCACATTCGATGTATCAAAGCCACTCAAATCTAAGCTTTTTAGATTATTGCATCCACTGAACATACAGCTCATATTTGTCACATTCGATGTATCAAAGCCGCTCAAATCTAAGCTTTT
>JNJK01000001.1:141276-328736 GCA_000701625.1 Lachnospiraceae bacterium MC2017
TAGATTATTGCATCCACTGAACATACAGCTCATATTTGTCACATTCGATGTATCAAAGCCGCTCAAATCTAAGCTTTTTAGATTATTGCATCCACCAAACATTGATCCCATAGATGTCATTTTTGATGTATCAACATTATCCAATTTTATTTCTTCTAAAGATGTAAGACTGCTAAAACTTATATTATCTGCTAATACACAATTACTCAAGTCCAAATACTTAAGACTTTTGCAGCCACTGAACATAGAGCGCATACGTGTCACTTTTGATGTATCAAAGCCGCTCAAATCTAGGTTTTCTAGTTTTGTGCAGCCACTGAACATAGAGTCCATATCTGTCACTTTTGATGTATCAAAGCCGCTCACATCTAGGCTTTCTAGATTATTGCAACCACTAAACATACTGTACATAGCTTTCACTTTTGATGTATCAAAACCGCTCAAATCTAGGCTTTTTAGCTTATTGCAGTCACCGAACATTGAGTACATAGTTGTCACATTCGATGTATCAAAGCCACTCACATCTAAGCTTTCTAGACTATTGCAACCACCGAACATAACGCACATCTCTGTCACATTCGATGTATCAAAGCCGCTTAAATCTAGGTTTTTCAGGTTATTGCAGCCGATGAACATTGAGCTCATAGATGTCACTTTTGATGTATCAAAGCCGCTTACATCTAGGCTTTCTAACTTATCGCAGCCATTAAACATCGACCTCATATTCGTCACTTTTGATGTATCAAAGCCGCTCAAATCTAGTTTTTTCAGGTTATTGCAGTCATCGAACATCTGACTCATATCTTCCACTTTTGATGTGTCAAATCCGCTTACATCTAGGTTTTCTAACTTATCGCAGCCATTAAACATCGACCTCATATTCGTCACTTTTGATGTATCAAAGCCGCTCAAATCTAGTTTTTTCAGGTTATTGCAGTCATCGAACATCTGACTCATATCTTCCACTTTTGATGTGTCAAATCCGCTTACATCTAGGTTTTCTAACTTATCGCAGCCATTAAACATCGACCTCATATTCGTCACTTTTGATGTATCAAAGTCGCTCAAATCTAAAGTTGCGAGACTTTTACATAAATAGAACATCCCGCCCATAGATGTCACATTCGATGTATCAAAGCCGCTCAAATCCAGGCTTTCCAGCTTATCGCAATATTGAAACATCCCGCTCATAGATGTCACATTCGATGTATCAAAGCCGCTTAAATCAGCATTCTTGAGGTTTTGGTAATCATAAAATAAAGAATGGCAATCCTTTGGAAGCTTTATTCCATCTCCACACACAATAACATTTTCTATATCAGATGTCCCTACCTCATCCGGCAACAAATGCCTACTGATTTCCCCATTTCCGGAAATTGTTAAAGTTCTGGTATATTTGTCATAACTTGATATTACAGAACCATCTTCATCCTCAGATATATCACTCGTTATTATCTCATTTTCGTCACTGCAATCTGACATAGTCAATGAGGTTCCAAGCAAGCTCTTGATATTTTTACGATGATTTTCCTCAATATCATTATCAGATACATCATATCTCACATTTTCAACTATACCATTGTCGCCAGCATTCTCCGCTGCATAAACGACTGTACCTACCGACATTTCACTCATAGCGAGTGCAGCCGCCAAGAGTACCGCAGTTGTACGCAAGTATCTCCCATGTCTCCATAATCCTCTCATTTCTACAATTCTCTCTCCTTATTTATATACGCTTTATCCATGCTATTTTTAATACTCGCATGATTAAAAATTATACCCCCTCGATTTTTGCATTGTCTATATTTTGATACAATTTCACTTTCAATTATTAACATCTGAAATAAAGTGTTGAATGCCACTTCAAAGGAAGGAACGTAGAAATGCTTGTGTAGTGATCAGAAAGTTCTAAATCTTGTGATAAGCCATGATAATTCAGAACCTGTAGAAAAAAATAAGAGAGAAGTCTAGTAACGTCGTTAACATACACAGCCCTCGTGCAGTGGCAGTATCCTACTTAGTGAGCAATTAGGAAGCAGAGGAGAGAAGCGCGAGCATAGCTCAGGTGCGAGAGGTACTGTTTGAGGGCACTTTGTACTCTGCGCGAAGCGCATAGGAACAAAGAGCCCGAGTTACCGAAGCACCTGAAGATAGGCGGCGGAGCGCTTCTGACGGAGCGACGGCGAACGTGTATGATACTGTCACTGTACGAGGGCGTCAATTATCACTCAAACCACTACTCCACCACAGTTACTTTGCAGATGTACTCTGTCTGCTCGGGTGTGCCGTAGTCCAGATATGCTATGACTTTGGCTGTGCCGTGATTTATTCCTGTTATCTGACCTGTGGTGCTGCCTACTGTGACTACTGATGTGTCTGTGGATACCCAGACCGGTGTCTTCTTTGTTTTCTTGAGTTTCAGCTGTGCGTTTTTGCCGACTTTAAGGTAGAGCTTTGTCTTATTGAGTGTCGGGATGCTTGCTTTGAGCTTAAAGGTTATGCGTGCTGCATCTTTTCCTGAGCCGTAAAGTGCTGTGATCTTTGCAGTTCCTCTCCCCTTTACTGTTATCTGACCTGTTGCGGCATCGATTTCTGCTACATTTTTATTTGACGTCATCCAGGAATCAGGACGATATTTTATGCCAGTTAAATAACTCTCTGCAGAAATTACTGCGCCCATGGATACGCTCTCTACTTTTTTCTCAGAAAAAGCTGCCTTGGCAATGGTTATCGGATACTCGGCAACTGCTGTACGGCTTGAACCGCTGCCTGTGTATGCCGTAACGACTGCATCTCCGGCTTTCTTCGCATTGAGAATTCCCTTATTGCTTATAGATGCAAGACCTTTAGGAGAAACAGAATACTTCGTGATCTTCTTATCTCCAACGAGTTTCTCAATTATTGGCGAAAGATTAACCTTTTCCTTTACAACGACTACCTGATTGTCACTGGCTGTTGATACTGTAGGGCGCGCCGGAAGCATGGTATACGCGTATGAGATTCCATAGATCTTGCAGTACTTTTCCATAGCAGAACCCGGATCACAGAGGATCACCAGATCCCCGCTCTGAAATGCCACATTAAACTTTGTGCTGTCAAAGGGATCGATAACGGTATTTCCTCTGAAATCAAGTAAAGAGATCGCATTAAACGTACATGCAAACTGCGTAATCTTCTTATTATTTGAAATATCAAGGGCAGTCAGCTTATTATTCATCACATTCAGTGCCGTGAGATTTGCGCACTTTGATACATCAATGCTCGTAAGCTTATTATGTGATGCGTCTATTGCTGTAAGCGCTGTATTTGACGAAAAATCTGCCGATGTGATATCGTTTCCGCTTATTGATATCTTTGTGATGCCTGTAAAGTACTGTATTCCTTCTATCGATGAAACTTTTTTATTGCTGAGATCCAGTCCCGGAACTGCATAGATCACAGCGACTGGCACGATATCCTCTCCTACCGGTGACTGACCGATAGCAGATAAAAGCGTATCCATGCTAAAAGGAAAATTATCCGCGTGAACGGCTGCATTTCCCATAAGCCCTAAAAGCAGCATCGAAGACTGATCTCCTGCCGCTGCCTTCTGCTGTATAGCCGCATACATCTGAGGAAATACGGTTGACTCCAGATAGTTCCTAAATGCCGCATCCGGAATAGAGCTCTTGTATTTCAGTACAGGGAAAGATGACGGACCGCCCGCTGCCGACAGGTCAAGGTTCACGATACCTGATCTTTCACTCTCATCAGCTGAAACAACGGTCTCCTCTACAGTCTCTGCAACCGCCGGTATTGCTGATGTAAAGATCATTGCTACTGCAAGCATGATCGCAGTTAATTTCTTATATCGCTTCAAATTTGTTTTCATATCGCTCTCCTATATTAATCAACACAGTGTTGTTTATTTTAATATTTTAGTACAGATTGCAGCACTATTCAACCTGTCATCTCCCACCATATTTTACACATTCCAAAAATCGTCCTATAATGATTCACTATCGGACGCACGATAATAGTAATTCTCGGCGCCACTTTTTAAAGAAATCAGGTTTTTTATGAAAAAAGTAGACTTTTCTGACGGACATATCGTCCGCAATATCTTCAAAACAGCATTACCAATGCTTCTCGCACAGGTCATGAACCTGCTATACAATATTGTCGATCGTATATATATCGGCAGGATTCCCCATGTAGGAACAGCCGCTCTCGGCGGCGTGGGACTCTGTTTTCCGGTTATAATACTTATAACTGCTTTCACCGTACTCTACGGAAGCGGCGGATCACCGCTTTTTTCCATTTCTCTTGGTCAGGGAAAGAGACAAAAAGCCTGCCGGATACAAAATATCGCATTTCGTCTTCTGATCATTAATGCGATCATTCTGACCTTCATAGGCTTCACCTTTGCACCACCTATCTTAAGACTTTTCGGTGCATCGGAAACCGCTCTGGAGCTCGCTCTCCCGTACCTCCGTATCTACGTTACGGGAACGATCTTTTCCATGATAGCCACCGGTATGAATCCCTTTATAAACGCACAAGGGTATCCCGGGATCGGTATGTTCACAGTCACACTCGGTGCCGTGTCAAACCTCATCCTTGACCCGATCTTTATCTTCACACTGGGATTTGGTATAAAAGGCGCTGCCATCGCAACTGTGCTTTCACAGTTCATATCCGCAGTATTTGTGCTGTATTTCCTCTTTAAAAAAGCCGATCTGCGTATCGTACCGCTGGATAAAAAGGACAAAGAAGAATTTTTAAGTACCTCCATTGCAATCATCGGTCTTGGTATTTCAGCCTTCACCATGCAGTTTACCAACAGCCTTGTAAATATCGTGTGCAATAATATGCTCTCAAAACTCGGAGGGGATCTGTACATCTCAATAATGACGATCCTTATATCCGTCCGCCAGCTAACGGAAGTGCCGGTACTCGCCATTGCAGAGGGTTCATCTCCCATAATCAGCTTTAGCTACGGCGCAAAAAAGCCTGCTGAAGTGCGGAAAGCCATTGCTACCATGACAATTTTAGGTACATCCTATGCCCTTGTTGCATGGCTCCTTATCATAAATTTTCCTGAATTTTTTATCCGAATCTTTAGTTCAGATAAAGAAATTCTTAAAGATGCCATACCTGCCTTGCATCTTTACTACTTTGCATTTATCTTTATGATGTTCCAGTTCAGCGGACAGACGACATTTAAGTCTCTAAATAAGAGAAAGAAAGCTATTTTCTTTTCACTGCTCCGAAAGGTCATAATCGTCGTTCCTTTGACCATACTGCTCCCCACCTTAGGGCACATGGGAACAAATGGAGTATTCGCCGCTGAGCCCATTTCTAATGTGATCGGAGGAACTGCATGCTTCGCAACGATGCTGCTCACAGTTCTTCCAGAGTTAAAAAGGATGGAAACAACGCATGAATAATAAAAAAATTTGCAGACTCTTCCTCTCCACACTCCTTGCCGGAGTGCTCGTAACAGGTCTCACTGCCTGCGGTTCAGTAACAAACATTAATAAAGCAACCGGATCAACAGGTACTCCTGCTTCCACTGCAGTTTCTTCCGAGATCAACGATACTATCCTAACCATCAACTGCTTTGACGTTGGTAAAGGTGATGCATTTCTCCTCACCACTAAAAATTCCGCAGTGATGATAGATACCGGGTACAAAGAAAATGGCGAGGCACTTGCAGAGGCTGTGAAGGCAAGCGGTCACGATCACCTCGATATGCTGATAATCTCCCACTTTGATAAGGATCACGTTGGAGGAGCCTCGAAGGTAGTTAAAAACATCCCAATAGACCGCATCCTTACTACAAGGGTCACAAATGACAGTAAACGCACGTCAAAATTTTTAGAAAACTTAGAGGAGCAAAAAAAGACACACGAAGTCGTAAGTGCAGATACCGAGGTAATCCTGGACAATGTAACATACATGATATCAGCTCCGGAGAAATCATACTACGGTGAAAGTGAGGACAATAATTCATCACTTCTTGTAAAAGCAACACTCGGTGATACATCCATGCTTTTCACCGGCGATGCGGAAGATGAACGTCTTTCAGAAATAATCCAGAGAACTGATCTATCTTCAACCGTACTTAAACTTCCCCACCACGGGAGCTATTTTCTCCTGCTGCCGGATCTTATCGAAAAGGTAAACCCCCGGTATGCAGTAATCACTTCTTCCTTCGATAAACCGGAGGACGATGTAACGAACACTTTGCTGGAATCAAAGGGTATCACACCCTATTACACCAAAAACGGCGATATCACCATCACTTTAACAGGTGAAGAGATCGGTGTTTCTCAAGCACATGAGAAAGCAGCCTGATGCTCAAAGGGCAGGAATCACAAAATTGGATTCCTGCCCTTTGTATATGTCTATGAAGTTTTTTCAACCGTTCTTTCTAAGTGCTTCCGCTTCGGGCTTTACATGTACATCCAGCTGATTGAACGGGATCTCGATACCATTCTTATCAAACTCCAGCTTTACGTTTTCGTTTAAGCGCCAGAGAGTCGGGAAATACTGCGGTGTAGGAACCCATGCCCTTGCACCGAGTACTACTGCGCTGTCTCCGAGCTCACGTACAAAAATCTGCGGTTCTGAGTTCTCCGCAACATTTTCCTCTGCCTTAAATACAGCTCTTAAAATCTCCTTAGCCTTTAAGAGATCAGAATCATAGCTGATACCGACCGAAAAATCCAGCTGACGCTTTGGAAGTCTCGTCACATTTGTAAGCGAAGTATTTGCAAGCGAACCATTCGGTATCATTATCGACTTATTATCAATGGTATTAAGCACCGTGTAGAAGATCTGTATATCTGCCACGATTCCTTCGTTTTTGTGTGCGTCCTCTATAATGTAATCACCTATCTTAAAGGGTTTCATCCAGAGGATGATAAGTCCGCCCGCAAAGTTTGAAAGGCTTCCCTGCAGCGCAAGACCAATGGTAAGACCTGCTGAACCAAGTACTGCCACGATGGATGTCGCATCAATGCCAAACGTAGAGGCAACCATCATTATGACGATAACATCCAGTATCATTTTCACAAAGGTCGTGATAAAACTTACGATTCCTTTGTCATCAAATGCCTTGGACAGCGATTTACGAAGGAGCTTTGTAATAATATTTACAACTCTTGTTCCTATGAACAGGATGACAATGCAAAGAAACACCCTGAAGCCCAGGTTCATTGCTTTTGTCGGAAGTCCTGACAGGAAAGTCTCCCAAATGGTCGGGTTTTTAAGATTTTCCTGCAGGTTATTAAGATCGCTGATCTGAGAGATCGTCTCGGTAAGCTCCTCAGCTCCGGAAACTGTCAATGTCAGCAGTGCATTATTAATCATTTAACTTTCTACCTCAAAAATCGAAACTCCGAGCGGCGGAACCTTCACACGAATGGAATTATCTCTGCCATCCCATTTCAGCTCCTCGCTCTTAAGGATACGGTGATTACGGAAATCAAATCCACCGTACTTCTCCGCATCAGAATTAAAAATTTCTTTATACTTGCCCGCAAAAGGCACACCTATGCGATATTCCTTTCTCGGAATATTTTCAAAGTTTACAAGAACTATCAGAGTATCCTCTTTCTTTGAAGTCTTTCTAAGATATACGAGGATATTCTCATTTGCAGACACACAATTTATCCACTCAAAACCATTTTCCTCATGAGCAAGTTCATGAAGAGCCGGTTTATCCTTATACAGATGGATCAGATCCTTCACAACATTATGAAGCCTCTGATTATCAGTATTCTTTACCAGATCAAAGTTGATGGACTTGTTCTCGTCCCATTCCTCCTGATCACCCATGTCGAGTCCCTGTGAAAGGATCTTCTTTCCGGGATGAGTAAAGAAAAATGCCATAGATGCTCTAAATGCAGACAGTCTGTCATCCCATACGCCCGGAAGCCTTCCAAAGAAAGTTCCCTGACCTCTGGTAAATACATCATGTGTCATAGGCAGCATATACTTCTCTGCGTAAGCATAAACCATAGAAAAACACAGCTGACCGTAGTGATGTGTGCGGATTATCGGGTCATAGTGGATATAATCCAGGAAAGAATCTCTCCAGCCCTCGTTCCACTTATAATCAAAGCCAAGACCTTCCTCTTCCACAGGATTTGTAACTCCCGGCCATCCGGAATTGTCCTCCGCAATACTGATGACATCCGAACAGTGTCTGTGGATCGCCTTGTTCATCTCACGGAAGAAATCGATAGCTTCCAGATATTCCTTTCCACCATAGATATTCGGAGACCACGGTCTGTTTTCACGGCCGTAATCAAGGTAAAGCGCTGCAGCTATACCGTCTGCACGGATTCCGTCCACGTGATATACCTCAGCCCAGAAAAGAGCCGATGACATAAGGAAGCTCCTTACCTCAGGCTTTGTGAAGTCAAAGGTTCTGGTTCCCCACTCAGGATGATAGCTTCTGTTCGGATCTTCACTCTCGTAAAGACATGTGCCGTCAAAGTCCGCAAGGCCATGCTCATCCTCAGGGAAATGCGACGGGCACCAGTCAAGGATAACGCCGATCTTCTTTTCATGCATATAATTTACAAACCACGCAAAATCTTCCGGCAGACCAAAGCGCTTTGTAAATGCATAATATCCAAGAGTCTGATAACCAAATGTACCATCAAAAGGATGTTCCATAACCGGCATGAGTTCTACATGAGTGTATCCCATATCCAGCAGGTACTTGGCAAGTGGAGCCGCGATATCACGGCAATTGTGATATGATCCATCTTCTTTCTTCGGCAAAAATGCCCCGAGATTCATCTCATACACAGCCACAGGAGCATTGGAATCCTGTCTCTTGCCTCTCTCCTTAACCCAGTTCAGATCATTCCAGACAAAACCACCGATACTGCGCACTACCGATGCAGAATCAGGTCTGAGCTCTGTTTCAAACGCCATTGGATCGGCCTTCAGTGTCACCTCACCGTTTAATGCCTTTATCTCATATTTATAAAGATCTCCATCCTCAACTCCCGGGATAAAGAGCTCGTAAATACCGGATTTATCCAGTCTCTCCATTTCATGGACTCTGCCATCCCAGTCGTTAAAGTCACCTACAACACTCACACGCATTGCATTCGGCGCCCATACGGCAAAGTGGATACCTTCGACACCCTCGACCATCATTCTGTGAGCTCCCATGAACTCCCAGAGATTATCTGCTATTCCACTGGTAAACTGAACTTCCTGTCTCTCAGTGATTATTCTCGGAAATGAGTACGGATCTTCTACAACTTTTTCTTTTCCATCCGGATAATGTACCTTAAAAATGTAATGGAACGGATACTTCTTTTTTAATAAAACCGCGAAATATCCAGCTTCATCTGCCAGCTCCATCGGAACATCTTTTCTGGCTCGGTCAGCACGTACCGATACACTGTCAGCCCCCGGAAAAAAGCAGGCTATCAGCGTATTATTTCCCTCCGGATGACTACCGAGGAGCATTTTAGGATGACTCTCCTCGGAATATGTGATTGCCTCTATTTCGGCCCAATCCATCAGATCATATAACTTACTGTTCATACTCATTTAACTGTCCCTCATTACTTTTATTGCTTAATTATTCACAATCGGATTTTTTCTTCGAACCACCCTGCTGATAACACGAATCGCTCCGCTTCTTACGAAGCTCTCACAATTCATCAAAATCGATGTATGAACAATCCACTGCGAAGTTTTGGTTCAAACCATGTTGATTTCGGCGGCATCAGTCTCCCTGCATCAGCAACAGCGAAAAGCTCACTGATATCCGTCGGATAAAGCGCAAACGCTGCCGCATACTGTCTGGAATTGACTTTTTTCTCAAGTGCTCCAAGTCCGTGAATACCACCGACAAAATCAATCCTGGAATCCGTCCTCGGATCTTCAATATTCAGGATCGGTGCAAGAAGCTCATTTTGGAGAATGGAAACATCCAGTCCTTCTACCGGATCATCCATGATAACCTCCGGACGTACCATAAGATGATACCAGCTTCCGCTCATATACATACCAAAATGATGCTTCTCAAGCGGACGATACTTTTCGTGGCCAACCTTTTCTACCACAAACTTCTTTCTCACGCGATCAAGGAAACGATCCTCGGAAAGTCCGTTCAGATCCCTCACTACTCTGTTGTAATCAAGGATTTTTAACTCATCCTCAGGGAAAAGCACTGACAGGAAGTAATTAAATTCTTCCTCACCTGTACTGTTCAGCGTCTTCTCTCTGCGCATCTGTCCCACCTTTACGGCCGATGCGCAGCGATGATGTCCATCGCAGATGTAGATTGATTCTATTCCCTGAAAAGCCTCACGGATCTTTCGGATATTTCGCTCCTGATCAATGAGCCATACTCTGTGTATCACACCGTCGTGACTCTTGAAATCATATACCGGTGCCTGCTGCTTTATCTGCTGTACGATCTCGCGTATCACATCATTTGATCTGTAACCCAAAAATATAGGCCCGGTCTGAGCTGAGCACGCATCCACATGATGAATACGATCGATCTCCTTATCTTCTCTGGTGTTTTCATGCTTCTTTATCACGCCTGTCTCATAATCTGTGACAGACGAGCATGCCACGATACCGGTCTGCACTCTCTTGTCCATGGTAAGCTCATAAATGTAATACATGGGCTTATCATCTGTCACAAATGAACCATTTGCGATCATCTCATTCAGCAGTTCTCCTGCCTTTGTATATACCCTCGGATCATAAGTATCTACATTTGGTGGAAAATTAGTTTCTGCTCTGTCAATACGCAAAAAAGACAGAGGCGATTTTTTGATCTCTGCTTCTGCCTCCTGTCTCGTATATACATCATATGGTAAAGCCGCGATATCCTGTGCGAGATCCTCTCTGGGACGCACAGCGCAAAACGGTCTGATATCTGCCATTTCTATTCTCCTCAATGAATCCCTGTATAAATAATCATACAATAGTATAAATCAAATCATAGATAGGGTCAACGAAACGCATCGCCATTATGGACAAAAAAATTCCGGATCATTTCTGACCCGGAATCCTTTAATATGTAATTTCAATATGAATGGTTACAGAAATCTATTGCGCGATTCAAGCTGCGCAATAATAACGAAGAGTCCAGCCGTGTTCTCCGGCATGACGAGTGAGATACGCTCTCTTCGGAGAAACGGCCTTTGCAAAAAGTATAGCTGCATAAGCTGTTTCAAAGTTTCTGACTATCATATCTTCCTTTCTGACCTGAGCCCTGCCCAGGCACATTTGACATGACTACATGATCCACCATAAACAGTAAATCCCGTATTCAAAAAATATTTCGGTATTTTCCTGTTTAAGATTAATTGACATTCTATATAAAATATATTGTTTTTATGCGGATACTCGATGAATAATCGGTGAACTTTTTGTACAAAGAGACTTGATAAATGCCGTAAATACGCGGTTTTTAAAAATCACTTCTTGACGCCTGTATGTATTTTTTACAGCGCATTTCACACATTTTCACAAAACGTACGTTACCGTGGAATTTTCGATAAATTAAGTAAAGAGTATATAGAAAAAATGTGTTTTCAGGCAGACGAAAAGACCGTTGCAGGAACCCCCATTCCTGCAACGGTCTTATCTCATACATGGTAGAATTGTATTTTCAATATACACCCCTCAGTGAATATTATCCGTGGAGACGTCATGTCTCGACGATGTATACAGAATATCAATGTTTTACTTTCGTTTCAATATGTGCTTGCATGTGTGCTACCTACCAATTATTATAGATGTAGAGCGGGTTTGCGGGATTTTTTGTTTACTAAAACGTTTTCGTAACCCCCATTTTTTGCCATTACTTCAAAAAATCAACACACTGTCATTTTGCATCGACATAATGACGATTATTTTTTCTGAAAAAAAAAAATATATACTCATTTCATCAAAATACGAAGAAAGGAGTCCCATATGTCAATCCTCGGTGACAAACTTAACCAATATATTACTGCAAGTGGCTATACAGTATATAAATTGTCTCAAGTGTCCGGTGTTAATCGAACAACCATTGTACGAATGCTCAACGCTAACCGTTTGCCTGAGCGAAAAAACATGGAACAACTCATTCCGTACCTGAAGCTCACTAATGATGAGCGAAAAGACCTGTGGCGAACCTACGAAATGATGAGCAGCGGCGAAGAGCTCTTTTATCAGAGACAATATGTGCTCGACATGATGCTCGCCATCTATAATCCCCCTGAAAGGCAGCATATTTCACCATTTCGAGCCGCTCGCGTTGACACGGGAGAAGTTTTTGACCCTATAGAGACCCCATGTATCATGTCAGGAAAATACGAAGTAGCCCATGCCCTTTCTCTGATCATGCTTTCGGAAGATGCAAAGGAAATCTGCATTTTTGCGCCTTTTCAGAATGATTTCCTGTCCGAATTTTTCGGTCACTTCAGCCGGAACACCCTGTCGGAGGTGCACATCCACCACATGATGCACCTGATAAAAAAGCCCGCAGATATCACGCAGGTAAACTACAACCTATCTGTGCTCTCACACGTGCTCCCCCTGTCTCTGGCAGAGGACATAGATTATCATGCATATTATTCATACGTTAATAATATAGTTTCTAACGAATCTCAGATAATGTTTCCATTTTATGTAATAATCGGAAACATGCTGGTCGAGCTGGCCTATGACTTCTCCTCCGCGCGTTTCACCTCAGATCCTGACATAGTCCAGCATTACAGAAACTCCTTCGAAACTCTCCGTCAGGAAACAAGGAAGCTCGTAGAAGTTCACAGTTCCTTCTGGGAGATCATGCATGGCTTTACACCGGCAGAAACAAACCAATACAGCACTTCCAGCATATCTCCGCATCCTCGTATCGTGAACGTGCTTGATAAAACCATACTATCTCATATGATCCGTACAGATATTGATACTTCACAGTTTTTTGAACAACTGTTCCAAAATCATCTGACACGACTTACGAGCATAAAGAACCGAACCTGTTTCTTCCCCGTATCCGGTCTTGAAGATCTGGTGTACAACGGACGAATAACAGATATTCCTTATGAATATGTATCCCCTGTGCCGATCGAAGACCGTATGATCATACTGGAGCGCCTGCGAGTTGAATGCATGAAGGAAAGCTGCAAGATCCGCCTTACGAACCCAGTCACTTTCCCCATGAAGTCAAACATCACTGTCCAATCCACTTCCGACCAGCGCATTGTATTACTGGCAGTGGATCATGACGCAAAGAAATTCCGATATCTGGAGATAGATGAGCCCTCTCTCTCAGACTCTATCGTAGACTTCCTTGAATATATGGGAAATGACTTTGGTATATGCTCAGACTACGTCTGTTCAAGGGATCAGACACTGGAAACCATCGACCATTATATGGATGAGCTGGAGAATATGCTCCCGTCTTGAATCACAGTAAGAAGTGGACCTTGGGGACGGGGTGCATTTCGTATTCAGAAAAAATAGCCGTACGGATATCGCACCGTACGGCTATCGTTTTGTCTTACTTTACTACTACATTTAATTTAAGTCTGAAGGCCATCTTTCCTTCACCAAAATTGATCGTGACTCTTGCCTTACCGGCTGCCACAGGAGTTATATTTCCATCCTTATCAACCGTAATTACTGACTCTTTAGAGCTCTCATACGATGTAGGCTTAAGCTTGGTTAATCCGGTTAAGTACTGTGAAACAGCTGTCTTCTCCGATCCCGCGCTTAATTCTATTCTCTTCTGTGAAAGCTGCGGCTTTTCAATTATTACAGTATTTGTTTCCAGAACTTCAGCATCTTTTCCTTTAACTGAAAATCCGTTAATTGAAACTGTTCCTGCCTTTTTACCTCTAAATATTCCTTTCTTGTTTACGGAAGCAAGCTTCTTTTCTTCCTTTGACAGTCCATAAACCTTAACATTCTCGTTTCTGAAGTAGCTCTTTATATCAAATTTCTGTTTTGCAGCTACAACAAGAACTCCTCTGTTGACCTTTACCGGTATTGAAACTGTCTTTCCTTCATAAGAAACCTTTATTACATAGTCTCCTTCTTTATTCATATCAACAGCTGATACGTCAATAGAAGCATCTACAGTAACATCAGCCTTAGAAGCATCATCAAATTCAGCCTCAACAGAAATATCATCGAGATTAAGTGTGTCACCTTCTGTATATTCACACTTCTTCTTTGAAACTGTCAGAGAAGAAACCTTTCTTCCGGAAACCTCCTGATCCTTCACCAGCAGAACGAAATCTGAATTATTAGAAATATCATCATCTTTTTCTTCTTCGCTCTCTGAGAGTTTTACATAGTACACAGCGCCATTTTCATACGGAACGCGGAAGTTTATTTCCTGCTCTTCTCCTGCCTCAAGACTGTCTACCGTGAAGCAGTCAACAGTATCACCATCTTCGCTTCCCTTGATCAATGAAACACCAACCGCATCGGATGTCTTGAAACCATTGTTTTTAACAACACCGAATATCGACACATTATCATCATTTTCTGCGCCCCATTTCAGGGATTCAATGCCAATATCATGATGTTCCAGCTCGATCTCTACTTTATTATCTGAAACAGTGTCAACAGTATCTACAGTACCGTTTTCATTCACAGCAGAACAGGTAATAGAATATGTCTTTCCAATACTATTCTCAGAAACAAGGTATGAGTAGTTGATCGTCTTCTTTGTTCCCGGGAGTATAGTTTCATAAAAATCAACCGTATCAACTGTGTTTCCGGCGTCATCAGTAAGATCTGCCTTGATGTTGTTGATCGTCCGTCCGCCGTCATTTCTGACTGCGATAGTCATCGGTAATGCACATCCTTCAGCTATATCACTGCCATTATAAAATACATTTTCAACAGCCAGTTTCTCTGAAAGATCTGCCTCTTTGATATAAAGAGATGTGGCACCGTAGCTGTCTTCTCCTACTTCGCCCTTTAATCCCTTTTCAGTAAGAGCAACAGAATTGCACAAAAGTTCCAGCTTATCACCATTCCACCATGCGTCAAAGGAAGTGATGTCAGCATCAGTCTCAGTAAGCGCTATCGGATCGCCCCATGCATCATTTTTTTCATCATACATGACAGCATTGATAACGCCTGCAAGATTCTCCTGTGTTCTAAAAAGAAGCGCAGCATTATCGCCTGACTTCACCATTCTCACATTTCTGATGGTTCCGAGGTTTTCCTTAAATGTCTTTGTTTCTTTTGATGCAGGATCATAGTACATTACAGAGCCGCCACTTACATAATAAACTTTTCCATCATAGAAGAACGGTTCAGAATCATATACTTCATTGTCAGTGATCTTCTCATCACCAAGGTAAAGCTCTTTATCTTCTATACTAGACGGGTCTTTATCCATATCCAGAGTATATGCGACTCTCGGATCTTCACCATCCATATCAACAGTCAAAGAGTTTACCATATTAAGATCTTTAATAGTTTCCTCTGCTTCACTCCACTTTGAATCAGAGTATGTTGATACACATATAACATTGCTGCCGTCATTTGCGAACCAGTCACAATTCTTGTTCTGTACAAATGCTACTGCTGCACCACCTGATGTTGCTGTGATCTTCGGCATCATATCAAGACGATCATTTCCGTCTGTAATCTTCTTTACTGTAAAAGACTTTGTATCCGGATTGTATACTGCGGCTTTGATATCCATAGCTGATGCAATACCATCAACTGTGTCAGAACTTACAGAGCTCCTGTTCATGTCCTGCCATACTACATATGCCTTGATTCCGTCAGTTGCAAGTGACGGTGAAAAGTCAGGTGTACCATCATCATCAATGATTTCCGGATCGCTCCAATTATGTCCATCATAGAATGAATAGTAAACATGAATACCGTTAACCGATGTTGATCTGCAGTCAACCCATGATGCAAATGCCGTTCCGGATTCAAGAGCTACGATCTGCGGAGTTGTTTCTTTGTAGCTATTGCTATTAAATACGTTTCCGCTGACCGTGCCATTAGATACATTTCCGCTGACAGTTTCATTCAGTTCATCTATTCGTCCGTCTCCAATGTAGCTCAGATCCTGGATAGTGTAGGAATCAGCATCATAAAACTCATCTATCGAAGAAATACCGCCCCATACATCTCCGGCACTATTTACTGTTCCGTAAAGCTTCGGAGTATCCCAACGTTTCTCAAATATAGCCAATTTGACTATTGCATAGCCCTGAAGCGTCACCGTGAGCTCAAAGTAGGCATCTTTACCCTGCTTAAACTCTGCTGACGGAATAAGATTCAGTTCTCCTCCGCCTCCGGCACTCAATACATCATATAAGCCTACTCCAAACTCTAATCCACCGCCGATCGTATCCTTTACTTTTCCGAACGCTTTACATCCTGTATCTTCTTTTTCAAGACCTAATGCAACTTCAAGCTCACCTTTTATCTGTGCCTGCCAATACAGCGGGATAGGGATTACCGGTGCAACTGCCTGGCCATGCCATTTTGTCTCTGCCGAAGCATTAATTAATATGCCTCCGTCAAGGAATACAAATCCCTTTTCATCATCAATATATCCTTCGATATATCCTGCAAATTCTATATCTGCTGAAACGCCAACTTTTTTCTTGAATTTCTTTGCATCACCATAAGATGATTTAATTTTTTCGAAGAGTTTTTTGTTTTCCTTTGGATCATTCTTTTTAGCTGTGTTTTTCAGCTCTTTCCAGAGTATCTTGGTTGTCTTTCCATCATCAGAATCTTCTTTATAGCTTGCGATACCAAGAGTACCCTTTATCTTTCCGTCTTCAATAGCTACCTTCAGCGGCAGATCTATACCATCCAGATCTAGCCCTACATCTGTTCCTCCAACAAGCGGCCATGATTCCGGGAGAGTGATCGTCATTCCGTCACCAAAATCAATCTTTCCGTTCAGACCTTCGATATTATCATCACATGAGATCTTGATCTTTCTTCTTAACGAATGACCGGCAGCATCCTCTACAATGATATATATATCTTCACAAATATCAAATTTATCTTTCAGAACCAGAGATGTTGACATACTGCCTGAAGGGAATACTTCAGATTCATTTTTCTGTTTAAGCTCTATTTTTCTATATGAGCTGTTTCCCCAGTCTATATCTGCAGTGATAGTTGTAGCATCACTCTTTATAAGTGATATCGCTGCGTCCTGATGGAGAGCATCTTTTCCCTCAACCCAGACTGCATTAATTATCGGATTATCACTTTCTTTCTCCAGCCAAACAGTGTTATCTGTTGCTTCCAGATTTGCCGCTGTCATAAACTTATCTTTATAACCGCTCTTTGATACCTTTATCTCTCCTTCGGTAAATTCCGGTATCTTTGCCACACCTTTATTATTTGTAGTATATTCCGTGCCATCAAGGGTTATTACTGCACTTTCTGCAAGCTTATACCTGTCAGCGATCGCAGTCTGACTCCATTCATTCTGATAAACAGTTATCTTTGTCTGCTTGGTTACATTCATATTGCCGCCGACTCTGACAGTACAGCTCACCGAATAACCGCCGGCAGAAGCAACTATCTGACAAGTACCCATTCCTACTGCAGTAACAAGACCCTCATCACTTACCACAGCAACATTTTCATTATTACTTCTCCATGTAACAGTTTTATCAGAAGATGTATAAGACTCCAGGAAATTAAGTGTTAACTGCTCAACATCCCCCTTATTCATAGTAAGTGAGCTCTTATTCAAAACAAGATGTTCGGAGCCGATATTATTTGCGATGTCCTCAAATGAAAAAGAAAGATCATCCGCATTAATAACTTCCGTATATCCCTGATTCTGGATATCGTTCATGAAAACTCCGGCAAACTGCTTTGATGTTCCACTAAGAGAATGGAAAAAGCCCATGGAGAAAATATTGTAATCATCTTTTATATCTGAGAATGTCTCATATATCGCAGAATGATATCCCTTCGATCCGCCATAAGTAAATGGATTTCCCTCAAGATCTATATATTCATCTCCACTATACCTGGCATCACTTCCGTAATAATATTCTCCTTCATTTGGCTCACCATCAGCCATCTGAATAATGTATTTCTGCGAAGCTGAAGAACCTCTCAGGATCTCATCTGCTTTCATAAGACCTGCATTCATTGCAGTTCCACCGCCCGCATACAAAGAATTTATAGCCTGTCTGAGCTTATTACGATTGTTAGTGAAATTCTTATTTCCGAAAGTGTGAACCGTTACGTCAGATTCATAAGTTACAATTCCGATCTCTGCCGCAGGATCTTCTGCCAGAATATCATCCACAAAATTTATGCATGATTTTCTGAGCTGAGTGATAGGTGTTCCTCCCATACTTCCTGATGTATCCAGAACAAGCACTATCTGATGTTCTGCAGCAGCTTCGTCCGAAACGCTTGCGTCACCTGTTTCATCATCTCCCCAGTCGACATTCAGATAATCTACATTCAGTCCCTCGATAGGAATGTCAGTCGCTCTTATTCTTTCAAGTTCCTGCTCATCATATGTAGATTCATCATTTACAAATGATCCAACACCGTCTACTACTTCAACCTCCGAATTTTCGGATGCTGATTCCTGATTTTTAGCTGCCGCTAAAGCAGTTACTTCGCCTTGTATCGATCCTACGATCATCGACAGGCTCAGGAATAATGCTGTTATTCTCCTCTTCATAACGTCTCCCATCTATTAGTTCTTTACTGTAAGCTTTGCCTTTAACTTTCTCGCATTTTTTCCGCTTCCAAAATAGACTGTTATTTTTGTTGTTCCTGCGGATTTGATCGTAATCTTTCCGTCTTTATCAATCTGCGCCACTTCCGGTTTCTTGCTTTCATACATTGACGGACGAAGCTCTGATATTCCGGTAAGATAAGTATTTATATCCGCAACCTCACCTATTTTTGTAAAGGTCATATTTGAAAGCCTGGGTTCTTCAACCTTAAACAAATGCGATTCCTTTTTCTCCCAAGTCTTTCCGTTTTTAACATAAGCTTCTACAGTAACTTCGCCGCTGTTTTTTCCCTTTAACAGACCTTTCCTGCTGACAGAAGCGATTTTTTTATTATTAACCGTATATTTACCGATATTTCCGGTTGTAAAATACTTTAATACTTCTATCTTCTGTCCCTTTGCCAGTACTTCTTCTATCTGAGGCGCTGAAACAGTATTTTTATCCTCTTCCGGAGTTTCCTGCGGTTCTACTTCACTTCTGGCTGATCCCACATATACTTTGCAGGAAGCGTATACATTACTTCCATCTGTAGCACGACATCTGATGTAGGAAATACCATCTGACAGACCTTTTATAGTATTATTACTGATTCCTGTTGATACAGACGCCACCTTTTCATCCGAAGAATAAATATTTACCACAGAAAGATCGTCTATCACAGGATAAGTTGAAAGATTTACTACTGCCTCCTCTCCCACATCAAGAAGCAGTCTTTCTTTATCAAAACTAATCGTCTGAATAGGTAAAGATACTGTAACTTTACATTCTGCGATAAATCCGCCATCCAGCGTTTCAGCAGAGATCACTGCTGTTCCGATTCCTTTTGCAGTAACCTTGCCATTACTATCTACTGTCGCAATATCTGTATTATCTGATCTCCAGATAATTGTCTTTATATCAGCATCAGCCGGATAGACTTCTGCATTAAGAGTTACACTGTCATTCAATCTTTCAAATGTGATCTTGTTTTCCGAAATTGTAATACCGGTAACAGGAACATCGACCAGCTGAACCTTAACATTACAGGTTGCCTCCACTTTTTCACCGTCTACATATATATAGGCCGTGATCACCGCATCACCATCAGAAACACCAGTCACCTGACCAAGGCTATTCACAGTTGCAACTGATTCATCTGAGGATTCCCAAGAAACATGATCAGGTGTCGCACCCTCTGGATCTATAAGTAGATTCAATGTTCTCGGCACATCTGTTCGTGTTATAAGAAGTTCCTGCCTGTCAAAAGAAATTCCCGTAGCTGTTTGTTTATTAATAACCTTAACAACGCAATACGCTGAAGCATAGCCTTTGGAATCTCTGACATTTAAGCGAGTCTTACCTGCCTTCTTTGCAGTGATCTTAACCCTGTAGTATGTTTCATCCGGTTCAACGTCTATAATCGAAGGATCTTCGCATTCCCAAATAAGATTTGGCATAACATCTGTATATGGATTTACTACAAAATTAATTGTTTTTGTATCCCCAATTGATTCAAGCGTAATGTATCTGTTATTAAAACTGATATCTGTTACTGCCTCTTCAACAGTTACCTTAATGCTCTGTGAGCAATTTCCCATTGTTGCTGTGATAGTAACTTCACCTGCAGAAATACCCTTCACTGTTGCCTCACAAGGAACAGAATCATCTGTGGTAACCGTCGCTATAGTCTCATCCGATGTTGTCCATTTTATGCCATCCAGTGAGTCAGCAGGTGCATATGTCGCATTTATATAGAGAGTACGTCCTACTGCTATTTTTTTAGTTCCTGATTCTGACAGTTCTAAATCAGTCGTTGTCTGACCTGCCTCAAAAGCATATCCCTTTTCTGAAGCATACTCCTGCGCAACACTACCCTCTGCAGAACAGATCGTAAGTTCACTCGCATCCTGATCAAAAGCACTATTCTCAATTTTCGAAGTGTACCCTGAGATAGTTATTTTTTTGAGCTGAGAATTATTCGCAAAAGCATTATATCCTATTCTTGAAACAGTATACGGACATACTACTTCTTCAATAGCTGTACCTGAGAAACAGTAATTCGGTATTTCTTCCAGTGAATTTCCAAGTTCAACTTTCTTTAATTCTGAGCATCCCTGAAAAGCACTTATTCCGATATTGTACATATCTGAAGGAAGTGTTATTTCCTTAATACCGGTGCAACCATAAAAAGCTCGATCTCCGATAGAGTAAACACCATCAGGAATATCAACTTTATTAAGAGAAACACAATTGTTAAAAGCATAATTTCCTATAGCTACGACAGTTGAAGGAATCTCAACCTTACATAAAGCTTCGCAATCACTGAAAAGGTTTGAAGGTATTTCTCTGGTTTTCTTTTCAAATTTAACAGATACCAGATTTGAACAGTTCTTAAACGGCGAAGAACCCACCTCGTAAAGACTTCTTGGAATTTTTATTTCTGTTATCGCGCAGTCTGAAAATGCATATGTTCCAAGTTTAGAAATCCTGCTTCCAAGTTCTACCTTCGTTATTCCTGTACATCCGCTAAAAGCACTATTGCCTATTTCTTCAATTGTTTCCGGCATTATCGCTCTTGATAATGATGAACAATTGTTAAAACATCTTTGCCCGATCTTTTTTAATGCTGTATCAGACAGATTGATACTTGTAAGATTAGTACAGCCAGCAAATACAGAATCTCCTAAAGTAGTTATTTCTTTTGGTAATTCAACAGATTCAAGTGCAGTACATTCATAAAATGCATCATACTTTAGTTCCTTCAGATTTTTAGGAAGATTGATATTTTTTAGAGAGCTACAACTCTTAAAAGCATTGTATCCAATCGTCTCAATACTTGCCGGTAATTTTATTGACTCAAGCGCGGAGCAATTCTGAAATGCATAATTACTTATGCTTGTAAAATCAGCCTCTTCGCCGGAAGGTCCATTTTCAAAGACCACTGTTTCCAACGCAGTTAAGCCATTACATACTGCAGGCAATTCTGTATAACCATAACCTATGGTCATTTTTGTGATTGAAGAGCAGCCTTCAAAAATGCCGGATTGTACACTTTCAAGATAAGGAAACTCAACTTCTGTTAGTCCTGTACAATTGCGAAACGCACCTGATCCGATCTTTTCGATGGATGACGGGAATGTAACCGAGTCGATCCCTGAGCAGTTAAAAAAGGCCAGTTCTCCAATTTCTGTAAGCTTTTCCGGAAATGCCAAACTTAATGAAAGTGATGAACATGCATAAAAAGCTCTGTGTCCGATCTTTTCCAGACTATCCGGTAAATTTACAGAATTAAGCTTGTCGCATCCGTAAAATGATGCCTCACCTATCTTTTCTGCCTTTGGAAAAGAAATAGTTGTAAGCTCATCACAATCGTAGAAAACATTATTCTCTAAAACCGTTGTCTCAGGCAATGATATACTCACCATTGCATCACAGTCACGAAAGGCGCTTTCACCTATAGACGATACATTCGTTAAAACCGGCGAAGGCATTTGATTACAGTTATAAAAGGCGCTTTCACCTATTTCTGTAACGTCTCCGAGATCAAGTTCGGATGACATCTTATTGCAGTATTGAAATGAATTATTTCCGATCTTTGTTATCCCGGAAGGCAATGTAACTGTTTCCAGATTGCCACAGCTTTGAAATGCATAATTCGCTATGTCTGTTATTCCTGAAGCGATTTCAACAGATTTAATGCTGCTTCTTTTCTCATTCCATGGAATATCAGATTTTGAAGTATGCTCCCCCATACTTCCTGTTCCGGAAATTGTAAGTTTTCCGGTTTCTTCATCCAATACCCACGTGCAGTTTTCTCCCAACGTTCCCTGATTTTCCGGCTCTGACGCAAAGGCCGTCGTAGATAAACCTAAGACGGCTAATGCGATCAGAGCTATTCGTCCTATTTTGACCATTTTCCTCTCCCATCTCTTTTATGTATACACATTTAGACAATTTATAGTGTACCATATTTTAGGCATAATTAATCTTTTTTTAATATTTAATACACAAAAAAGACAACAATCGTTGAATAAACATAAAAAAGCCGCACGGCCATTTCTTCACACTCATGTGAGAAATACAGCCGAGCGGCTAAATATTTTAAGTATTCACTCTATATCTGTCAGATCAAAGCTTCGGGCCTGCAGCTACGAGTGCCTTACCAGCCTCGTTGCCCTCATACTTAGCGAAGTTCTTGATGAATCTGCCAGCGAGATCCTTTGCCTTTGTCTCCCACTCGGAAGCGTCAGCATATGTATCACGAGGATCAAGGATCTTAGGATCAACTCCAGGAAGCTCTGTCGGAACCTCGAAGTCGAACATCGGGATCTTCTTTGTAGGAGCCTTTTTGATGTCACCGCTAAGGATAGCGTCGATGATTCCACGAGTATCCTTAATTGTGATTCTCTTACCTGTGCCGTTCCAACCTGTGTTTACAAGGTAAGCCTTTGCACCGGACTTCTCCATCTTCTTAACGAGCTCCTCAGCATACTTTGTAGGATGAAGCTCAAGGAATGCCTGACCGAAGCAAGCTGAGAATGTAGGAGTAGGCTCAGTGATACCACGCTCTGTTCCAGCAAGCTTTGCTGTGAATCCGGACAGGAAGTAGTACTTTGTCTGCTCAGGTGTCAGGATAGATACCGGAGGAAGTACTCCGAATGCATCTGCAGAAAGGAAGATTACATTCTGTGCGTCAGGACCTGCGGAAACAGGGTTAACCTTCTGAACGATGTTCTCAATGTGATCGATAGGATAAGATACACGAGTATTCTCTGTTACGCTCTTATCATCGAAATCGATCTTTCCGTCATCAGCTACTGTTACGTTCTCAAGGAGAGCGTCTCTCTTGATAGCGTTGAAGATATCAGGCTCAGACTCCTTATCAAGGCCGATAACCTTTGCGTAGCATCCACCCTCGAAGTTGAATACGCCGTTGTCATCCCAGCCGTGCTCATCATCACCGATGAGAAGTCTCTTCGGATCTGTGGAAAGAGTTGTCTTACCTGTTCCGGAAAGTCCGAAGAAGATAGCTGTGTTCTTTCCATCCATATCTGTATTTGCAGAGCAGTGCATGGAAGCGATGCCCTTAAGCGGCAAGTAGTAGTTCATCATTGAGAACATACCCTTCTTCATCTCTCCGCCGTACCATGTGTTAATGATAACCTGCTCGCGGCTTGTGATGTTGAATACTACTGCTGTCTCAGAGTTAAGGCCGAGCTCCTTGTAGTTCTCTACCTTTGCCTTTGATGCGTTGTAAACAACGAAGTCAGGCTCGAAGTTCTCTTCTTCCTCAGCGGTAGGCTTGATGAACATGTTCTTGATGAAGTGAGCCTGCCAAGCAACCTCTACGATGAAACGTACTGCCATACGTGTGTCTTTATTTGCACCACAGAAAGCATCTACTACGAAAAGTCTCTTATTGGAGAGCTCTTCCTGAGCGATCTTCTTTACTGCGTCCCATGCTTCCTTGGAAGCCGGGTGGTTATCGTTCTTATACTCGTCAGATGTCCACCATACAGTGTCCTTGGAGTTCTCATCCATAACGATGAACTTATCCTTAGGAGATCTTCCTGTATAGATACCTGTCATAACGTTTACAGCGCCAAGCTCTGTATTCTTACCTACTTCGAAGCCTTCAAGACCTTCCTTGGTCTCTTCTTCGAAAAGCATCTCGTAAGAAGGATTGTAAACGATTTCTGTTGTTCCGTTGATACCATACTTTGTTAAATCAATTTTTGCCATAATTTCAACCTCTTTTTTTGATTGATATTGATTCTACAGAGAAATCCGATGGTGAAAAGATTTCCCATATCCTTGAGTTATCCTTAAATAACCAAGCTATATTATACATGATTGACAAGCAAAATCATCAAAAATTTAACAAATTACGTAAAAAAATACATTAAGCCGGTATTTTGTCCGTCTGGGATGTACTTATTGTATACAATGTTGCATATTGAGGCTTGTCTTTTGCACAACAATCATACCCTTGGCTTCTTGTACGTGTAAGTATGATATATTTCTTTCCGCGCTCGGAATGCACTAAGTTCACGCACTGTCCTCATATACGCGGAAATTTCTGCGTAACTCGATGCTTCGCATCTCAGACAGTACGCATAAATTTCCTATTCGGACAGTGTGTTCACTAAGTGCATCCGGCTGATTGCTCCAAGAAATATATCATACTTACACTTACGTAGTGGCAACTGAACTTTCAACGTTTCCATCGTAAACTCGGAAATGCCCACGAAATGTTAATAAAAAGACTTTTCTGCTAACAAAAAACAGCTCTCATACCAAGGCTTCTGCCTCGCATGAAAGCTGCTATAAGAATACTTTTTGATAACCCAGACGGGCGGCTCCTGCCAGTTGACTCCTAGCCATTGCTAGGTGGGTCGCCTATACGGATCGTCAGTCTTCCGCTCCTGCGCGGTTACCCGTGCCCTTTCGGCGGCGGCTTGACATCTGACTTTGTAATAACGGCATCCCGTTTAAAGTAAATGTAGGTTCAAATAAAACAGAAGGTATCGCTCCATCCAGGTTCTTTATGGATACATTATACTATTTTAGTATCATCAATACAAGTTCCTAAACACGTACAGTGACATTTTTTTGTATAACATTAAACTGATTCTTCAACACTTCTATTGAAAATGACGATTTCTCTTAAAACTCTTCTCCAACCAGATAAATCGGCCTCTTCTTTACTTCTAGATAAGTCTTGCTGAGATACTGTCCCACGATTCCGAGACAGAAAAGCTGCACGCCGCTTATAAGAGAAATGATACATACAAGAGACGGCCATCCATTAGTCGGATCTCCACCCATTACATTTGTTCTGATGATAATAAAGATTATCAGTATAAACGCAAGAATACAGAACAATACCCCCATAATGGAAGCAAATGCAAGAGGTGCGGTCGTAAATGCGATGATACCATCCAGTGCATAGAGAAACAGCTTCCAGAAAGACCACTTTGTTTCGCCCTTCTTTCGCTCAATGTTTTCAAATTCCATCCACTTCGTACGGAATCCGACCCATCCAAATATACCCTTGGAGAAACGATTGTACTCTCCCATGGAAAGGATCGCGTCTACGAACTTTCTGCTCATTAATCTATAATCACGCGCACCGTCAACGATATCCGCCTTTGACATCTTATTTATCAAAGAATAGAACTGACGGGCAAAGAATGAACGGATAGGCGGTTCGCCCTTTCTGTCTACACGTCTGGTAGCGACCGAGTCATACTCTCCTGTTTCCAGATATCCATACATCTCAGGCAACAGTGCCGGAGGATCCTGAAGATCCGCATCCATCATTACTACATAGTCACCCTTTGCATGCTTAAGTCCTGCATAAATCCCGGCTTCTTTTCCGAAATTTCTGGAAAAACTTACGAGATGGACTCTCTGATCGGTCTCATGTAGTTTCTTAACCTCCGCAACAGTTCCGTCCTTTGAACCGTCATCTATATAGATCACTTCAAATTCTACATCTCTCTGCTTAAAGAAGCTCTCGGTCTTCATAAGCTCATCATAAAAATCCCTTACATTTTCTTCTTCATTGTAGCAGGGTACGATCACGCTTAAGAGTTTCATATATTTCCTCTTTTCCTAAAAATCACTATCCTCTACTTTACCTTTATATTAGATAAACTTCAAGTATTGGAATTTTTTATTTGTATTTTTAGATATTACTCAAAATATTGGCAAGTATGAAATACTTTAATCCTCGCGCCTTACCCATCGTCTTTATCTCCGGTATCAGATTAAGCCCGGTTTTCTTAAGCATCTGCCTGCAGTATTCAAGTTCTGTAACACCTCTTAACCGATCCTTCATCACTTTAATCGGTCTATCCATGATCTCGGGATACAGGAGCAACATATGGATCATATAGTAATTATCCGTGAAATAATCCATACCTTTTTCTACTGTGTAATCAAATACAAACTTGCTGATCTCGTTGCAGCGGTTAATCTGAGACACTTCCGCTGCCTGTCCTGCATTTGAGTTTTCTCGTCTTAAATAGTAGTAACTCCTTCTATTTGACACATATATTTTTGAAGCATACAGGAGATACAGAAGATTAAAGCACAGATCTTCTGCGATTACAGGCTGAAATTCCGGTATTTTTAAATTATGTTCCCGGATAATATCTGCCCGGAAAAGACGGTTCCACAATTCAGTACCACATCCGCAATTTAGAAATGTATTTGTTATGAACTTTAACCGGTTCACATCAGAGCTGACATCATACGCACCTTCAAAAAAATCACGCTCCATGTACATTTTCTCAACACCGGTATTCGTATAGACGTGATAGCAATTAAAGATAACCAGATCCGACTTATATAATTTCATTTCCCTCAGGCTTTTCTCTACCAGATCCGGCGCCAGATAGTCATCGCTGTCCACAAAGAGAATGTAATCTCCCTGTGCCATCTCAAGTCCCCTATTCCTGGTATCCGCCTGTCCGCTGTTCTCTTTATTTATGAGTTTTACCCTCGGGTCATCCTGTACAAAAAACTGACATATCTCTTCAGTTCTGTCTGTTGATCCATCATTTAATAGAAGAATCTCAAGATTGGGATACGTCTGGCTAACAACAGATTCAAGACATTTTGAAATATAGAGTTCCGTATTGTACATAGGAATAATAATACTTACCAGGTCTTCCATTTTACTTCTTACCTCTCAACATTTTTTACCGTTTATAATCGTAATGAACAGCATTTAAGAGTGATGCATAAAAAAACAGTAAACCATATGCTCCGCACCTCAACATGATAAACGGCATCTTCCTTATAAGAGATCCCCTTCCCGGCTTAAAGTTCCTTATCGCTTTCTGCACTTTGGGATCATCTATATAGGCATGGTAAGCCTTGCAGCGCTCACTATAGGACTTTTCTTTCTTTTTAGAAAGCAGGAAAGCCATTTCTACAGCAGACATCACGATCGTACCTGCAAAATACTCCGTAATATCTATTCCTATTCTGTTCTGGATCCGCTCTATGAGCTTTTCCCTGGCATCATTTAATTTTATTACATCATGCCTGGAGAAAACTTCTCTATGAGAATGATCTATATCTGATGTCGTACGAGTCACCAGATAATAATAACACTTCTGTATAACAGCTACCCTCTTACAGCAAGATAGATAGTCTGTGATAAATACCGTGTCTTCTCCTACTTTTAGAGAAGTATCAAATTTCAAATCGTTCTGAAGGATCACGCTTCTACGGATCAGCATTCTCCAAAGTGCCGGATTTTCTACGTAAAGCGCATCCTTCTCGCCACGGAGCCAGTTATTAATGTCTTTATTAGTAAATCCTGCAAATGCCGGCACTACCTTTCTGACGATATCCTGACCTACATACAGTTCCTCCGGAAAGTGCGGTAAACAAACTTCCTTTACTTCTTCATCCTCATAACGGCTGTAGCCATAGATCACCCCATCTGCAGCCTGCCTCTCTGCGATTTCAACCACTTCTCTGCAGGTGTATGATTCCTCAAAGTCGTCACCGTCAAAGAAAAATATAAAATCACCTGTGGCAGCTTTAACTCCATCATTTCTCGCAGCTGATACTCCGCCGTTTGCCTTATGAATAACCCGGACTCTGCTGTCTTTTTTGTGGTATTCGTCTGCTACATCACCTGTGCCGTCAGTGGAACCGTCATCTACGACGATGACCTCCAGAAGCTCTTTTGGAACATCCTGAGCCAACGCACACTCAATGCTCCTGCCTATAAATCCGACAATATTATAAGCCGGAATGATAATACTGATCTTGCTGTCCATATCTGCAATAGCTCTCCGCTTTTTCATATAGCTGCCCCTGCCTTCAATCTGAAGTAAACCACAGCAAACAAAATTAGTCTATATTTAAGCATTATTTTTTTATCGCTTCATTTAATAATTCCACCGTCTCATCAGTACTTCCATCATCAACAATAAATACTGTAAAAATATATTTTTACGTTTTTTTCATAATATCCCCTTCTTTGACGCTAAAAACTGCTCTTCTTTCCTTTATCACGCTACAGAAAGAAAGTCCTTAAATAGGATATCAGAAAATTGTATCAAATGTTGTACAAAAAAATGCAAAGACAGCTATAAAAAACAGCGCAGTCTGCATAAACAAACTGCGCTGTCCTTAATTATTCATTCTTATTTGAGTATTACGCTTATTTCTTACTTCTTTGTAGCGTACATAAAGAACTTATGACCGAAGATTGTTGAATAAACACCATCAACATTTCCCTTCTGCACATAAAGATCATTATAGTAGTATACAGGAATAACTGCCCATGTATTCATAAGCATATCCTCTGCCTGATGCATCATCTCTACACGCTTTGCAAAATCAGTTGTAGACTTAATGTCAGAGATCAGCTTATCGTACTCGTCCCATGCAGGAGCAGCCGGGCTGTCAGACTTACCGAGCTGAGGATCATCGTTTCCGGAGTTGGAAGCGAACATCTCAAGCATGTTGATCGGGTCATCAAAGTCAGCGAGCCATCCCTCACGAGCGAAGGTGTAGTTGCCCTTCTTACGATCCTCAAGGAATACGTTCCAGTCTTCTGTCTGGATATTCATCTCGATACCAAGAACAGCAAGATCCTGCTGGATGCACTCAGCAACACCCTGGTGAACAGTATTCTCGTTGATGATATAAGGAAGAGAAAGTGCAGGTGAGATAGCATATGTGCCGTCACCGTTGTCTGTAAAGCTGTAGCCTGCACCCTCAAGAAGAGACTTAGCTGTCTCTACATCTGTAGCCTCAGCGTCATAGTAAGAAACCTTGTCTGTCTTAAAGATACCGCCGTTACCATCAGCCATACCAACCGGGATATAGGAATCAGCCGGAACCTGATCGCACTGTGCAACAGTATCAACGATATATCTGCGGTCGATAAGCAGAGCGATCGCATGACGGATGTCAGCAGCCTGCTGAGCTGTCTTATCCTTGAAAAGATCTGCACCTACATTAAATGCAAGGTAATATGTACCGAGGTTATCAATTACGTGGAACTCCGGATTGCTCTTAAGTGCCGGAACCTCATCATTCGGAACAGTATCAGCAAAGTCAAGATCACCGCTGTTGTATGCAGCATAGATAGCTGTATCATCAGCACTGAGCATGAAGTGAAGCTCATCCATAGTTACGTTCTCAGCGTCATAGTAGTTCGGATTCTTTACATAAACCATGCTCTCGTTGTGCTTCCACTCAGAAAGTGTGTAAGCACCGTTGGAAACAAATCCTGCTTCCTGAGCCCATGCGCCCGGGTTTGTTCCGTCCGGATCAGCAGCTTCGACAGCAGCCTGCGGAACAGGGAAGAATGTCGGGAATGCCATAAGTGAAGTAAAGTACGGGCACGGAGCTGCAAGAGTGATCACAAGTGTGTAATCATCTGTAGCCTCAAGCTCAAGAGTGCCATCATCCTTATGCTTGATCACGTCAAAGAGATAACCATAGTCTGCAGCTGTCTTTTCATCAACTGCACGGTTCCAGCTGTATATGAAATCGTTAGCTGTGAGATCGGAACCATCGCTCCACTTTGTCTCCTTGAGCTTTACTGTGTATGTAATACCATCATCTGAAACTTCAGGCATCTCAGATGCGATAGCCGGTACAAGTTCCTCCTGCTGATTGTATCTGTAGAGACCTGCGAATGAGTTCTCTGCGAGAGATCCGCCATCGCTGGATGAGCTGAGCGTAGGATCAAGGTAATCCGGCTCACTCGCAAGGTTGATTGCGAGTACATTTGATGCTGTGTTTGTTACAGATGCTGTAGCTGCTGCCTCAGAACCTGCTTCTGTTGATGCTGCGCCTGCTCCGGCATTTCCTGATCCGCCGCATGCTGTGAGCGACAGAACCATAGAAGCTGCCAGAAGAACTGACACGATCTTCTTTTTCATAATTTCCCTCCTAAAATTTGATTATGACGACATTTGCCGCGTGTCCCGGATCGACTTTTTTTCGATCCATCTATGTTCAACCCCATGACGAGATAAAACATCTACTACTAATACCCTTATATTTTTCTGCTTATTTATTCCAGCAGGCTACCATATGACCATTTCCGCGATCTGTGAGCGGCGGCATCTCTGCAGCACACTGCTCCGTAGCATAACGGCATCTCGTGCGGAAAGGACATCCTGTCGGCATTCTGAGAGGACTAGGAACATCACCCTCAAGGATTATTCTCTTACTCTTTCTGGCTGTTTCCGGATCAGGGATCGGCACTGCAGAAAGAAGGCTCAATGTATATGGATGGATCGGATTATTATTAAGTTCATCCGATTCAGCTACTTCCATCATATGACCGAGATACATAACTGCGATACGGTCTGAGATGTGATGTACTACCAGCAGGTCATGTGCGATAAAGAGGTAAGCAACTCCAAGTTTTTCCTGGAGCTCCTCAAACATATTTACGACCTGCGCCTGGATAGATACGTCAAGGGCTGATACAGCTTCATCACAAACGATGAACTTCGGATTAACCGCAAGCGCTCTTGCGATACCGATTCTCTGTCTCTGTCCACCGGAGAACTCGTGCGCATATCTCATGGCATGCTCAGCATTAAGTCCTACAAGTTCCATAAGAGACAGGATCTTCTCACGTCTCTCAGCCTTATTTTTGTAGAGCTTATGCACATCGAGAGGTTCACCGATGATATCCTCTACTGTCATGCGGGGATCCAGTGATGAATACGGATCCTGGAATACCATCTGCATTTCCTTACGATAAGGAAGCATGTTTTTATTAACCTTATTACCGATCACAGGCTTTCCGTCAGCACCGAGGATCAGATGACCCTTTTCATCGTACTGCTCACCGCTGTCAAACAAAACCTCTCCATCAAAGGTGATCTTTCCGCCTGTAGGTTCATAAAGACGGAGAAGTGTACGACCTACTGTAGTCTTACCGCAGCCGGATTCTCCTACCAGACCGAGTGTCTCGCCCGGCTTTATGGCAAATGAAATATCATCTACAGCCTTCAGATATGTTTTCTTAAATCCGTTCTGAACGGGAAAATACTGTTTTAAATGCTCAACCTTGAGCAGACTCTTTTCACTCTCACTCATGCTTCTGCGCCCTCCTGTGATTCATAGAGTGCCTTCACATTCATCCAGCAGCTGGCGAGATGTGAATCACTGATCCGGAGTTCATCCGGTTTCTTTGTCAAACATATCTTCATAGCATCCTGACAACGAGGGCAGAAAGCGCATCCTTCCGGCATGTTTAACAGATTTATCGGTGTTCCGCCGATCGGTACTAGCTTCTCATTCATATTAGAAGCTGTAGGAATGGAACGAAGAAGTCCCTTTGTATATGAATGTGCAGGGCGATAGAAAATATCATCCGCAACACCTCTCTCGCAGACACGACCACCGTACATTACCATGATCTCATCACACATACTTGCAATGACACCAAGATCGTGTGTAACCATGATGATAGCCATGCCGAGTTTCTTCTGAAGTTCCTGCATGAGCTCAAGGATCTGTGCCTGGATAGTAACGTCGAGCGCTGTTGTAGGCTCATCCGCGATCAGAATATCCGGCTCGCAGCAAAGTGCCATAGCGATCATTACACGCTGTCTCATACCACCGGAAAGCTCATGCGGATACTGCTTTACACGACTTTCAGGCTCGTTCACGCCTACGAGAGTCAGCATTTCGATCGCTCTTGCTTCTGCTTCCTTACGTGTCTTATCAGTATGCAGGAGAACCGCCTCCACAAGCTGATATCCGACTGTAAATACCGGATTAAGGCTTGTCATGGGATCCTGGAAGATAATGGAGATCTTTTCACCTCTGAACTTCTCCATCTTCTTTTCATTCCACTTTGTGATATCTTCGCCCTTGTAGAGAACCTCACCGCCGGTGATCTTACCTGCGGATGCGAGGATCTGCATGATGGAATATGCCGTTACAGACTTACCGGAACCGGACTCACCAACGATACCGAGAGTCTTACCCGCTTCCAGATTAAAAGAAATACCATTTACCGCTTTTACTTCACCATTTTCAGTAAAGAAACTTGTATGAAGATCCTTCACCTGAAGGATATATTTACTTTCATCACTCATAAGATTTGCATTACCCTTTCACGCCGTTTCGCTCCGGCTTGTTTTTGTATCAGTTAAGCTTTGAATCGAACGCATCACGGAGACCGTCTCCGAGAAGGTTCAGCGCAAGCACGATAAGGCAGATAAGTACTGCCGGAACGATCAGTCTGTGAGGATAAGACTGAAGACCCTCACGTGCTGAGTTTGCAAGAGATCCGAGACTCGTAAGAGGTGCAGATACACCAAGTCCGAGGAAGCTCAGGTAACTCTCTGTAAAGATCGCACTCGGAACCTGAAGCGCTGTCGTAATGATGATAACTGACAGACAGTTCGGAATGATGTGACGAAGGAGGATCTTTACATTGCTGGTACCGATACAACGGGCTGCAAGAACATATTCATTATTTTTAATAGAAAGGATCTGACCACGGATGAGACGCGCCATACTTACCCAGTAAAGGAGACCAAATACCAGGAACATGGAGATCATATTTGCACCGAGCTTAGCCAGAGCCGTTCCCTCAATGTAAGGTGTTATTCTTTCATTAAGTACAACAGAAAGGAGGATGATGATCAGCATATCAGGCAACGAATAAATGATGTCGACAATTCTCATCATTACCAGGTCGACCGTTCCGCCAAAGTATCCCGCTACCGAACCATAAATAAGTCCGATGATAAGTACCATGATAGCCGCTACTACACCAACAGAAAGTGACACGCGTGTTCCGTATACAACTCTGATAAAGTAATCACGTCCGAGACTGTCAGTACCAAGAATATGCGGGAAAAGCTTCTCTCCACTCTTCTGCATATACTGTGTCTCAAGCTTTGAATACTCAAACGGAGCCAGGTTATTCGCACGCTTATCTCTTGTACCGTTTACTGTTACTATCTGTGAATAAGTATACGGGCAAACCTTTGGAATGATCACTATTCCTGCAATTATCAGGAAAAGAATGATAAGGCTTCCAACTGCCAGCGGATTCTTCATAAGTCGTCTCATACCGTCCTTAAAGAAGGTAGTGGACTCACCCATTACATCCTGCTGCTTTTTCTCATCATCTGTTGCCAGTCTAAAATCATCTGCATTAAATTTTGAAAGATCTACCTGCGCAGAAAGCAAATTTTTCTTTGGAAGATCTGATGTATTGTTCTGCATTTCAAATTCCTCTCAATCCGGTGTTAATTAAATGTGATTCTGGGGTCAACCAGCTTATACGCGATATCTGTAAGCAGGTTTGCGATAACCATAAGGATCGCAAGGAACAGAGTAACTGCCATGATAGTAGGATAATCACGGTTTGTTATAGATGTTACAAACTCAGTTCCAAGTCCGCCGATCGTAAAGATATTTTCAACGACCATTGATCCTGTAAGAATATACGCAACCATCGGGCCCACATATGTAATTACCGGAATAAGAGCATTTCTGAGTGCATGAAGGAAGATAACCTTTATGGTTGAAACACCCTTTGCTTTTGCTGTTCTGATGTAATCCTGACCAAGCGCATCCAGCATACTTGTCTTTGCAAGTCTTGTGACATATGCCATCGGATAAAGACTAAGCGCAATGATCGGAAGGATATAATTGGGATTCTTAGGACTCCATACCGGTATCAGTCTCAGCTGTAAACAAAATACAAGCAGAAGAAGTGTTGCAAGTACGAATGACGGCATCGCTGTCGCGAGAGTCGTAAAGAACACGATAAGTCGGTCAGGCCACTTATTTCTGGTAAGTGCTGCAAGAGAACCCAGTATAAGACCGACAATGATCGCCAGAATTGCTGCCGTACCACCAAGACGCGCGGATACTGCAAACTTTGATGTGATATTGTTCCAGATGTCACGGCCTGTCTTAAGAGACACGCCCCAGTCACCATGGAGGATATTTCTCATGTAAAGTACATACTGTACCTGTACAGGTTTATCCAGATTGTAACGTTCTTCAAGGACCGCCTGTGCCTGAGCACTGGTAGCCTTTTCCTTATTGAAAGGACCTCCCGGGATCAGTTCCATTACAAAGAAGGTGATAGCACTGACAATAAGGATCGATAAAATTGCGAGGATAACTCGCTTGATAATGTATTTAGCCACGTTCTTTCTCCTATCAAGATTCTTTCCCGTTTTTTTATTCCGCCGGCCGCTGCGGATTCAGCATAATAGCCAAATTCATTAACGGGATTTCAGCAGGTCAATGCATCAACATTGCGTCACTTTAATCCAATAAAGCATAACCGTATAAAAAATGCGATGACGTATAGCCTGAAGTCATGCATCATCGCATCATCTCTTGCATATATCCTGCGTAATCCTGTTTATTTTAACATTCGATGTATTTATGTCAAGATACAACAGTGCGTCCGTCGCGGACATTCCGACTCAATTTATCCGTCCGTTGAATATTATTACATGTATACACGTATATTTCAATACATTTATACATTAATATAAATCAATTTTGTATATTTATACATGTATTTAAATTAATCCGTCATTTTTAACAAATTTTATTTATATTCTTCAAAAATGCTTTATACTATACATATAAAGCCGATATAAAAATCTATATTAACACTCATGTTTGCACAAATTGATGTTTTTTTACCCGGAGGTGTTGATTATGTTTAGGTTTAGTGATGAGATCAGCCCCGAAGAGGCTCGTGAATATGGTCTTTCAGATCACGCATTAACAAACAGTCTGGATATGCGTTCTCCTATTTTGCAGGAGGAATTCATGAAAGAAAGCCGTACTGTTGATGAAAAAGCAGGTCATGTAAGAAAATCCATGATCCGCGGACTCTGATCCATTAAACTCTTCAGCGTATTGTAAAAGAAGCGAAAGCATCAGCGTTTATACGTTAAACGGACTGCCTTCGCCGATCATAAAGTAAAAAGAACTGCAGTACCGGAAATTTCATTCCATGTACTGCAGTTTCTTTATCATTATGACATTTTAGATAATCGTCACTTCGCGTTTCTTTGTTGTAGTAATTATACTCAGATTCCTGCGTATTCCTTGACCCAGGCTTTTTCTTCTTCTGTAAGGTACGGATTCAGTGCATTGACCACTTCGGTCTGATACTCAATGTACTGAGCCAGCTCTCTCTCACTCATGATCGAACGATCCATTCCTTTATCATCGATAGGAACCATGGTGATATTTTCAAACTTCATGAACTGACCGTCTTCTGTGTGAACATCTTTCTTTACAATGAGCACATTCTCTGTTCTGATACCGAATTTACCTGCACGGTAAACGCCCGGTTCATCCGTAACATCCATTCCTTCCTCAAGGACAGCCTCATCCGGAAGCGGCTTCCATCTGATGCCCTGTGGTCCTTCATGAACATTCAGAATGTATCCAACACCATGACCTGTTCCGCACTTGTAATCCATTCCCTCATTCCACATCCTCTGACGGGCAAGGATATCAAGATTACGTCCCGTACATCCGTAAAGCCACTTTGCATTTAATAGATTCAGCATTGAACATGCTGTAAGCGTAAATGCGTGTTTTTCCTCATCTGTGATCGGGCCGAGCACGATAGTTCTCGTAACATCTGTCGTTCCACCATTATACTGTCCGCCGGAATCCACAAGCAGCATATGTTCCGCTTTAAGTTCCACCGGATTTTCATCTGACGGCTCATAGTGCATCATTGCCGCATTTGCGCCATATGCGCTGATAGTTCCGAAAGACAGATCTCTGAATTCCGGGATCGCACGACGGAACTCAAGCAGTTCCTCTGCTGCACTCATCTCCGTATACTTCTCTTTACCGATATTGGTCACAAGCTTATATATAAACTTCGTAAGAGCAACACTATCCTTCAGATAGATCTTTTTCATATGTGCGATCTCAGTACCGTTCTTTACAGCTTTCATCGCAGTTGTCGGATTTGCCTCTGACATGATCTTTGCTCTCTTTTTCAGGGTCTTATACAGAGTATAGTTCACTTCCGAAGTGTCCAGCATAACAGGACGCAGTTCATCTATAGGCAGATGGCTTCCCCGTGCCGCTCCATTGTCATTTGAAACATACGCAACATTGCTTCCGAGACTGCCCTTTTTCAGGAATTTCTTTACGTAGTTATAATCTGAAATAATGACGCCTGCTCTGTCCATTGCAGAACGAAGTTCCTCTGTCGCTGCTTTTTTCTGCAGGAAAAGGATAGCACTCTGCTCTGTGATATACGCATAGCTCATAAGTACAGGATTACACTCTACATCATTTCCTCTGATGTTAAAGAGCCACATAATATCATCAAGCTTACTTAAGAAAAGTGATGCTGCCCCTTTCTGCCTGAGTTCATGCCGAACCCTGTCAAGCTTCTGAACCGTAGTTTCACCAACAAGCTTCGGCTGAAGTATTTCTGCCTTACTCACAGGGAATTCAGGTCTTTCAAATATATCCTCCGAAAGATCCTTTTTATAAGAGATACGGAAGCCTTTCTTTTTTGCGAGTGCCTTCAGTTTCCTGCCAAAATCCGCCGTCACCGTGCGTCCGTCAAAACCAAGTACACTTCCTCTGCCGAGCTTTTCCTCCAGAAATTCCGCTACTGTCGGAACACCTTCTTCGCCCATTCTGTAAAGAGTAATGCCGCTGTCCTTTAACTCCTGCTCCGCCTGCACGAAGTATCTGCCGTCTGTCCAAAGGCCAGCCTCATTCTGCATGACCACTAAATCTCCATTAGATCCTGTAAAACCAGAGAAAAACTCCCTAACCTTGAAATAGTCACTGACATATTCCGAGTTGTGAAAATCCGCTGTATTGATATAGTATGCGCTAACCTCTTCACGAATCATCTTTTCTCTGAGTTTCTTAAGTCTCTTCTCAATGATATTTACACACATTCGTCTTTACGCTCCTTAAGTCCTATAAAATATCCATCATAAGCATAATAAGTCAAATCAAAGTTATCAAGCATATTTTGCTCCGCCATGGTAAAAATGTATATCGTGTCACTCGACGAATGCCTGGCAGAATCCTCTGCGATCTCTCTTATATGCAGATCAAAAGACCTGGCAAAATCAAAATCATTTATGGTCATATGATTCATAGCCGCATAATTTGCAAAGGCATATAGTTCATTCTGCATTAGAAGATCTTTATTCATAAAAATGATATGCCTGTATTTTCCACTTTCTGCAAGTTCATCCCATATAGGAGCATTCAGGACTTCCATTGCCGGCTGCGCATCTCTTATCGACCTGCTTTTCTCCGAAAGCCCCGGATAAAGATCGACGATCTGAAGCACAAGACAGCATACCGTCAATACCATGATAGCCTTTTTCGGTCTGATCCTTGTATTTAACAAGTTTTCACACCCAAGCACAGCAAATGCCCCAAAGATCAGGAGATACGTCGGTATCCATACAAACCTTCCGGTGGAACGAAAAACTTCCCACAATCTCCTTATCAATCCTGCGCTTTCTATATCGTATTTCCACAACAAATACTGACCTGCACTCACTTCTGTCGATAATGAAAAAAATAATGAAAAAACAAAGAGTCCTATCCCAAATCCTACAACCGGTCTTCTCCAGATCTTTCTCCGTACCCCAGTGCATAATGCAATAAAGACAAGGACTATAAGTCCAATACCCAAATACGAAAAACCCTCTATCTGACCTTCTGTATAATACGGTATCTCCGGCATAAAAGATGACCATCTGTCCGGGATAAAGAAGCCCAAAAGATTGAAACTATAATATCCAAGTCCGGGGGCTCCTGAACTCATACCTGAACTAAATCCCCCCAGGATCCACAGTGTAAAGGCCGATAAAGACAAAAAAGATACAGGGATCAATAAAGCACGCAAAACTCCTCTCTGCTCATACCATACGCGAAGCGCAGAAAAGATCATAATGAAAGCGCATATTCCCAAAAGATATATATGAACCGATGCGCAAAGTATTCCTGTGATCCCCCATCTCAACGCGATCTTTAATGTACGTTTTTTTTCAGAAATACATTGTTCGCTATCAGCATCCGAAAGAAAAAGATACAAAGCCACTAATATGATCCAATGTGATGAAACGGCAGTATGCCAGAAAACCCGCCGCACAAAGATAGGTAAAAAGAGCAGAAAAGATGTGTCAACAAGACGCAGGACAGGATTTTTCACGTATCGCGCAAGTATTCTTTCTGAAAGAACACCCTGCATTACAAAGCAAAATAGTCCCCATAGTCCAAAATACTGAAATGTTTTCGGAATAAACGCCCGAAACAACTTGAAAAAAACAGCACACAACGGAATGGAATCCGTGAAGATCACAGATACACTATATGGATAATCCGCCGTATTCATCATTCCGATCATAGGCTGCCAGGGTGCCTCTCTAAATAAAAGCCACCCATAATAGTGCTGTCCCGGATCACCTTCTGTCAAAAAATCCGTAAAAACAGGCAGCAGGACCCTGGGGCCAAAGATCAAAATAAAGATCATCAGTCCCATAAGCCCTGCCACGATCGTTACAAGTCTCCCCTTTAGTTTCATTGTCCCCCTTGATAGTTCTTCCGCATTGATTTCAGCGATTTACAGCGTTACCCTTCCCGTATCCGCTTCGTAATTCATCAAGCGATCTTCCGCTTCTTTAGAAATGCTATGAACAAACTGAGATGCAGCTTTCAGCATATCTGCATCGTTATATATATCAGCGATCTTAAAATCCATTACACCGGACTGGCGGATACCGAAAAGATCCCCCGGCCCCCTGAGTTTCAGATCCTCAGAGGCGATCTTAAATCCATCGTTTGTGGAATTAAGAACTTTTAATCTCTTATTTTCATCTTCTCCACCGGCGGTGTTTACAAATATGCAGTAGGACTGCGATTTTCCCCTGCCCACACGTCCTCTGATCTGGTGAAGTGCTGCCAGTCCAAATTTTTGTGCGTCTTCTATCATCATGACAGTTGCATTCGGAACATCAACACCAACCTCAATGACAGTTGTCGACACCAACACATCTGTCTCATGTTCAGAAAACTGCCTCATGATCTCATTTTTATCCTTAGATTTCATTTTACCATGAAGCATAGCCACACGGACTTTATCCCCGTAAATTTCCCTGAGTTTTTCAGAGTAGTCGGTGACATTTTCGCCCTCGACCATTTCAGAGTTTTCCACCTGAGGACATATCACATATGCCTGATGACCTTCCTCTACCTGTTTCCGGATAAAGTTATACGCTTTTTTTCTGTACTCGATCCCTACAACCGCATTTTTTATGGGAAGACGGGCTGCAGGAAGTTCATCCATTACAGAAATATCAAGATCACCATAAAGGATTATCGCCAGTGTCCTTGGTATAGGTGTCGCTGACATTACAAGAACATGAGGTACTTTTTTATCTATTGCCTTATCTGCGAGTACCTGTCTCTGATTAACCCCAAAACGATGCTGCTCATCGGTGACAACCAGTGCCAGCTCCCGAAAGACCACATCTTCCTGTATCAGTGCATGGGTCCCGATCACAATCTTTGCATTTCCGGCCTCGATTTCCTTCTTTGCCTCTCTTTTTTCCCTTGCAGTGAGAGATCCTGTAAGCAGCACAACCTTATGATCAAGTCCGTATTCTTCAAAAAGCCCTCTGATCTTCTCCGCATGCTGAGACGCAAGTACTTCTGTAGGAGCCATCATTGCACTCTGATAACCGTTTGATGCAGCTGTGATCATAGCAAGAAGCGCTACGATAGTCTTTCCACTGCCGACATCTCCCTGCACCAGGCGGTTCATTGCACGATCCCCACCAACATCATTCAGAACATCCTGAAAAGCCTTTTTCTGGGCATTTGTCAGCTGATACGGAAGCTTATTTATCAACGCCTCCGCTTCCGAGGACCTTTTCATCACAAAATCGTTATGAGAAGCGGCATTTTCCGTCTTCATCCGCCGTACAGAAAGAAGAAACGACAAATACTCATCAAAAGCAAGCCTCTTTCGCGCTTTTGTCATGATGTCCGGCGATGCCGGTGAGTGAACTGTTTTAAGGGCAGATTCCAGATCCGGCAGCGATAATGCTGCTCTCTCCGCATCAGTCAAAAAGTCACATATAGGAGAAACTGCATCAAAGGCACTTTGAACCGCTTTCCCTATTCCTTTTGACGTGAGTCCATGAGTCAACGGATAAACAGGATTAAGTATCCCCACCATTTTCTCATATTCCTCTGCCTGAAACATACGCGGATGATCTAATACAAAAGAACCTTTATTAAAGTTCACCTTTCCCAGAAAGACTCTGGTCATTCCCGGCTGAAGATTCTTTTTCAGGTATGGCTGATTAAACCACGTGAGTTTCACGCCACCTGTGTCATCACTGCCAATAACATTCAAAATAGACAAACGGCGCACATGGATAAGTGACGGCACTCCCTGCAACGTAAGCCGAAGTGCAACCAATTCGCCTTTTTTCGCCTCCGATAACTCAGAAACTTTTCTGACGGGTGGATTTACCACAAAATCCCGGGGAATATACAGCAAAAGATCCCATAAAGAAAAGACGCCCACTTTGCCGAACAAAGCGGATGTCTTTTCTCCGATCCCTTTTATATTATTAACAGAATCCGATAACTTCATCTAAATTATTCCACCGAAATAATGTAATAATAGATAGGCTGATCGCCTTCCTGAACTTCTACCTCAACATCAGGGTACGCCTCATTTAAGAGCTCAGCGAGGACATTTGCTTTTTCCTCTGTAATCTGATCTCCATAGTAAAGTGTGATGAGCTCTGTGTCTTCATCGACCATAGCCTCAACCATATCCTTTACTGTTGCGTTGATCTCCTGACCAACAGCGAGGATCGAATGATCACCGATTCCCATGATATCTCCGGAATGAATGGTATGACCATCGATCTCAGTATCACGTACTGCATAAGTCACTTCTCCTGTCTTCACAAGAGACAGTGCATCAGTCATTTCCTGACGGTTTTCCTCTGCAGTATGATCCGGTATAAAGTTTATAAGAGCTGTGATTCCCTGAGGAATAGACTTACTGGGGATCACGATCACATTCTTATCTTCACTGAGATCAGCTGCCTGGCTTGCAGCGAGGATGATATTTTTATTGTTCGGAAGAACAAATACTGTATCTGCATTAACCTTTGCAACAGCATCCAGAATATCCTCAGTAGACGGATTCATAGTCTGACCACCGGATATAACAACATCAGCTCCGAGTCCCTTAAATACTTCTGTAAGACCATCACCTACAGACACAGTTATAAAGCCGAAATCTTTCTTTTCTGCAGGCACATCTGCCTCTTCTGCCTTATCTACAGTACCGCTGCCATTTCCGTCAATCTCCTGATACTTTCCGCCATCAAGCTTGAAGAGACGCTCATTATGCTCTTCTCTCATGTTATCTACCTTCATATTGGTGAGATAACCATACTTCAGACCTTCCTCAAATGCACGACCCGGGTGATTTGTATGAACATGGACTTTAACAATATCTTCCATAGCCACACAAACAATAGAATCACCGATAGACTCAAGGAATTTCTTAAAATCAGCCTCATTCTGAGAATTAAATACTCTCTCAAGATTTACGATAAACTCTGTACAATAACCAAATTTGATATCTGCATTTGCGACAGCATCACGATTGATCCCCTGCGGCTCAGCAGAAGTCTGTGTCACCTCAAGGTTCAGAGTAACTTCCTTGCCCTGGATGCAATCCAAAACGCCGCGGATAACTTCGATAAGACCTGTTCCGCCGGAATCAACAACTCCCGCTTCTTTAAGCACAGGAAGCAGCTCCGGTGTCTGGGAAAGAACATATTCACCATGCTGAAGAACCTGGCTTACAAACTCCTCTGTTGAAAGAGATGTATCCTCTGCAAGTTCATTTGCCTTCTCTGAAATGCCTCTTGCAACTGTCAAGATAGTACCTTCCTTCGGCTTCATTACAGCCTTGTAAGCAGTCTCTACAGCTTTATTGAATGCAGCTGCGAGAATAGGTGCATCCAGTTCTTCATATTCCTGAGCAACCTTTGTAAAACCTCTTAAAAGCTGAGACAGGATAACTCCGGAATTTCCGCGGGCACCTCTTAAAGAACCCATGGAAATACCCTTACATACAGTCTTCATATCTGCTGTCTCAGGAAGAGATGCTACTTCCTTTGCCGCAGATGTGATGGTCATGGTCATGTTTGTACCAGTGTCTCCATCCGGTACAGGGAACACGTTTAATTCGTTGATCCGTTCTTTGTTAGCGTTCAGATTGTTCGCAGCACAAAGGAAGCACTGACGAACAGCACGCGCATCGATCTTCTCAATGGACAATTTCAAAATCCTCCTGAATGTCAATCAATAACTCTGACGCCCTCGACATAGATATTGATCTTCTCTACTTCAAAGCCTGTGTATTTCTCAAGCTTATATTTCACTGCATCGACCAGATTTTCAGCAACAGCCTGGATGCTGACACCATACGCAACGATCACGTGCAGATCGATAACCAGTTTATTTGCATTAAATGTGACGTTAATTCCTCTTGCAAGGCTGTCCCCTCCAAGAAGCTTTACCAGACCGTCCTTAACAGATACCGCAGCCATTCCGACTATACCAAAGCACTCTGTTGCTTCATTACCTGCGTACTGCGCAATCGCATCTGTGTCAATGACAATATTGCCAAGTTCGGTACTCATGCGTCCCTTCATGTCTGTCTCCAATCCGAAGCGTCTTTTCAAAGAACTGCTGTCTGCCGCGCTCCAAAGCTTACAGCAACCGAAAATGGTATCTGTCCGATCAACTTAACAGAAACCGAAAATCTACAATATTATATCTCTTAAAGCAGAAAATGAAAAGGGTTATTGAACACATCAAAAAAGTCGGATGACAATCATCACCCGACTTTACCGATCTCAATATTATAAAGAAGATGTTATGCACGCTCAACTGCGCCGGAACGCAGGCAGCGGCTGCAAACATAAAGTCTCTTCGGAACGCCGTTCACCTTACACTTAACATGCTTGATATTAGACTTCCAGATATGGTTTGACCTTCTATGAGAATGGCTGACATTATTTCCGAAATGAACGTCTTTACCACAAATAGCACACTTTGCCATGATAACACCTCCTTGCAGACGAAGTTTTTCGAGCTCTCTTTGAGACTCGCAACGTTGATATTCTAACAGAACAATTTTACAAATGCAAGCACTTTTTTATATTATTAGGAAATTCGTACTCTTTAACCGTTTTCAGTACGGTCAAATGCGATATCTACCGCAGCCTCATCAGATACATCAGTAGAGCCAGCCTTAGGCTCTGTAAACTTGTTTACAAGTTCAGGAACCATATCCAGTATCTTTGTCATAGTATCCTGATTCTTTACATTTACAAGACGCACTTTTCCGTCGTGCAATACGAGCACTGCAGACGGAGACATCTTTCCTCCGATACCGCCTCCGCTATTTCCTTTCTTTTCACCGGTGCCTGTACCTGCCCCCATTCCAAATGCCACTTCTACAAGAGGTACCAGAGTTGTATCGCCTAAAACGATAGGTTCACCGACCACGGTCTTTGAGGAAAGAAAGGAACTCATTCCATTCATCAGCTGTCCGATAACTGCATCAACATTTTTTTCTGACATTTATGCTCCTTTTATCGCGTATAATCAACTCCTACGCTGCTTTTTTTCTGTTATTACAACTGTGATCATCTTTTCTGCGGCCTCTCTTGAAACGACTGATCACAGCCTTTAGTTTCTTATTAAAGTAAATCTTTAATGCTATCACTACTACAAAGAAAAGCTGTATATGACCTGACAGAAAAAAGTCACCTTCAATGATCTCCTCATCAAAATCAGGCTGCAGCTGTATGTGCTCACCATACAAAGGGTTAAATGCGCACATCACTCCCAGCGCCTCTCCGGTAGTCGCCGGATCAGAAAAGCCAAAGTGCAGACGCATATTCCACTTTCGCGGTCGTATACGTCTCCATAAAAATGCTGTTTTCTCCAGGAGATCTGCAACAACTTCCTGTGTTTCTGCGGATTCCCACAATTCTTTATAGTAAGAAATATCCAATAAAATCTGTTTTATTTTATCACATATATTTTTTATTGTGTAGCCGAGATTACGCACTGCGGAGACACATTTATCAATGATCTCACGGACTTTTTCGAAGAATCCCTTATCATCTCCCGCATCACTGCCAAACTCACTTAAAACCCTGTCATCTATGGGGTCAGGTTCATCTTGAGATACTAACGTCTCCGGCTTCTTCTGCTCAGCCACATACTTCTCAGTCACGTTCTTTTCAGCCACATCCTGTCCGCCAGATTCCGGCACAGTCACTTCCTCGCCGAGATCCATATCTCCGAGAACTGGATCATGATCCGGAAGTTCTTCATCTTCCTCCTGCACATCATCTTCAGAAGACATGATCTTTATCCCCGCGACTTTCACCTCATAGCCGATACCATTTCCGTCTTCACCGCTTTCTGCCCAGGCTCTTGCATGCAGAAATCGAAAAAGCCACGTTACATTCACATGTCCGTCATATTTCTTTATCCGCTGATCCGCATCGGCATCCAATCGATACCTTACCGGCAAAAAAAGTATGAGTCCCAGGATAAATAATATGATGCCGAGTATCACGAGCAGTATGATGCCTATAACTTTAAGCACTGTGAGAAAAATCATCATTTCTCATCCTCGCCTTCCGCTGCCTCGACAGCACCTTTCACCTCTATAGGTCGATTCAGCAAGATATACTTTCTCTGATGGCCAAGCAGATATTCCCTGACCTTATAATTTCCCTGTTCCTTAAAAGTGTCTTCCAGTATTTGTTCTACCACTTTAACAGCCTCATCGTACCCGCAGGCGATGCCTGCTATCATAACCTCTTTATGCAGAAACGGCTGCAGCAATACGTACGACGGATATATTTCCAAGAGATCCGTTCCATACTGCGGGATGACAATGCAGTACACATTTATCATTCCCGCTCCGGACTGCAATTTTCTCTTTATCTTTCCGGCTTTTTTACATGCCTTTTCTCCGCAATACAAATTCCGGATAAATTTCAAGACCAAGCCCTCCTTTTTTTAACCCTGCCATCATAGTACCATAATTTTCTCCCCCTCCCCTATTCTTTTCCTAAAAAATCCCGATAAAAATGATGTAATTGTAAATTTTGTTTATAGAGGGAGAGATTATATGCATCTGATACCATCCTCATGGCTTGAAAACGGCATGATACTTGCCGAAGATATAAAAAGCGGCTCAACCTTAATACTCCGCGAAGGTTCAAAGATCGACAGCGTTGCAATAAAGCAGCTGCAGGCATATCACATCGTCGCCGTAAACATCATGGATCCCGAGGATTTTGAAACGACATTCTATGGCAAGACGCGCGTATCCAAGGCATTTAAGCAATTTGTCCAGGATTACTCCGCAAACCTGATGGCTTATAAAGTCGCTGTGGATTCCTTTATTTTTAAGAAAGTTCCGTTCCGTCTCGACGACCTTATCACCATCGTTAATAATCTGGTACCTGACGATATGTCCGGAAAAACACTGTTTGCATATCTGTATCTCCACCTGCCGACAGAAGACGAACTGACTTACGCTCACGGACTGAACGTTGCCCTTATCTGCAAGATCGTTGCTCAGTGGCTAAACTTCTCAAAAGAAGACACAAGAGATCTGTGCCTATGCGGATTTTTGTACGATATAGGTAAATTCAATATTCCAAATGATATACTCTGGAAACCTGAAAAATTAAATAAAATGGAATTTGATCTGATGAAGACACATGCTTTCTATGGATGGCATATGCTCTCACACTATTCAAAGAATGTAAGCGAACGTGTTCTGAATGCAACACTTCAGCACCATGAACGAAGTGATGGTTCCGGCTATCCTCAGGGACTGAATCAAAACGAGATCGATCAATTCGCCAAGATAATGGCTGTATTAGATGTTTATGAAGCTATGACAAGCGCACGCCCGTATCGTACTTCAAAGTGTCCTTATGAAGTTATCCAGATACTGGAAGATACGGGACTGCAGCTTTATGATGTGAGTTTTATAATGACTTTCTTAAATCATATTGTTGACGAGCTTATCGGTAACCGCGTCAAACTAAGTGATGACACAGAGGGCGAGGTCATAATGAACAATCCTCAAAACCTCGCACGGCCGATGTTAAAGACAGATGAAAATAACGTAATAAATCTGGCTCAACGAAAAGACTTAAAGATAATCGCTATTATCTAGACTGCTCTCTCCTTTGTTTTCTCTTTTTCCGTTCCTGGAACAACGCGTATCCTTTCTGAAGGATCTCGCGTTCGTTCTGGAAACGGATCAGATGTATCGCTTCATGATACTTATAATACCCTGAGTCGAAAAAATACTCCTGTCTCTGAGGATGACTGAAATAACTGTCCGATTCCATAAGGAACCAGTGCACAGTCTTATTTACAACACCTTCCGGCACTCTGAATGTATATCCGCTTTTTCCTATATAATCCACGATTCTTGCATCCACGCCTGTTTCTTCCTTAACTTCTCTGAGCGCGGTCTGCATTTCGTTTTCTCCAGGTTCCATGGTTCCCTTAGGCAGAACCCATCCGTCGTAGTGATTTTTATAGTCCTTATACAGAAGGAGGATCTTACCTCTGTATACTACAATTCCACCGCAGCTGGTCGCTTCGATCACATGCTCCCTCCGAACTGCATCCATATAACCTCCGTCCGGGCATTTTGCCCTGTTACCTTTTGTAATACGCATCAAATACTCTTTTCGCTACCGGAACGGCATAATCGCCGCCGCTGCCGGCGCCTTCCATGATCACTGTCACTACCAGTTCAGGATCTTCCACATTTGAAAAACCCGTGAACCACGCATGGCTGTTTCCTTTTATCGTACCATATTCTGCCGAACCTGTCTTTCCCGCAACAGAATATGATAAGCCTTTAAGACGCTTTCCTGTACCGTTCTCAACTACTCCAACCATGAAATCTGTGAGTATTTCCGCTTCTTTCTCAGTCATGAGGGTCTTGTATTTTTTCGGTTCTGTTTCAGAAATAAGCTCTCCGAGATAATTAGTTCTTTTTTCAATCTCATAAGGCCTCATAAGAATGCCGTCATTGGCGATCGCTGATGTAATAAGCGCCATATGGAATGGCGTTATCAGCGTGTTTCCCTGTCCCATTGCAGTCTGAAGTATCTCTTCCGATCCCGCTTCTTCATTTAGGACAAAGCTGCTCTTTGAATAGGCAAGATCTGTTGGTATCGCTTTTCCAAAAAGCAGATTTCCCGCTGTTCCCGCGAATTTTTTTATTCCGAGAAGGGTTCCGATATTTGCAAAAGAACAGTTACAGGACTTTTCAAAGGACTCCCTCAGATCTTCGCTTCCATGTACGGAACGATGATAGCATTCTATATCCACCCCATCATAATTCATTTTACCCTTACATGTATAGCTGTAATTCTCATAATCATCCGGATGTTCTCTGATATATTCCAAAAGAGTCACTATCTTAAACGTGGATCCGGGTGGATAAAGCCCCTGTGTTGCCCTGTTTACGAGTGGTGAATTATCCGTGTCATGGCTTACCGCTGCCCAGTTTTCAGATACTGTATTTGGATCATAGTCAGGTTTAGAAACCATTGCCAGGATCTTTCCCGTCTTTGGCTCCATGGCGATCACTGCACCCTTGTAAACTCCCAGCGCATCATACGCAGCTTTCTGAAGATCCGCATCAAACGTTGTGTAGATATTGTCTCCATAATTTCTGAGTCCGTCCATTTCCTTCTGCAGCCTCTCTCCAAGCGGTGCATTAGATGTCAGAAGCTCGATATTAGCTGCGCTTTCGACGCCTGTCTTTCCATGTGTCGAAAATCCTACCGCATGAGCAAACAGCTCATTATACGGATAGTATCTAATCTCCACATTCTCGGAGTTCATGGCTTCTTCCGCCAGTATTTCTCCTTTAGCAGAAAAAATAGTTCCGCGTATAACCTGACGTTCCAGATTATTTTGTCTCATATTATATGAACTGTTAATAGCTTTAGGAGCATTAAACTGTACATACCAGACAAAATTCCCGATCATCGCCGTAAATATAACCATAAAGAACGAAAGGATCACATAGAACACATGCTTATTTCGCATGGCGCACCTCCGTTCTTCTTTTTTTATTTGCTGCCGGTTTTTGAATGGCATCACTTTCTGCTTTTATAAGGTATATCCCCTGTACAATGGAAAACATTATAAGAGTCGCAAGTACCGAAGAACCACCGTAACTCACAAGCGGAAGAGTCACTCCCGTGAGGGGGATGAATTTTGTAACACCTCCCACAGTCAGGAACACCTGAAAAATATAATTGATAGCTATCCCAAGAACCACGAGCCTGTAATAAGTCTGATGAACAGCCATAGCAAGATTCATAAAAAGCAAAAATGTACTAAGGCACACAAATATCAGACACACACTAAATATACAGCCCATTTCCTCAGAGACTGCCGAAAAGATAAAATCCTGTTCTACTACCGGGATCTTATCCGGTGCCCCCATGTAAAGCCCCATACCAAACCAGCTTCCCGTACCGATGGCAAACAAAGACTGGGTTATCTGATACCCCTGACCATCGATATAGGAAAAAGGATCTCTCCACGCAAGGAATCGCGTCCGCACATGCGAAAACAGTCGATACCCCAATAACGCACCTGCAACCGCGCCAACGGCTCCCACTCCGAGCACTACCGGATTATTAAGCGCCGCATATACCATGAATACCATTATCACAAAAAGGATCAATGCACCTCCTAGATCTCTCGAAAGTGCAAGTATCATTATATGAGCAAAACCAAGTCCCACTGCTCCGATAAAATACAGTATCCAGTCTTCACTCTTCGCTCTTTTCTGATTAACATCAGTAAGAATTCCCGCAAGAAATAAAACAAAAATAATTTTCACAAATTCAGAAGGCTGAAATGTTATCCCTGCGATCGAATATGACAACTTCGAACCATTTGTAACGGCCCCTGCCACAAGGACAGCAGTTAAAGCTGCAATACCTGTAAAGCCATACACCCACGTAACCTTTGATAAAAGCCGTAGTTCGGAAACCAGATAAGGTACTGCCATAGAGATGCAGACAGAAACCGCAGCTATCAAAAACTGTCTCAATGATTTTCCTTCTGACAGGCGCATCAACATGATAAATCCGATAGAAAGGAACATGCATGTGTTATTTACTATCATCGGACTCCCGGAAGGATAAATGATATGAAATATAACTATCGTGCCTATAAACAAAACACTCTGAAGAGCACCGTAATAAATACAGCGAGGATCATCTGTCCTGAAATACAGCACCATAAATCCCAGTATATGGATCAACATAAGAAAAAAGATTTGAAAGATATAAAATCCGCCCCGTTCTTTTTCTGACCCATAAGCAAACGGCATAAAACAGTGAAACGTGTAAAATGCCATAAGTATCGCAAGTAGATACCTCGAAAGACCGAGTAATGCTGTACTCATTATTACTCCACTCCCTTCCGGAAGTGCCCTTTAGTAAAATGAGGTACAAGTCGGTTTATCTCGCTCTGATCAAAGCTCCCGCCTGACAACAGGCTAAGGTAAAGTTCTGTAATATCCGCAGCCTCTTCAGCGTTTTCCGTGGTAAAGTCGAGACGTATACCGTAAATATCCATATCCAGGATTCTGTCCATCTCTCCGTGAAGGGAGAGCGGCACAGAATTGTAAATGACATTATAGCAGGCTCTGCAGTCCATCACTGCCGGAAACTTTACATTCATTCTGTCAATCAGGATCTCTGCTCTGCCATTTTCCAGATTTTTACCGCATTTTCCATTCTTTGTCCTGTAAATGCACTGAGCCGAGATCATAAGAGGTGTCCTGCCATATGCCACAAGCACCGAACCAGATATTCCCCTGTCCCGCATCTCATGTATATTTAATTCCAGCGGAACCGTATCCATATCGGAACCGGCCTCTTTTAGAGCCATGAGTGCTTCTTTGTTAAAAGCATAAAGGGAGGTGTCAGTAATAACTCTTCCTGTAAATCCTGACTGCTTCACATATCCCAGTTCCTCATAATTTCGCACCAGTACGCAGTCCTCATTCTCCGGAACCGAATATACTCTGTCATACAAAGCTTTTCTGTCATTTTCCCTGTAGGTCGGATCATTTTTTCCTCTCATGATCCATGGCATGACGCGAACATACTCCGGACTGTTCTCCCCGCCAAAGCCTATGGCAGCAGGTCTTTCCGGAGAATAAAATTCGGAGATCCTTTCTTCGATACCTCTATTCTTAAAAAGTTCTGCCGCTTCTTCCGCTGTTTTCTGATTTTCAAAGAGAACGCCTAAATTCACGTAACAGCTCCTCCGATAATTTTTCAAAAGCGCCTCTGCGCAACTCATTTAATGCGCTTACAGGCACAAATACATTTCCTTCTATTTCAATATCAAGTGATTCAAAGCAGAACACGCTTCCGCCAGTTTTCTGAAGCTGTTTTCTTATCTGCTTTTCTTCCATGGGACGATTTTTTGCACATTCAGCGACTGAGCCGGAAAACTCGATCGTCATTTCATCGGAGCTTCCATCCTCATGATATGACACAGCCTTCAGTTTAAGCGAAAGCGGTTCACCAACTCTGACTACTGCTTTTCCCTTCACCGGAAGCTGCATGATCTTCAGCTCAAAATCATCAGGTAAAGTCCTGCTATAGCTTCCGCGCCCCATAGTTATCATTTCCCTGCCGTTATGACGATCAAAATAGCCGGGATTAAGTCCGCTTCTTGAATACAATCCGAGAAGCTCATCCCTATCTTCCTTTTTTACTTTGAAGCCCTCTCTGCCCTTTTCATAATACAGATCCAGGTATTTTCTGTAGATCGACGTAACTCCTGCTACATACTGCGGGGTTTTCATTCTTCCCTCGATCTTCATGCTGTCCACACCGGCTTCTATCATATCAGGGAGCTGCTCAATGGAACTTAAGTCCTTCATTGATAAAATGTACTCATCACTGCCCTTTCCGCCATATGGTTGACGGCATGGCCCCGCACAGCGACCACGGTTTCCACTCCTGCCTCCAAGCATTGATGACATAAGGCACATACCTGAATAGCAGTAGCACATGGCACCATGAATAAAGCATTCGATCTCAAGACCGGTCTTTTCATGTATTTCTCTGATCTCACCCACAGACAATTCCCTCGCAGGAACGATACGGACAGCACCCATACTTTTCAGCAATTCTGCTCCATATACACCTGTAAGTGCCATCTGCGTACTTGCGTGAAGCGGCAGATAAGGAAAATGCTCCCTGAGATGACGGAAGATACCGAGATCCTGCACAATGACACCATCAAGCCCTGTTTCATAAAGCGGTGCAAGAAACCCCGGAAGTTCCTTCATCTCTGACTCTTTTGTAAGCGTATTAAGCGTCAGATAAAATTTTTTCCCAAAAAGGTGAGCATAATCAATAGCACGGATAAGTTCTTCATCCGAAAAATTTCCCGCATATGCTCTTGCTCCGAATCTGGTTCCACCTGCGTACACCGCATCCGCTCCCGCACTCATTGCCGCATAAAAGCAGTCGATAGTTCCCGCCGGTGCTAAAAGTTCTGTTCTATTTCCCATTTCTACGCACAAGAAAAGCTGCCATATTACAGCGGCAGCCTTTTTTCATTACATTACCTTCTGTTACGACTTCTCTTACTGCTGCCTGTCGCACCGTCTCCGATGTCATACATTTCCTTGGCAGCCGCAAGCTCTGTTTCTAACTGAACTATACGCTTCTGATTTTCATTATTCTCATCCTTAAGCTGCTGAAGTGTTTCTTCCATGCTCTTAAGTTTGATCCTCTCAGTGATAAGGTCATGCTTTACATCGTAAAGTTCCTTATCCTTTGCGTCGACAGACTCCTGAAGGAGATCTACCTGCTGTTTTGCTTTGAAATAATCATCAGCAATATTCAGTTCTAAAAGAACATTCTGAGTATCTACAGGCTGACGCATAAAACTATCAATCTTGCCATACTCAGAAATCTTCCCATTTATGTAGGAAGCAACCCTTTGAAGATACTCTTCGCTCTCATTTCCGGTCAGCGTATAAACCTTCCCGCCGATCAGGACTTCTGTGTCTGTTCTCGCAGCCATTTACACTCTCCTCAATAAACGCAAGCTTATATCTGACAAAAAATTGTCGGATTCCGTTTGAATATCTTTTTTGCTACATCGATTATATCAAATCTTGTGCCATTTGTAACTAACGATTCCCTTCTCTGTCTAATCCCAAGTGATGATAAGCAAGATCTGTTACCACTCGTCCTCTGGGAGTACGGTTTATAAAGCCGTTTTTCAGCAGATACGGTTCATATACATCTTCAATGGTTCCTGAATCCTCCCCTATTGCCGCAGCAAGAGTATCCAGTCCAACAGGACCTCCGTCAAATTTCCCGATCATGGTATTAAGTATCATCCGGTCAAGATTATCCAGTCCGTACTTATCCACTTCCATGAGATCCAGCGCAAGATTAGCTACCTCTTCAGTGATTTCTCCGCCATACTTCACTTCCGCAAAGTCTCGCACTCTTTTCAGCAGGCGATTCGCGATCCTTGGAGTTCCCCTGGATCTCCTGCCCATTTCAAATGCGCCCTTTTCATCGATCTTTACTCTTAGTACTTTTGCAGAATTGATTATGATCGTTGATAATTCTTCAAAAGAGTAAAATTCAAGATGATTTATAACACCAAATCTGTCACGAAGTGGCGCCGACAATAAACCTGCTCTGGTAGTAGCTCCTATAAGAGTAAATTTCGGAAGTGGCAGATGAAGTGATTTCGCAGTCGGTCCTTTTCCGATCATAATATCTATCGCAAAATCCTCCATAGCCGGATAAAGTACTTCTTCTACCTGACGGTTAAGCCTGTGTATCTCATCAACAAATAAAATATCTCCATCCTGAAGATTATTAAGAATCGCAGCCATATCACCGGGTTTTTCGATGGCAGGACCACTGGTAATCTTCAGATGTGCCCCCATTTCCTCTGCAATGATACCGGCAATAGTGGTTTTTCCAAGTCCCGGAGGGCCGTAAAATAAACAGTGATCCAGCGGATCATTTCTGTTTTTTGCCGCATCTATATAAATTCTGAGTGTTTTCTTCATTTTTTCCTGACCGATATAGTCTTCCAGACATTTCGGTCGAAGAGACCCCTCTATCTTTACATCCTCTTCCGTAATCTTGGTCTCGATCACTCTTTTTTCCATCTGTGTCCTCGTTAAAAAAGCCTTTATCTCGCCATTTGCTTAAGCGCTGCTTTCAATATATCATTTGCATCCATATCCTCTGTTACAGTCACCGTCTTCACGGCCTTGTAAGCATCAGATGCAGAATATCCGAGAGCTTCCAGTGCTTCCACTGCTTCATCTCTGGCATTGTTTGCTGCGGCAGACACCTTGTTTCCAGCCTTTTCACCGCCTCCAAATGCGCTCTCAAATGCCGCATCCTGAGATATCTTATCTCTCAGATCCAGTATAACTCTCTCAGCCGTCTTTTTTCCGATCCCCGGAGCCTGAGAAATAGCCTTTGCATCTCCTGCAAGTATGGCGAAACGCAGATCATCCGGTGAAAGCACCGACAATATCATCTGTGCTCCCTTAGGACCTATCCCGCTGACAGTGATGAGCATACGGAATATGGCCAGATCATCCCTCGTCGGAAATCCATATAATGTCATGCCGTCTTCCCTGACAGAAAGATGAGTATAGATAATCGTATCTTCTCCCACAGGAGGCAGTTCTTCCGCCGTACCTGCGGATATCACGACTTCATACCCCACTCCGTTAACATCAAGGAGCAACATATTGTCCGTTACAGAAAAAACTTTTCCTCTCAAAAAACCGATCATATCAACCTCTGAACTTTATACGCCGAAGAACCTCATCTGACAGGAAGCCTATAAAAAATCCTGTGATGCAGCCTGTAACGATAAGTACCGGCATATAATGAAATATTTTGTCATTATGTATAAGCACTACAGCAACAAGAATCTGTCCTACATTATGAAAGATCCCCCCCGCCATGCTCACACCATATACGGAAAAGATTCCTGTTTTGCGAAAAGCAAGCATAGACGCAAAACTCAGAACACCTCCCGCAAGGCTATATGCGATACTATACGGATTTCCAAAAAGGATCCCGGACAGAAATATCCGGACAAGATTGATAAATGCCGCATCAGACTTTCCTGTGCCGTACAAAGAAAAGACAACGACCAGATTTGTGAGTCCCAGTTTCATTCCGGGATAAGGAAAGAAATTAGGCAGCTGACTCTCGATCCATGACAATATCATTGCCAGCGCTGTAAATACCGCAAGACGGGCAAGCCGCTTAGTTTGCAACTGCATCATAGTCTCCTTCCTCTCCGTGAACAATCTCTACCACCACTTCATTCGGGAGACAAACTATCATCTCACTGTCTTTTGAAATTGCTTTTTGATGTACGCAGAGTTTGTCCGGACATTCCGCCCCGACAACATTTGCTTCTCCATCATGTATCACCAGATGATTATTCAGTCCTCTTGCTCCGGGGATTATTACATCTGTTTCGCTATCGAGCGAATACACAGCATATCCCTTTCCAGAAACAGTCACTACTACCTTATCTCCATAATCTCCTGCGTTTGCTGTAGTAGAAGAGGCCGGCTTAAATATGAGAAGTGCATACCATATAGCCGCTGTCACAACAGCAGCCGCAGGAATCAGCCAATCCGCTTTTTTCATGCGGCTAATTCCTGCGGCTTCTGAATCATTGCTTATTTTATTATCAATAGAATTTTGCCTTAAGTTTCGCATAAGTGTCTTTTACCTGTCTGAAATGTTCTTCTGTCCTGAAATGAAGTACTCTCATAAGCTGCGTACTGAAATCCAGCATAAAGATCACTGCTATCATATAACAAAATGCCCGTCCGTACCTCATGTCGATCCGATCCGAAAAATCCCAGACAATGCGATGCAGGAATCCAAAGAAACAGCATGCATATAATCCCCAGCCAAGCGTACTTTCCAGGCAGATGATACCTTTGTAATTAAAAGGCTTATCATTGTAATCCCACCAAAGCGCTCCCAGAAGCTTTATCATCATTATACCGACGATGTATTCAAAAACCGTCGCAACGATAGCCGCCGATATAAAGAGCAGAACATAATGTGAGGCTATTGGCCGGAAAATAAAATAAGCTCCGACAAAACCAAATCCATATATCGGACAAAAAGGTCCTCTTACAAATCCGCGGTTTGTAATTTTTTTATTACAGAACGACATATATACGCTCTCGAGAAACCAGCCGATAATGCTGTAAAAAATAAACCAAAGCACGATATGATAAAAATCAATTCCTAAAAAAGATAATTCCCACATACTAACATCCCCTATCTATCACTGTAACCTATGATGTACTATTTTCAAAACACTAATGCCATGATAGTTTACATGAAAAAAGAATGTATCGCAACCATTTGTTCAATTTCATTGTACACCTTTTATAAGAAAAAATAAAAGAATTTCTGCCCAACGGAAAAAAGCCCCGACAAGGACATGCCGGGGCCTAAGAATAACTTAGTTATATTTCCGCTTACGAGCAGCTTCGGACTTCTTCTTACGTCTTACGCTGGGCTTTTCATAATGCTCTCTCTTGCGGATCTCCTGCTGAATACCAGCCTTAGCGCAGTTTCTCTTGAAACGGCGTAAAGCACTGTCAAGAGACTCGTTTTCTTTTACGATAACATTTGACATACTTTCTCACCTGACCTCCCTTCAGACCAACAGAAAAATCTGAATGGGTATTTATGCGCTTTTCAAAACGCACATTGATATTATAGCACGGTTTTCTGATTCGTCAAGGACTTTTTGAAATTTATTCCTCAATTTTTTCATATCTGTTCCAGATCTTGTCCGCACCGCATACATGCTTTGTGTGATCTGCATCTTCGATAATATAATCGCCCTCGCAGATGAAGATACGGCCCCTTCTGTCATTGATATACGGAGAAATGATCAAACCGCTATCCTTTTTTATCTGTACCAAATTGTCAGTCACGAACCATCCTTTGGTAACAACATCGGTATACGGCTCAAATCCATCTTCAAGGCCCTTTCCCACTTCATATTTTACGACATTGGCATCCATCGTTCTTCTTCTGCATTTCATTATTATTCCCCTCCTAACCTTATCTGGTCAAACAGTGGCAGAATAAAGCGTATCAAGCGTATCTGACGATTTCTTTCCGCTGGAACTGTATGTTTCGGAACCGAGCTTATTGGAAGCTATAGAATTCATCATCGAAGCCCTGGATGATGTCACATCTCCATAGGAACCGCTTCCCTGGAACAGACTCTTGATCGTTGTAATACGTGCCTGATTAAACTTATCTCTGTCTATAGAAAGTTTTCCATCAGAATCTGCAGTAACTCCGATATCTTCCAGCTCATATACATTAGTCGCTGTGGTTCCAACCATCCTGAGTGCGATATTGTTTGTAGCAGTAGCATTCTCCGATGCAGCTGAGCTCAAAAGGGAATTATAACTATCTACAAATTTCGAAAGCTTATCATAGATCTTATCATAATCATACTCAGAAGTAGTTTTCTTACCATCTGAACCGGTCACTTCGTATTCGCCTTGTTTATACAGGCTCTCACTGCTGAGTGCTGCAGCTGCATCCTCAAGATCAGCCGCATTATTTTTTACCATACTGTAAGCTTTCTTAGCATCATCAGAGATCGTCGAACCCGATTTCTCCGAACTTTGTTTTGCATAATAAGCCTTTAAGAGCTTACCGTAACTTCCGTTCCGAATGCTTGAGTAATCGCCAAGCATACCGATAATGCCTGTTTTATCCGCCGAATTATTTGTGGTCTTTTTGTTCGCCGCACTACTAAACAGATATGAGTAATCATTTGAAGAAATACCGTTTAATGATGACATATGATCACACTCCTTTTCTACCCACGGCTTTGACACCGTCCGACTTCCATGTCGTTCACAGGCATATTAATGCTCATGACTAGTATCGTCCGAAAACAACAATTACATTAGTTTTTTTGCCTCTGATATCAAAAAATACATCTTTAACAGCTTATTATTCAGTTAAATTATATGACACATTGTATGCAATATGCAATGTTGTGCAGACATTTCAATTTTCTGTTTATTAAAAAATACAAAACCGGGCACATCTTTCGACGTGCCCGGCCTTAAAAGCTCTCTACCGCAAAGTATCAAGTTTTAGTATTACTTATCAAATCACTCTTTTCCGTACAGATCAACGAGACCCTGCAGATGAGCAAAGTGCTTCTCTGCGTGCTCAGCAGCTGCCTTAAAGAGCTTATCTGCCTTTTCAGCATTAACCTTCTTAAGAGCTGTGTAACGAGCCTCACCATCAAGGAATTCCTGATAAGGTACTGTAGCTGCCTTAGAATCAAGAGTGAACTTCTTGTCTCCGCCATCCGGATTGAATCTGAAGAGATTCCAGTATCCAGCGTCAACAGCCTTCTTCTCCTCATCCATAGCCTTGCCCATACCTGCTCTGATACGGTGGTTGATACAAGGAGCGTATCCGATGATAAGTGAAGGTCCGTGATAAGCCTCAGCCTCAGAAATAGCCTTTACGAGCTGGTTCATATTTGCACCCATGGAAACCTGAGCTACATATACATAACCATAGGACATAGCAATAGCTGCGAGATCCTTCTGCTTGATCTCCTTACCACCTGCTGCGAACTGTGCAACAGCACCGGTAGGTGTAGCCTTGGAGGACTGTCCACCTGTGTTGGAGTAAACCTCAGTATTGAATACGAATACGTTTACATCCTCGCCGGAAGCAAGTACATGGTCAAGTCCGCCGAAACCGATATCGAATGACCATCCGTCACCACCGAAGATCCACTGTGACTTCTTAGCCAGGAAGTCCTTGTTCTTTACGAGCTCAAGAGCCTCAGGAGCATCGTTTCCTTCAAGTGCAGCAACGAGTTCATTAGCAGCCTCTGTATTCAGAGCTGTAGAATCATAAGTCTCGATCCACTTATCAACAGCAGCCTTTACAGAAGAATCCTTCTCAACGAGTGCAAGAGCCTGATCCTTCAGGTTGCCTCTCAGAGTCTTCTGTGCAAGGTACATACCAAATCCGAACTCTGCATTGTCTTCGAACAGGGAGTTATCCCATGCAGGTCCGTGTCCAGCCTTATTAACTGTATAAGGTGTGGACGGTGAAGAGTTACCCCAGATAGATGAGCATCCTGTAGCATTTGCGATGTACATTCTATCACCAAAGAGCTGGGTAATAAGCTTAGCATAAGGTGTCTCACCACAGCCTGCGCATGCGCCTGAGAACTCAAGCAGCGGCTGTTTGAACTGAGATCCCTTTACAGAGTTGATCTTGAACTTGTCGATAACTTCCTGCTTCTCATCAAGAGATACAGCATAATCGAAGTACTTCTGCTCAGCCTTAAGAGCATCGTCAAGAGTCTTCATCTCAAGGGCCTTAGCACCCTTCATGCCAGGACATACATTTGCGCAGGATCCGCATCCAAGGCAGTCCATATCAGATACAACGATAGCAAACTTGTATCCAGGCATACCTGTAAGATCCTTGCACTTCATTCCTTCAGGAGCAGCAGCTGCTTCTTCCTCTGTCATAGCTACAGGACGGATAGCTGCGTGAGGACATACATATGAACAGAACTCACACTGTATACAGTTATCAGCATTCCATACAGGTACTGCAACAGAAACTCCGCGCTTCTCGTATGCAGCTGTTCCGGAAGGAGTAGAACCATCTGTGTATCTCTGAACAACGGATACAGGGATAGAGTTACCTTCCTGAGCAGAAACCTTAATCTGGATATCGTTAACGAAGTCGATAACTTCCTTACGGCCCTTAGTAGCCTTAGCATAGTCAAGACCCTCATCCTTTGCATCAGCCCAGGATTCCGGAACCTTAACTTCTACGATGCCTGTTGCACCGAGGTCAATAGCGTTCCAGTTCTTCTGAACAACGTCATCGCCCTTAAGTCCGTAAGTCTTCTTAGCAGCAGCCTTCATGAGGTCGATAGCCTTCTCCTCAGGGATAATGCCTGTGAGCTTGAAGAATGCAGACTGAAGAATAGTATTGATACGTGTCGGGCCCATGCCGGACTCGATACCAAGCTTAACACCATCGATAGTGTAGAACTTGATGTGATGCTTTGCGATATAAGCCTTTACCTGACCCGGCAGATGCTCATCGAGCTCGTCTCCTGTCCAAGGGCAGTTAAGCAGGAATGTACCGCCATCTACAAGTTCCTGAACCATGTTGTACTTTCTTACGTATGCAGCATTGTGGCATGCAACGAAGTTAGCCTGATGGATAAGATATGTGGACTTGATCGGCTTATCACCAAATCTCAGGTGAGACATTGTGATACCACCGGACTTCTTTGAATCATAGTCAAAGTAAGCCTGAACATACTTATCAGTATTATCACCAATGATCTTGATGGAGTTCTTATTAGCTCCAACAGTACCATCAGCACCAAGACCCCAGAACTTACAGCAAACGGTTCCCTCAGGTGTTGTAACGAGATCCGGACCTGCATCCAGAGACAGATGTGTTACATCATCCTTGATACCGATAGTAAATTCTTTCTTTGCCTTGTTAGCATATACAGCAACGATCTGGTTCGGAGTTGTATCCTTTGAACCAAGTCCGTAACGACCGCAAAGGATCGGAACATCTGCGAAGTGTGTTCCGCGAACTGCTGTCATAACGTCCTGTGCCAGAGGCTCTGCGATAGAACCCGGCTCCTTTGTACGATCCAGAACAGAAATGATCTTTGTAGTTGTAGGAAGAGCGCTGATAAATGCTTCCTGGCTGAACGGTCTGAACAGGCGAACCTTTACAAGACCAACCTTCTCACCCTGAGCTGCAAGATAATCAATAGCCTCTTCAATAGTGTCATTAACAGAACCCATAGCTACGATAACGTGCTCTGCGTCCTTTGCACCATAGTAGTTGAAAAGTTTATAATCTGTACCGATCTTTGCATTGATCTTGTCCATGTAATCCTGAACAATATCCGGCAGATCGTTATATGCAGTATTGCAGGACTCTCTTGTCTGGAAGAATACATCCGGGTTCTGAGCAGATCCCTTTTCACAAGGATGATTCGGGTTCAGTGCTGTAGCACGGAACTTATCGATCTCCTCGCGAGGAAGAATGTCTTCAAAGTCCTCATTTGACCAGCAATCGATTTTCTGGATCTCGTGAGATGTACGGAATCCATCAAAGAAATTGATGAACGGAACAGTTCCCTTGATTGCAGAAAGATATGCAACAGGTGTCAGATCCATTACTTCCTGTACGGATGACTCACAGAGCATAGCGCATCCGGTCTGACGGCACGCATAAACGTCAGAATGATCACCGAAAATATTAAGAGCATGGGTTGCTATACAACGAGCGGATACGTTGATAACACCGGGAAGTCTCTCACCAGCGATCTTATACAGATTCGGGATCATGAGAAGAAGTCCCTGGGACGCTGTATAAGTAGATGTAAGTGCACCTGCAACCAGAGATCCGTGTACTGCACCTGCAGCACCACCCTCTGATTCCATCTCTACCATTTTTACAGTGTTGCCGAAAATGTTCTTGCGACCCTGTGTAGCCCACTCATCGGTGTGTTCTGCCATCGGTGATGAAGGCGTGATGGGATAGATCGCTGCCACATCAGTAAAAATATATGATGCATGAGCGGCGGCCTCATTACCATCCATGGTCTTTTTAAATCTTGCCATTTGATAATTCCTCCTACCTTATTTAATTGTTGAAAGCGCCAATCGGACGCAAACTACCGCATAGACTAGTTTAGCACGAAGTTACATAAAAGTAAACGATAGCAACGGCTAACATTGTGAATAATTCACTATTGAAAAATCAACATTTCCCGCTATAATGTTATTTTTTTATCAAAGTTCAACAAATTATACAATTTTCAATAACGCTTTTCAGCCTGATTTTCGACTCAAAAACATCAAAAAAGGCAGCAGATGCATCAACGCATCAACTGCCTTTTTAATCATTGTTTCCACGAAAGAAATTCGTAACGTTCCAGTAATTCGAAGTACTTGATCATCCTCTCGTACAGAGGCTCCGCCTTTTCTCCGAAGTGTTCATGGACAAGCTCACCGATCTCACCAACCGTACGCTCTCCGTCCATCAGATTCCAGATAAAACTTCCGTTCTCTTCCATATGTATATGAGAGACTCTCGGTTTCTTAAAGAAAGTCTGGGCAATCTTGTTAAAAAATCCGGTATTTTCCATATGGATCACTACAAGTCCATCCTTTTCCGTGTCCCAGGCTATTCCCTCCTTTCGACAGGGAACAGCTCTCTTATAATCTTCTATTATCTGTTTTCTGCTGCGTTTTTCTTTCATAAAACTCCAAAAATAATCTAATTATGCCTTTTTCTTATTCTCGGAAAGTGAGAACTTGAAAACAAGTGCGATCATGATAGCAAAAGTTATAAGGCTTCCGATATCTCCTGCTGTTCCTGTCAGAGAGAAGTTAAGCATCTTTGCCGGATTCAGATCAAATACAGCAAGCACAGCAAGAAGAATACCTATGATACCCTCACCTGCAATAAGTCCTGAACAGTAGAGGATACCCTTATTTACTCTGGATTCCTTCTGTTCTTCAGACTTTGCTGTCTTCTCAAGAACGAGACGAACCAGACCACCAACCATGATACATGCATTGAGCTGGATTGGAAGGTAAACACCGATAGCAAAAGGAAGTACCGGTATCTGAAGTATCTCAACTACGATTGCAAGGAATACTCCTGTAAATACCAGTGCCCAGGGAAGATTTCCTCCCATAACACCTTCAATGATCATCTTCATAAGAGTAGCCTGAGGAGCACCGAGTTTCTCAGAACCAAATCCCCATGCACTATCAAGAAGATAAAGAACACCACCGATAGCAAACGCAGATGCAAGTACACCAACAAGCTCACCGATCTGCTGCTTAACAGGTGTAGCGCCAAGGATATAACCGGTCTTAAGATCCTGTGAAGTATCACCTGCGATAGCTGCAACGATACACACGATAGAACCGATAGCGATAGCGCCCTGCATGCCGTGAACGCCTGTATCGCCTGTAGCCTTGAGGATCAGGGATGTGAAAAGCAGAGCTGCAATAGACATACCTGAAACCGGGTTATTTGAACTTCCTACGATACCAACCATACGGGATGATACTGTCGCAAAGAAGAAACCAAAGACAACTACAAGGATCGCACCGATAAAAGTAACCGGTATTGTAGGCAGAAGCCAGATCAAAATAGTAAGAGCCGCAACAGCAATAAGAATGATCTTCATATCAATATTTCTGTTTGTTCTTACATCGTCAACATCAGATCCGCCTGCAAGAGACTTCATTGAATCACGGAAGGTTGAAACGATCTGAGGCAGTGACTTGATAAGGGAAATAACACCACCTGCAGCGAGGGCACCTGCACCGATATAACGAAGGTAGCTTCCCCAGATAGCACTTACACCATTCTCAGCAAACATCTGAGCAATAGGAACTGTTCCTGGATAAAGCACTGTATCTCCGCCAAACATAACGATAAGCGGTGCGATCACCAGCCATGCAACAAGTGAACCTGAAAACATAAAAGAAGCGATCCTTGGTCCACAGATCATTCCAACAGAGAATACAGCGGGATAGATCTGTGTTCCGATAGCACCTGCAAAACCATTAAACGCCTTTGTTACTTCTGACGGAACAACCTGAAGTCCGTCGATAAAGAACTTAAATACAGAAGAGATACCAAGTCCTGCAAATACTGTAGAAGCACTTGATCCTCCCTCTTCTCCTGCAAGGATAACCTCTGCACATGCAGTTCCCTCAGGATAAGGAAGTGTTCCGTGCTCTTTTACGATCAGCGCATTTCTAAGCGGAACCATGAAAAGAATTCCGAGGAAACCGCCTACAAGAGCTATAACCGTGATCTCAATGATGCTCGGCTTATCCATCACGCCATCACGAGCCCACAGGAAAAGAGCAGGAAGTGTGAAGATAGCGCCTGCCGCAAGAGATTCACCGGCAGAACCAATAGTCTGCACAATATTATTCTCAAGTACAGAATCTCTGCGAAGGATCACACGTATCACACCCATGGAAATAACTGCCGCAGGAATATATGCGGATACTGTCATACCAACACGAAGACCAAGATATGCATTTGCTGCACCGAATACTACTGCAAGAATAATACCCATGATGCAGGCCGTCACTGTAAATTCCGGTGTGATCTTCTCCGCCGGAACATACGGTTTGAACTGTTCGTTATTGTTCATTGTAATTACTCCTAATATTTTTTCTGTATGTGACCTTCCGTCAACCCACTAGCTAAAACCAAAACTGCAATTCAGCAATCGTTTACACTTCTAAACTTTAACCGGATAAAGTAGACAGTATACAATTCACACACGCAACTGCACCATTGTACTTAAAAATGATCAGATATGCAAGATAAATTTCATCAAAATAATATACAAAAAATGCTGATTTAACAGGCTTTTTCAGCTTAATGCATCACCGTGTTAAATCAGCATATCGTATTCTTATTTTTCTTTTGCTTCTTCCAGCGAAATGTCTAAAGCTCCGGCTTTTCTGTCTATATACTGCGTACGGAACTTGGAATAGACTATTTTCTGCTCAGAGTAAAGTCCAAAATAGCCCGACATCACATAGCTCACCGCGATAGCCTGCAGGAAGTATACTGATGCGCCTCTGAAGCCAAATAGTTCTGATACGATCAACAACGTCGTAACCGGACAATTTGTCACGCCGCAAAACATTGCTGCCATGCCACAGGACGCCCCCAGCGCAACAGGAATATCTGCAATTCCTGCAAAAGCCGCACCAAATGTCGCACCAATAAAAAGTGACGGAACGATCTCTCCGCCCTTATATCCGGATCCGATACAAAGCGCCGTAAGAAGAATCTTTAAAATAAAGTCAAACCAATAAACATCTCCCTTTACTGCCTTCTCAATAATATCCATACCTGCGCCCATATATCTCGGTATACCGAGCCATACGGTAATTATCGATATTATGATAAAAACAAGTCCGCCGGCAACCACTCTTATGTATGGAGACGGAAAGATCTTTGCAAGTACCTTTCCCGAATTTTTCAAGATCAGGCAAAAAGCTATACTTATGATAGCTACACAAATTGAAAGTATAAAAACTTTCCCTGTCAAAGCAAGGCTCAGATCCGGTGCGTCAACCATATCAAAGCTCTCTTTCTCAATTCCTGCCAGCGCAGCAACCGCACCTGCAGTTACTGATGCGAAAAAACATGGCAGAATCGCAGAGTATTGTATTATACCAATGCTTATAAACTCGATAGGGAAAAACACTGCCGCGATCGGTGTCCCGAAAATAGCAGAAAATGCTGCACTCATTCCACAGAGTATCACCATTCTCTTATCCCCGTCATCCAGTTTCAAAAATGGAATCTGTCCGATTCCCGATCCCAATGCGCCTCCGAGCTGAAGCGCAGCGCCCTCTCGTCCTACTGATCCTCCACAGAGATGCGTAAGTATCGTAGATACAAAGATCAGCGGAGCCATTCTCACAGGCAGCTTTGTCTGCGCTCTGAGAGTCGTAAGCAGCAGATTTGTTCCTCTGACTTTATATTCACCTGCATGCTGATATATATACGTTATAAATAATCCGGCGACCGGAAGCAAAAGCAGCGTTATAGGAAAATGCGCGTTCCTTGTAGTATTTGCCAGCCTATCGCCTATAGAAAATGCCGCACTGACCGCTCCAACTATCAGCCCTACGATGATCGCCAGCAGGATCCAGCGCATCATATGCACAAAATTCCAGCTTGATTCTCTCCACGCTTTATCCAACTCGTTAGATAAATTATCCTTCTTCAAAACAAATCCTCTCTCCTAAACAAAATTAATAGATATCCTATAAACGACGTCAAAATGATGTACGGGTCAAAAGTGAATTTTGCCCCTTACTGATGTCACGGATTGCTTCATTGCTACGCAATTTCCGCAATCCTAAAACACTCGCATTCCGCGTAATAACGCTACTTGCTCGTGTTTTGCGGGTCCCAAGGTCTCAATCCTCTTTGTGCAAGCACAATCGGATTTTGACCTTTTGACCCTGACATCATCAAAATCCTATGATTGAAAGTGAAAGCACTTTTGCCTCTGTCATCATTTTTTAACCCAAAAAACAGGCATGAAAATTTCATACCTGTTTATTGAGAACTTTATGAATTTACCGGACAATTCTCGTGATCCGCATGTGCTGATCCCTCTGTCTCGTTCTTTTCGATCATCTCACGAAGCGTACGCCAACCAAGTACTGCACATTTTACACGTGCAGGCATATGTGAAATGTCACGAAGGATTCCAGCCTCATCCAGATCGTCAATATCTTCTTCCGATGCCTCTCCGCGGATCATTCTCATAAACTTATCCGCAAATTCAAGTGCTGTATCCTTATCTTCTCCGATTATCAGATCCAGCATCATATCCGTAGATGCCTGACTGATAGCACATCCGCTGCCGGAAAATGATGCATCGACAATAGTATCGTTCTCTATCTGAAGCTCCAGAAAGATGTCATCACCACATGTAGGATTGACACCCTCAAGGATCATCGTAGGATTCTCAAGCTTTCCCTTATGGGAAGGTCTGAGATTATGCTCATTCAAGATACCGTTATTATAAAGATTATTAATTGCCATAACCCATGATTCCTCTTATTTCTTTTACTTTATCCATGAAGAAACGGACATCTTCCTCAGTATTATAGAGGTAAAGGCTGGCACGTGCCGTACTCGAAACATTCAGGTATTCAAGCAGCGGCTGTGCACAGTGATGTCCTGCACGGATGCAGATTTTATCACCATCAAGGATTGATGATATATCGTGAGGATGTACTCCGTCAATAGTAAATGAAACAATACCGTTATGCTTCTTTGGATCGCTGCTTCCAAGAATATGAAAATACGGAAGCTTCGCTGCTTCTTCAAAAATGATGGAAGTAAGCGCATCCTCTGTCTCACGTATAAAGTCAAAGCCAACATTTTTAAGATACTTGATAGCCGCATCGAGACCTACAGCACCTGTTGCATTGACAGTTCCTGCCTCAAACTTATGCGGTATCTCTGCCCATTTCTCGGTATCACGTGTCACATACTCGATCATCTCGCCGCCGCGAAGGAACGGAGGCATAGCTTCGAGAAGTTCTTTTCTTCCATAGACAACACCGATTCCAAAAGGCGCCATGAGCTTATGACCTGAAAATACGAGAAAATCCGCGCCGAGTTCCTTTACATCAACCTTCATATGAGGCGCTGACTGTGCAGCATCTACTACAACAACCGCTCCGATCGCATGAGCCATATCAGAAATCTTTTTAACAGGATTGACACAGCCAAGTACGTTGGATACATGTCCCACAGCAACGATCTTTACGCCTTTAACGATCTTTTTCTGAAGTTCTGAATCTGTGAAAGTACCATCTGCCTCCGGTTCCAGATACTCGACCTTTGCACCGGTTCTCTCTGCAGCCATCCTCCAGGGAAGAATATTTGAGTGATGCTCCATGATAGTCGTGAGCACTGTATCTCCCGGCTTAAGTACACTGCAGGCATAGGTGTATGCTATTAGATTCAGCGACTCAGAAGCATTACGGGTAAATACGATCTCCTTTGCAGAATCAGCTCCGATAAACTCTCTTACGGTCTCTCTGGCGTTTTCGTAAGCATCCGTAGCCTCAATGCTGATGCCATAGAGTCCTCTGAGCGGATTTGCATTCATTTTTTCATTAAATTCACGCTCAGCATCTATCACAACCTGGGGTCTCTGTGATGTTGCCGCACTGTCAAGATAAGTAACCCCGGTCTTTTCAAAAATAGGGAAATCCTTCCGGAACTGATTTTCTAGCATAATCCCATAACTCCTAATCTATATTTATCATATTTCTAACTTACAGCACTTCTTCTATAAACTGCTGGATGCGTCCGAGTGTATTAACGTCCTGTATCATTCGGTTTACATTATTAAGTCTTGCCTTTGTCATGAGTATCTCTGCTTCTCTCTCGGAAATACCGCGTGATTCCATATAGAAAAGCATATCCTCAGAAAGACGTCCGATGGTAGCTCCGTGCGTACCTTCTACATCTTCCTCACTGCAAAGGATATTCGGAAGTGACTTATTATGTACTTCTTTTGAAAGCAGAAGTACATTTTCCTGCTCATCGCCGACAGCACCCTTTGCTCCGCGGATAAGATTAATAGTTCCACGGAAGTTCTTTACAGACTTATCCATCATAGCACCATCAAGGATAAGCTCACTTTCGCTCTTCTTTCCGTGATGACGGATATTGTAGTTCATGTCGAGAAGCTGTGTGCCTCGTGTGAGGTATCCCACATTTCCGTCAAAGCGGCTCTTTCTGCCATACAGATCTGCCTGGACTCCGATAAAGTTTCTGCCGCCGCCAAGCTCCATCTGAATAATATCTACATGTGCATCGTCCGCAGTTACAGCACCTATATCATCAAAATGAAGATACTGATCACCGAGCAGATTTGTTTTTACAAGATGGATCGTTGCACCTGCCTCAGCCTTGAGCTTTGTCTGGATTCCAAAGAAACCGGACTCATTTCTCTTAGATGTATAATTCATGATAACAGTGATCTCACTGCCTTCCTCTGCAATGATCTCCTGCTTTCTAAGAAGTCCGTCACCCTCGCCAAGCTTATAATCAAGACAGATCGGCTTTGAAACAGTTTTTCCCTTCTGAGCGCGTATTACCAGTGTCGGCACATTTTCGCGCTTCATGAGATTTTCCATCTCAGGACCAACTCCGCCCTGTACATCATCTAAAAGACTTCCGTCCTTTTCAACAGTAACGCCATTCGGAAGATCCTGTATCACGAGGTCTCCGCGATTATTCAGCTTTACTGTCTCATCTATTCCAACTCCGTTCAGATCCAGAAAATTCCAGGTCAGCGTCGGGAGCGGATTAAAAACGCCCTTAATTTCCATTTGATCAGCCTCCTGTCATTTCCAGATTGATAAGATTATTCATCTCTACTGCATATTCCAGCGGAAGTTCCTTAGATACAGGGTTTGCAAATCCGCTGACGATCATTGCACGAGCCTCATTCTCGGAAATACCACGGCTCATCAGATAAAATACCGCATCGTCACTGATACGGCCGATCTTTGCTTCATGTCCGATATCTGCATCATCTGTACGGATATCCATTGCAGGAACCGTATCCGAAACAGAAATGTCATCAAGCATAAGCGACTGACAGGAAACAGTAGCCTTGGCATTCTTTGCCTGCGGCATAACTGTAATAGAGCTTCTGTATGTGCTTATACCGCCATCTTTACTGATGGACTTGGAGCTGATACTGGAAGCTGTATTCTTACCGATCTGAATGACCTTTGCGCCCGTATCCAGATTCTGGGTTTTTCCTGCAAATGTGATACCGGTAAACTCCATATGGGAGTTATCACCCTTAAGGATCGTCGTCGGGTACAGGTAGCTTACATGTGAACCAAAAGATCCGCTAACCCATTCCATAGTCGCGCCCTCTTCACAGATCGCACGCTTGGTATTAAGGTTATACATATTTTTTGACCAGTTCTCGATCGTAGAATAACGAAGATGCGCATTTTTGCCTACATACAATTCAACGCATCCAGCATGGAGGTTTGCAACACTGTATTTCGGAGCTGAACATCCCTCGATAAAGTGCAGGTCTGCACCTTCTTCAACAATAATAAGCGTATGCTCAAACTGACCTGCTCCCGGAGCATTCAGTCTGAAATATGACTGCAGCGGTATCTCTACCTTTACGCCTGCCGGAACATATACGAATGATCCACCGGACCAAACCGCACCGTGAAGAGCAGCAAATTTATGATCTGTCGGTGGCACAAGCTTCATGAAATGTGACTTTACGAGATCCTCATGATCTCTTAACGCACTTTCCATATCAGTATAAACTACGCCCTGTGCCAGAACTTCTTCCTTTACATTATGATAAACAAGCTCTGAATCATACTGGGCACCTACGCCTGCGAGACTCTTTCGTTCTGCATCCGGAATACCAAGTCTTTCAAAAGTATTCTTGATATCGTCCGGAACCTCGGACCACTTGCCCTTCATTCCTGTGTTCGGACGCACGTATGTTACGATATCATCCATATTAAGTCCGGAAATATCCGGTCCCCACTCAGGAATCTTCTGCTCATTATATGTCTCAAGAGCCTTCAGACGGAATTCTGTCATCCACTCAGGATCGTTCTTTTCCTTGGAGATCTGACGAACGATATCTTCTGTCAGACCTTCCTTAACCTTATAAAAATCTTTTTCATCGTAACGGAAATCGTAAAGGCTTCGGTCAATATCCTTTACATCCGGTTTGATTTCAGCCATCAGTCTTTCTCCTGTCCGCCGATAAAGCGCTCAAATCCATGCTCATTGATCTCAGTAACGAGCGATGCATCACCTGTTTCAACTATCTTTCCCTTTACAAGGACATGAGTATAATCAACATTCAGAGATTCCAGGATACGTGTGGAATGTGTGATTATAAGGAGTGCACCGTCACGCTTTTTCTGATATTCTTCAATACCTCTGGAAACTGTGCGAACAGCATCTACGTCAAGACCCGAATCTGTCTCATCAAGGATCGCCAGCTTAGGATTCAGCATGAGAAGCTGAAGGATTTCTGCCTTTTTCTTTTCACCGCCGGAAAAACCAACGTTAAGATCACGATCCTTATAAGAAGAATCGAAAGAAAGAACCTCCATCGCCTCCTTGAGGTTTTTCTTGAACTCAGAATATTTAATTTTTTCTCCGGACTGCTGAACGATTGAATTACGGATAAAGCTTGAAAGAGAGATTCCCGGAACCTCGAGTGGATTCTGGAAAGAAAGGAACATTCCTGCCTTTGCTCTTTTATCAGCTGATTCATCCTTTATAGAAAGGCCATTAAAGAAAATATCTCCTCCTGTGACCTTATAATTCGGATTACCCATCAGAGCATAACCAAGTGTTGATTTACCGGCACCGTTCGGTCCCATAAGTACATGTGTCTCACCCTTATTGATCTCAAGTGTGACTCCGTGAAGGATCTCGCTGTCCTCCACCCCTACCGAAAGATTTCTAACGTCAAGTAAAGCCATTTTTTTCTCCTCATAAACGTCAGTTTATATCTGACTTAATATTGTCGGATTTACGTTTTATATCCTCTATATATACTAGGTTTTGTATGTTTTCTTACATTTCCTAGTGAGATACCGTAGAATGAAATGATAACACATCCATATTATGCAGTCAACTTGCACGCAATTTATTGAATCATTTTTGATGTCTTACAACCGCATACTCATCATCTGCCGAATAATATGGACAGTCGAAGTTGGTTCCAGACAAAAAACGGTACATCTCATCCTGATCAAGATTTACCTCACAGGTATAATATTCCGCATCTTCATCATAAACATAATTTACACAACTGTCGCAATTAGTCATAAACCCTCTCATCAACAAAAATCCCAACGGATTTTAGTAATAATTAAAAGCTAAAAAACCGCTGCGCAGTCAGTTCTTACTGACCATACAGCGGTTTTTATTATAATGTCGAGGCACTTTCATGTAAAGTTACATCGGTTACAAATCTCCGATACTCGACAATCTTGTTGAATTACGCCATGCTAACACACGACATTCTATTCTTAAAGGAAAAGACCTGTAACTATTATACTTCCTCTACACGAATCATATTTGTCTTTCCGGATACTCCGAGCGGAAGACCTGCGGTAAGGACAACCTTGCTGCCGTGGTGAATGATACCTGCAAGCTCAGCCTGGTGAATAGCAGATTCAAACAGAGCCTCTGCATCCTCTTCCTGCTTGATCACAAGCGGAATAGTATCAAAGAGAAGGTTTGTCTGATATGCAACTCTTGACTCTGTGCTGCATGCTACGATCGGGCATGTAGGCTTAAATCTTGAAAGTCTCTCTGCTGTAAAGCCGGACATTGTAACTGCGATGATTGCATCAGCATGAATATCCTGAGCAACTGTACATGCAGCATGAGAAATAGCCATTGTTGTCTCCGGAATGATAGCGTCACGATAACGGTCGATCATACGCTGCTCATAATCGATATCTCCCTCTGTTCTCTCAGCGATACGAGACATGATCTCAACAGCCTCTACCGGGTAAGAACCGTTCGCAGTCTCACCGGAAAGCATGATAGCTGTAGTACCATCATAAATAGCGTTAGCTACGTCAGTGGTCTCGGCACGTGTCGGACGAGGATTGTGGATCATGGAATCAAGCATCTGAGTAGCAGTGATAACGATCTTACCCTCTCTCTCAGCGAGCTTGATCATCTTCTTCTGAAGTGAAGGAACTTCCTCAAGCGGAACCTCAACACCAAGGTCACCTCTTGCTACCATGATTCCGTCTGCGACCTTCAGGATCTCTTCTATATTACGAACACCCTGTACTGACTCGATCTTTGCAATGATCTTCATCTTGCTTCCGTGACGATCAAGAAGCTTTCTAACCTGAACGATATCGTCTGCAGTACGTGTAAAGGATGCTGCGATAAAATCAAAGCCAAGTCTGCAGCCGAATACGATATCTTCACGATCCTTGTCACTGATGAACGGCATGGAAAGATCTGCACCCGGAACGTTTACACCCTTACGATCTGATACCGGGCCATCGTTCATAACAGTACAAACGATATCAGTAGAACCAACCTTATCAACATGAAGCTCGATAAGACCATCATCGATAAGGATTGAACCACCCTCTTTTACATCATTAACAAGACCTGCATAGTTTACATATGCTTTTGTCTCATCACCAACTACTTCCTCAGTTGTAAGAGTGAATGTCTGGCCCTTCTTCAGCTGATACTTTTTATTTTCTTCCTTGAATGTACCAAGACGGATCTCCGGTCCTCTGGTATCAAGGAGAGTACCGATAGGCTTATCCATCTCTGTTCTGATCTTCTTCAGATTCTTGAACTTTGCTCCATGCTCCTCATGATCACCATGAGAGAAGTTAAATCTGGCAATGTTCATACCTGCCTTTATAAGTTTACGGAGCATATCCTCGCTCTGTGATGCAGGTCCGATGGTACATACAATTTTGGTTCTTCTCATTCGTTTGTTCCTTTCTCATGCCCGTATTCGCTACAGACAGTGGTCTTTTCTCTCGTTTCAAAACACGCGTAGTATCGTATCACAGTTAATGCCCGACAAACACCCCTTTTTCACAAAAAACGAAAATTCTCTCTTTCTATATCATTCGTACATATATATCGGTAATTCACTGTACAAAATGTATATGAAACGTTTCAAAGTACGATTTTTATATTGCACATTTTTATTCTATATCGGCACTTTGTGTTAGTTTGCCTATACAGCCCGTCCCATTTTAGTATTTTTTATCTATCTGTAATGACCATATGATACAAATAGTTTTTAGACACTTTGTCGCACTTTTGTACATTTACGTTTTGAGCCATGGTCCAAACAGACTCCCACGATTCAAAAAAACGATGACCTGCCGCTAAACAGGTCACCGTTTTTCTCAGTCCATATCAATTTCTTCAATATCATCACACCATTTACACTTTTGTACGCCCTCAGCAGCAAGTGCTTCGGGCTATTTTAAATAATTACAAGCGGCTATCTTCATAATCTTCATCATGATGACCTTCATGCTCATCATGCAGAAATTCTCTGCTGCTTACCCGCTTCTTGTCTCTTTCTTTTTCGATGAGACTGGATAACTGTTCCATAACTGCCGTTGAATTCTTAATGTTTTTAATCTCAAAATCCCCGAGAGACCTGTCGCCGGAGCAGCATCTGATAGTTCCAAGACCAAATATCCTCTGCCCCAGTGTCCTGCTAAGAGATATATCCATTATCCTGTAAAGACGTACCTCATCTCTTTTCAGATTAAAGAACCCTTTTTCAATAAAAAGTCTCTCTTCCGTCAGTGAATAGATCGTAAAACTCCACGGAAGCCCAAAGATAGTACGCTTGTGATCTCTCCAGAGGTATTCTGTATTTCCGTTTTCATTTTTACTCATCTTTTTACGCACCTCAGTAATCGATTAAATATTTGCTCTTAAGATGACATTAATCAAAGATATCATCTCCGAATCTGACCTTTGAATAAGCCTTGATCTCTTCAACGCATTTGTCAAACCCCAAACGTCCGCTGTTTAGACAAAGGTCATAATTTCTCGCATCTGTCCACAGCTGTCCGGTGTGATAATGATAATAATCAGCCTTGTACCGGTCAGTCTTTTCGATAAACTTTTCCAGCTCTTTGTCGCGATAGCTCTGTTTCTTGGCCGCCTGCTCCATAAGAAAATCCTTGGGCGCATGAACAAATACCGAAACCACATTATCATAATCCTTAAGGACAAAATCAGCGCATCTGCCGATGATCACACAAGATTCTGTCTCTGCCAGTTTCTTTAATACCTTCGCCTGATAATTAAAAAGATTTTCTCTGGAAACGAAATCATCGCTTTTCGGTGAAATAAGCTCTCCCTGATAAACATTCTTCATAACACGCACCAGCAAAGGGTTTTTATCATCAACATTTTCATCTGCCTGCACAAAGAGACTCTCATTTATACCGCTTTCTTCCGCCGCAAGTTTCATGAGTTCCTTATCATAATAATGGATTCCCAACTCATCGGCCAGCATTTTTCCTACGGTACGACCACCGCTTCCGTACTGACGTGAAATAGTGAATACGATATTCTTTTTCATTTCAGTAACTCCCTTTCTGATCACTCCCCGAGGTAAGCCTTCCTAATGGAATCATTGTTAAGCATATCCGATGCTTTTCCCTCCATTGTGATGCTTCCTGTCTCAAGAACATATGCCCTGTCAGCGATCGTCAGCGCCTTCTTTGCATTCTGTTCAACGAGTAATACTGTCGTTCCATCCTTATGGACACTCTTTATTATATCAAAAATCTCGTTAACAAAGATAGGTGAAAGTCCCATAGACGGCTCATCCATAAGAATAATATCCGGATGCGACATAAGCGCACGTCCCATTGCGAGCATCTGCTGCTCGCCTCCGGAGAGAGTTCCGGCTTTCTGGGTCTGACGTTCCTTTAATCTGGGAAAACGATCATAAACCATAGCCAGAGTATCTTCGATTTCTTTTTTATTTCTCCGTGTATATGCACCCATCCTCAGATTTTGCGCAACTGAAAGATCTGCAAATACTCTCCGTCCTTCCGGAACATGTGCCATTCCCATAGATACTATCTTATTTCCGGATATCGTAACGATATTTTTACCCTTATAAATGATCTCTCCACTCTTTGGTTTCAAGAGTCCCGAGATCGTATGAAGTGTCGTGGTCTTTCCGGCTCCATTAGCACCGATCAGTGCTACGACTTCTCCCTTTTCCACATGAAAGGAAACATCTTTCAATGCCTGGATCACGCCATAGTAAACGTTAAGATTTTTTATTTCAAGAAGCATTGTTCATTCTCCCTCTGCCATTATTCATCTCCGAGATAAGCCTTGATAACTTCCGGATCTGACAAAACATCTTTTGTATTACCCTGTGCGAGTACACGTCCAAAATTAAGTACAGTCAATTTCTCGCAGATACCGGATACCAGCTTCATATCATGTTCGATAAGCAGGATAGTCATCTTATATTTATCCCTGATAAGAGAGATCGTTTCCATAAGTTCTGCTGTTTCATTCGGATTCATTCCGGCTGCCGGCTCATCAAGTAAGAGAAGTTTCGGCTTCGTTGCCATTGCTCTGGCGATCTCCAGCTTTCTCTGCTGACCATAAGGAAGATTAGATGACAAAAGCTCCGCGTCTTTATCCATCCCAAATACAGAAAGGATCTCCATTGCTTCCGTGTCCATTTCTTTTTCAAGCTTCTTATACGATCCGAGGTGAAGTATCCCTGTCAAAGTGTTGTAATGATACCTGTCCTGTAAAGCAACCTTAACATTATCAAGCACCGACATTTTGCTGAAAAGACGGATATTCTGGAATGTTCTCGCTATTCCATCACGGTTTATCTCAGCAGTCTTGTGTCCTGTGATATTTTTGCCATCAAGAAGGATCTGTCCTTCTGTCGGTCGATATACTCCCGTAAGGAGATTAAAAACAGTGGTCTTTCCGGCTCCGTTCGGTCCTATGAGTCCGTAAAGTTCACCCTGTTCTATATTCAGATTAAAGTCATCCACGGCACGCAGGCCTCCGAACTGGATGCACAGATCATTAACCTCAAGCAGTGCCATTCTTCCTGTTCCCCTTTCTGAATTTCATCATCAGTTCCTGTCTCTTATCCAATACGGCAGGAGCCCAGTTGATGATCATCACTACGATAAGTACGATGGAGTAGATCAGCATACGGTATTTATTAAGTCCGCGGAGAAGCTCCGGCAGGAGATAAAGAACCGCTGCTGCAACAACTGATCCACGGATGGATCCGATCCCTCCGAGCACCACATACACAAGGATCATAATAGAAACATTGTAACCAAAGTACTGACCTGTAGCCTGAAGAGTAGAAATATTGTGCGAAAACAACACGCCGGCCATACCTGCGATAGCTGCAGACATGGTAAATGCAAGCATCTTGTATTTCGTTACATTGATACCGATGGACTCTGCTGCGATGCGGTTATCACGGATCGACATGATCGCTCTTCCATCTCTTGAATTTATAAGATTCTGTACGACGATCAACGAAACTATGAGAAGAAATATCGCAATAGTAAAATTCGCATCTCTGGGAGTTCCCGTAACCCCCATCGCTCCATTTATAAGCGTCTTTCCATCCGGTTCCATGCCAAGTTCCAGCATGCTTGTTAATGAAAAATGAAAACCCTTGGAATCAAGTCCGAGATAAAGGGAATTCAGGATATTCTTTATGATCTCACCAAATGCAAGCGTAACGATCGCCAGATAGTCGCCATTTAATCTCAGTACCGGAATACCGATCAAAAAACCAAAAAGCGCAGAAAATGCGATTCCGATCACAAGTGCCAGAAAGAAACGTAAACCACCCGGTAAGGAATCCTTAAAGATCTGCGAAAAAGCTGCACTGAAAAATGCGCCGATACACATAAATCCTGCATGTCCGAGAGAAAGCTCACCCAGGATACCTACACAGAGATTAAGTCCCACAGCAACTATTGCGTAATAACACATCGGAACCAAAAGTCCTGATAAATGGCTAGATACTACTCCTGCCTTGAGCAGGATCTCCATTATTATCCACACTGCTATCACGATCGCATATGTAACATTTTCTTTCTTTTTCAGAAAGGAAAACTTATTTTCTTTCATCTTTGTCATCTCCTTTCTCAGACTTTTTCCTGGGTTATCTTACCCAGAATACCGGTAGGCTTTACGAGAAGTACAATGACAAGGATACCAAACACAATAGCATCCGAGAGCTGCGTGGAGATATAAGTTCTTGCAAGGATCTCTATGACACCAAGCACAAGACCTCCGAGCATGGCTCCGGGAATGGATCCGATACCGCCAAGTACCGCTGCTACAAAGGCCTTTATACCGGGCATAGCGCCTGTATAAGGAGTAAGTGACGGATATGCACTGCAAAGAAATGCACCCGCAATAGCCGCAAGAGCAGAACCTATGGCAAAGGTCAGTGAGATCGTCTTATTAACATCGATTCCCATAAGCGTAGCTGCGCTGCGATCCTGAGCTACTGCCAGCATTGCCTGGCCTTCTCTGGTCTTATGTACAAAAAACTGCAGAGCAAGCAGTATCACGATGCTGGTGATTATCGTAACGATAGTCACACCCTGGATTCTTATCTCACCTCCGGCAAGAGTAATTCCGCTCCAGGGAATAACAGAAGTAAAGGACTTTGTATCCGCACCAAATATCAGAAGTGCGACATTTTCAAGGAGGTAACTCACGCCTATTGCCGTGATCAATACTGCCAGTGGGGATGCAGCATTTCTAAGCGGGCGATATGCCACTCTCTCAGTCGTCACACCAAGGATCAGGCATAGAACGACAGCGACAGGAATTGCTAGTACAGGACTCAACCCTAAATTAGATACAAAAATAAAGATCACGTAACTTCCGACCATGATAAAGTCACCATGCGCGAAATTCAGCATCTTGGCAATACCATAAACCATGGTATATCCGAGAGCGATTATTGCATAGATGCTTCCAAGGCTCAGACCGTTCACAAGAGACGTCAAAAAACTGAGCATAAAAATTACCTCCAACGGGTATCATATTTTAAAAATCGGAGGAGATGACGTATCCTCTCCTCCGACTACAACCTAAGTTGTTATCTGGCTTAACTGTCACATCAAATGATGTAAGGGTAAAAGTATTTTTGCCCTGTCATTTTTTATTCTGCAGAAACGTATGCGCCATCCTTGATCACAACAGCCTTCGGGCTCTTATTCGGCTCACCTGTTGCATCCCATGTCATTCCCTCTGATGTAAGACCATCAACTGAAATCTCTGTCATAGTCTTCTTAAGAGACTCACAGATACCGGAAACGCCTGCCTCAGGTGTGATCGCACCCTTTTCAATAGCTGCCTTTATAGCGTACACACCATCATATGCATCTGCGCCGAACTGGTTAGGTGTCTCACCATAAAGTTCCTTATACTTTGTAACAAAGTTTACGGTCAGATCATCTGTTGCATCTGCCGCAAAAGGTGTCAGGAGCATTGTACCCTCTGCAAGGGATGCATCAAAGTTTTCAACACCAAGGATACCATCAAGACCATCACATCCAAAGAATGTAGGCTTGTATCCCATCTTATCTGCCTGCTGAAGGATGAGCGATGCTTCCTTATAGTAGATCGGAAGGAATACAAGCTCAGCACCGCCGTCCTTAGCCTTCTGAAGCTGAACGGAGAAGTCTGTATTGTTATCAGCAGTAAATGCTTCCTGAGAAACTACCTCAAAGCCCTGATTAGCAGCCTCAGCTACGAAATTAGTAGCGATACCTGAAGAATAAACGTCAGAGCTGTCATAGATGATACCAACCTTTGAAGCAAGCTTGTGCTGACCAATGTACTCAGCAGAAGCTGTACCCTGTGCAGGATCGGAGAAACATACACGGAATACATTGTCATACTGAACACATTCTTTAGCAGATCCGGACGGTGTCAGCTGGAACATGTTATCAGCCTTTGTCTCCTCTGAAACAGCAAGTGAACATGCACTTGTTACACTTCCGAGAAGCATCTGCATTCCCCAGTCCTTCAATGTGTTGTACGCGTTTACGGACTTCTGTGCATCAAGCTCATCATCTTCGCTCTTGAGCTCAAGTCTGTAACCGTTTACACCGCCTGCTGCATTGATCTCATCAACAGCAAGCTGTGCTGAATTGGCTACGCAAGTACCGTAGGCTGCAGCGCCACCCGTAAGAGGTCCGATAACGCCGATCTTAAATGCGGCATCTCCGGATGCACCTGCTGCTTCGCTTGCTGCACTGCCGGCGGTTTCTCCGGAACCGCTTCCCTGTGATGCGGAAGACCCACATCCTGCAACCATTGACGCTGTCATGAGCGCTGCCAGAACTACGCTTGCTGCTTTTCTGAACTTTTTCATAACTATTCCCTCCTGTAATATACACTTCTTAATAGGAATTCCTATTAAGTAAAAAACGCAGTCAAATAAAATATAAAAATACCTACCTGACTGCATCTTTGCACTGGTGAACGTCGGACACGTACAAAAATGAATTTTTATACGTTTTCGATCATTTATTGATTTATTATAACATGGAGAAAAAGTTTTGCAATCCCATGAAATGGGGATTTCTCACACAGTTTGATCTATATTAACCCATTTTTTGATGATATTTAATCATCAATTTTTGACCACTATTCAGTATTTATGCGGTTTTCACCCATTTAAAGTGATAAATTGTCCGCGAGTAAAAAACAAATTCAAAAAAAATTTTTGAACCGTATTCCCGAATACAACAATTCCTGTGAACACTATATATATTTCTTTTATTCCTTAATATTCAGACGTTGTATAAAACCTCGGGTTCACCATGAATCTCCCGCCTTTTTTCAGAATCAAAAAGAACAAGATCACGTATCAGAGGATCGCGTACCAGATGCTTCCACGCCGTTCCTGTCGCTTGAACAAAATCAGGACTGAGCTCCGCTTCTCCATCGATCAGAGGACAGCTATATGGAAGTTCATAGTCACACCTCACAAGAACCAACTCTCCATTCTCTGTAAAATGCGGCTCTAACGGGAATGTCCTGCACTGGATCGGTCGCTTTTCCCTGGGGCACCTTGGTGCATCCTTGCATTTAACGAAATATACTTTTCCGTCCCATGACGGTGGAAAATCATATTCTCTTGTATCATGTTCAGACCATCTGAGCCAGTCATCATTCCTGTCATGAACTTCTTCTTCACCAGGCAAGAGATATATCCCCAAATCATCAGGTTCTCCGCTTTCATCACTGTCCGACACTCCGCAGCACGCCGCTCCACACAACGAACCGCAATCATACGGCACAGGAGAAACCTTATCCAATAGGCGATATATCGCCTCATATGTACGTTTTTTTATCGTAGATTTAATCATATTCCTAATATATACATGATGACACGAATTGCTTCGCTGCTCATGCAGCTCCCGCAATTCTAAAACACTCGCATTCCGCGTAGTCACGCTACATGCTCGTGTTTAGTGGGTACCAAATAAAAAAAAACTTATTGTGCAAGCACAATCGCTTTTTTACTTGGTACCCTGTCATCATATAATCGTCAAATAAACAAATTTAATCAAGATACTTGCTGCATTTTTTCAATAATTTTAAAGTCGCGCTATGCGTTTCAGCATTTCCACATCTATTTTGTACGAAGCAGTTGCAAGGCGCTTTTCATCATTCACAAGAGAATCATATGCTTTCTGTCTGGTTTCTGCGGGTATCTCACCAGTTTTGCATACTTCCTCAAAGAAAAGCTCAAAATCACTGGCCGAAGCGAATCCCGCACGTTTTAAGAATTTATGTGTCAGTACATCATCTTCCTTTTCTGCCTCTTTAAGGTAGCTGCCGAGATAATAGCCCACTGCCGCACCGTGCGGCATCCCCAGTTCACAGGTTAATGTATAGCTAAGTCCGTGCGGTACCGAAGTCCCAGTCTGAGCGATCGCCATACCGGCAAGTGCAGATGCATGCATGAGATCTTCCGCAGCGTAATTATTGAGGACTTTATAACCCGCAACTACGTCCTTTATCCGTTTCCAGTACTTTAGTCCCTCTGAAACAATCATGAGGCTGTATTCATTTCTTGCGGAGTTTAAGCCGCTCTCAAGTAAATGTCCCAATGCATCGACTGCCGTATTTCGTATAACTGACAACGGTGCGTTCATGATATATTTTCCATCGATAAGCGCAATATCAGCAAAGATTTTGTGTGGAATGGAGCCTTTTTTTGTACCATTATTTCTAGTAAGTACAGAAACTCCTGTAACTTCCGATCCGGTTCCGCAGGTCGTAGGAACTTCAGCGACCGGCACCGCCGTCGGATCAAGCGATGCATCATACAGATCCCCTGCCCCCTTATTCTTATGCTTTATCAAAAAAGCTGCTGCTTTTGCGGCATCCATTGGAGAACCTCCCCCGATACCTATAACAAAATCTGCTTTTTCACGTCTTCCCTGCACCGCAGCCCGCTCCACGGTTTCTACAGACGGATTTTCTTCTACCTCTGAAAATATCGTGTAGCCGACACCCTGATCATCCAGAGCTTTTCTCACATCATCCAGAGAACCGTTTACCTTGGCAGAACTGCGTCCTGTCATGATCAGAGCCTTTGTCCCAAGTGCTGCCAGCTCCCTTCTGTGATTCCAGACAGCTTCGTTTTCCTCATATACAACCGTAGGCATATAAAATTTCATTATGAGACCCTCTTTTCTCGTATGACTATCAGCGCTATCGCACCAATTTATAGCGTCCCTGCCCGATATCTTTTATACAGCTCTCAAAAAATACCTTCATGGCTTTGATAAGCGCTGTGGTATCATGCACGCCGGCAGTCTCCACACAGGAATGCATGGCAAGCTGTGGAAGGCCTATATCAACTGTATTCAGTGACACATGCGCATTAGAAATATTTCCAAGCGTCGACCCGCCATTCATATCCGATCGATTCGTAAAGTGCTGCACAGGAGCCCCTGCCTTTCTGCAGATTTCTTCAAAAAGAGCTCCCGAAACTGCGTCAGTCGTATATTTCTGACCCGCATGATACTTTACGACAATACCCTTATTGATCTTTGGACGGTTTACCGGATCTGCTTTTTCCGCATATGCAGGATGAACTGCATGTGCATTATCTGCAGATACCATAAAGCTCGATGCAGTAAGAGTCTTCTGTTCCTCCGGGGTAAATCCCGCTGCCATTCCTATCCTCTCCAGCACATCTGAAAGAAACGTCGAATCAGCACCCTGCTTTGTTCCACTTCCAACTTCCTCATTATCAAAAACTGCCAGAACCGGAATAACACTTTCATTCCCTTCCGCAGCGATAAAGCCCTCCATGGTTCCATATACGCACTGCAGATCATCTATATGTCCTGCGGACACATATTCACCGGATGCTCCCCAGACCGAACCTCTTCCTCTCACATATAGAAAGAGATCATGAGAAAGAATATCCTCTACACTTACACCTGCCGCCTCTGCTAACATATCCATAAATTTTCCATCGGCAGTTTCATCACCCAAAACAGGAAGTAATTCTTTCTGCGCATTGAGCTCATGACCTTCATTGGCCTTTCGGTCCATGTGTATTGCAAGACTCGGTATCATCATGAGATCTCTGTCTATATTTACAAGTCTGGTCGCAATAACACCGTCTTTTTCTCTTACTATCACTCTGCCTGCTGCAGAAAGAGGTCTGTCAAACCAGGGATGCATGAGCATACCACCATACTTTTCAACATTTAGTCTGGTATAGGCGCCTTCACTTGTGATCTCCGGATTTTCTTTTATCTTAAACGAAGGTGAATCACTGTGGGATGCAGCTATCATAAATCCTGTCGCTCGTTTTTTCGGCATGCGAAAAGCAATGACAGATGATTCATTTCTTGCTGTAAAATATCCTTTCCCCTGCTTAAGCTCCCATTTTTGCCCTTCAAACAGTTCCGTATATCCCTCAGTCAGAAGTCTCTCACGTATGTTTGCTACCACATGAAAACAGGTAGGACTTTTTTCTAAAAAATCAAGCAGTTCTTCAGTTACTTTCATATCATTATTCTCAATCATTTCAATATCTCCATCAAATGTCCCGTCATTACACATATCTCAGCAGTGTTGTAAGAACCTGACGTATAGTTGGTCTCATTCCAAGATAACACAATACCCTAAATACAATCCACAATCCAAGGATACTCGATGTCAAAAATTCAAAATAACCTTTTGTCTTGAACACTATCGGAGGATGTATTCTTTTTAATGACAGAGGCAATAAAGGAATCCCTCCTGTCAGATAGTCCAGTATCAGATGTGTCACTATCCCCGTAAAAAATGCATAAAAATAAATGGTGCCATCTCCTCTAAACCACGGTATGCACCACATTCCAACTCCGAAGACAGCCCAAAACCACGGTGAATGTGAGATTCCCCGATGTGCCAGTCCTCTTGATACATTTTTCATAGACGGCGCAAAGAAGGCTATTATCCTGATCAACACTCGTAAGATATATAACGGCAGCCATAGTAAAAACAGTCTCCTGCCTATGGTACTATTAGGCTGATCCGCATCCGGCATAAGGCTCCCCATTACAGACACGCCTATTACACCTGCAAAGGCAAACGGTCTTTGCACAGGAATGATATTTAATTCACTTGCCAATGCTATCCCTGCGGCTATTCCTGCCAACCGGTGCGTCTGTCCGAGCATCTGCCCTCCTTCCAAATCACGCTTCATGTATTCTATGTACAATTTACTGAACACAGCTAATATAGCATACTTCAAAGAATTAATCAAACACTCGTTCGCAAATTATGCATGTTTTTTTACTCACGTCAAAAATCTAATGCATTTTTTTACTGCTACGGTTATAATAATATTTCTGTTCGTTCAAACTACAAAAAATAAATGATAAAAAGAAAGTGACAACATGAATATAAAGAACAAGACCTTAAAAAAATGCAGAAATGCAGCTATTATTCTCCTGCTGATGTTTATCTTCCTAAGTCTGGCTGCCGGCGACTACATGATCAAATATGCCATCAAACGCGGAAGCATTGCATCCAGCAATATTCAGGACTCCCTTTCCGTTTCCGACGATGCCGAACAGCAGGCATTTGAAAAAAGAGTCAATAACACAAGGACAAGGCTATATGCCGAGGCTCAGGAGTGGTCTGACTCAACTCCCGGAGAAACGCTTTCAATTACGTCCTTTGACGGTCTGAAACTTAATGCTCTGCTCCATAAACAGGCAAATGCTTCCCACCTCTGGATGATCGGCGTACATGGTTTTCACGGAGACATGTCCAGCATGTTTCCATTTGCAAAAAAATACTACGAAAAGGGATATAACGTCCTGACACCCGACCTGCGTGCCAGCGGCACCAGCGAAGGAACCTACATTGGAATGGGCGTTCCTGACAAAAGAGATATCATCCAGTGGACGAATGAGATAATTAAAATGGATCCTGACGCAAAGATCGTTCTCCACGGTATCTCCATGGGAGCATCAACTATCATGCTTGCTTCCGGAGAAGAAGATCTGCCGGACAATGTAAAAGTGATCGTAGAAGACTGTGGATATTCATCCATTTGGAAGGAATACACTGATAAACTCCATCAGGTATTTAATCTTCCGCCCTTCCCTGTTCTCTACACAGCAAATTTCATGTGCAAGATCCATGCCGGTTACTTTGTCACGGACGGTTCATGTATAGAGGCATTAAAGAAAAACAAGACTCCCATGTTCTTTGTGCACGGAGATGCAGATGATTACAATCCTTTTTATATGCTGGATGAGGTATATGAGGCCGATGCCTGTGATAAAAAAGAAAAGCTCGTAATAAACCGCGCACGCCACACAGACAGCAGCTTTGCAGAACCGGAGCTTTATTGGAATTCTATCTGGAATTTTATTGACAGGAATATGATGTAAATGTAGAGCCCCGGAACTGGGGGTTCCAGGGCTCTCAAAAATACCGGGAGGGTTCTCAGGCTGGCGACCTGACCGGTGTCTTAATTACTATCTCTGACATCCGATCTCAACCATTCTTTCTTATGTCATCAACAAACGGATCGAACTGTTCCAAAAGATTATTAAGGTCTTCAAAGATAAAGCCCTTTCGTGTGATCTTGGAACCCATTTCATGGATATCTTTCTCCACCGCATCATAATACTTACCTGAGGCTTCCACAGTATCTGTGATATCCGCTATTGTTTTTGCACATTCATCAAATACCGTATTCATCTTTTTGTTGCCATCCTCAATCTCATTGGCAACAGTCTTTATGCTGTCAACAACTTCCTCAGTCTCGTTAACATGCTGTACTGACTCCTGCATGGCGCTTCTCGTCGATTCAATGGAATCCATAAGCTTACTATTATTATTATTCAAAACACCCATGCTGTCGCCAATAGAGCTTACCAATGCCTTGATATCGCTGGAAAGCTTATTAACCTGATCTGCAACTACCGCAAAACCACGTCCGCTCTCACCTGCTCTGGCAGCCTCAATAGATGCATTAAGAGCCAGGAGGTTTGTCTGGTTTGCGATACCATTTATCGCATTAACCTTTTCCTGTATCTCATCAAAGCTCTTCTGGAATTCTTCAAAAACTTCCTGAACTGCAGTGATCGTAACCTCTACAGAATCCGAACTTTCACGAACCTTACTCATATTTTCATGTGTTTCGTCTGCTGTACCGATCATCTTGGTAATGATCGCATCAAAGCCTGCAGTAACCTCTCTGGCTTCCGAAAACTGATCTTTGAACGCTTCGATCGATGCAGAAATATCCTCAGATTTCTGCTGTACCACATCAAAAGAAGATCGGATCGAATTAAGCTCATCACTCGTAGCCAGTTCTTCTATCTGAAGCGCTTCTTTTCTCCGCGATATATATTCGCCCATTGTCTGAATGATATGCAATTCATCATTCCTGCTGAGTCCTTCAGGCGCCTTTACCTCAACGGGCTCTTCTTCAACAGCCTTCTTAAATCCAAACATCTGAGATCCCCCTTATTCAAATACAGCACAGACCATTGTCTGATTTACATGCTGATTACTGTACTGCTCGCCCCCCGCAACATATCCCACATGAGTTCCGAGTGTAGCCATATTTTGGAGAAGTGTTCCAAAATAGTTCTCCTGTGTGAAAAGTATGTAGCGATAGATGCAGTTAAAAGAGAACATCAGATCTATCTTTCTTGATTCTCCCTGAATCTTTTCCCTTGTCTGACGATTAATGTCATCATAGTCAAGGAGCTGCAGAACATAAATCGTATCGTTCTCATTTAATTTCTTATAGTTCAACAGCGTTCCATTCGGTTCCAATGTATGTGCAGAAGCTACAAAGAGCTTATCTCCTACACTACGGCCCATAGGATTCTTAAGCACATTTCCAACAACTTCATTTCTGGAAATGCCTAATGTCTCTGCGTAAACATCAGCTGCAGGTCTGTGGTCCAGCTCGACCAGTGCTTTCTTTGCCCTGTTAACTCTCGTTGCGATATGCGGTACATCATTATACTTACCGTAGATATTTTCCGAATAAACACGGGCCTTTCCGGAAGTATTTTTAATTACCATATATACACAGCTGTTCTCGTACAATTCACCGTTTATCGATACATAAGAAGGTTTTCCGTTCGGTGCACCGAAAGCAGTTCCTCCGCAGAGCCCGACATCATGTCTTTCCAGAGCCATTCTCATAGTGGTGACGAGACGTTCCTCTTCATTTGTGCAAAACTCGATAACAACTGTATCTTCCTTACCGGGTCCCACATCCTTGATACTTCTTTCAAGAATCCCGAGATCTTCAACCGGACATCTGTCAAGTCTTGATATACGTCCCGCAGAGATCTTTGCCTCAGACTCTATTGCTGTAATGACAGTCATCTTATCTGACCAGTCTTTATTACAGTATGATGTTCCGCTTGTTCCTATCACTTCAGCATCCGGATACTTCTGCTGAAGGATTTCAGTAACTTGCGGCAGTAAATTATAATCTGTCATGAATATAATGCCCTGCGGTTTCTGCACCTGTCTGGTTGCCTCATCAACAGCAGACTGGGCATTTCCCGCCATGCTAAATCCTACCTTACTCTTCATCCTTTTCCCCTTTCCCAGATGCCGCTCCGGCAAAATTCTTATATACAACACATTCCTCGTAAATAATCTGCGAACAGTGATTTCTACAACCCTCAATCACCCATATAATCACAGTTATTCTTCGTCGTCATGTTTTTTTTCGACAATATCAACGTATTTCTTTAGTATTTATCACGGATCATAAAAATTATTTCTAAATTTTGTACAATTAGTCCCGATAATAAAGTAAAAAAATTCGGACAATATTCAAAAGCAGTGTTATAATGTACTTTCTGATTCAGTCGAAAACTTAATTCTCCGTTTATCGGAGTTTCATAAAGGAGGTCAAATATGGCAGCAGCCAGCCCGCTTACAGATGAGTTAAAAGCTCTTATCGAAAACTATGAGACACTCACACATACAAGTAAAGAAACCGATTATGACTTTTTGAAAAAAGGTCAGTCCTGTATTGAGATCCGTAATCCACTCGGAGGAGAAAACCTCTATCTGGAACTGGAAAACGGATGGACACTCGACTTCAATGACTGGAATGCTCACTACGATCCGACAGACGAGGGGTATAATGATCTTCTCAAAGATCTCCGTTCATTCCTCGACGGAAATATGTATGTAGTCACAGTATGGTCCGGTGAGGAATGGATCTGCTCATTCTCCGTAAACCAGCCTCGCATAAACGAAGAAGTAGCCAGAAAAGAAGCCCGCGAATTTCTTCATACCGCAGGACTTGATGAATTTGTAAAGTATATCCGTAAAAATGGTGCAAAGCTCCTGTGTTCTTCATGGACAAGCAAAGGAAACCGTGAGATCCGCATCCGTGGATCAAAGGCTGTTCAGGCATCCAGAGCCGCAAAAAACAAAAACAAGGGCAGTAAGGGCGGAAATCGCCCCACAGGAGGAAAGCCTACCGGTAAAAAACGGTAATCCGAAAGACCGGGGAGAATCATTATGAAAACAAAAACAAGGGACTTCAGGATGGACAATATCAAGGCCATCCTGATCCTTTTAGTCGTGATCGGTCATCTGATGGAACTTCATCTAAAGACCGGCACAATAAAAACCGCATATAAGATCATCTACTCTTTCCATATGCCGCTATTTATCTTTATTTCAGGCTATTTTGCGAGATTCAGGATGAAAAAGCTGATTGAAGGACTCCTGGTTCCGTATTTTGTTTTTCAGACCATTTATATCTGTTTTTTGAATTACATCCTGAACGAACCAACAAAACTCCAGTATAGTAAACCTTACTGGATCCTGTGGTATCTGATGGCGATGTTTATCTGGTGTCTTACAGTTCCGCTTATAGAAAACGGAGGCCATCTGCGTCATCTCCTGTTTATCGTCCTGTCGGTCGCAGGAGCTATCGGGATCGGCTATATTCGAAAGATCGGCATGAATTTCACCCTGTCACGGGTATTTGTTTATTATCCGTTCTTCATTCTCGGTCACTATGTTTCAGCTATCATGAAAAATGAAGAAGATAAACAGAACCTCATCGACTTTTACCATCGTCATTTTTATGAAATACTGATTGCTTCCGGAGCAGCCTTCGGTGCGGTGATAGGATACATCATAAGATTTATGAAGAAATACTCCTACGTATGGTTCTACGAATCCGCTCCTTACGCTGTATCTCATGAAACACCGTTTGCCAGACTACTGCACCTCATCATCGCATCTGTCTGCATCATCTACATATTTCTGCTGGTTCCTAATATCAGATTCAATTTTTTTACCAGACTCGGAAGTAAAACAAAACCTATATATTTATGTCACGGATTTATAATCCTTGCATTAAAGAGTTCTGCAGGTCTCATTTGAGACCTGCATTTTTATTTTCCTTTTGACGTATCCTCTATCGTGTTAAAATGTAGTTAATAACAACTCGGTTAAGGCTGCGGAAATATGGCTGACAGCTAAACTAAAACAAAATTTAATAATTGAAAAGGAGAAATCTGTATGACGTATCAGGAAGTACTGGAAAAAGCCAAGACCTGCAGTGGTCCGTACTGCAAGGCATGCCCGGTCTGTGACGGAAGAGCATGCAGAAATCAGATTCCAGGCCCGGGAGCAAAGGGGGTCGGGGACACAGCTATCCGTAACTATGATCAGTGGAAAAAGATCAGAGTAAATATGGATACTCTCAATGAGAACAAAACCCCCGACACTTCTATCGAATTATTCGGAAAGAAATTCCGCTATCCGATCTTTGCAGGTCCTGTCGGAGCAGTCAATCTGCACTACGGCGACAAACTGGATGATGTAGCCTATAACAACATCCTCGTTAAAGCATGTGCTGATGCAGGGATCGCTGCATTTACCGGAGATGGAACCAATCCGGATGTGATGAAAGCTGCATGTGGCGCGATCCGTGCAAATAATGGCGTCGGGATTCCAACAGTAAAGCCATGGGACGCTAACACTCTGAAAGAGAAATTTGCACTGATCAAAGAATCTGATTCCTTTGCTGTAGCCATGGACATCGATGCCGCAGGGCTCCCCTTCCTGCAAAACCTGACACCACCTGCCGGAAGCAAGACTGTTGAAGAGATGAAAGATATCATCCACATGGCAGGTAAGCCCTTTATCATCAAAGGTGTCATGACAGTACGAGGTGCTGTCAAAGCACGCGCAGCCGGTGCTGATGCAATAGTAGTAAGTAACCACGGAGGACGTGTACTCGATCAATGCCCTTCTACTGCAGAAGTTCTTCCGGAAATATCCGAAGTTCTTTTCGGAACAGGCGTAAAAATCCTGGTTGACGGCGGTATACGCTCCGGTGTAGATATTTTCAAAGCCCTTGCTCTCGGAGCTGATGCGGTCATAATCGCACGCCCTTACGTCACGGCAGTTTATGGCGGCGAAAGCGAAGGAGTTCAGTGTCTCACTGATAAACTTGGTTCAGAGCTTGCCGACACCATGAAAATGTGCGGTGTAAGCTCGCTTCATGAGATTTCAGGCGAAAATATACACTTCTAGATCAGTCACTTTTTTACAGAAATCTTCCGGAGGGCATTATTTGTGAAAAAAATGCGCGTCGAGCAAAAATCTAACGTAAAAAATGGAGTAAAGCGGTTTGTCTTTGCCGTTCTCTCTGTTCTTTTCCAGGTATCCTGGTTTACGGTTTTTGTTGTCGGCTTAAGCTCTTTTCATACCTATATTTCAATAGGTTTCAGCATCGTTGCACTAATCGTTGCTGTACGCTTATATGGCAAACACACAGATGATGCCCTCAAAATGCCATGGATCATAGTTATCCTGGCTCTACCCGTCATGGGACTCACTCTTTACCTGCTTACAGGTCATTCAAGTCTTTATAAAAAACTCCGTCAGAGATTTTTATCTATTTCCGAGGAACTAAATGAAGCAATCCCACAGGATATGGGCGTAATAGAGGAGATGCGTGAAGAAGCCTCTGACCGTGTCGATCTGTCAGAATATCTCTCAGGTTGGAATAACTATCCGGTTTATCGAAATACGGATGTGCAATTTTTTCCTGAAGCAGTGTATGGCCTTGAATCTCAGATTGAAGACTTAAAGAAGGCTGAACACTTTATTTTCCTTGAGTATCATGCGATAGAGGATAAAGAATCCTTTACTCCCATGAAAGAAATTCTTATCGAAAAAGCTTCGGCCGGAGTTGATGTACGTATTTTTTACGACGACATGGGATCTCTCTGGTTCATTAACGGTGAATTCAAAAAAGAGATGGAATCCTATGGTATCCAGTGCCGTATATTTAATCCTATCGTCCCAGTCCTAAATATGTTTATGAACAACCGCGATCACCGAAAGATCACGGTCATCGACGGAAAGATCGGATATACCGGCGGTTATAATCTGGCTAACGAATACTTTAATGTAACACGTCCCTTTGGATACTGGAAAGATACAGGTATCCGTCTGGAAGGTGACGCAGTTTCAACCCTCACAGTTATGTTCCTTACCATGTGGTATGCCATGGAAAAAAAGAAGCCTGCATATTCTGAACGCGAAGACTTCATGAAGTTTTTCCCGGAATATAACTATTCTTCAAAAGATACAGGTTTTGTCCAGCCTTACGGCGATTCACCTCTTGATACCGAACCTGTGGCAGAAAATGTCTATATTTCTATCGCGAATCGTGCCCGTAACTATGTGTGGTTTGTAACACCTTACCTGATACTAAGTGAAGATATGATCCGAACTCTCTCTTTTGCTGCAAAACGCGGCGTAGACGTACGCATAATCACACCAGGCGTTCCCGACAAGAAATTCGTATATCAGATGACACGCTCTTACTATGCTCCCCTTGTGTCATCAGGCGTCCGTATTTTTGAATATACTCCCGGTTTTTCACATGCAAAAATGTGTGTTTCCGATGGAATTGTAGGAACCGTAGGAACTATAAACATGGATTTTAGAAGTTTTTATCTGCATTTTGAAAATGGTGTACTGCTAAGCCATTGTAAAGTTCTGAATGCCATTCATAACGATTTTATAGATATGTTCGAAGAATCGGAAGATGTGACCAGCAAATACCAAAAGGACGGGCGATCTTATCCAAAGCGTATCATCCAATGTTTGCTGCGACTCATCGCACCTCTTTTTTAGAAATGATAAACCGAAGAAAAAAATATTACAGGCGAAGAAACCACGAACGGGCACACGTTCGTGGTTTCTTCACTCTCATCATTGGCAGAACCCCTTAATATGTCCTGTCATAGTTTAGTTCAGGCAGTGCAGTCTTTATCACTGCACTAAGCCATCACTAATGTTTTTATTTTACATCAAATTTCGCCTCTCAGCAACCTGCGTCAAAAACGAAATGGTATGTATCAATTTATGCGTTAACAATCTGACCGAAATCAGCCTTAAGGGATGCACCGCCGATAAGACCGCCGTCGATATCAGGCTTGCTGAGAAGCTCAGCTGCGTTGCCTGCGTTCATTGATCCGCCGTACTGGATACGTACTGCCTCTGCAGTAGCTGCATCATACATCTCAGCGATATGATCACGAATAAGCTTACATACTTCCTGAGCCTGATCAGCTGTAGCTGTCTTTCCTGTTCCGATAGCCCAGATAGGCTCGTATGCGATAACAAGCTCTTTAACCTGATCAGCTGTTACACCCTCAAGATCCCATGAAATCTGTCTCTTGATCCACTCTGTGTATGTTCCTGCCTCACGAAGAGTAAGGGACTCACCACAGCAAAGGATCGGTGTAAGGCCTGATGCGAATGCCTTCTTTACCTTCTGGTTGATAAGGATATCGTTCTCGCCGAAGATATCTCTTCTCTCAGAGTGACCGATGATGATGTACTTTACGCCTGCTTCCTTAAGCATAGGAGCAGAAATCTCACCTGTAAATGCACCCTTATCCTCGATGTAGAAGTTCTCTGCACCAAGATTTACGTTTGTACCCTTGATAGCCTCTGCTACCGGTACGATATCGATTGCAGGTACGCAATATACTACGTCTACTGCATCGTTCTTTACAAGATCCTTAAGTGTTGAACAAAGCTCAACTGCCTGGCTGGGAGTCATGTTCATCTTCCAGTTGCCGGCAATAATTCTTCTTCTTGCCATTGTTGTTTTTCCTTTCGTATTGAATATCTGTTTACGTTCAATCGGATCAAATATCTCTTGTCACGGCTCGGACAGTCACTAAGTGCTGCCGGCTAATTGTTCCAAGAGATATTTATCCGATTTCACTTACGTATTCATTTATCGACTAACTCTGCGCCTATCCGGCTCGAGTTGATCAACTTAATCTTCGTCTAGCGACTCGATTTCGTTAAGGGGTAGCACCTACGTTCTAAGCTCGCGCTCACTTTCGTTCGCGCTCACTAAGAACCTAGGTGTAAGTTCGAACTAAACTCAATCTTCATCTAGCGACTCGATTTCGTTAAGTTCTCACTTATCATCAGCTGCGTATACGCCCGGAAGCTCCTTACCCTCAAGGAACTCAAGGGATGCACCGCCACCTGTGGAAATGTGAGACATCTTGTCACCGAAACCAAGGTTGTTTACAGCTGCTGCAGAATCACCACCACCGATGATTGTTGTAGCGTCTGTAGCTGCAAGAGCCTCTGCTACTGCGATAGTACCAGCTGCGAGAACCGGGTTCTCAGAAACACCCATAGGTCCGTTCCATACAACAGTCTTTGCAGACTTAACAGCGTCAGCATAAACCTTTCTTGTGTCAGGTCCGATATCAAGGCCTTCCTTGTCGTCCGGAATAGCATCTGTCGGAACAACAACAGTCTCAAGGTTAGGATCGTCGATAGGATTCGGGAATCCTGCTGCTGCAACAGTATCTGAAGGAAGGAGGAGCTTCTTACCAAGCTTCTCAGCCTTCTCCATCATCTCCTTGCAGTAATCAAGCTTAGTATCATCTACAAGAGAGTTACCAACCTTGCCGCCCTGAGCCTTGATGAATGTATAAGCCATACCACCACCGATGATGAGGGTATCGCACTTTGTAAGAAGGTTATCGATAACAGCGAGCTTATCTGCAACCTTTGCACCACCGAGGATAGCTACGAAAGGACGAACCGGATTCTCAACAGCGTTGCCGAGGAACTTAATCTCCTTCTCCATAAGATATCCAACTGCGCATGTGCCGTTCTTCTCACGGATGAACTTTGTTACAACGGATACGGAAGCGTGTGCTCTGTGAGCAGAACCGAAAGCATCGCATACATAGTCATCAGCAAGATCAGCAAGTTCCTTAGCGAACTGCTCACCTGCATCCTGCGGCTTTGTCTCTTCTTTGCCTCTGAAACGAGTATTCTCAAGAAGAACAACATCACCCTCGTTCATAGCTGCAACTGCTGCTGTAGCCTTCTCGCCTGTAACGTTATCATCCTGAACGAAGTTAACTTCCTTGCCGAGCTTCTCAGAAAGTCTCTTTGCAACTGCTGCAAGGGACTCACCCGGATTCGGGCCATTCTTTACCTTACCAAGATGTGAGCAAAGGATAACCTTTGCGCCATCGCCAACAAGCTTCTGGATTGTAGGAAGTGCAGCTACGATACGTGTCTCGTCTGTGATCTCGCCATTCTTAAGCGGAACATTAAAATCACATCTAACCAGTACTCTTCTGCCCTTTGCGTTGAAATCGTCAACGGTCTTCTTGTTAAGAGCCATTATTCAATACCTCCATATTGGATTAATTATGTCAAGCTTATCACATGATTATTAAGTAAAAGGTCCGGGGCCCCTAAAAGGCTCCGGACCTCTTGTTTTTCCGAACTATTCGAACATTATTGCAATCGCAGTTACACTACGATCACACTTTTCAGATTTAACTTATGCAAGCTCTGAGAAGTACTTGATTGTACGAACCATCTGAGATGTGTAGGAGTTCTCGTTATCATACCAAGAAACAACCTGAACCTCATACTGGTCATCAGAGATCTTGCTAACCATTGTCTGAGTAGCATCGAAGAGAGAACCAAATCTCATTCCAACGATATCGGAAGAAACGATCTCATCCTCGTTGTAACCGAATGACTCGTTAGCTGCTGCCTTCATAGCTGCGTTGATACCCTCAACTGTTACATCAGCCTTGTTTACAACTGCTGTAAGGATTGTTGTTGAACCTGTCGGGGTCGGTACACGCTGAGCAGAGCCGATAAGCTTGCCGTTAAGCTCAGGAATAACAAGGCCGATAGCCTTTGCAGCACCTGTGCTGTTCGGAACGATGTTGATAGCTGCAGCACGTGAACGACGAAGGTCGCCCTTTCTCTGCGGTCCATCAAGAGTCATCTGATCACCTGTGTAAGCATGGATTGTTACCATGATACCAGACTGAATCGGTGCATACTTGTTAAGAGCATCTGCCATCGGTGCAAGACAGTTAGTTGTGCAGGAAGCTGCTGAAATGATTGTATCAGAAGCCTTAAGTGTCTCGTGGTTTGTATTGTAAACGATTGTAGGAAGATCATTTCCTGCAGGAGCAGAAATAACAACCTTTCTAGCACCAGCGTTGATATGAGCCTGTGCCTTCTCCTTAGATGTGTAGAAGCCGGAGCACTCAAGAACAACGTCTACCTTAAGGTCGCCCCAAGGACAGTTGTTTGCATCCGGGAATGCATAGATCTTGATCTCCTTGCCGCAAACGATGATAGAATCATCTGTTGCAGAAACCTCATCAGCATGCTCATACTTACCCTGTGAGCTGTCATACTTAAGAAGGTGTGCAAGCATCTTCGGGCTTGTTAAATCGTTGATTGCTACTACTTCGTAACCTTCTGCTCCGAACATCTGACGGAATGCAAGACGTCCGATACGGCCAAAACCGTTGATTGCTACTCTTACTGCCATTTTGTAATCCTCCTGAAATTGAATTATTTAAATTTTCTAGATACACTAGATTCAGGCCTGCCAGGCATATCGGAACAATTCAGGAGATAGCAAAAACTCCTTTATTATCAGTGTGCCCAGTCAGCAATGTTTATTTTATCTGATTGACAAAAAAAATACAAGTGCATTTTAGGGCAATCCACATGTATTTGTGTGATTGTATCGAAATATGTACGATACAGCCATTTCACGAATTATTTTTTAGTCACTTTTGTATTCTTTATACATTTCTAACAGTTCACTCTTTAGTGAATAAGTAATAAAACCTGTAGCTTTCCCGTTATTTTTTTATCAAACTGCACGGTAACTTTATCCTGCTTTACGATACAGCAGATTACTCAAAAGATCCTGCACTCTGTAAACGCTTTCATGAAGCAGTACACCCACCACAAAAATAAGTATAAATACAGGAATAAAGAAAATAAGTGCCGTCACACGATTAAATGAAACTGTCTTAACCAGCGCCATAATCCCATACAGTATCACATGATGTACGAGAAATATCCCATACGAGTATTTACTTATAAGCTTAATGCACTTCGCTTCCGCCAGCGCGGGAAACAAATTTGCGGCAGCAGTGAATAAAACATAAAAACCAACTGCTGATATCGTGCAGCAGATGATCTTCGGAACCGGCATCTCTATCAGCGCAACAACGGTAATTACGATCACCGATATTAAAGCTGCCGCGATATTCCGCTTCTTTATATCAGCCCCTTCTTTTCTCAAAAATGGCACCACATATGTAATGAGGGCAAATCCCAGCCAAAAATTCATCATACAGGTCCAGAGGCACATATTGTCAGAAATCGTTATATGACTGTTGTAGTACTTTATGAGTACGATAAAAATATTCGTATCCGGTGCACTGGAAAAAGCATTTCTGTACAGGTTAAAAACATAAAGGAATGTCAGAATGACAGATCCGGCGATCCGTATGTGCTGCCATGCCCACTGCAGGATCGGAAAAAGGAGGTACAAAAAAATGATTCCACCCAGAAACCATTCCCCAAGGCAGTAATAATTCTGTCCGAGATGCATGAAATATCCATCCATTCCAAAGAACGAAAACAGGAAATTCTTTCTCGGACCCCCCCAGTACCAGGTTCCAACGCGACGTGAATTGATCACATACATGATGATCCATGCCACATAAAACATTGGAAACAGGCTTAACCAGCGTTTTTTCCAAAATACAGCAAGTGCCTTGAGTCCGGATATGAACCTCTCCAAAAAGCTGCCGTCAGTCCCCGTCTTCTCCGGCATGAACCGAGGATGATTATAAATAAGAGCCGCTCCGGACAACATAAAGAATACTGCGACAAAGACACCGCCCCAGTCCGCATTAACGAATCTTAAAAAATCAGGTCCCTTCCCCGGAATCCCATACTCATAAAATGTATAACTGTAATGAAAAAGTACGATAGCTATCGCACTTACCGCACGTATCAGGTTCAGTGACGGTTGATTTTGTTTCTTATGATCACTCGACAAATTTTTGCTACTGCTCCTCTCTTGACATCAATTTATATTTAACGAAATGTTGTTGGATGTCTCATTCAAAGTCTATTCGCGTTGCTTTTCTATTCCGAAAAACATAGTATCCCTTAAAACCAACATTTCTTAAGATCTTTTCAGCCAGGTCAAAGTCTGCAGCTACATCTTTGGTCACGTGCGCATCAGACCCTACAGTTATTATCTCGCCTCCAAGCTCCCTATAGCGCTCGAGGATCGATACATCCGGATTTGGGCGATGTAAAGACTTTCTGTATCCTGCAGTATTGATTTCTATTCCCTTACCCTTTTCTATGATCGTTTTCAGAACCTCATCCAAAACATCACCATACTCAGCATAAGAAAAATCAAACACTCCACTTTTCAAAGCTGATGGAGCATATCTGAGCGGATAGTCCAGATGACCGTATACATCATAGACATCAAACGAACTCGCGCACTCAAGCTCACTTTCAAAATAAGCCCTCACCGCATCTTTTTCCGAGCCATATGACTCCCAAAATTCTGAAAAAGCGGTATCTATCCTGTTTAATGCGTGCGAAGAGCCTATTACAAAGTCAAAGGGATATGAAGCAACATATTTTTCATAAAAATCCTTCACATGCGGCTGCAGCCCGAGCTCAACACCAAACAGCACTTCCACAGGACCATACATCGCGTCTCCTGACTCACGTCCTGCTCCGATCAGTAATCCATCAGGATTTTCCAGATCCCGTAGTTCATGATCACGCTTCATGTATGCCTCCGTATCGACCATGAAACTCCCCTCCCCCTCAGGATATTTCGTATCATAGTCCATATGTTCCGTAAAGCAGATCGTATGAATCTGACGGCCTCTGGCAGACTCGATCATGTCTGCCATCTCAGACTTACCATCTGTAGAAAATGTTGTGTGTACATGAAAATCTGAATGAATCATTTATGCGCTCCTATCTCTGCTGTGGTCTTTCCAAACATCTGTAGATAAATTCCCATAACTGCCGCGATTATCCAAAACGGAACATAGATAAATAAATATCTCGCTTTCGCTTCAAATATCAGCTCAAAAATGAAAAGGCCTAAAAGTGTCAACAGAACTACATCCCTGAACCAACTACATTCTATAAATACAGATTCCTGCTCTGTCATATCCTCCATCACACTTTTTTTACTGTGAAACATTCGTGTCACACACCCTGAAGGTAATGCTGCAAATAATGACAACACAAGGATAGTAAGCCACATTCCCTGCTCGATCAAACTAAACAAGGCATTATGTTCTGCTCCAACCTGTATCCACGCGAGTATATGAGGTGTAAGTACATTCGAAGAAACATACGGCATATCTCCAAAATCCGTTCCGGCAAAGAAATTCCCATCTATTCCCCATGCAAATGTTCCATCACCAAAATTGATCATCGTCTTTCTGAAAAGATGCCTTATAAAGCCTGCTGCGCCATACTCATCAAGACGTTTCCTTGCGACTTCCATATTCTTCCGGCCACGCTCCGGACGAGGCAGTTCATTTGTAAAATTTGTATCATCATTTGAGTAAACACCATCAGTCTCGGGATTCAAGCCCATCATAATGTAATGCGGCATGCCAAATTCCTTGTCAGAATTAAGTGGTATCCCAAGCGATGGATAAACAGCTTTAACTATAAACAAATGCACCAGTATCAGCGAAACTCCCATAAAAGCAAATGATGTCGCCGTATATTTTAAATGTTCAGAACTCTTTGACGCAGGATTTCTTTTCTTCACTATAAATGATGCAAAAAAATGTACTAATTCAACTATTATAACCGCAATGGAAACTATAACTGTCTGCGGTTTTATAGAATAACCGATCGCTGACAGTACACCAATGAGCCCCCATGCACCGTATTTTCCAAGCTGCATTTTTCCACCAGCTGAAATCTGTCCTTCCCCTTCCTGTCCTTTTTCCTCCGGAAGGATATATCTCATCCTAACCGCAATGTACAAGATCAATACCGGAAAAATCAGTCCCACCTGATCCGAATATGTAATAATGAGCCAGGGAGACATTCCCACAACCACCGCATAAATGATCCATGTGATCCATGACATTATAAAAGGTTGTTTTGCACCGCTGCTCCTAAAAACTCTGTAAACCGTGTAAAAAATAAGCACTCCGGTCAAAGAAAAAAGCAAACACTGAAAAACAGAAATTGCAAGTACCGACTCCGTTCCAAAAACAGATGCGATCTTCAGAACTATCACATAGATCCAAACAAGCATCAGATTGTTCGGATGTGCAGAAAAATAGTCTGCATTTATCGCCATCTGATCATGATGCATGATCTTATACACTGCATCAAGTACTCCCGCCGGATCCCAATCAGAATAAAAGAAACCGCTCGACACAAAAACAACTTCTGCCGCAAAAAGAAGCAACGTGCATATCGGCAATATTTTTGCCGAATGATCTTTCAGAAACGACTCGAATTTGTAAGCATTTCCGCTATTTTTCTTTAAAATGCAGCAAACCAGGACAGTGAATACAAGCCCTATCACCATCACGTATCCATTAGACATCATAAACTCAGGTTTAAGATAATAATCCGTTATAGGAGCAACTGCCGCAAGCAAAATGCAAGTCAGCCCCATCAACGCAAAATACATCGCCGATATCACGATCTATACCTCTTTCATTTCGAGCTTTACAAAATTACATCCACTATACCACAAAACAAAGTTTTATTGTTTTTCTTATCACAGCGTGCTATGATATTTTATGACTTTAAAGCGATAAACACACTTAAAACGTGAGGTAAACCCATGTCCATAACATTTATAAAAAAACTCCCCACACCTGAGGAAATACGACATGCTCTGCCTATGACCGAAGTCATGCAGAAAGCAAAGGCAGAGAGAGATAAAGAAATTGCAGATGTACTAACAGGAAAAAGCGATAAGTTTCTGGTGATCATCGGACCATGCTCCGCAGACAGCGAAGAACCCGTTTGTGAGTATATCCGTCGCCTCGCAAAGGTAAACGAAAAGGTAAAAGACAAACTCATCCTGATTCCCAGAATCTATACAAATAAGCCCAGAACAACAGGAGAAGGCTATAAAGGAATCGTTCATCAGCCTGATCCCGAAGGCGAAACAGACTTTGAAAAAGGTCTCCTGGCTATGCGCCACATGCATACCAGAGCTATCCGGGAAACCGGTCTCACTGCCGCAGACGAGATGCTCTACCCTGATAACTGGGGTTATGTGAGTGATATCTTATCCTATGTAGCTATCGGAGCTCGTTCCGTAGAAGATCAGCAGCACCGCATAGTAGTTTCCGGATTCGATGCACCATCAGGCATGAAAAATCCAACTTCCGGAGACCTGTCAGTCATGCTAAATTCCATTGTGGCAGCTCAAAGTGCTCACACTTTCACCTATCGCGGCTACGAGGTAAAAACAGACGGAAACGAACTGGCTCATGCTATCCTCCGCGGTTCTGTCAATAAACACGGAAACAATATACCAAATTACCACTATGAGGATCTGGAGCTTCTTTGCGAAAAATACGCAGAAAGAGAGCTAAAAAACCCTGCATGCGTCGTAGATGCCAACCATTCAAACTCCGGCAAAAAGTTCTATGAGCAGATCCGTATCGTAAAATCAGTTCTCTCATCCAGACGCCAAAATAAAAACATCGAAAAGATGGTAAAAGGCGTCATGATAGAAAGCTATCTGGAAGAAGGAAATCAGAAGATCAGCGACCATATGACCTTCGGTCAGTCGATCACCGATCCTTGTCTCGGATGGGATGACAGTGAACGCCTTATCTACGACATCGCAGAAATGGTGTAAAAAATAAGTTGAAAAATCGGCAGAACCCTCTGATCAGAGGGGCTGCCGATTTTTACATCAATGTCTCGGATGAGCTCTTTCATATACTTCTTTAAGATGATTTCTTGAAATATTTGCATATATCTGTGTTGTTGATATATCAGAATGTCCAAGCATTTCCTGAACAGAACGAAGATCTGCACCATTTTCCATGAGGTGCGCCGCAAAACTGTGCCTAAGCGTATGCGGTGTAATGTCCGCTTCTATACCGGCTTTTTTTGCATAATACTTGATCAGTTTCCAAAAGCCCTGTCTGGACATTGGCACTCCGGAACAATTTACAAACAGTGCCGTTTCCTCTTTATTATCAACCATGACATCTCTGGAATGCGCGAGATAATTAAGAAGCGCTGTCTTTGCCTCATTGCCAAAAGGAATGATCCTGTCCTTTGAAGCATCATGACATTCGACATACCCCATCGCCAGATTAACATCTGTGGTTCTTAACGAAATAAGCTCGGTCACACGCATACCGGTAGCGTAAAGCAATTCCAGCATGGCCTTGTCCCTGTAATCTTTCGGTGCATCTCCGGACGGCTGTTCCAACAGCCTGATAACCTCTGCAGTGGAAAGGATCGAGGGTAATTTCTTTTCGATCTTCGGTGCCTTAAGATTTTCTGCCGGATTTTGGGTAAACTGCCCCTCTTTCACAAAGTAGTGAAAAAAAGCCTTCATGGACGCAATACTCCGTGAAACCGTTGCCGCTGTGAAATTTTTATTCTCAAGATCAAGGATATACGAAGACAGAGTTATCTCCGTAACTTCAGAGCCATCAGTCACACCATGCGCCTGCAGATAGTCGGACATCTTACGCAGATCACGCTTATACGAGAGCTGCGTGTTCTCTGAAGCCTTTTTAACATTATGTAAATATTTTATGAACTCCAGAATCTGTTCGTCAATCTTCCCCATACACACTTCTCCAAAGACAGTGATTCTCCATTTCACCGTCAGTAAATTCATTATATATGTGGATTAGACTAAAAGCAATCACGTTTTTTCCCATAAATTCAGCATTTTTTCTGTTGAAATGACAAAAATCACAACATGTCGCCTCTCAAAATTAAATCGAGCGCAACATGTTGTGATTATGTAAATCAGAATAAACTTTAGAATTTATGTAAATAAATTATGCCTTCGGTTCAGCCTGCCATCTCATCACTCTTAACTGCTTCCAAAGCATTAAGAAATGCCTCTATACGATCCATTCCCTTCTTAATAGTCTCCTTTGAGATCGCATAGGAAAGACGGATATGTTTTGGGAATCCAAAGTCTGCACAAGGAACTACTGCAACCTCATAATCATTTAAGAGGATCTCTGCAAGTCTGTGAGTTGTCTCGATCTTTTCACCCTTATAACAAAGCTCAAGTGCCTCAGAGAAATCACAGAAAAGATAGAATGCTCCCTCAGGCTTCGGTGCTGTCACATACGGCATCGCAGCTACTCTCTCATAAATATACTTACCACGTTCCTCAAACGCCTGTCTCATGGATTCTACTTCGTCCTGAGGACCATTCAGTGCTTCAACAGCAGCCTTCTGTGCAACCGAGTTTACATTAGAAGTACTGTGGGACTGTACAGAACCCATAACCTTTGCAAGCTCTTTAGTAGACCCTGTGTATCCTACTCTCCAGCCTGTCATGGAGTAGCTCTTACTGAGACCTGAACATGTGATGGTCCTTTCATAAACCTCCGGACCGAATGAAGCCATGCTCACATACTCTTCTCCTGTGTACATGAGATTCTCGTACATCTCATCAGATACACAATATATATCATTTTTCACAATGAAATCAGCAATAGGCTTCAGCTCTTCACGAGAATAGATCATTCCTGTAGGATTGTTTGGATTGCACATGATAAGAGCCTTTGTCTTAGGAGTAACAACCTTTTCAAGCTGCTCAGCAGTAACTTTGTAATTATTCGCAGTTTCTCCATATACGAATACAGGAACGCCGCCTGCGAGCTTAACCATTTCCGGATAAGAAAGCCAGTAAGGTGCCGGGATGATCACTTCATCTCCCGGATTGATAATGGCACGGAAAATATTGGTAAGTGCGTGCTTTCCACCGTTGCTGATAACGATCTGGTCTGCTGCATAATCAAGGTGATTAAATCTCTTGAACTTCTGTGAAATAGCTTCCTTAAGTTCATTTATACCGGATGCCGGTGTGTAATTAGTAAACCCATCCTGGATTGCCTTGATCGCTGCATCACAGATATTCTTAGGTGTAGGGAAATCCGGCTCACCTGCTCCAAATCCTACAATATCTCTTCCCTCTGCCTTAAGTGCTTTTGCCTTTGCTGTGATCACCAGAGTAGATGAAGGTTTTACGTTCTTTGCCTTTTCCGATAATGTCAGTGCCATTTGTTGTTTTCTCCTTTTTTACCAACCGCCTGCCGTATTCATGTGTACATTTTTTTGATTGTAGTATTTTAGGCGGTTCCGCCTGTCTTTCTTTAACGGATTAACGTTAAGAATTGTCCGTTGTATAAAGACATTAGTCCGCATGTGATGCACACGTGCTTTAATATACCACCGCGATTTGCATTTTTCAATACACAATTAACAATTTATCGCTCTATTTTTCCCTCTATAATTGACAAAAGAATATCAATGTGTTAGTTTTTCACGTGTGCTGTATCTGTTTCGCACCCGTAAAGGCAAATCAGTGCCGCGGCAATACGACGAGCGTGAAGAGCGCATCGGTAGAACAGCAACCAAGGAGGATTTATTATGGAAAACAACAACACAGCTGCTGCATCTACAGGCGTGCACAATCGTACCCAGAGCCTGGTTCTTTTGTCACTTTTCACTGCTATCATTCTGATCATGGCGTTCGTTCCTAATCTCGGATATATTAATCTTATCCTGATAAAAGCGACCTTGATCCACATCCCTGTTATAATCGGTTCCATCTTTCTCGGTCCGAAAAAGGGAGCCTTTCTCGGCGGCGTATTTGGTGCAACAAGCTTCATTAACAATACTATTAACCCAAGCGTAATGAGTTTCGCATTTTCACCTGTAGTTTCTTTTGGTATGTTCGGTGTCAGCGGAATCTTCCGTACACTTTTCACATGTTTTGTATCCCGTATAATGATCGGCGTTGTTGCTTACTACATCTATAAAGGTGTTCGTAAAGCTATTAAGGCGAAGACATCCAGACCGATCGCACTCGCTGTTGCAGGAGTCACAGGAGCTCTTACAAACACTATCCTTGTAATGGGCGGTATTGCAGTTCTTTATTCCGCAGCATATGCTGAGGCGAAGCAGATGTCACAGGCAGCTGTTTTCAATACGATCCTTGGTGTCGTATTCGGACAGGGTCTTATGGAAGCCATCGTTTCAGGTGTCATTGTCACAGCAGTAGGTTCAGCCATAATGGCAGCTACACATTCCGACACACGCGCCTGATAAATTGACAACTTCATAAAGATAATGATTTACCCGGAAGAAAGCTCTTCCGGGTAAATTTTCATTAAAAGTTTATCTACTGACTAACTGACCAAACGAAAGGAAAACTCATGAAAAATCTGCTTTTAGTTGTAAGCGGTTCTATCGCTGCTTATAAAGCTGCCGACCTTTCACACATGTTTGTAAAAGCCGGCGTCAACGTAAACGTACTTATGACTGCCAACGCAGCCAATTTCATCAATCCCATAACATTTGAATCACTTACTCATAACAAATGCATTATAGATACTTTTGACAGAAACTTTGAATTTAAGATCGGTCATATCAGTCTCGCACAGTCAAGTGATGCCGTACTCGTTGCTCCTGCCAGCGCAAATATCATCGGAAAGATCGCGAACGGCATCGCAGATGACATGGCTACAACAACTATCATGGCCTGTAAATGCCCGATCTACATCGCTCCTGCCATGAACACAAACATGTTCCAAAACCCTATAATGCAGGACAATCTAAAAAAGCTCGAGCGTTTTGGTTATCACATCATACAGCCGGCAAGCGGACTACTGGCATGTGGTGACGTAGGCGCAGGCAAACTGCCGCCGATAGAGGATCTCTATGAAACACTTATGCTCGAACTCAGCCACGATCACGATATGGTTGGAAAGAAAGTACTGATAACTGCAGGTCCCACTGAAGAAGCTCTGGATCCTGTACGATTCATCACAAACCATTCCACAGGAAAGATGGGCTATGCCCTTGCCAGAGCTGCCGCGAGACGAGGTGCCGATGTTACTCTCGTAAGCGGACCTGTATCTCTGAAAGCTCCTCTCGGTGTCAATACGGTAAAAATCACTTCAGCCGCCGAAATGGCACGTGAAGTCATTGATCGTGCGAATTCCACAGATATATTCGTACTGGCAGCTGCTGTTGCCGACTACAGACCTGTAAATGTAGCCTCAGAAAAGATAAAGAAAAAAGCTGGTCAGGAAAATGAAGAATTATCACTTCCACTGACCCGCACTCAGGACATCCTTGACTGGCTCGGTCACCACCGCCACGGCAATGAAGTAATATGTGGCTTTGCCATGGAAACCGAAAATCTACTTGTAAATGCACGTTCAAAGCTTGACAGAAAAAATGCGGATATGATCTGCGCAAACTCACTGAGAGCTGAAGGTGCCGGTTTTGGAACCGATACAAACCGCATCACTATCATCACTAAGAATACTGAAAAAGAACTCGACATTATGAGTAAAGACGATGTTTCAGATGCGATCTACGACCAGATCCTGAGCCTCAGATAAATGCGAAATCCCCGTAGTCATAAACCTATGACTACGGGGATTTCTTCTACATATATCATTTCTTTACGCGCTTATTTGTCTTATCTGCGTTTTTATCATAAATGATCTTTAAGCCCTTAAGCATAAGGTCATTATCAAGTATGATCTCGCGTCTGCACTTGGGGATTATAACCTTTGCAAGACCACCTGTAGCGACCACCTTGCACTTATACCCAAGCTCATCTTCAAATCTCTCTACAATACCATCAACCTGTGATGCCTGTCCGTTGATGATACCGCTCTTCATACAGTCAACCGTATTTGTACCGATGAAATTTTTAGGAGCTGCCAGAGAAACTCTCGGAAGCTGTGAAGTCTTTGTAACAAGTGCTTCCAGTGATGCCTGTACTCCCGGAAGGATCACACCACCGATATAACAGTTTTCCTTATCGATAACCGTAATAGTAGTAGCGGTACCCATATCTACAACGATAAGAGGCGCTCCGTACTCTGTTAAACCTGCAACAGAATCAACTACAAGGTCCGCACCCATAGTACGCGGATCATCAAGACGAATATTCAAACCTGTCTTAAGTCCTGCACCAACTACCATAGGAGAAATATGGAGAAGTTTCCTCACAGCCGACTTAAGAATGTGCGTCAGAGGTGGAACAACCGATGAAATTATGCATCCGTCTATATCCTCATCTTTTACGCCATGAAGTTCAAAAACAGTCTTGATAACGACTGCATACTCCATCTCAGTCTTATTGATGTCAGTAGAAATACGCTCCGTACAACGGATACTTCCGTCCTCATCTACTACACCAACCTCGATATTTGTGTTTCCCATGTCAATTGCAAGTAACATCTTTTTACGTAAGCTCCTCTATCTTTTCCTCAAGTTTATAACAACTCCAAAAACCGATATATAAGGTCAACTTAGATCAGTTAGTCCTTAAGACTTCCGTCATTACGGATATCCTTACTGCGGACCTTCTTGCGGAACGGACGGTCTCCGTCATCCTTCGGACGTCTGCGCTCAAAGAACTTGCTTCCGCCATCCTTACGTCCGTTGTCCTTAAAATCCTTTCCGTCCTTGCGACCATCTTTATGGCCATCCTTGCCAAAGAAACCTCGTCCACGTCTTCCGTCACGATCATCTTTCCTGTGTCCGCCATCTCTTCGACCACCGCGATCTCCATCTTTACGATCTCCGCGTCCGAATCTGCCAAAGGAGCCAAACTTGCCAAACTTACCCTTGCCATTTTCGCCGTCGCGTCTTCTTTCGCCTCTCTTCCTCTTTCTTTCCTCGAAATAGTTTTCTGTAGGAATATCAGGAAGTTCTTCACCCATAGCATCCTTGAGGAATGCTGCAGCGAGATCCATCGCTGTCATATCCTCATCCTCAAGCTTTTCGGAAATAATACGGATCATCTCACCAAGATCCTTCTCCTCATCCTTTACGATCTCAAGCATACGTGTCAGAATCTTGTCAGACTTGGTAGCCTTGATATCGCTGCTTGTAGGAATAGTACGCGGCTTCATCTTTGTCTTGCATACACGCTCTATGTCACGGATCTTGTAGATCTCACGGCCTACCACGAGTGTGAAAGCACGACCTGTACGACCGGCGCGGCCTGTACGACCAATTCTATGTACGTAGTACTCAATATCCTGCGGAATATCATAGTTAAATACAGCTTCCACATCAGAAACATCAATACCACGTGCTGCCACATCTGTAGCGATGAGAATTTCTACAGAACCGTTTCTGAAGCCCTGCATTACATGATCACGCTGAATCTGTGACAGATCACCATGAAGAGCTGCTGCAAAGTATCCGCGTCCAACCAGATCCTCTGTAAGTTCATCCGCCATTCTCTTTGTATTTACAAAGATCGTACAGCGCTTGGGATTATAGTAGTCAAGGAGTCTTGCAACCGCTTCTGTCTTATTTTTCTTGCTTACCTCATAATAATACTGACGTATTGCCGGTACTGTAAGCTCCTTAGCCGGCATCTTGAGATAAACCGCATCAGGCTTCTGATACTGCTTTGTAATATCCAGGATAGCTTTCGGCATTGTCGCTGAGAAAAGAGCAGTCTGACGGTCTTCCGGACAGTTTGCAAGTACTGTTTCGATATCTTCACGGAAGCCCATATCGAGCATCTCATCAGCTTCATCAAGGACAATCGTTCTCAAATTGTCCATCTTAAGTGTATGACGGCGCATATGATCCATCACACGTCCCGGTGTACCTACAACGATCTGCACGGAACCCTTGAGTGAACGGATCTGCTTTACAATGTCCTGTCCGCCGTAGATTGGCAGTACGCGGATACCGGACATATACTTGGCATACTTACGGATTTCCTCTGCTGCCTGGATCGCAAGCTCACGAGTCGGGCAGAGAACCAATGCCTGTAGTGAATCGATCTCAGGATCAACTCTCATAAGGAGAGGAATACCAAAAGCTGCTGTCTTTCCGGTTCCTGTCTGTGCCTGTCCAATGACATCCGCACCTGTGATCATGGTCGGGATCGCCTGTGTCTGGATCGGTGTCATCACCTCAAATCCAAGCTCTGCTACCGCACGTTTAATTCTGTCATCGAGTGCCGCATCTTCGTATCTTAATTCTTCCAAAAAAATTTCCTTTCTCGCCTGCATTCCTCACGCAGACCTGTCGACATATTCCATATCATTTATCGACTGCTTAAACCATTTTCTGCACCTGTTGTATCAGGTCTTTTCCACACCTTCATAATCAAACGATGGGATAAAACTGTCCTTTGCGACCTCTCTGTCCTGAATAAACGCGTTTGTCACACCAATCTTTATCGCATAATCCACGAGACGCTCGTATTCGCTGATCCGCACTCTGCGTCCGAGTTCCGGGTATTTCTTCTCTATTCCGGACATAGGCGTATACTGACTCATAAGGCTCAGCGTAATACTGTCACCGTAGGTGTTGTACAGATACTTCACTATTTCTTTTGAGTTCATTACATTTCCGGGTAAAAGGAGATTTCGGACTATTACGCCCTTTCTGATAAGGACAGAAGCCTCCTCTTTTTCATCTGAAGTGCACGAATTCCTATTTTCCACTGTTTCACCCGATATGTCAACTTCTTTTTTTGTAAATCTCTCTTCAGGAGAAAATTCCTGTACCGGGCACTGACGGATCATTTCTGCTATGGCTGCCTTTGCGACTTCCGGATAATCAGGTGCATTGGAATACCGCTCTGCAAGCTCTGGAGCCATATACTTAAAGTCAGGAAGATAAATATCTATGAGACCTTCCATGATCTTCAGTACCTCGGCCTTCTCATAACCGCTGCAGTTCATGAGAAACGGAAGGTCAAAACCCTCGTTCCTGGCCTTTCTCACCGCCCATGCCACATCCGGCAGATATTGATCAGGAGTAACCAGATTTATGTTATTCGCACCCTTTTCACGAAGTTCCCAAAAAATTTCCGAAAGACGCTCTTTCGATATAACTCTGCCCGTAATACCCTTAACCGTACCATCAGTGAGAATTTCAGGCTTATTAATGAAATTGCCTGAGATATTTCCATTCTGACAATAAACACAGTGCATGGAACATCCGCTGAAAAAAACAGCCCCGGATCCCCGTGTACCGGAGATGCAGGGCTCTTCCCAAAAATGAAGTGCGGCCCGGGCAACCATCAGATTTCCCGGAACACCGCACATTCCAATACCGGATGATGAAACTTTCGTCCCGCAGTTTCTGGGACACAGACGGCAACCCTGCCGTCCTTTAATTTTACTATCCATCTATCAAGCCTCTTTACGAATGACAGAAATGATACGATCCTGATCCTCCGGAGAGAGATCCGCAAACATCGGGATGGTTAGAACTTCATAAGACAAACGCTTTGCCACAGGTGTAGCATCTGCGTCATAATCAGCCTTATAGCAGTCAAGTTCCGTAACCATAGGATAAAAATACTTACGGGCAAATATATTATGCTTAGCGAGCCTCTTAAAGAGATCTCCTCTGCTCTCTCCGTAGCTGTCCTTTTCTACAAAGATCGGGAAATATGCGAAATTACTCTGCACATGCTCCTGCACGGGATTAAGACGGATACCCTTTACATCTGAAAGCCCCTCACGATAACGCTCTGCAACACGCTTCCTTTTCTCTATCTCACCCTTTAAGTGGCGGAGATTACAAAGCCCCATAGCCGCAGCAAATTCGTTCATCTTTGCGTTAGGCGAAATATCAGTGACTGTCTCCGAGTCAACGATACCAAAATCCCTGAGGACTGCTATACGGTCTGTAAACTTTGTGTCAGCACTGCAAACAGCACCGCCCTCAATGGTATGGAATACCTTTGTCGCATGGAACGAGAAACACGAAACATCACCAAGCGCCGCAACTCCTGTCCATGATATATCTTCGCCGCCGGTCTGACCAACAAGCGGACGTCCGGATGCATCACAGCCGACCTTTTCACCAAAGGTATGTGCTGCATCATACATTACCTTTAAGCCGTGTCTGTCCGCAATATCACGGATAGCTGCATCATTGCAGACATTTCCATATACATGTACAGGCACGATAGCCACAGTTTTATCCGTAATGAGTTTTTCGATCTGCTCTACATCCATTGTACAGGTGACTGGATCGATATCGCAAAAAACAGGCTTAAAACCGCTTCTCACAATCGCATGCGTCGTTGAATGGAATGTATAAGGTGTAGTGATGATCTCGCCACCTGCAGGCAATTCCATGTCCTGCAGCGCAAGCTCCAGTGCCTCATGACCGTTAACTACGAGAGACAGACCCTTAACACCCATGTACTCTTTCAGTTTTTCTGTAAGCTCCTCATGCTTAGCACCGGCATTCGTAAGCCAGCGATTTTCAAATATAGGAGCTATTTCCTTAGTGTATTCCTCAAGACTTGGCATCGAGGAACGTGTTACAAATATTCTATCCATAAATAACCTTTCGGCAAAATCTAAAAACTTATTGCATTATACTCCTATATGAAGTAAAAGACAAAGGCCCCGGTCTATCTGCATTTATCGTATATTTCCATAAGAAGCTCATAATTTTTTTCAGGCGTAAAGTCATTCAGCTTTTCTTTGTCATAGCTGTATCTGCCTCTTTCACTGTCCTCCCCAAAGGAGCGGATACGCTCCGGAAGTTCACTGATATCCTTCATGAGAGGCTCTTTTGATCCATAGATTTTAGTAACAATATTTCCACCATTACCAAAATCAACCGCTATCACCGGTGTTCCTGAAATAAAACTCTCTACGAGAGTCATTGGACATCCCTCGAGTAACATAGATGCAAAGATCATAGCCGCAGACTCCGACAAAAGCTTCATCACATCGTCATGATCGACATTTCCCATAAACCTGACATTACTCATGCTTCCGTATTTCTCACGCAGCATCGCTTCATAGGCTGCATCCCCGCTGCCGCAGACAAGCAACGTATCCATTTCCGGCACGCTTTTCCACTGCTCCAAAATATCCTCTATTCTCTTTAACGGGTCGAGACGTCCGAGATAAATGAACTGATGCTGATTTCTCAATACAGGATTTTTATCCGCTTTTAATTCGGACGAAGACTTAAACGACGTAAAATTAGGCTTCACAAACAAATGACTCTCATCCGTCAGACCACTCTGAAGCATGATCCTGCGATTTAATTCTGTGAGACAAATGAAATTCACATTCTTATAAAGATCACGCCTTAAAGTATCTTCATGGATCCGCCGGGACAATATCGAATAAATCTTACTATTTCTATAACAGGAGTGTGTCACACCCTTTTCAAAGTGAAATTTGTGTACGTGTTCCGGCGAGATCTCACCCATTTTTTCAAAGCTCACACCCGGACAGCACTCGGAACAAAGTCTGCCATCCCTGTGAAGCATGGCATTTAAGCATATAGTTCGGAAATTATGAAGCGTCTGAATTATCGGAACCCCTGCATCTCTTGCGGCCTGAAAAACCGATGCTGATATAAGGAACTGCGTATTATGCACGTGAACTATATCAGGCTTTTTTTCACGAATGATCGCTGAAATATCATCATATGTTTTTTTAGAATAAACTGCCTCATTTAAGAGATGCCAGGGCTTCATATCATGATTATCTCTCGTATAGGACAGAACCTCATTCCCCTGAACCTCAAGGAGAGCTTTTTCATTCTTAAAAACTGTATCCTCTCCCCCCGGAACACGATAAAAATTATGTACCACAAGAATTTTCATGATGTTTTCACCCTTGACCCTGTCATCATCATATCAGGCATCAGTCCAACGCACCTCCAACTTTTCTAACATAAAGAAATCTTCCATCGATCCCTTCCAGTTCTTTTCTGGAATTAAAAACGCGGACTTCTTTCCCATATTCAAAATAGGTTATTCCTCTTACATCAGATCCATCCGGAAGCTCATGACCGTCCATTGTTCTGTCTTTGAATTTTGAATTAAATACTATTGACGCAATGAATGTTTCACCGGGAATAAACACATGGCTGAAATAGTTTCGCATTTTTTTGTCTTCTTCAGAAACTTTTACTACATAAGACGCACATTCTCGCGACAGGGATACAAAGGCCCATCCCCAGTAGACTTCGGCTTTTTTTCCTGTTTTTTTATCGAAATAATACCCCCTTGGGCGATATTTGATTCCCAATTTACGAGGTATAGATAAGAAATGATGGCCAAGACTTTTAATATTATTCCATGCCTTTACGTCAACGTTGGCAAAATACCATCCAAAAGATCGCATATACTGACCTTTATCTCGAGAACGCGTTGCATTTATCGCCCTGATGAATTCCGTATCCTTATGCTCTGTAAAAAATTTGTCTATATATTCATTCGAGTATAAAGGCCATGTCATCCCTTCAAAAACAACTACCCTCTCACAACCTTCTTCCAACGCTCTTTTCATACATGATAAAGTAGCCAGAGAAACATTCATGCCTCCCCAATAAACCGGATATCTTTTTTCAAGAAATACAGCCTGTGCATAGTCTTTAAGCGGCTCTCTGAAACGATCTATATCGCCCGCCTTAGCATCAACATGTATCACAGCAATATTATCTGTACCTTCTGTAACTCTTTTAACGATCTTTGTTAAAAGCTCCGGATTTTGATGACATAAAATCAAATATCCAATCTTCATCTATTTACTTCCTCCTGTGCCATAGCTCTAAGGTATCGTCATCTTTCATCATCGTAATATCGATCACGAGCGTTGCAGTATCAACCATATCATAATTATCCCTGACATATGAAAGTGCTTCGTCAGAACTGCTGCTCGAAGGCATAATTATCCAGTCAGGCTCGACATTTTCAAAAAAATGTACATATTCGGAAATGATCTTCTCATCATATTTCGCATGAAATTCTGTAAGACAAGCATGTCTATTAAGGATCGGTATATCATTTACCGCATAAAACGCCGCCTGGCCACTTGTAAGATTGTAAGCTGCAATGTTATCTCTATCCTCAACCGGAACTTCATCTACCAGTGTCTTTAAGGACGCTGTATACCTTTCGATTTTTTCTCTGCTCTCATTTGTATAGCAGGCAAACTGCCTTGGAGCATATACCAGAGCAGTAACTGCACACAGTGCCATAAGTGCCGCAATGCTTATATAACATCTTTTGCCCTCTATCCCTGCACTATCAAATACAGATATCAACGCCACAGGAATCAGCACCACACCAAGCATAAAATAATGCTTATACTGTGAACTACTGACAAACATCCATGTCATTCCAACAGTCATGATCAGTTCTGATAACGCAGCATACCTTCGTCCATTAAGAAATACGATCACAGCCGCTGATATCGAAATCATCTCAGGAATGAGCAGTAGTATGATCCGAACCGAAATATCAATTCCTCCGGAAGTGCCTTCTAAATACGAAAAATTATATAGAAGAACAGAAGTAATAAAGTCTCTAACTGATTGCTTTTCAGCAAAATAAATCACCCACGGGATGATCGGAAGCATAAATCCGACCAATCCGGCTAAAATATTTTGAAAAAGAGACTTCCACTCTTTACAAAGGATCATTTTTATACCGATCATAAACACAAGCAGAACCAGCGGAATAGCATTTTTAATAACAAGCATGGAAATAACGCCTGTCGCAACACCATCAACAAGAGCCCTTCTATACGAATGTGAACTTTCCCCTGACAACAGCCATTCCACCTCAGGTATAAGTGCTATCATCAAAAAAGGTATACTGTATTCTTCGGTAAGATTGCCTCCATTTATCGTCAGACTATAGTACAGTACAAATACAAAAAAACCCGCTATAGCCAGTCTTTTCTCAAATCTCTTGTCCAACGCTTTATAACATATTGTAAACGACACCGTCATAAACAATGTCTGTATCAGCATCAATGCCGTCCTTGGAAACGGCGAACTATACGCGATCATGTTTATAAAAAACAGTAGTGGACCTTTATTATCGAAAAAATCTCTGTAGGGAACTGTGCCATATCTCGCCCACACCGCACCAACTGACTGGAAGTATCCTGAATCATACAAGTACATATCCGGTGAAAGAAATGACGTTGTGAATGAAAACAGTGCCAAAAACAGGAATGACAACGCCGCCATTCCTGCTATTAAGACCAATTCATTTCCATTTATATATTTCTTCAATTTATTAAAATCTCCATTACTTCTGCTCATAAAACGATATTGAGGTCAAAACTACTTTTGCCCCCAACTTATGACACGAATTACTTCGCTTCTGATGAAGCTCCCACAATTTTATACAAAAAAGCCTGTCAAGGCAAGTTTTCACCCTGACAGGTTCGATTATGATGTGATGTGACGCGCGCAAAGAATCCGGCAAAGTCAGATTCCTTGTTCTATAATACGCTCCGCTAAAGCACGGTGATCTGCCTCACTCGGATGACCGTCTACGGCATCAAGTGCATAGTTTCCGGAACAATCCAGATATTCTATACGCATACCATCATTTTTTAGGTCACGAACAATTTTTTGTATCACAGATGCCAGACTCCGTTCCATAACCCCATATACAACATAGACCTTTGCAGCAGCGTATGCCTCATGAACATCCAGCAAAAATGCCCTGTATAATTCTGCAAATCTTTCTTCCCTTTCAGGAATCCCACGTGTATAGCTGGCATCATTTGTACCGATATTTACAAAGATATGCGTATACCATATGTCCGAGCACGGTGCATTTTTTTGCAGATCCTTCCAAAAAAGATCCGGTATAAGTGATTCCCTAAGCGGTATATCTTCCTCTTCCGGTATCCATCTGGAAATGATCCCATCACCACTCCAGCAAAGTGTATCATAATCCGCGTGCAATTTTTCTGCCAATAAATAAGGATACGCTTTTAAGAAATTTTCTGACGCTGTAGTGAATAACTCTCCATTTACGCCATCGATACCATAGCCACAGGTAATGGAATCTCCGATAAATAAAAATCTCTTATCTCTGTCACTGGTTGGCCGTACGTCTCCTTCAATATCAAGTTTCTGTATTGCAACCGTTCCATACTGTTCTTCTGTAGTCTTTATTATCCGGACAGTAATGTCTTTGCCGCCGTCACCCTCATACAGAACCTGATGATCAGCACCGTTCTTTACTTCAAAATAACGTACATCCGTCTCATCTATCATGATCGCTAAATAAGCCGGAAACCCAAATGATCGTCCGATAATATCGACTTCAATCTTTCTGACAGGCCCTCGAAACTCAATATATGTTCCGGATTGTTCCGGACAAAAGGCTCCGTCAGATATATGATATTTACCATTAATCTTTACATCATATCCTGATATTTTCATTTATTATGCCAATCCTCTGATCGCATCCGTAAATTTCCGTGTAATAAGCTGCGGTCTTGTAATTGCTCCGCCAACTACCACACTGTAACATCCAAGTTCTATCACACGTTTTGCTTTTGCCGGCGTATCGATATTTCCCTCCGCGATCACGGGATGCTTAACCTTAGCCAGTATATCCCGGATTATCTTAAAATCATCCGCATCTATCTTATCCTTTGCGCTATATGGTGTATAACCGACCATTGTAACTCCGATAAAGTCAAAACCGATTTCATCCGCAAAAAGCGCTTCCTCTACAGTTGAGCAATCGGCCATAAACTTCTGCTCCGGATATTTTTCCTTAACTTCTCTGAAAAAAGTTTTCAGATCTTTACCATCCGGCCGCAATCTCTTCGTCGCATCCGTCGCTATGATGTCCGGTTTGATCTCCATCAGGGCATCCATTTCCTTCATGGTCGGCGTGATATATACGTCAGAATCAGGATAGACCGCCTTTATTATACCAATGATCGGAAGATCAACATTTTTCCTGATTTCCTGAATATCCTCAACAGTGTTGGCACGTATTCCAAAGGCACCGCCTTCTTTCGCCGCAAGTGCCATTCGTCCCATGATAAAAGACGAATGAAGAGGCTCATCCTCCAACGCCTGGCAGGAAACTACCAGATGCTTCTCTATCATTTGAAGTTTGTCACTGTTCATTGTTATATCTCCTCATATTCTTCCTGTCTGCACCCAAAGATCTATCTCAAACATCCTCTTCCACGGCATTGTGACGTGGATGTCCTTTACATTGCTCTCTATGGAGTGAAGGTGCCTGTGCAGATAGTCACGAAGCCTGTCAGACACAATATGGCTCACGATACCGTCTCTGTCCTTTACGTCAAAATATGTCATGCCAGATTCCGGCAGATCATCCGTTACTTCACCACGTATCTTTCCGCAGTACCCTGCATCCTCAAGGTACCTCTCGATCATAAAACTCTCATAGGTCTCTGTTTTTCCGAAGTGATATACAAACACCGACTCCGCTATGGCTGTTCCAAGCGTATTAGCCGACGTATTCCATCCTGCGTAACCATCGAGTGTCAGCAGCATCCTTTTATCATCTAAAAGCTCGATAATTTCCAGATCACCACCATTTGCATAGGCGTTATCAGCTACCACTGCTATCTTCCCTGCATCTTTCACTGTATTTATACTGTCAATAAGTCCTTTTAGATCACGATTTCTATAGCCCTCCGTGTCTGCCGGCTGACTCACTGCCTCTCTCATCTGCCCTGACGGAGCTGTGAGATAAAGCACGATGTCCGCTTTCTGCATGTCAGATACAGCTTCACATCCCGCCGACGTAATATGATGCAGCACAGTATTTATCAGCTCCGCACCTTCATAAAGCGGCACGATCTTTTTTGCTTCCTCGCAAAAAAAGCTCGGATATATCTTCGGTCTCTTATCACTGATCGTATTTATCATTCGTGAGATAAGGGTCAGCTCTACTTCGTCAGCCCCCGGATAGATCAAGACTTTATCTGTCAGGCCATACTCTGAGATTTTCTCTCTCACCGCTTCCTGATCCATCGCAGCATATCCATAAGCTGCAGAGTCATCCTGCGGGATCACCAGGCCGTCTATAAAGCCTTCTTTTGCAAGCTTTAAGACCTCGACATTCATATATCTGTTTATCGCTCTGCGATTTATATAATCTTCAAGTATCCGCTTATCAACCTGCTCCGCTGCCTTATCCACCGAGATCTCACTTTTGATACCATTCCTGCTCTTATGGATCGCCTCTCCCAGATCATGTATTTCCTTTCCACAAAAAAGATAATAATCCGGCTCCTCGTCATCACTTGAGTAATTCGGACACCTCATTATTACATTAAATCCATAGATCATTATCCCGGGATTGATCTCCCGGATCTTCCTGATGACCTCCGTTCTTGAAATAAGCTCTTCTTTTTCATGCTTATGTATCCTTGATGGCACCAGTCCGCCGTACAGCAGCATATCAAGGGAGATCACAAGTCCGTCTGCATCTTTGCATTCTCTATATAAAAAGTCTTTAATCGTATCAAAATCCGCCGGTATTTTTTTATCGCCCAGTTTTTCCGGCTTTACGATATTAATTGCTCCGTCCGAGAAAAGCCGTTCGGGAAAATTCATATTGCACGGTCTTTCATCAAGCGGCAGCAGTACTATTTTCTTTCCCATGTTATTCCCCCATGTATATTTATGATCTGAAGGTCAAAAGTACTTTTGCCCCTGTCATCATAGGATTTATCAGATGTCTCTATATGCTCCCCTATAGGTTCTCGCCGGCTCAAAACCAAACTGACCATAAAAATCCTTCAATATGGTCCAGTCGATATTTACAGTTTTTACGCCGAGTTTTCTTAATTGCATCAGAGATTCCCTGAGAATATAATCACCCACGTGTTTTCCACGTATTTCCTTAGCGATCCCAATAGGTCCCAGACCACCGTATTCTTTTCCTACTCCATCAAGCATGCAGTAACCTACGACTGTTTCTGTCCTGCAAGACAAAAGAAGTACTATCTCTTCCCAGCTCTTCCCATCTGCAAGCGCTGTCTCCGCTTCAAATTCCCAACGTCCCGGAAATTCTCTTTTCAGAAAATCCAGCAGTTCTTTTTTTTGTCCATCATAAACAGCGATACGATAGTTCTTTTCAAATTTCTCTGTATCAAAATCTTCTATCTTTTCATTGGTCACTATTCCGGCTTCCAGATCGTAGTGATCCACATCATTGATCCAGAATTCTTCGCTTTTGAAAAATCCGATATTTTCCTCATTAGGGCTCGGAATTCCGGAAAAGAAATTATTGTAATCCTGTCCGAGATACACTCTCTTTATGCCATGAAGCGCAAGCCTCTGCAGCGCATGTTCCAAAAGACTGCTTCCTATTCCTTCATGCCTCATATCCTGCCGCACTGCAAAGATGCTGATCCACGCCGTATCGGGGTAGATCTCATCTTCCTTTGACACTTTTACACCTATAAATCCACAGGCTTTTCCACCTGTTCCACGAGCTATAAAGCTTCCTTCAGCAAAATAGTCCTCTGTGTTAAAAAGATTTTCCTCGAGTTTCTTTTTTGTTATGTGAAAACTTTTGTCAAATGTACAGTCGCATATCTCAAGCACATCCATGATGTCATCTTTATCAAGTTTATCTATACTCGTCATGCACTCACCCCTTAACTGCTCCACTGACAGCTTCGATATAATTTTTCTGACAAACCATAAATACGATAAGCACCGGTATAATGGAAATAATAGTTCCTGCCGCAACATAACCAAATTTATAGCTGAAAGAACCGTTCAGATACTGGAGTGCTGTTGCGAGAGGGTATTTATTAGGATCCTGCAATACGATTATAGGCCACAGGAAAGAATTCCAGTTTCCGATGAAGTCAAAAATGATAATAGTTGAGATACTTGGCATTATTCCCGGAACCATTATCTGAGCCCAGGTCCTGAGCTCTCCTGCGCCGTCGATACGTGCCGCTTCCACCAGTTCTTTTGGTACTCCCAGATACGCCTGCCTCATGAGAATGATACTGAAAGCCTTTACCGATGACGGCAATATCACTCCGAGAAACGTATTCAGAAGATGCAGCTTACTGATGATCAGATAATTTACGATCATTCCCGCTGCCGCAGGGATTATCATTGTAGCCACAAGCGTTCCAAAAATGATATTTTTACCCTTAAAATCCATCATAGCCAGTGGATATGCACACATGGCAGAAAACACCACATCCAGTACGATAGCTGCCACTGTGATGATCACGGTATTTCCCACATACATAGGCAGATTCATGTAACTTATTACACCCGTAAAATTCTCAAGTGAAAAATCACTCAGCTTAAAATCCAGGCTATAGATATTTGCCCCCACACGAAGCGATGACAGTAAAAGCCAGATAAAGGGGCCTGCGCATATAACTGCGATAAAGATAAGGAGAAGATACGCAAATATATCGCCAAACAGCTTTTTTGGATTTCTCCTCTTTCGTATTCTTTCAATCACCATTTGTCATCCCTCCCTTTTTACCATAGGCAAATACAGTAATACTGAGCAAAGTTGTCACTATTGCCTGTACTGCACCTATCGCTGCGGCATATCCAAACTGGAAATCCGAGAATGCCTTTGTGTAGGAGTAGTAATTGATAACCATCGTGGCATTATTCGGGCCGCCCTTTGTGAGCACAAATACTACATCAAATACACCTACTGCCGAAATAACGGAGTTCAGCGAGCAAAACCATATATATGGTTTCAAAAGGGGAAGCTTTATCCTCGTAAATACTTTCAGGGAATCAGCTCCATCAATACGCGCAGCCTCGCACAGTTCTCCCGGAATACCCTGTAATCCTGCGAGATACATCATCATATAGTAGCCGAGTCCCTGCCATACCGTGATGAACATGATACATGGCATCGCTCCAAATTTACTGCTTAAGAAACCAAGCGGCATGCTGATGATCCCGGCATTTTGAAGGAAATTATTAATGACACCGTTTGAATCAAAAATGAATCCCCAGATGATCGATACAGCGACCATTGATGTAACGACCGGTATATAAAACAGGGTTCTGAAAACATTCATCCCCGGTAGATTTCTATTTACTAATACTGCTAAAAGTATGGATAATATTTGGATTATCGGAACTACTATAACGAATAGTACAGAATTTTTGATAGATATCAGAAATACCCGATCCTGAAATGCTTTGACGAAGTTTTTGATGCCTATAAATTTTGTCGTTCCAAGTACTGAGTAGTCATAAAACATCAGTATCAAACTGCCTATTATCGGAATGATCGTGAAAACCAGTATCAATATCAACGCCGGAGCCATAAATCCATATGCGTTTATCGTCCGCCTGGTTTTCATTGTTGCTGTCTTTGTACGCATATACCCCTCCACGAAAGAACGTGTTTATTATTTTCAGAGTTCCGTTACTCATATGAACATTCCCAACGAGGGGAGATCCCCCCGCCGGAAATGTTGATCTGTCCAAAACCCTTTACATACTCTTTTACTCTGCATTCTCCGCAAGAATTGCGTTCACATCTGCTTCTGCCTGGTCAAGTGCCTGCTTGCTGTCATCACCGTTAATGATAACTGCCTCATAAACTCTGTTAATTGCATCCTCGATAGTACTCTGATTGCCTATGCCGAGAGAGAAGTCCTCAGATGTAAGACTTGCCTTTGCTGACATTGCACTTGCCTGTCCCTCAAGAGACTCTGTATCAGAAGTAAAATAAGGATCTTCACTTGCCTTCTTTGTGGACGGGAAGATAGAAACAGTCTTACAGAAAGCCAGCTGGTTATCATCATTTGTCACATAATTTGCAAATGCGATAGCTGCTTCATGATTCTTGCTTGCCTCAGGGATTACGAGGTTCATCAGCGGATTACGGCTGAGACCATTGGATCCTGTGAGAGGTGTTGTGATGGCTACCTTTTCATAAATGTCAGGAGCTTCGTCCTTGATACGTGACAGAGAAGAACCGGATGAACTTACGATCGCGAGCTTTCCTGACTCAAATTCTTTAAGTTCTTCATCCCAGTCGCCCCACTTTGTCTTGGAGATCGAACCCTTATCTGTGTATTCCTTATACTTCTCAAGAAGTGCAAGGGAATCCGCATTATTAAATACAGCAGATTTTCCGTCGTCACTGATCACATCCATGTTTTCAGATATAAGGAGATTAAAGTAAGAATCCGGTGTAAAGAGATATGCGCCTGTCTTCTCATGAAACTCATCACACTCTGAAAGAGCTTCCTCAAAAGTCGTCGGCACCTTCATTCCTGCCTGATCAAAAAGATCTTTGTTGTAGAACATGATATCCGGTGATGCATACCACGGGAAAGCATATACTGAATCACCGATGCTTGCTGACTTCCAAAGGCTCTCTGTGTAGATGCTCTTCTGTTCCTCAGTTGCTTCTTTATTGAGGTCAACCAACGCTCCCTGCGCCGCAAGAGTAAGCGTCATCTGCGTATTAAGATTTACTACATCCGGTGCTGTTCCACCTGCTACAGCAGTTACCAGCTTTGACTTGATATCATCATACGGTACATCCGTCCAGTTGATCTTCACTCCCGGATTATCTGCCTCGTATTTTGCGATCATGTCATTAAAGAAATCTCCGAAAGATGCCTTTAAATCTATAGTCCAAAACTCGATCGTTGTCTCTGCTGCAGCTGTTCCTGCTGCCTTTGCAGAATCTCCGGAAGCACTGCTTCCACATCCTGTTAATGAACTAAGTGCCATAATGCCGCAGAGCACAATGCTCAAAACCCTTTTTTTCATCCTTTGTTTCCTCCCGATCTTAAGAATAAACTAATGATCTATAGTCCTTACTGTTCCAAATACCCCACGGAACAGTGGTAAAAAATTTGAACATTTTTCTTAAAAAGTTCAAATACTACCCTATTACATTTGGCGATACGATATTTGACCACAGATTATAATTCATCGTGTCGATACCATCTGCCGTACAATAAGCAAATCCCTTCTGTTCCTCTTCTAAGATTTCTATTGGATCATTTTTATCGATAAAATTATCTATCATCTGCCTTACATCCTTGAGCCGCTGTATCAGTCCACCGAATCTTATAGCCTGTACTTCAAATCCATGGTCCTTATTTTCTCTATGCCACTGCTCCTTAAATTCTTCATAAAGCAGCTCTATGTCGGGAACCAGCTTTTCCAGGATTTCAGACGAAATATCTTTTAAGGCCTCTTTATCCCTCTTTTTATATGCATTTCTGATCCTTATACCCATATCAGCCTTGATCGTAAGTACCCTTACTAATACTCTTTCTGTCTCAAAGAGATAACGGTATTCCTGTCCGGCTTTATTTATAACGTCCTTCAGCTCTCCATCAGCTTTGTGGAATCTTTCCATCAGGTCATCCGGTATCAGCGGATCGAATGTTCCGTACAACGGATCATTAAAAAGCAAAAATTTGCTTATATTATTATGTCTGTCGCCATTTTCCAGATATGGATTTGCGTCGTCTATCTTTAAGAAATCCTCTATGCCAATACCTGTCAGGCTCATAAACTCTGCATCGCTGTTTCTGTCTCCATATACCATCTCTGCTGTTTTATATATCACAGGCAAAATAGAGAAGCATCCGGCTTCCGCACCATTATCGCCCCAGCAGGTAACGGTATATGACTTTAACCCATATTTTCTACACTGACCTATAGCTGCTTCATTTGCCTTTATACTGTAGCGATCATGCGGCGCGATCCCACTCCATTTCCATGCTCCTCCGGCAAATCCAACATTTTTTGTAAGAGCCAGATGAGCTTTTATCCGCTCTTCATAATGTTCCGGTTCCTGTGAATAGTAATCCCAGTAACATATCTCCACATCCTCCGGAACTATTCCCTCGGATTTTTTCTCAGAGACATTTTCCGGAGCAGCAAATCCAAAAAACATATCGCTCCACATCTGTGCTTTCAGGCCATATTTTCTGCAGGTATCAAGCACAAGTTTCAGATGCTTCTGCATTATCTCTTTTCTGGGCTCATACCCGTTTTTATCCGTATATCTGCCGCGTCCTACGAGATAAGCTTCATCCATCCCTATATTGACCTTCTTTGTATGAAACAGCTTTGCAACTGTTCCGAGAAGATGATCTATTAGTTCAGCTGTTCTGCCTTCTCCTGCAAGAAGAATATCCCCCGTATCTATGATCTCAGCATATTCCTCATAGCGTGTAACCTGATTTACATGAGCAAGTGTCTGTATGAAAGGCCGGAGCTCCATGCCAATAGATGCAGCATAGTCATCCATTTCCCGGATTTCATCCGCTGTGTAGGCACCTCTCTGATAACCCCAGTAAGGTTCACACTCGATTTTCAGGGTATCCTCCATGTAGAGCCCTACAAAGTCATATCCCATAAGAGCTGCCAGACGGAGCATTTTTTTTACCGTACTTACCTTCAGCACAGCATTTCTTGATACATCCAACATTATGCCGAAATCATCAAAGCATTTACCGTCCGCTTTTTCTTTTACACCTTTAAGCGACTTTTCGCTCTCCGGTACCTCAAGCGTGCTGACTCTTAAAATTGCCCTGCCAAGTTCCGGTGTTGTTTCATACTTCACCGTTATCAGATCATCATTTTTTTGTATCTCATACCCTTTGCCGTTTTTTTTCTCAAGGCTCATCTTATACGGTGACTCAGGGTCTATGATGCTTATCTCTTTATTTAATTCGATTACGATTTCTCTATCTTTACCAATAATTTCTCTTACCTGCATTTCATGTTCCCCTTTGTGATAAATAGTATATGTTCGTTTTTTTGTGTTTACAATGGATGCAGGAGATTCTGAATGTACTTTCAAAATGCATTGAAAAAGCCTCTGAAATTTGAAAATTCTCACAAATTTCAGGGGCTTTATCCTATTCATCACACATTATTTATTTCTATCGAATCAATACAGAATTTCACTGCACCTATCATACCGGCATCGTTTTTCAGTTCAGCAGCTTTAAGTTCCAGATCTATTTTAAATTCATCCATTACATTATCAAAGACTCTGGCTCTGAGCTTATCTATAAATAGCTCTTTCTGAGCTGAAACACCACCTCCGATAAGGATCATCTCCGGATTAAAGATGTGCACAAGGCTCACTATGCCTGCTGTTATATTATCAATCCAATGCTCTGTGAGCTTCTCCAAAGCAGTATCTCCGTCTTTTATTGCCTCAAAGATCATCCTTCCGTTTGGAGCATCCGCAAATTTTTGATCAATAATCCCTTCTCTTGCACAATCTTCAACCATTCGTACCAACGCTGACATAGATGCATAGTCCTCATAGCATCCGCGACCTTTCAGTGGTGTATCACTTACAAACGGGGGCTTTATATATCCGATCTCGCCGGCAAAACCCTTGTGCCCAAGCAGAATATGACCATCAACCACTACTCCGCCGCCAACACCGGTTCCAATAGTTATGACCACAACATTTTCCTTATCGCGTGCAGCCCCTCTCCACATCTCACCAAGAGCTGCAGCATTGGCATCATTTAACACAAAAACAGGCACTCCAAAAGCACTTTCAAGAGTGTCCTTAATAGTGCTTCCAAGCCAGTTCTTTATATGTCCGCCGCTGCCTGCAACCAGACCTTTTTTAGAATCAATAGCCCCAGTAGCAGATACACCGATCGCACGGAGCCTCTCTCTTGGCATGTCTATCCTGCCGATAAAATCACCAATTCCTTTTTTTACCGTTTCGAGGATCGGTGTCTCATAACCATCAAATGCAACAGGCAGGCTTTCCCTTTCAAGTATCTCTCCATCACTATTCAGTAATCCGATCTTCGCCTCTGTTCCACCTATATCTACACCTAAAAAATAAAATTCAGAGCATTTTTTCTCCATTATCTACACCTTCTTTCTTAATAGCACTCAGCGTCTGATTATACTTCTGCGCCTTAAAATACGAATCGTTTTCAAAATAATATGAATACAGCACATCGATCATGACAAGTATCGAAAACTGCGGCGAGATTACGGTTCCTGTGTCCAGATTTTTAGAAAACGCCACCTGTATCACCTCATCCGCGTACGTGACCGCACCGCTAGACGTATCTGCCGTTATAAGTACTGTCCGTGCGCCCTTTTCCTTTGCGATCTTAAGTCCCTCAGAAATGATATCCGTCGTTCCACTCAGCGATATTCCTATTATCAGATGATCCTCACTCGCAAGTGCTGCACTTATAGGAATCATCTGAAAATCCGTGAATGCTGCCACATCCAGACCTATCCGCATAAAGCGATATTGAAACTCGCCTGCAGCAAAACCGGAACTCCCAACGCCGTAAATAAATACCTTTCTAACGTCATTCATGATACCGGCTATCCGACGGATTTTTTCCTCATCAAGCATTTGAAAAGACTCATGCATCAATGTCCCATAAGTCTGTTTCACTTTTCTCGTGATCGCACTTATATCACGCTCCGCTTCAGCATTATCCTCATTTTCCAGATCTTTTTCATAAGAAAAGATAAACTCTCTGTAACCCTTATATCCGCATTTTTTTGCAAATCGAGACAATGTAGCTTCGGATACATAAAGCTTAATAGAGATATTCTTAGATGAAAAATCTTTCACTTTCTTATTTTTCATAAAATAATCCGCAATGCTTCTCTCCACTGCGGTCATCTCATCATACTTACTCTCTATCCTTTGCTTTGTCTCATTAATATAATCCATAACAATAAAAATCCCTTCAGCTGCAATACGATCCCTTAATAATAAATGAAGCCCCTGCCTAAATAAGACATGGACTCGCTTCATTGCTCTGTTCCTTAATTTTGACCCTCTCATCATAACATGAGTCGTTCGGCAAATGGAGGGTTGTGATGAGACACTTCGACCATCAGCCGTCCGACTCATATTATCACACATACCATCATCTATGTACATTTTTTCTTATTTTCCGAAATATGTGAAAGTACTTTCAGTATTTACCCGATCTATGGTTTATCCATCATCACCGAACTATACTAAAGGCAAATCTCATAAACGGAGGCATTCTCATGCGTATATATAAAGCAAAAGACTACAACGATCTAAGCCGTAAGGCCGCAAATATCATATCTGCGCAGATCATCATGAAGCCCAACGCCGTACTTGGACTTGCTACGGGTTCTTCACCGATCGGTACATATAAACAGCTGATCGAATGGTACAAAAAAGGTGATCTGGACTTCTATGAGGCAAAGTCCATAAATCTCGACGAATACAAGGGACTCGGTCCTGATGACGAGCAGAGCTACTATCACTTTATGCATGTAAACTTTTTTGACCATATTAATATAAAGCCGGAAAACACAAATATCCCGAACGGTCTGGAATCAGATGCTGAAACAGAATGTGCCCGCTACAATAGTATCATCAAGTCCTCAGACGGTATCGATCTGCAGCTCTTAGGCATAGGATGTAATGGACATATCGGCTTTAACGAGCCCGGCAGTGCCTTTGATAAAGAGACCCACTGCGTGACTCTTAGCGAAAACACCATCGATGCCAATGCACGCTTTTTTGCATCCAGGGATGACGTACCGAGATATGCATACTCGATGGGTATTAAAAGCATCATGCAGGCAAGACGTATCCTGCTCATCGCAACCGGTGCAAATAAGGCTGATGCTCTGTATGACAGCATATGCGGGCCTATAACACCTTCGGTTCCTGCATCTATCCTGCAGCTGCACAATAACGTAACTATCATCGCAGATGAGGATGCTCTGAGCAAAATCCTCAAAGAACACGATATCATGCCAGGCGGTCATCTGATAGACAGAAGGGATGGAACAAATAAATGATCATAAAAAACGGAAATGTTTTCTGCCCTGACGGGTTCTTTCATAAAAAGGATCTCTATATTGCAAATAAGAGGATCGTATCCGACAGCATTTCAGCATTAGAGGATCAGATCGTAATCGATGCAGAGGGAAATTACGTGATCCCGGGGCTCGTGGACATTCATTCCCACGGCGCCAACGGACACGACTTCTGTGATGCCTCTGCTGATGGACTAAAGGAAATCCTGAAATACGAAAAGAAATGCGGTATCACAAGCTACTGCCCCACCTCAATGACCTATTCCTTTGACATACTTAAAGGAATATTTGAAACTGTTAAAGAAGTGGAAGAATCCGTCGACGGCACCTCACAGGAATACGCCCGTATCGCCGGTATAAATATGGAGGGTCCATTCATATCTCCCGAAAAAAAAGGAGCACAGAACGAGAAATATATAGAAAATCCCGACATAGAAATGTTCAAAAAATTGAATAATCTCTCCGGAAACCGCATAAAACTCGTGACTCTGGCTCCGGAACTTGATAATTCACTAGACTTTATTAAAGAATTAAAAGATGAGGTAAATATCTCCGTAGGACATACCTCCGCCACCTACGATGAAGCGATGGCAGCCTTTAAGAGCGGAGCAAATCACATAACACACCTCTGCAATGCAATGCCGCCCTTCCACCACAGAGATCCGGGCGTATTCGGAGCTGCTGCCGACAGTAAGTATGTATTTACAGAGTTAATCTGTGACGGCATCCACATCCATCCGTCCATGATACGCAGCATCTTTAAGCTATTTGGATCAAACAGAGTCACCCTTATCAGTGATTCCATGGAAGCCACCGGCATGCAGGATGGAGAATACGAACTCGGAGGACAGAAAGTCATCAAGCGTGGAAACCACGCAACACTTACTGACGGAACCCTCGCCGGATCTGCCACAAACCTTTTTGACTGCATGAAAAAAGCAGTGACCTTTGGAGTACCACTGGAACACGCGATAACCGCAGCCACTGCCAATCCTGCCAAGAGTATCGGCGCCTATCCCGAGATAGGCTGTCTCGACATCGGCTCAAGAGCAGACGCACTTATAATTTCAAAAGATCTGGAGCTTCTGCGCGTCATCTGACGCGCAGATCTTGTCTGCAAAATACCGCCCAATAGACGCGATCATCCGAAGCGCCTCCGGTCTCAGTTCTTCAGGGAAAGATGAAAGAACCGGTGCAGTCTCAAAATTCATAACACCCTTAAAACCAACATTTTTAAGAGCCCTGATAAAACCATCCCAGTCTGTAGATGGTCTGTTTTCTCTAGTCTTAGTAAAGGTGAACGGGATCTGGTGCAGATCTGAAATACCATCATTATCATGAATATGCAGTACTTTAAGACGCTTTCCGATGATATTTATAAACTTCTCAAAATCAATACCTACGAGATTTGCATGACCGGTATCAAAGCAGAATCCAAGTACTTCCGCGCCATATTTCTCATTTATCCGATCGATCCTTTCTGCTGCCTTTCTCGCATCGCAGCAGGGTCCCTCTAAAATATGCCTTCCTACTCCTGTATAGATATTTTCAACACAGATCACGATTCCACGTTCTTTGGCAATTGGAAAAACCGTATCCAGAAACTTCTCCGTAGCATCCCACTCCGCTTCTTCTGAGCCATAATACTGCTTAACCTTTAATCCGTGTACAACGATATATTTACACCCCAAATAATCGCAAATTTCCATGCTCTTCGGTGCCATCTCACGAACCAGATAATCATTTAATTCCTTCGGAGCTCCCGGAACAAAATTAGGATATGGCATATGCATCTGATGAAACCGGATACCGTTTCGTTCAGCCGCTTCCTTATGCGGTCTGAAAAAATCTTTTAATTCCTCTGTGGATCTGTCAAAAAATCTATTAAGTTCAAATTTATATAAATCAGTGTTTTTCAGATAAAAATTCAACGAAAAATCACAGCACGTAAATCCTGTATCATGAAGAAGCTTAAATCCCTCGTCGGGATTCTCATCCATGATAACATTATGAGTCTGTACACCTATCTCAAGCATATAAAACCTTTCTCTGAATTTATAATCCGTTACTGTTCACTCGCTTACAGCTCGTTCACGTAACGGATTTTGCCAATTAAATCGCCTGCGGCGATGGGCAAAATCCAATGGCTATTCAACTTTTTTGGTCGTAAACTCCGCAGTAAATGCTCCGTTTACGTGTGAACTGTAACTATAATCCCTTCAAACGATCCATGTAAAAAGTCTGCAGATACTCATCATTAAAGTACTCCACACTCTCGGTAATACCCATATCTCTCAGCTGCTTTTCTATTTCCCGGTAATATACATTACAGATAAAAATACCTGTGTTCTCCGGTAAACTCTTTAATCTCTCCGGTGACTCAATAGTCAGCCCACAAAATTCTTCACCCCAGCGCGCAGAGTTATTATCGCATGTAAAAAGCGGCGGATACTGCTCACCATAGTTTTTCATATAATTCCGACACATATTGCCTGCGCCGAAAAGAACCACATGATCATATTTTTTCATGGCATCTGCCATCTGAATCTGCCACTTAAAATACTCTGCAAGACGATATACCAGACTTAAAAGCTCCGGCATAAGGATTATAGGGAAATTCGCAGCCGTCGAGCCAATGTCCATAATAAGATATCCGTCAAAGCTTATGGAACGTAGTCCCTTTATTACCTCATGCCAATTTGTCGCAGATCTGCCACCCACAATGCTTGTAAAAGGAACCATCGTATCATCATTATGACCATCATTATCATAAAGCATGACAGCATCTATCCTACACTTAAGCGCATAAGCAAATTCATATATATCCTGACCGCAAACATTGCAATGACCTATATTCAGACAAAAGCCAAATGCATCCGTGTGCTTTGCGTCATGATTTAATCTGTCAAGCCATTCAATGATCTCCGCCGTATCAGACAGCATCCCTCGAACCAGATGACCCTCAAAGGGCTTGTACTGATTTTCAAGAAGTATCTTCATCGGATGACTGCCGCAATTTTCAGTACCCTTCTCAAATACCTCGTTAGCAATTTCAGCTAAGCGCAGATATTTCTGCCGGTTATACTCAAATACTTCCTCATCAGTTCCCTGCAGATGAAACGGGCTCACAACTATAGCTCTGCAACCAAGTTTTGCAGCAAATCTGACTTCTTCCTCAAGCACCCGAAAATATAAATCTCTGTCAGGTTCCCTGCCGTCTTCCGGAAAACCAATTCTTGTGGCATGTGCAACAGGCAAGTCTATCCCGTTTTTCTTAAAAGTATCCAATAATATCGCAAGCTTCTCCGCAATACGACTCGGATCATCCGGGATAAATAATAATCCATTCTCCTGCGATTCCTTCCTCGCCTTATCAGTATACAAAAAGTCTCTGATTCCGCTGCAAACACTCATATCAAGCATCGCACTTCTAAAACCAGCCTTCTTCATATCTCCGACAGCCTGTCCCGGCCGCCTCAGCTCAACATACGCTGTTGAGTTTAATAGTATTTCCATGGATTTTCTCCCACAATCACAAATAATTCATCTCAATCTGATTTTTTCAATTTTGCAAGTATGTTTTTTCGTTTTTTTATCATAACTAATTCCACACAAGATCACATCATTTGTTATTCCTTCAAAAACCTTGTGATAGTTATTGTTATGAATTTGCTCTATAGCCCCCTCCGAACTGCCATTAACCTTTAATTCTATAAGCATTACAGGCAGCATTTCTTCTGTTTTAGGAATATATACTATGTCAGCATAGCCATGCCCCGAAGGAAGCTCCTCTATTTTCATATATCTATTCGCACAACTGATATATGCAAACTTGACAATAGATCTAAGAGCCTGCTCATCATTGTAAAATAACGGTGATACGCCAAATGTACCAGCATCATGTACTTCCTGAATCGCTGCGGCAACCGCTTCTTCATCCTCATTGATCGTATCGTATATAAGCTGATCAGAATTCTTTATTATCTTTGTAGTTACTTCATGATCATCTACTCTGATAGTGCTAATAAATTCACGTCGAATTTCTTCATTTGGAATACGTACAGTCTGTTTCTCATTATCATATGCAAGATATCCTAAATGAATAAGCAGAGAAAGAACATCATCTCTTGTACGGATAGAAGTCATATCATTTTGAAATGTAGCCGTATCGACAGGCATTTCATTGCCGCCGACCATCTGGATGAGATCCGACTGCAAATTATTGGTATCAAGTCTGATATAATCCAGCAACGCATTAAATGTTTCAGTCTTTGACCAGTATGTATCATATACTCCTGTCCTGACTGCCTGTATAACCGAATTCGGATTATATATTTCTCCTATTCCGGAAAAGGAATATCCATCATACCATTTTTTCAGCTTTTCTCTGTCAATAGTATATTGATTTTCAAGCCAGTCAATATCTTTACATGTAAATCCAACATACTCTGCAAAAATCGAAGGCTGGATCATTGTATATTCCCTAAAATCAGAAATAGCTGACTGATGTCCATATTTTTTTATAGGCAGTATTCCCGTCATAAAAGCGCCAGCTATAACCCTATCCGTAACATTTCCGTTCTTAAAGACATCTCTAAGGAAATTTATATACTCCTCTAACAATTTTTCATTATCTGCGTATTCACGAAAAGGCGCGTCCCATTCATCAATTATGAAAAAGAACTTCGTAGATGCCACCTCTACTGTCCTTAACAACAACTCTGAAAAAGATAACTCTTTGCCCAAAGAAGGATATTCTTTAAGCAAATCCGCCTCTATCTTTTTTCTAATATTTGAAACAAGTTTATCAATGGGCTGTTCCTCTGAAAAAAAACCTGTAACATCAATATAAATCACATTGTACTCACCTAAATGTGAAAGATGAGTATCTGATTCCGCAACCTTTTTATCTATAAAGAGTTCTCTAGAATCCTCACACGATCTGTCATAATACGCACTAAGCATCTTAGCGGTATAGGACTTACCAAATCTCCTGGGTCGACTGATGCACGTAAGCTTATCCGGTGTATTCAAAGTCGAATTGATCACATTTATAAGTCCGGTTTTATCTCTATATATACCGTTTACAATGTTCTTAAAACCCTCATTTCCCGGATTAAGATACATTCCCATCAATCTTCACCTCACAAATAAAATCCACCGAGAATAGTCTGCAACCAACACCTTTCCCAAACGTATCACTAGTAATATTGCTACTCAATAAGACTTTTCTCTATCAATCCTTTTATCTTCGTCGAACTTGTCTCCTGAGTATAGGGAAAGAAAACCAGTTCAGCACCATGCTCTCGGAGCCACTCCTGCTTTTTCAGCCAATACGGGTCATCTGCATAGTCACTTCCCGAAAACTGTGCATCAAAATGATACTTTCTCCATGCATCATCCGTATCTGCAAATCCGTACGGTATCTCATCTGCCTCATCCACATAGCGGCACCCTCTGATGATCTCGATACGCTGCTCAAAAGGAATAACCGGTACCTTTCTCTTATTCTTACGAACAGCCTCATCAGATACAACACCGACGATCAAATACTCACACTGCGCCTTTGCTCGCCTCAGCAAATTCAAATGTCCTACATGAAACAGATCAAATACTCCGGCTATGTAACCAACCTTATATTTCTTCGGTTCCTGTCCCTGAGCATTCGACACAACAATTTTTCTGCTATGAGGATAAGTCATAGATGTATCATAAACACTCACATCTTGTATACCCATTCTCTCAAGCTGTTTTAACACCGGAATATAATTCTTAATACAAATGATCACCTTTACATCATCTGCTGAGAACTTCTTAAGCTCATCCGGAGAAATCACAGGATAACCGTATTTTTCCGTTCCCTGAACTGATGAATTATTATCAAGTAATCCGCATATTTCAAAATCGTTCCTATACATCGTCACAAACTTATTTGTAAAGTTCCCCGATCCAAACAGAAACAATTTCTTTTTATCCGTATCACGAAAAATATCAACAAAAATACGCTGATAGTCTATATTGGAATAATTGATTTTTTGGCGGTTAACACTTATTAAACCACCATCCATACCATTCTTTTTCCAAAAATCACTCATCTCAGTCTGATATCTGAGCTTCATCGTAAAACTACTCTGAAACCAGTCCCAATCCTGACGCTTCTCAGCCAAACCATATCTTTCATAGAAAAAATCCTGAGGAATGATACGTTCCATCCAATCACCACACGCATATGCAATGTGAAGTGCTCTGATCATGATTGCTCTTGCAGGATAAACTCCAGAGCAAAATTCCTGATCAAAAAACAAAAATCCATCATCTGTATGGAAAGCATTTAATGGAACCAAATCCAAATAGCCCTTTGCAAGCCATGTACCGGTACTACCATCAGTGTTCCGGATATCCTCAGACTTCATACCCTGAGGCAACATATCTTTCAAAATATCCTCATCCGGTTCAGCCACATGTTCTGCCGAATCAAGAATGATCTGCATAAATTTGTCCATCTCACGAACAAACAAATCCTTATCCTGCTTAATGATCCGTCCGAAATACTGCATACCATTCTCTGCTTTTACAAAGGGCATCACGAAACTTCCGTTTTCATCTTTGCCTTCTATAGTACGAATACCCCTTGCATTGAGATCAGCATTATGATCTATCAGAGCCTGCGTCTTGTATGCTCCCTCTGAGAAAACAGGTTTCTTGCAAACAGTGCCATTTCTTTTGATAATAGTGATTCCAGAATTTTCACGACCACGATCCATTGCCAGTGTTACATGCTCTGCATTTGTGAGCTCCTCACTGTATCCATCATTGACGCAATCATAAAAATAACCATTCGCCATCTGATGAAACATTCCGTTTTGGATCAGATCCGTATAAAGCCAATGCTCCTCTAAGAAAACAGCCTTATTACAATTATATATGGGGAAATATCTCATGCTGAGTTCTTCTGTCGGAAGATAATCTTCAGCATAAAAAAGCTGCGGATACCTGATATCCGGCATAACAGACATTCTCTTAGTAATAAGCTTTGACTCACGAAGCGCTTCCCTAATATCATGGTCAGAAAGACAACGCCCTGTCATTTTCTTTCGATCATCAATACTTATCCTACGGTAATTTTCAATTCCATCAAAATTTCTATCTGTAAACGGATCTCGATCACCACAGAAATAACGTAAACCGAAACGATTATCGACAGCCAAAAGCAGATGTCCATCTGTTTTCAAAAGACTCTGTAATTTTTTGAACACAGTTATTCTGTCTTTTATTAGTTCCGCTGTTCCAATACCTATAATATAGTCATAAGATTTTTCTGTGATCTCCTCTATCTGATCAACAGAAATTCTCTCAATGGTATGTCCTTTTTCCTTAAGATAATCCGAATAAATCTCCATATCCTCAGGGTATCTATTATCCATAAGTAAGATATCCGATTTCTCTCTAAAGTCATACCACGCAAAAATACCAACGTGAAGATTCTTCTCAATCTCAGACGCTATTCTCCTGGCTTCTTCAATCTTAGCGTTTTCAATTTTATTTTTCTTTTCTATATTTTTAAATTCTACTGACTGATTCATGGCTATACTTGTTTAGAAATATCTTTTTCAAAAAATAATCAACGATTCCATACAAATATGTTCTTACTATTTATACCTATTATCTTTAGTTGCTCTTCCATCTCTCTGTAATAATTTTTATTTGCAATGACGTACACATCATTCGGATACAACTTATATGCTTTTTCCGGACTCATAACTGCCGGCGTAAATTCTGTTTTTTCGTGCCACTTTGATTCCATATTATCAGCGATACAATCAATAGCTATTCCCAAATCAAACAGCATATCTCTAAGACATTTTCCCCATGTGCCGGAGCCAAATATTACAACCTTTCTTCCCAACACCATTCTTCTCAACTCTTCATTCACAGCCGGTTCTGTATCCTCTATTTTTTTATATATAGTATATGATGACTCTGATTCTAATAAAAAACACAACATTACCCATCTGTTTCGTCCGAGTAGCTTTTCCGTAAGAATCTTTTTATCAATAAACTTCGTCAGTTGCTCCTTAAACCACTTATATGGTTCAGTAAGAAATAATGAGTGGAAATCATACTTCTCCATAAAAAGAACTTTTGAATACTCAACAAGAAATGAATCCGCCATTTTTATTGCAATGAATGGCAAATGTTCATTCATAATTACCGAATCGGATTTATTTCCAACTACTGATTCATCAAAATCTGACAAATAACATTCTTCTAATATACTCTTATATTCAGAACACGCATTAATCAAACATCTGGGACTATAACTGGACGACTCATCACGATCGAGCCTATAAACATAAAGCGATTCATCTAAGAAAAAAATTGATTTTAAAAAACTGTACATTCGCTGCAAAAAACCAATATCCTGAAAGGCAGCTCCTCTTGTTTCATTGCAGAAAATATGGTTTTTTCTCAAAAAATCAAGTCGATAAATCCCATTCCAAATATTGTAGTCTAAACACCTGAGCTGCAAAACCTCATCACCTGTCAAAAGTCTGTTATACAAGTGTTCACTTCCTAAGTAACGAATTTCACGACCTGAAATCGTTCCATCCAATTCCTTAAATGACATAGCGTTGCACTTAACCGCATCCGGATGATATTTATCTGCAGCGTCCAATAATTTTTCAGACATATCCGACTCAATATAATCATCCGTCTCCACAATTCCAAGATATTCTCCGGATGCATTTTTGATTCCAAGATTAACCTGGTACCCATAACTCTTAACAGGACTAATAATTATCCTTACCCTTGAATCTTCAACTTCATAACGTCTAAGAATATCAAGCGTACCATCATCAGAGCCAGCATCAATACAGATAACCTCAATATCCTTTTCTGTCTGCAGAAGAACACTAGAAATACATTTTTCTATATAATCAACTACATTAAGTGACGGCAATATAAAACTAATCTTAGGCATCAAACAAATTTCCTCTCAACCAATTCTACAAGTCTCCTCCCAAAGCTTTCCATTGAAAACTTCTGTTCATAAAGTTTTCTTGCATGTTGACCTATTTCTTTCCATTTATCTCTATTATTTAAACACCATTCGATCTTGTCAGCCAGATCCTGCGTGTCTTCTGCTCGACAGACCAATCCATCCTCATACGGTTTTATAAAATCAGCCTGACCACATTTATCTGAACAAATGCAGACTTTTGAATTCATCATACCTTCAGTAATAGTTATTGGTAACGGATCTTCCTTAGAGGGATTGACTACAATATCAATCTCTGAATAAACCTTATCCATTTCCGAACGTGATAAGTTCCCCTTTATTTCGACTTCCGGCATCTCAGATGCTGTTTTCCTTACTAAATTGGAATACTCATCTTCACATATCGTACCAATAATTAATATACGCAGATTTTCCCGTAACGAAGATTCAAGCATGCGAACAGCATCTAGTAAATCTTTCTGTGCTTTACGCTCATTAACCACACCAATTATCGCAATGACAATTTTACAATCATCGGACTTTTTTCGTTCAACCTGAGTATCAGGAATACCATACGGAAATAGTTCTGTATTAACATCTGAAAAGTACTGCTGAAAATTTGCTTCTGCAATTGGGCTGACTGCCAGCACATCAATATCTGAATAGTCTTCACTCCTCAGTCTTTTTTGCAATTCTACTGATACTTTCTCATAAAACTCAGACGCCTCATGTATCCACAAATACGGTCTCATTATGCTGCTAATACGTTTTGCAACCTCTGACATCTGAAAAGTATTGATAAAGACCGCATCAAACTTTTTGAACCACCACAATTCATTTTTATTTGCATAATCAAGATACGGATACACCGAAATGACCATACCTGTATTTATCAATTCCGTAAAAAAATCCGAATTGGCCTCAGCGCAAACAATCTCTACATAATAACCATTGAGCATTAAAGCTCTCGCAGCATATATCAAAGCAATCGAGCCACCATTATAATCTAACGGAACTGTAACAAGAGCAATTCTTTTCTTATAATCACCTATCAACGGGGATTTTCCATATGTATTGACCACATTCTTGAATTGGTATCTGAGATATTGGTCATATACCATTATCTTATCTTCATTTACTCCTATTTGTAAAAGCTGCTGCCTCATTTCATCAGCTTTTACACTCATAAGCAAAATATAATCAAACTCGTAGTCACGAACATTATTCGGAGAAATAACTTTACAGCCATTAAAATATGTATTCCATAAATCAGGATCATTGTCTAAAAATACGACAATTTCATCATTTATAGTATTTATTCGATTCCTAAAAAATCTACCTGTACCAAATACAGCTATTTTTATAGAATTATAAATTAAACTTTCAATGCTATAACTATTCATTTCTCACCCAATAAACTCTCTTAACTGCAAATTATAAAGTATTACTGTCTTCCCCTTTTCTGTAGAAATGCTCCAAAACTTTTGCTACGTATTTCGGCCAGAATTTCCTGAACATTTCCATATCTTCACGAGTTCTGTCGTTATCCTTAATAATAGCAGTGGTTGCAGACTCCTCATGAATCCTGTGTGACATTAGTATCTTTGGAACAAATACAAAATCACCTTTTAACCGTGAGATTTTTTCCCAAGCTTGCCAATCAACATCACTTCGATATTTTGTTTCAAAAATTGGTTCTGAAAGATTATCTCTGATATAAGTTACAGATGGGCAGCAAATAGGGGAACCAAACGATAAAATTCTTCTTCTTATAAACATAGAGGATTCAAAAATCCTACCTCTTAACAGAAAAAGCATTACTCTCTTTATTTTTAACAACCGATTATTTTTTACCTCATATCCACCTCTTAACTCCGAATAATCAGAAAATGCTATCAACGGTCTTTTTGCCTGATTTATACGTTTTAATATTTCAGCTGCATAATTATGCTTATAAATATCATCTTGATGCGCCAATGTAACCACAGGAGTTTTCGCAGACTTAATTGAAAAATTCCAATCCTTTGCTATTTCACTTTTTTCATCAGATTGATTAACAATTACCGGTATGTCATATTTTTTTGCTAAATCAAAAATGTAGGTATTGGGCGTAGACGTCGTAATAATTATATTCGTCTTTAACGTCTGCCTTATAAGTGAACGAATACACTCCTCCAAATACCTGCTTTCTCCATACGCACATAGACAAAATGTATGGTCTGATGCTTTATACTGCATTAATCATTCTTCCTTTTCATCTTCAATCTTCTTACTTAATAATGCCACATTCTGAGCTAAAACACGAACTTTCTCATCCTGTTTACTTAGTTCTGTTGACAACAAAAAAACCTGCAATAACAGAAACAGTATTCCAACAGAAAACACAAGATTTGCAGGTATCTCCAATCCCATTTTATTTGTTATCCATGATAGTAAATCCGGATTAAGATCCAAAACAAACATCACTATCCCTAGAGGTATCCATAATAATGCAAACTTTACGGAAATATGTTTTGAGCCTAATCTTCTTAGGACAAATACCATATATAAAATAATTAAAATTCCAAATACAATTTGCTGTTTTATCATTACTTATAGCATCTCCCTAGCCTAATTTTGCGATAATTATCGCAACACAGACCTTAATCATGTAATAAACACTCTTCCAAACAGAATTAATGGATGAGGTTCCGTTTTCTCTCTTATTCATGATCACAGCCACCTCTTTTACGCGATAGCCCTCTTTCAAAATACGAACCAGGCTTTCCGGTTCAGGATAATCACTCGGATAATCATCTGCAAACTTCTTAATTAACCTTGCATTTATCATACGCATCCCCGATGTTGGGTCTGTTATTCTTCGTCCGGTCAGTATATGAATAAGACTGCAAATAATATGTATCCCTATCCTTCTGGCACCTGTTGACTGAAAGCCCATCTTTTCAATAAATCTTGAACCTATAACCGCATCTAATTGATTATTTCTTAATTCATCAAGCATTTCAGATAAAAACTTAGCTGAATGCTGACCATCCCCATCAAATTGAACAGCTACTTCATATTTTCTTGATAACGCATATCTATACCCTGTTTGAACTGCTCCCCCTATTCCCAGATTGATTGGTAAATTTACCACATTAAATCCATTTCTTGCACATACATCAGCCGTACTATCCTTAGAACAATCATTTATTATTACATAGTCAAACTGCGAAGCATTTTCCTGAATGTCTGTTATTGTCTTTACTATATTCTTTTCTTCATTATAGGCCGGAACAATGATAAGCGCCTTCATCAAAAACCTCATTCACATTTTTCAAATAACTGATCAAAAAATCAGCGCACTATAGGTATCTCAAATATTTCTCTACTATTTCATCACAACCAGTAAAACGCCAATCAATACCACAGCTATTCCTATTCCGTTTGTCACACTTATTTTTTCATGAAATAGCACAATAGAACTAAGCATCATCAGTGTATAAACACACCCTGTTGAAACAGGTGTAAAAAACGACAAATTCAACCTTGAAAGCAGGAAAATATATAAAAGAAAACTACATCCGTAAAATGATATACCTAATAACGTCATCAGCGTGACTTTAAAATTGATTCCCGGAACAACCAGCAAAACTATACTGTCTTTCACCGAAGCCATCTTAATCAACAAGCTTCCTGTGACTGACATAATAATATACAAAATCATTAATATATAATTCATTTTTCATCTATCCTATAACTCAGTACTACTGCAATATCACTTATAAGAGCATACATTGCTTCATTCCAATAAACACAGCAACCGTTTCTATTCCAAACACAACCCAACCAAGGTAATTTCGATTTGACGTAAACCCACGTTTTCCACAGCCTATTACTGCTGCTAACGGATAAAGCAATGTTATAAAATACCTAGGCTGAACACCATTAATATCACTTGAACCTACGGGTGTAAATACAAGATAAAATGCTGTAGAAATAAGTGCTGTTACCAGAATCATATTGCTAATAGCGAAAGCCTTTATTTTCCAGTTCCCAACAAGACTATCGCATTCCTTTTTATCTATGAATGCGAGGGCTATTACCATAAAAAGAATAATGCTTCCAAACGTTCGATTTTCACCCAAGTTTGCATATCTCGCAACTGCATCTCTAATATAACTAAACGATAGGACAGCTCTCATAAATCGTAACAATGTACTTATAAATGTAGGTATATTATTTAATATAAAGTGAACCTGTTCTATTGGATTTATGCCATTTCCTCCTCTTACATCTCCCGTGGTATTTATTTCAGATAAAGACCGTACTATAAGCATTATTCCCAATAGAAGAACCGATGAAATAGCCGTCGTATAATACTTTACCTTACTTCCTATCTTCTTCCATGGCATAAGAAACGGTAATATTAATACCGGAAGATAAATTTGCTTGGGAACACAGGCAAGCATTAATGAAAAGCACATTATTATTTCATTTTTCATGCTTACATTTTTATCTGTGTTTTGTAATTCATAAACAAAGTACGCTACCCCAACAAACAAAAATCCATTAACCCAATAATCATAACTATAACAACATGCCAGAAATATATTTGTTGGAAACAACGCGATAGCTGTTAAAATAAATTTTCCACTCTTTAATCTATTAATTGCTATTGCACACAATGAAGAATATACAAGCAAATTTACATATTCTCCCATTAAGAACACAAAATAAAATGGTAAATGAAACATTCTCCCAAGCGCTATTCCTATACCCGCTGGAACATGTGCTATCGATATCTCTCCTCTTGAACTATCTAATATATCTCCATAAGAATCATTTAGCATTTGAATTCGTTCAACATTTTCATCAAATGACTTTGTGACCCATGACTTCATATTTGCACTTGTTATTAATAAATCTGTTTCTGTCTGATTCTTGATTCCAAGTGTTGACGCTGTCAATGCCCAATTATAATGTGAATCTACATCCCACATTGTTCTTCCAAATGGGCAAACTAAAATCATAGTGGTTCCAATTATCATTACAAGAACAAAAAATATTTTTGCAGCCTTTCTTTCAAACTCATTCCGCATTGTTATAATCCAAACAAATGAGGCAAGTCCGCCAAATGCTAAAACAAATCTGCTAAAAATAAGCCTATCAAATTTAAATATGATGTTTCCGATATTCTTTCCCTTTATCAGTAGACTTAGTATTACCAAACTATATGCAATTACTGCCAATACAGCTATTATAGCAACTACTATTACCATATTTCGCCTGGTAACATGTTTTTTTGCATAAGATAAAGCATTATCCAAATACTTCTCTTTGCTATCAATTATAAAAAACACAACCGAACATAATAATAATAGAATTTCGAAAATAACAAAGTTTACTACTCTAAAACTCCCATTTTTATAGCTAAACACAGGCTTATTTTCATGTACTTCTACACAATCTACAATTTCGTATATATTATTTGGTATTCCTAGCGCAGTAACACTCTCTACCGTTTTTAAATCTATAACGGCATAACCTGATCCACTATACGTTATAGCACTAACTATATCTGAAGGTTTTGTATAGTCATCATTTTCATACGTCCAGACATCGTAATAACTTTTATACCCTGATTCACAAAATTTTATCACCAAATGAGGAGTGATTTCTTCTACAGAATTTAAATCTATCACCAAAAAATCTACATTATATTTCTTATTATAAACCTCTTTAATATTTGTTTTATTAATCGTTGCAACTATATCATCTGTATGGACATATTCTTTTGTCTTCTGAGGTGTATAAAAAAGTGAAGCCGCACATATTGATAGCAAAACAAATAAGAATATCATTGCAAACATTCTTTTTTTTTCAAAATACACCCTTTTATCCCTGTACACAAACATAACTACTAATGCCTCTCTCGTTTAACAGCTTACGTATCTCTTTGCGCATTTTTTTTCCTGTGCATATGACTACACCGGTATCTTTATCAAAATCAACTTCTGATAATTCATATACTTTCTTTCCATTAAATTCATCCGTTTTTCTCTGTCCATCAGAAACAACGTACGCCTCAACATTCTTAAAGAAATCAGCATATCTTATCGCAAACAGCCCTGTTCCATAGACATATATTTTTGAATACTTCTTTCTAAAATCAAAGTATTTGCCCTTAAACAATTCTAATTCAATATCATCAAAAGAACCCTTTCCAAAGTCAGTATTCTCCATATAATCAGCTGCCATGGACAAAAATCGACTCATATAATTACCGTACATTTCCGCATAGCTCCTGCTTTGGATCTGACCAATACAGAACCCTGCATCCTGCACAATATACTGCCATAATCTATCAATTTTGATTTCTGTCCACCTTTCATCCCACTTTTCAAACAGGTGTCGTAATACTTCTCCCCTAAGCCATAAACAATTTTTGGAAATCATAGGTTGTGCATCATTATCAATTACACACTTTAACTTTAATCTTTCAACGTCTTTCTTTAATTGATCTGCATCACTAAATTCATTCCATCTAATTTTTTCAAAATTCGATGCATGGAGCAATAACGGGGGTATTAACGCTCCAAGATAATCTTTTTCCATGAAAAGCCGTATTACTGCCCCGCAGTAATACGGACTCTTAATCAGATTTTCCGTATAATTATACAAAGTAGATTTAGAGGCTGAAATAAATTCATTTTTCCCCGACAGATCAACATCTGACATTAAGCACAGGTATTCCCTTCCAGCATACTTCTTTAATACTTCAAGAAAACCATGCCCGATAATACATTCATATCCTTTATTCTTATACAACTGTGCTATCGAAAGATCACCTGTACAAACCAATACATCAAATTGCTTTTTTAAATCCATTAAAGCTTCATCTACATCTTCAACTGCACTCCTATATTGTGCAAACAGGATAATTGCTGTCTCTTCCGTTCTTATATCAACATCATCCGACTCATCTAAAATATAATTCAGACATAGAGTTCTCTGCAGCATCCGCAAATCCATTGCCCCTGCTACGCTCTTATAAATAAGACCAACATCATATTCTGTATTTTTATCTATATAATCCAACGCAAGTTGTATATTTTCCGATGTTTGCCATGAAGAAATATCTTTGCCCAATTCCTGCCGTTTCAAAAACGGAAAGTTTCGTTTCTTTATCAATTCATATTGAAATGCAGCGTACTGATTTTGATTAAATTTAGGATTCTCCGAATCATTTATATCTGTGTTTGCCATTGTAAAGTAGCTGTAACCCAAATCATGAAATGTTTTTGTAAAGCACTTCTCATGATTATTGACAACACCACTATAATCATTGTAATAAGGCATTTCGTTCCAATACTTTTGAAATTCATCAGAATTAAACATTGATGAACGAATCGCAATAAAGAATGACTGTATATGTTCAGCAACACTTTCTTTTACATTCTTTGAATTACCATGCTTAATTAATCCCCAAAAATCACCTTCTCTAGCCTCAGCATCAGCAAAGAATTCCTCTATATCCGTAAATGGTCCAAAAAAAGAATCGTTGGCCATTACTAATTCATCGTATTTTTTTACCTCATCCCAACCAATAAACTTAGTCAATGCATCCTTAAATCCACCAGCATCTAACCCGATATTTTTCCGAAAATAATACTTATCAGCAAATTTTTTTATGTGCTCTTCTCCACTTAGAACACTTTCTTCATTGCAAATAACAATTAACGTTGTGGAAATTTTTCTAAGTTCCTTCAACATATATCCCACATAATCTTCAACAACATTCTTAGGACTATACGTTAAGTAAACAACCAATCTTTTCATATCAATACCTAACCAGATTTCTCTTTATTAATTTATATGTCTAACAGGCATTCATTTAAAAAATCATCAATAAATAACACTGACTTTTTTCTTCCTGCCTGTATCTTCTTTAACAGCTCCTCTTTTCCATTAAGAACACATAAAATCATCAGATCATCGTTATCATCTATCTCATTCATACGTTTAACTTGCATTCCATCCATATTTGCGGATTGATCGTATACATTTACAATATCCAGTCCTATCGACTTCAACGTATAAAAAACTCTTTTACCGACTGCACCTAATCCATAGATAGAAATATGTTTTATATTCTTTTCATAAAGAAATGCAAGAACACTTTCTTTATGTTCTTGCACCTTTTCAAGGCGGATGTCTATATCATGATTTAGGCTCTGTATATTAATTCTGTCCGAAATAGTCTTTACAACAATTTCTCTGTTTGCCTCACTAAGAAGATTATTTTCTACAATCACACTTCTCATTTCTTCAAGTGATTCAATATTCCGCTTCCTGTTTAATGAAGTATTGGAATCTGACTCACGATGAGTGTACAAATCTTTTTTGCATAAATTAAATTTTTTTCCAGCATCCTTCATCAAAACCCATAGAAAAGCATCATCGCAGTAACTTGTCTTTAAAATATACTTTTTCCATTCATCAGGAATGCTTGACCTGCGAAGCATAACCTGCCCCGGAGACATAATTCCTCTTAATTGGCGCAAATAAGATATATTGTCATGAACAACATTAAAGTCTTCCTCATCGTTCATTATAAATGCATCCAGACCATATCTTCCATTACAAACCACCGCGTCAGCAGTTTGTATATGATTTACCTGTTCGGTCAGATAATTATCAGCCCACTTGTCATCCTGATCCCAGAAACAAATAAATTCACCCTTTGCGTTCTCTAATCCCTCTACCCGACTTCCATGTATTCCAATATTATCTTTATGATTTATCACAGAAACCTGTATATTTTCATTTTCGATATTATCTAACTCTATTTTCTCTTCCGGACAATCATTTATGAATATTACTTCATATGACGAGTCATTCCCAAGCATACCAATATTTTTTTTCAGCATTTCTATTAAATCCGGTAAATACTGCCTGCCGTGAAATATTGGAATTATTATTGTTATAAGTATTTTCAAATCTTTATGCTCCTAAATAAACTCACATCCAACTCATATTCCCATGATGAATCCACACGGTTTTTTCCGTCTTTTTGATTTTTCCCGTATGCTGATTCTTTCCTTGGAAACACATGGGATAAATATTCATCTCTTTTATCTTTTGTAAGCGATTATTTATTTTATATCCATATTTTTTCAATACATTATACGAATGCGTATTACATGATGTTTTATCGATCTTTCCATTAGTATCAACAAAGAGACGGTTATCATAATAGTCCCGTAATTCTTTAATTATCTCAGTTCCCGGTACGCAGCCAAAACCACTTCCCAAATTCATTGTCAGTGTTGCATCAACACTTGCAAAACATTCCTGATATAAAAGATCATCCGGCTTTGTTAAAAGTTCAATATCTGTATCGAGATATATTCCACCATATTTATACAAGACATCTAATCTCAAATAGTCAGGAACAAACCCCCATTTTTTTACATCGTACGCCTGACGCATATAGACAGACTTATTTATATCGTAATTACTCTCATTCCATTCTATAAATTCGTAATCACTGCATATCGTCTTCCAGCTATCTATATTATTTTTTATCTCGTCCGGTTTGTCTCCGCCAAACCAGGAATAATGGATTATCTTCGGTATTACAGGCCTGTCATACTCACGAACAATCTCAAAATCAGAAAATTCCAATTCCACATCAGCAATTTCATCTAAAGAGATCGCCTTTATTTTATTATCACTATCAATAGCTTCCAGCTGCTGATATATTTCTTTATAATACAAACTTGCAATTACTATTATTGTATTTTCATTCCAAATCTCATAAAGCTGATCAGGAGCATATACTTGCGTAGTAATCGTTCCACTCTGAATCATACTCCCATGAATAGCAGAATTATTATCTAAAATACCGACAACATTCTCACCACATCCCCAACTTTCAAAATACATGAGAGCTCTCTTCCCCTGTATCCCGGCTCCGAACAATATTATTCTTTTTTCTTTAATATCACTTATAAAACTATCTAATGACAAATTTCTTATTATTTCCATGTCCTCTGCCTATGTCTACGCTCTCTCAATCCTACAGCTATGATGCTTAAATCCTCACTTACTTCCTCATTAGTTCTTCTGCAAGCTTCGCTGCTCTTTCTGCTCCTCGCCCGTCACCTATATATCCCAGATCTTTATTCATCTTCTCTACCGCTGCCACATACGTGTCTTTATCAAATTCACGTATTTTATTTTCCATTTCATCATTATTCTGTGCGACAGCGAACGGGATCTCCGCAGTAATATTAGGTGTAACAATATGATTTTCTGTTATTTTACCACATTCTGTAATATCAAAGCTTAGATCCCCACGGTTCTTACGGTATTCCTCCAGATCATCCACATACAAAAATACCGGTATTCCGTTGCATCCTGCGTCAAATGCCATGCTGGAGTAATCGGTAATAAGCATATCTGATGCTGCTATTACTTCATTTGCTTCATCCCAACGGCTAACATCAATGACTCCGGGTTCTGATTTCAAAGGATTTTTACTTCGTGCCGCAAGTATCTGTGGGTGCAGCCTCTCAAACATCACCCATTTTTGACCAGTCTTTTCTTCCAGAGTTTTTAGTACTTTTTGCTTATCAAGGGTAGTCTCTTCTTCATATACACTTCTATTGGTCTTCTGACCTTTTTCTCTGAATGTCGGAGCATACAGTACGACTTTCGTGTCATCTGATATGTTATATGCCTGTTTTACTCTATGTTTTATCTCTGACCTGTCTCCATAGAGGATGTCTTCGCGTGCCTGTCCTATGACTTTTATGGAACCGTCATACACCAATCCTTTTACAAAGTATTCCTTTGCCCATTCTGAGTCAGTAACTACATAGTCTATGAGTTCAGAGTCCTTTTTACTTACAAGATGCGCGATCTTTGAAAATCCTTTTCCTCTCCACATACCTATATTCTTTAACCCGAGTCCTGCATGCCAGGTATTGATGTAGTACTGACCTTTACGCTTTAAGGTACCAAGAGGCTTCCTGTAGTTATCTATCCATAGCTTTGAAGTAGACAGATAATATGCTCTGTTCCAGAGAGTTTCTTTACGTTTTTTTATATACTCAGGAAACTGCTTTTCCATGTTGTTTACGAGCCAGTATATTTCCAGATCCGGATTTCTTCGGTGCATTTCTTCCACAATATATTTAGGATTACATGTAAATCCGCCGCGCCCTTCAAACGTCACTACCGTCACACGATTTCGATCTATTGGAAATATCCTGCAAACCCTATATGCCAGACTATAGAAAAATGCCTTTATCTTTCTATTTTGTATATATCTGTCTTCACTAGTCATTTCCTTGTCAATTCTCCTACTATACAACTTTTCTTACAAAAGCATCACAAAGACCGTTTTGATTCCGGTGATCATCAAACTTCTCTCTTCATTTTTACATACCTGTCCGGTACGTTTGTAATAATATCAGTCACTCCGTTCCTTGCAAATCTCGTCATATTTTTCTCAACAAGACGTGCCTCGACTCCCTGTACGTACAAAGGCTCCTGTCCGCCCCACACTCTAACTGCATGATCACCACCTCGGTATCGCTCCGGAACTTCTGTATCCAGTGCATAGCATGATGGATGAAGTGCCTCTGCTTTTGCTTCATCTGCACCTTTAATACAGTCGGACAATCTGCTCGCAAGCATTCCTGTCTTCGCTGTAGGTTCGAGCTCCTTCATGTGCTTTATTGATTCCATAAGGAATGATGACCATATGATATACTTTTCTACGCCATGCTTCCGAACAATACCGAGAGCTTTTTCTTCAAGCCCCGGATATCTGTAAACCGAGGTCTTGAGCTCGATATTTAACAGAAGGCCATTTTTCTCAATATATGGTTTCAATAAATCCAGCACCTCATCAAGAGTTGGTATCGTCGTGTGACTTCCGTCTCTCTTCGTGATTTTCATACTCTTTAGCTCGGACAACGTATAGTCTCTTAAGTACCCCTTGTGGTCTGTCACACGATCCAGCGTCTCATCATGAAACACAACTACCTCACCATCTTTTGAGAGCTGTACATCTGTTTCAATCCCGTTAAGACCAGTTCCAAGTTCCGCAGCTGCCCTAAAAGCTTCAAGTGTATTTTCCGGATACTGCATGGACATTCCTCTGTGTGCCCACACCTTCACCTCAGCGAGTTCCTCCAGCTCTTCCTCAACTTTTCTGCGCCTTTCTTCATTTTCTTTTAGGAATAACTCCATGACAGAGGCTCTGGTGATCGTTTCTTTTTTCAGTACCTCTCTCTCAGCCGTAGATAACTCATCATCTCTTGTGAGACTTCTCACATGACGCACAAATGCTTCGGCTTCATACTGCAGCCCTGAGCCTTCATAAACGGCATCGTGTGATTCATTTCGATTTGGATCCTCATATCTCACATCAAAATGCTTTGTAAGCCACCAGGGTGCCGGTCCCAAGATATATCCTTCCGTCCCGGAAATCAGTATCTGTCCCTCGCTCTTTACTCCAAGTCCGCACTTGGCTGTGGCAAATCGACCGTCTCCATAATCAAAGACCGCTTTTGTATAAAGATCCAGACCGTTTTCTGCATAGGTGGAGTAAAAATGTACCTCCTTATAATCAGTACCATACAAGCGAAATATCGGCAGCATATTATAGCTTCCAAGTTCCAAGAAGCTTCCACCGTACTTTACATCTGTGAGCTCACGGGTATTTCTTCCCTCAAGTTTTGTAAACGCAGCCTCTATATCACGCACAGCTCCTATTCGACCTGAGTGTGCTTCCATCATCATTTTCTGGAAGCCTTCACAATACCCCGTTTTCAGTGCTTCGAGAAGGATAAGGTTCTTTTCCTCTGCCAATTTATACAATTTCTCTGCATCGCTCTTTGAAAAGCTCATAGGTTTCTCACAGAGAACATGCTTGCCATTTTGAAGCGCGATTCTCGCATAATCCACATGGGTCTCATGAGGCGATGCGATATATACGGCATCGACTTCAGCCAAAAAAACAGACATATCGTCATATGCCTTATTCACCCCCTGTGCCTCTGCAAACCTTTCCGCGCTGCTCCTTCTCACGTTGTAAACTGCCGTAATCTCGAGAAAACGCACGTTTCCCATCGACTGTACAAAACGGCCTGCTATCCGTCCTGTTCCGATCACTCCCAGACGGATCTTTTTACCTGTCACTTTATCAACTACTCTTGTAAAAAACTCCTTCATAACGATCGTTCCTTTGCACGGCAACAGCGCCAAAAGTAGTTTTCAATTACTCTTGGCGCTGTATGTCCTTATTCCTTTTCTACTGTTTGCTTAAATGCAGCTTCCAGAACCTCTTTTTTATCCTTCACATGTACCTTTCCGTCACGTACCTCGTAAACGATGTCACAGTTACGGATAGTTGAAAGACGATGCGCGATGATGATAAGTGTTCTTGAACCCGCAAGTTTGTCGATTGATTCCATTACCGCCGTCTCGGTCTCAGTATCAAGCGCTGATGTTGCCTCATCCAGTATCAGTACTTCCGGCTCATTATAGAGTGCTCTGGCGATACCGATACGCTGTCTCTGACCACCGGAGAGCTTTACTCCCATTGCACCGATATTGCTGTCAAGATCCATGCCATGCTCTCTAAAATATTCTGCGAGCTGCGCTTCCTCAAGTGCCTTCCACACACGTGCATCATCTGTATCTTCTTTAGAATAACCAAATGCTACATTGGCACGTATAGTGTCGTCAATGAGATAGATATTCTGAGGAATATATCCCACATGCTTATGCCACGAATGAAGATGATCATAAACATCGTGACCATTAACAACTACACGACCGCTCTCCGGCTTCAGTACACCGAGGATCACATCTGCAAGCGTTGTCTTTCCTGCACCGGATGGACCGATAAATGCTACTGACTTATTATTCGGGATGACCATATCGATCTCGTTAAGAATGATCGCCTCAGGCTTTGACGGATAATAAAACTTTACCTTATCGAGCTGGATACCGTTCTCCATCGAAAGCTCTGTCTTATCCTGATTGTCCTTTAATACTTCCTGACGAAGACCCTCGATATCATGCAGATCCCGGTAAACACTGTCTACAGATGACTTTGCCCCTGTGATAACCGAGAAACATCCACTGATACGGTTAAAAGACGGGAGCAAACGATAAGCTGCTACTACAAATACTGAGAGTATCGGTACAAAGGTCACCATATCCTGACCTGCAAGCACTCTGAACGCCACATAACCTAAAAGACCGCATACTACTACCACTTCCATGATAGGACGGGGTATGATGGAGATCAAAAGTGAGCTTTTTGATAGTTTTGTAGATTTTCTATAATTTTCATCATAGTGATCAAGGAAATACTGCTCACGGTTCGCTACCTTGATTTCCTTGATTCCCTGAAATGACTGGATAAACCATTTATTCTGCTCTGCACTGATCACTCTCTGCTTTTCGCCGATAGCTACCAGACGCTTTTTAAATACTACGAGTACAAAGTACAGGAAGAACATCATTAGAACCATGATAAACAATGTTGTACCAACATCTTGCATCATAAGAAAGACAACGAGAAAAAATGCTGTCATAATCTCTGTTGTGAGCTGAATGATATTTAATAATACGTTAAAGAAGCTCGCCACATCACCGCTGCAGTTTCTCTGAAGCTCTGCCACACTGTGTGAAACGTGGAAGAGATAGTCCTGAGACATGTAACACTGCATGAGCTTATAGGAAATACGACGCTGATTGTTGGTTGTATATCTGAACTGAAGATTATACAAAAATATGAGGTATAGATTTTTTATCACATAAACAACTATCATCGTCATGGCGAGTACAAATATATACTGCCGTATCTCATGAATATCCAGGATATCTCCTATAAGCTTATACCACTTATTTGTATTGATGATTTCCGGCTTTGTAACGACGTTTACCACCGGAAGTACTGCTGAGATACTGATGGTTTCAAAGAATGAACCGATCGCGATACATATAGCCAGGATCGCCAGATTTCGTTTCTGGTTTTTATCCAGAATATAATTGATCTTTTTAAATATATTCCACATTTATATTTAGTGCCTTTCTTCCTTAAAGTCAGATATCTGCCCCTGTGTTTTTTATTTCCGCGCTGTCTTATAATACTGCTCCGGATTTTTCCCGTTTTTCACAGTTCCATGATCAAGGATGATCCTGTCTCTATATTTTTCTCCTCTTCCGGACTTTGTGATACGCGCTGCGAGACTGACCTGTGACTGTCCTGCTATCATTGCGCCGCAGTGCGCAAGTGTTTCCATATCCCGAAGTACCTCAAGTCCCAGATGATAATGATGGAGAGGCCTCTCATCCTGCGAAAAAGCCACCGATGTGTCACCGTCTGTACGATAGACATCATTGTAACAAATAAGCTTTTCTCCAAATTTTTCCCTAAATGCCGCTAACGCATCCGTGTCATCCGTTGCCAGAAATACCTTGTCATAATGACCGCTATCTAATAGCTCCCGGGCTTTTTCGATTTCTTCAGCAGGACCTGCATAAACAGGGTGACCGTCTAGACCTCTCTTATAGTCCGTGCCACGGAAGTGAACCCCGATCACACGATCCCAGACAGTAACATTTAGATCTGCCAGGTTTTCATCGACATATTTTTGTACTTCAGTATTCAGTCTGATGTACTTGTTATCTATCCTGCCCATGATCTCGATGTATCTGTCAGAATACCCGTACATTCCGTCTCTCTCTCTCATCAACGTATCATGCAGAGTATGTACAAATTCAGATCTAACGACATTACGGCTTTCTTCCGCTTCATCAGGATCTATCCCCGCAGGCTCTTTATAAAAATACTGAAAGGGATTTGTATAGCCGTTTACCGGTTCCTTTTCTGTATATAGATAATCCTCCGTAAAGCGCACCACCGGTGTCATATGATAGTAATCTGCGGTAAAAAGGTACATAAGAAGCCGTCCGTATTCTGCGAAAAATCCGTCCCCTCTGTCTCCCATCACTATATAGTAAATGTTTTTATCCGGATTTTTACTTCCAAGATTCCTATACCGGAAAACTGCCGGATCTGTCTGCATCGCCTTAGTGATGTACTCAGGATCCGTGCTGTGCTTATAGGCATAAAGTGCTGCGCCGAGCCTCGGATGATCCGTTATGAACTTTTTTAGAAATTTATTCATGTGTCTATTGCCTTTTTATGAAAGACCTTTCTCGCTTGATAATTTAACCATGGACTGATGATAAAGAGACCGAAAAGCACTTTTTGAACTTGTGAAAGCATATGCTTTTTATGCGCTTTTCTGTATACTGTCGCATACTGATCAAATAGTTTCTGCCTAAGCTCTGTCTTTTCAGGGAAATGATAGCGAACCCCGTAATAGTAATACTGAAATCTCTTTAGAAAATCTATATAAACAAGCCGTAAAAGTCCTGCATCACCATACTTTTCAAAAAAGCTTATCCTGTCCAAAAGCGCCGGCACACAGTCAAGTCTCTTCAGTGAAAAACTTGATTTTGTTATACTCTTCTTTTCTACCGTATAATAAAAAAGGACGTCATCCGTATAAGTAACACGTTTGGCACGGTCAAGGATGTGGTGAGCAAGATACTCGTCCTCATGAATTTTTCCATCAGGATAACGTAGTCCATCAAAAAGTTCTCTTTTGTAAAGTTTTTCCCACGGTACTATGGAATCAAACTTCCGGTCATCAAATAACCTGTGAAACTTTTCCCTGCCTTCCAGTGTTTCGATCTTTCTGTGATCTTTCTCCGGAAAATCGTAATCCGGGCAGTCTCCTGTAGTCATAGTACAGACGCAAAGATCCGCCCGAGTATCCATCATTGTTTTATAAAGAGTCTCGACAGCCTTGGGACTTATATAATCGTCGGCATCTACCTGTAAAATGTATTCACCATTTGACGCATCCAGTAAAGTATTTCTGGAAGCTGCGACTCCGGCATTTTCCTTATGAATTACACGTACTCTTTCATCTCTTGACGCAAAGTCATCAGCTATTTCTCCGGTTCTGTCCTTAGAACCGTCATCCACTACAATGATCTCCAGATCTGTCCATGACTGCGAAACAATGCTTGAAAGGCACTTTTCAATATGATTTTCCGCCTGATATGCCGGCACCAATACCGATATCAGTGGATGATTATTTTCTATATTATATGTTTGCATACGTTGGAGATTATACCACATTCTGAAACATGCGTCCAAAAAAGGCCATTCCTGCTTTAGGAACAGCCTTTTAATCATGAATTCTTCACTTTATAAACGATTTCTCTGACGCATAAATTTCTCGACAACATCAGACATAGCGATCGACTCCTCGGACGTGAGTTTATAGCTTGTGTCAGCATTTCCGTTTATCTTCTTTACAAACTCTGATATTTCGTACCTGAATCCGTCTCCCTGGAAGGTCGGCTCATAGTGCTCTATCTTATTCGGATCTTCATAACGAATGTCAAATTTATGCGTAAGCCACCACGGAGACTGAGCGATGATATATCCTTCCGTGCCGGAGATTACAAGCTGACCCTCTCCCTTTACTCCGACGCCTGACTTTGCGGTTGCGAGACCATCCTTGTACCTTATCATGATCTGAGTATAGTAATCTATGCCATTAGGACCATCGATACAGTCGATCCTTATATCCTGAAAATCGGTACCAAAAAGCTTTATTATCGGCAGTAATGGATAGCTTCCATTTTCAAGAAATGCTCCGCCGTATTTCTCATCCGTCATCTCACGGCTGTCGGGAGTCGCTATTCTGGTAAACGCCGCCGTGACATCGCGTATCTCTCCTATCTTTCCGCTCTTTGCCACATTTATGAGCTGCTGAAATCCCGGACAATATGCAGTCTTTATTCCTTCCATGAGAACCACTTTCTTTTCCTCTGCGAGTGAATAAAGCTCTTCCGCCTCTTTGCGCGTAAATGTCAGCGGTTTTTCTGACAGTACATGCTTTCCTGACAATAAAGCTCTTTTAGCATAGTCATAATGGGTTTCATTCGGAGATTCGATATAAACAGCGTCTACCGACTCCAAAAACAGCTCATAATCATGCTGTTCTACCGGAATATTATATTTTTCCTGAAACTGTCTGGCTGTTCCATCCTCTGTATCAGGATTATATGCCGCTACGATCTCGACACCACTCACAAACTTTGATTCATCATAAAATCTCGGAGCGAGACGTCCTGTACCGATGAGTCCGAGATTTACGAGCTTATCCTTTTTCGTACGTTTCATCGTACTGGATATACCCGGAGTTCGCGGCAGATAAGTAACCTTACAGAAAGCATTAAGATAATCAAAATGCCCCACCCAGTCAGAACCAACAGTAAATATATCTACGTTGTATCGCTGTATATCCTCAATTTTTTGTCCATCATGGTCTTCTACGATTATTTCATCGGCAAAGCCTGTTTTCTGAACATTTTGGATTCTGGTCATGATAGGATCAACTACATTGATCTTTCCTCGTGCCTCATCAAAGTGCTGTGTAGTGACACCAACTATCAGATAATCCCCCAACTCCTTCGCGTGCTTCAGGAGGTTGAAGTGTCCCTCATGAAAGAGGTCAAATGTACCATATGTGATAACCTTTGTCATAAATATTCTTCCACCTGTCTGATACTCTGCAGTAAATCCCCCATTTACGTGTGAATAGTTACACTTATAACCTCAGATCCTCTTCTGTGAGAACCGGGTGATTCTTTTTATTTTTCAAGTATTCCATATATGGACGGTCTGTGTCGAAAAGAGTCCCGCCATGTACACTCGGCGCCTCGTGAGGAATTTTCCAGCCTTCTCCATACTCAGCTCTGAGTGCCCTGTCATAATTTATCGGAACCGGTATTTCCATAAACTCAAATTTTCTGTATTCGAGGTTTTCATAATCTTCACGATGTCTGTACATCCTGCCGGAACCAAAGGTCATCGCCGTAACATAAGTACTTTCTGTATGATCATTATACCTCTGAGACACTTCCTCAAACTGACGGTATACCTTATCGTAGTCATATACCTTCTTCCCTAAAGGTGTCATGACAAACCAGTGAAAAACAGCCTTTCCAAATCTCTTCAATGGACTGGACGCCTGATCTTTGTACCACTCAGCATAGTATGACATATGTTCATACTTAACCTTGAGCTCATTCATTTCTCGTTCCTGCGCATCAAATTCTTCCTGTGTATCAGGAACCGCATCAAACGGATATATATCGATAAATATTCCTTGATTAAATGTCGGATTCTCGTTGTATTCAGAACTAAGGATTGCTGTAGTGTCACTGCGTCTGAGCTGTGCTATACGCCTGAGACTTCCCCTGTCAGAGTATTCTGTCTGCAGAAAATACGGTTTCAAGAATTCTCTCGGTGCAACTTCACAAAGCTTTTCGTAATCACCTCTAAGCATTGCGATATCGATGTCATCATCCCACGGAATAAATCCCTCGTGGCGAACTGCTCCGAGCTGTGTTCCTGCAAACGCTGCATATTTTAAGTCGTATTTTTTGCACACTCTGTCAAGTTCTGAAAGCAGATCCAGTTCTACCGCCCATACTTGTTTTCTTTTCGACGTTATCTGAAATCCATTTCTGACTTCAGGCTCCAAAAAGCCTTCCGGAAGATTTATTTTTAACTTTACCATTTTATCAAATTACCAGCCTGTACTATTTTTATAGATTATTACTTCTCAGCATACTCTATCTTCGGATTAAAAAATATCCCTGCCCACATGCCGCTTAGAAGCATTTTTTTTCGCAGCTTATTATTGTCTGCTGCTTCTTTTTCTATTCTCCGGCAGAGTTTAATATCATCACGTACTTCACGTAAAAAGGGCATTATTCCCTTTTTCCTCGCCATATACATATTGTTTCTTCGATCATAGTAATATCTCTTTACTTTCTCTGCCGGGATAGTAATGATATCCGTACCCTCATTTGCACCCATCTTATGGATGATCACACTGTCAAAATCAAGGTATGCAGGCACTTCACGCTGCAATCGTCTCGTGTATTCTACATCATCACCATAAATAAAGAAATCCGCTATGGGAAGAGCCTCTTTTTTTGCAAGCTCAAGATTTACAAAGCATCCCACAAATGAACATCTTCGGATCGTCATGAGTCGTTCTTTATCAAGGAGATCCAGATTTCCAAAGTCTCGTGCTTCCTGAACATTCATCTTTGATATGCTGCCATCTGTCCAACGTACAAGTGATGACAGGAACGAAAACTCATTATTGAGTTTTTCTGCCTTATTTATAAGACTTTCGAGTGCATCCGCTTTCGGTATGGAATCATCATCCATGAGCCATGCATAACGGTATCCGCCCTCTATCGCAAGACGGACACCTACAGAAAATCCCCCGGCACCACCTACATTTTTTCCTGTGTTATAGTAATGAATCCTAGAATTTCCCAAAGACTCCACATATTCTCTCGTACCATCCGTACTGGCATTATCGACAAGAATAATCTCTGTATCAAATGTCTGACGCAAAAGCGCCTCCAGATTTTCCTTTAAAAGTGCCAGACGATTATACGTAACCACTACTGTGGCTATATTTGATGTTGTGTTTTTTTTCATACCCTATCTAAATCCTAATTCCTCTCTCATATTACAGGATTTGTTACATTATTTTCCATAGAGTTTTCTAGTAATTATCTTTTTTTCTTACCATGTATCCAAAAATCATAAGGATACCCATAAACGATAGAATCATCCCCATTGTTAAGCCCGGTATATGATACTTTACCTGTATCAGGTTTTTTCCACTATTCAAAGGAATCATCATAAGGCAATCGTCTATCTTCTTTGGTTCAGTGACTTTACCATTATTAAATACTTTCCACCCTTCGTTCCATGGAATAGACAGGAATACTCCCTCACCATCATTTCCTGTAGTCTCTATCTCAAATGAACTATTGCTGTTTTTTCTTAAATCAACAGCCTTTTCATTTATTTTTTTCGCGACAGTTCTCATCTCTTCAAGATCAAGCGCATAAAACTGAACTTCTGAATTACGAGAAACATCTGTATCTATAGCAAATGAAACAGATGCCTTTTCTCCATCCGTTGGTATATAAAATACTGACGGAGATTCCCAACCAAGATAGTTGGCCTTATATTTTTCGTTAACATTCAGCACTCCGTGTTCGTAACTCTGCCAAGGTATGTTTCCATATAAAACACAGTTTTCCGAAACACCATTTATATCCCATCTGATCTCATAACTATCATTCTTCTCCGGTTCCACGGTCTTAAAATCAACCGGAATAAATAGTTTTATCTCTTCTCCCAGCAGCCTGCTATACAAGCAATTAATATTCAAAAAAGGATTTTGATCATCAGCAGTACCAAACTCATTTTCATTTTGAGGAATGATAAAGGCGATTGGAAGGGCGTAAGGATTCTTCCATACTTTCTTACTCTCTCCTCTTAAATCGTCAAAACTAAAAATCGAAGTGTCTTCCAGCCCCTTTATCTCATATGGAGATAAAATGTATCTTACACCCAAAAGTGAATCTAACGGAACAACAGATGTATTCACGATCTTCATAATCCCACTTTCAGATCTATACCCGTTTTTTTCTAAAAAAGCCATCTGTCTGTTATCCGGACAGGACGTATATCCGGCTATGCCCGCATAATTGATAGAAAATGCATCATCATAATATGCTGTAAGAAAACTATCATAAACCACACGGCCTTGCGTTTGATTTATTCTAAACAGATCATTTCCCTCAACTTCTTCTATCTCCTCAACCTGTGCTTTTTGATTTTCATAATAGTAAGACCATTGTGATGAACTAAATCCATCGCCATTATTAACCAGCTGGAGCGAAAAACTAAATGCAATATCTATGATACCGATACAAAATATTAACCCAATTATATGCTTTTTACATAGTTTGAAAAAAGCTCGATCTTCCGTATAAAAAAATATCAATAATAACTGTATGATGAGTAATCCATAAGATATCCAAACTTTTTTATTAACTAAAAAATCTTCCGAAACATATTTCAGCCCACAAACTGTCGAAATGATCATATATGACGCGACTCCGATTATGAGCATCGTCACATTTAGTCTATTTCTTTCTGAATAGAAATAAGCTACCAAGAATACCAGTACAAAAATAGAAATATATGAATATCTATAAAAATAGCTCCCAACACTCTTAAACAGTGAAAATATACCAACCAGTGTCTGTATATAGAATATTGATACAGCGGATATTAACGTCAATCCAAAATATATTTTCTTTTTCTTGCTCAACTCTCTGCTGCAAAACAGGCCAATGACTCCTGCAAGTACAAAAAATCCACAATAAAGTGAAACTCGTGAATCCGTACTGATCATTCCAAGATTAAATCCTGAAATTGCCGATAATGGATTTCCTCTCAATCCCAAATGTAGCACAGACCAGTCAAACGAAGAACCCTTTCCTCCACGCAAACATAAAATAGCCGGCAAGAACAATATCATACTTGCCAAGATACCACTGATCATTAGATAAGCATATTGGATAGTCAGCCGTATACATTTTTTAACCGAAAACTTATCGTCACGTTCTATAACAAGCAGTATATATTCAAAGCAGAACCATGCTGCAGAGAAAATACAATTTATCCCGCCTGTATACCAATTAAACAAAATAGATAACGCAACTGAAATCGAAAGCAATATCCCCTTATTCTTTCTGACTGTTTCAGATACTCCCAGTGCTATCAATGGAAGCATATATATACCGTCAAGCCACATTGAATTTAGACACTGTGCGAGATTATACTGCATCAAACCATACGAAATCCCCAGCAACACTACGAAGGACGAATTAATTTTTCGCTCAAATCTCCTACGCACAAACAGTGACATAAAAGCCGATGAAAAACACCATTTCAAAAGTGTTACGACTGTATAAAAAAAGGGCAAATTTTCTTTATCAAAAAAATAGAGCAGTAGATTTAATGGCGACGACAGATAATACGCAAAAATTCCTACTCCCGTTCCACCAATTCCATGTGAAAACGTGTAAATCAAACTATTACTTCCATGTAAAATGTCCCAAAGATATGCATAAAAATCAATATATTGAATGGATGCATCAACACATAACAGCGTATTATCGCCAAACGGAGTTATTTTCTTTATGACGAGGATCAAAATACTTATCAAAAATGTCATAAAAAAGGACATCATTACAACAAAAAATGTGCTGTCAACCAGCTTTTCTTTAAAACTTGTTACGTTTGATTTATATTTCATCAGGTATGTACCGCCAAAATTTATCTTAATTCTCCTCCAACCGGAAAATCATCAATAGTCTTTTCAATATAATACTCGTTATACAACTTACTTGCTTTTGACGTATCCAGTGATAGAAACAAGATCAGAAAATACGAGACAATTAACAAAACTGATAAAAAATATAATGCCAGATTCCTTTTTTTCATTGTTTTATTCCTCAAAACAGTAAATTATTACCTATCACCCAATTTCTTATCCATGGCACAGATATGAAACACAAAATAGCAACAATGCATCTCCTTTTATTCTTTCCGATAGGTATAATCTGATCTATCGCCGAGAGCATAATCGTGAACTCTCCCATCATAAATCTCGGAATTGACATGAATGAACTTATGCTTCCAGCAAATAATGTCATCGCCGGAAGAACTGCTTCTTCAAATCTTTTATTTACTATTATCGCCAATATCAAAATAACAGAAACAAAAAAGGCCACTTCTAAATAATCCTGCGGGTACTTTTCCCACGATGCCACTTTTATATTATGTAAAAGATTTATTATGCCGGAATTCGGTCTCCATGCACGCTGCACATGTACGAATGCAAGTCCATCTCCTAATTCATGGATCAGAAATACCATATATGAAAACAGCCCCAACGGCATCATGCTAACCGAAAAAACAAGTTTTGCATTGCTGATATTCTCACTCAAAAAACGTTTGATTGAAAACCTGCCATCCTTGCAATTTTCCATTATAAGCTCGATCAGCAATATTAATACGAAAAAGACGCCTACATTTCTCGTTGCACTTAATAGCGCTCCACAGATTCCCATATAAATGTATTTCTTTGTTTTCATAAAATACATCGCCATCGTCACAAGCATGAGAAACATCGATTCCGTATACATTATAAAAAAGTAAACATTATGTGGTCCGAACGACATCAGAAATATGTAGAGAAACGCCTTTTCAATTTCATGTCTCGTCAACATGATATATTTATAGCCAAAGTACATCGCCATAAAAAAGCAGCAGGAACTAACTATCATCCCCACAACATATATTGAGCATAACCCGCCAAGAAGCTTATAAACTATAGCAACACATAACGGATACAACGGAAAAAACGCCCAAGTTGCCATTTTATAAGGACTCGTATCAACATGGGCATATTTCAGATAATCTCCATTCAATATACCCAGAACAATTTGTCTATACCAAACAGCATCCGCTCTGTTAATCTTATCAACAAATAAATCCAGAGAATAATTGGAAAATGAAAAACCGCACACCACATACATGATGAGTCTTGAAATAATGAAACACCCCAAGATCCACCACACAATATTTTTTTCATCTACCAATTTTTCTTTACAAAAATACTTCATTCCACAACAAAAACAATACGCACTCTCGTGCAGTAATCCTTTCTTTTTGTTCCCGCAAAAACTCCTGAATTTTTGCCGCTCCTAATAATATCACATTTCACTTTTATCATATAGTTGTTTATATCTTTCCCCAATAATAACCGGCGAAAATTTCTGAACAACTGTCGCTCTCGCTTCTTTTCTTAAGTCATGCCCTGCACAGTATCGTATCCCCTCCGCCAGATTCTTTGGATTCCAAGCCTCAGCGAGATAACCGTTTTCCTTATGGGATATCATATCAGCCATGCCGCCAATTCTAAATGCAGCGACCGGAGTCCCACAGGACAACGATTCCATAACTGTGTTTGCCAGGTTTTCAAAAAGCGAAGGACTTACAAATACATCGCACGCATTATAAACACACTTCAAATGAAAATCATCACGTATAAATCCCAATGATATAACTTCCATAGCAAGTTCTGTCTTTAGTTCTTTGCTGTTACCAAATACAACGCAGCAGTACTCATCAGCCGGCAATTCTTTAAGAGCTGCCAGCAACTCCCGATAGCCCTTTCTCCTGTCACTATCAGCGTTTTCCGCTCCGAAAAGGATCAACTTTTTGTCCAAAGGAAGACCAAGCAGTTTTCGCACCGTATCTCTGTCCTGTACGTCAAATATCTCCGTATCTATCGGATTTGGAATATTTACACATCGCTTGCCATGAAAGACGCTGCTTTCTGAAGCGCATTCTGTAATCCATTTACTGCACCCAACTGCCGTCACTTCAAGCTTTTCCACTACTTGTCTCATAACCGCCTGGCACTTTGTGGACAAATCTTTTCCTATTGCTGTCGTATCATCAGTTTCCGGACTTTGAAGTATTTCCCCTGCATCTTTACCTTGAAAAACCGGACAGTTTCCACACATTTTTTTGTACCTTTTGCATCCTTCTGCATAGTGACACCCGCCGGTGTATGGTCTCTGATCATGCAAAGTCCACACCACTTTTTTTCCTGCATCTGCCAGCTTTTCAAGTGCTTTCGGAGAGATCATCCCATCTGATACCCAGTGAAGATGGACCACATCAGCCTGCTGAACCACCGGTATTTTTGATATATCAAACCCATATAGATCGGGAGAAAAATATCTAGCTGCTTCTATCCCCCTAAAGGCTTTTTTCTGCACTTTGTGATTTAATCTGTTATTTAATTTAAGCTCCAGTTTTTCTTTCCAGTGCCAGGTAATACATTCCTGCTCAGAACCACCTTCCGCATAGAGCATCACTGCGTCAATGCCAACTTTTCTTTCTGCCGCAGCTATTCTCTCAGCAGCTCTCGCCGCGCCTCCCGATGCAGTTGTTACCAGATGAACCACTCGCAATGGTTTTGTTTCTTGTGTATTATCTATCATTTCTGTATTTCGATCATCCTCTCCAAGTCCGCTCTTGTAGTTACTTTGAAATTTTTCTCATCTCCCTCAACCATTGCAATATCCATCCCTGCCATTACTGCCGGTTCTGTTGCACCATTTATTGTCAGTATCTTATGTGGCAGAAGTGCTCTGTTCGCCTCGAAGTACTTCCTGAGTCTAAATGCTTCAGGCGCCTGCCCGGCAAAAATTTTCTCTCTTTTCAAGAGTTTTGATACTGCCTTTCCATCTTCACTTAGGTAAACAGTGTCTTTCATCGGAAGAACAGGCATAGCACCATCATGTTCTGACGCAGCTGCAAGTATTCTCTCTATAAGCTCTTCTGACACAAATGGTCTCGCTGCATCATGCACTAATATAATGTCGTCATCTCCCGCATAACTTTTGCAGCTTTCCATGCCGGAAAGTATCGACAATTGACGGTTTTCTCCGGGATCTGAAAATCCACGGAATTTTTCCTTTATCACACTGAATTTTTCTACTGCATGTTCGCTATCAGTAAGCAGAAGTTTTCCTGAAATATCCGATAAAATCCGGTCTAACTCTACCCTGACAGCATCTCTCCACTGTTCTGAAGCGACGATCTGCAGCGCATCTATACTGTCCGAACACAATAAAGTTTCCAGACTATATGTGATTATTTTCTTTCCGTTTACTTCCAGATATTGCTTTGGAACAGACTCACCGAGACGTGTCCCTGTTCCGCCGGACAACAACAACGCAATGTTCATCTTTTCCCCTTTTATCTACTCTTTAACTCATGCAATTTCTAAACATCATCACATCATTGTAACACGAAAAACGGCGTATATCCGATTCTTTTATCATCGAATATACGCCGCTCTTTTCTATTTACTGTTCAACGCGCTTATTGCCTCAGCCGTCTGTATCTATCTCCCTGTCTGCGCCTTTATTCTTTATGCGCTTGCTGCGGTTTTCTCTTAGGAACTGCTCCATGACAGCCGCCCTTGCAATACTTTCACGCTCATCGCGTTTGAGATGATTCCGTACTTCTCCACGAATACGCGCTACAAATTCCGCTCCTTCGTACTGAAGACCGCTTCCTTCATAGTCAAAACAATGCGTATCGCGCTGATCCGGATCTTCATATCGCACCTCATAGTTTGATGTAAGCCACCATGGTGCTTTACCGAGGATATATCCGCCCGTACCGGATATCACGATCTGCCCTTCACTCTTTACTCCGAGACCACACTTAGCTACAGCATATTTTTCATTTCCATAGTCAAAAATTGCCTTCGTGTATATATCCAGACCATTTTCTGCGTATACTGACTGGAAACGTACTTCCTTAAAATTTGTACCGAAAAGCCTGAAAATCGGAAGTAATGTATAGCTTCCATATTCCAGAAAGCTTCCACCATGCTTTGTATCTGTAAGCTCTCTTGTATCCTTGTCTGCAAGCTTTGTGAAAGCCGCTTCTATATCGTGGATTTCTCCGATCGAACCACTCTCTGCTTCCCTCATCATTTCGAGGAATCCTTCGCAATAAGCGGTCTTTATAGCTTCCATAAGTACCAGATTTTTCTTATCCGCAAGATAAAAAAGTTTTTCGACTTCTTCTCGATTTAGACTCATTGGCTTTTCGCAAAGCACATGTTTTCCGTATTCCAGCGCGATGCGCGCATAATCCCCATGTGTCTCATGCGGCGCCGCAATATAAACCGCATCCACTTCATTCATAAAGCTGCACAGGTCTTCCGTATGCTTTGGTATACCATGTTTTACAGCAAATTTCTCTGCACTGATAGGATTTACGTTGAATACTGCTGTCGGAACGATTCCCTGCATTTTTTCCACAGAATTTGCAAATCTTGCCGCTATCCTTCCTGTTCCAATGATGCCGAGCCTTATTGCTCCTTCAATGTTATTATCATTATTCATAAACACACCCTGCCATATATTTATAATCTATTTGCAACTGTTCAGACCCCTACGGCTTCCAACAGTTAAAGTAACCCACTTTAATGATCTGCTCTGTTTCTAATAGAACTTTCGAAATTCCATCATATTTATATTAACAGATTACCCCTGCCCTTGATTGCACAAAAATATGAACCTTATATTTTTTTATAAATTATTATGATGACAGGGGCAAAAGTACTTTTAACCCTCTCGTCATGTTATACTTAATTTCACAGATTGTCTCACCAGAGCATTTTGAAAGGACTATTTATGAAGCGCTTACTCATAGTTACTAATCAGCCTGCTCCGTACAGAGTTGATTTTTTTATATACCTTCAGGAAAAATACGGAAGTGAATTTGATATCTGGATTCTTTTTTCTACCGGAAATGAGTCTAGTGACAGAAAATGGAAAGCCGATGAAGAACGCCTTAAGAACAAAGTCTTTTTGAAATCAAAAGTCTTTAAACTCCGTTCGTCTTTTGATACTTCCGAAAAGATCATCACCTACGGTGCCGGACAGGAGCTTAACAGGATACGTCCCGATGTGGTGATCTGCAGTGAGTACAACTTTACAGTTCTTATCGTCAAGCACTGGTGCAACGTACATAAAGTGCCCTTTATCTCCTGGACAGACGGAACCCGTTTTTCCGAGAGAAATATCAAGCCTCATCAGAAGCTTTTCAGAAAATATGTAATAAAAAACTGTGCCGGATTTATTGCAAGTTCTTCTGCTTCCAGAGAAAACCAGCTCTTCCTCGGTGCCGAGCCTGACAAGATCTTCATTAGTGAACTGGCTATTGATATCCGCAGATATTCGAATGCCGGTAAAAAATACGTACCGAGCAACACTCTCATAGCCGTCGGAGGTCTGATAGAGAGAAAGGGTATCGATCTACTTCTTAAGGCACTTGCCCTTTTAGTCGATACTGAGTGGAAATTAAAGATAGTTGGAGATGGTCCCGAAGCACCTAACCTCAAGTCCCTGGCTACGGATCTGGGTATTCTTGACCGTATCGAGTTCTGCGGTTTTCTATCCGGAAATGCACTGATTGACGCTTATGAATCCGCCGGTGTATTTGTGTTCCCCACAAGAGAGGATTGCTTTGGGCTCGTAACACTGGAAGCCATGTGCTGCGCTCTTCCTTCTGTCGTTTCCAAATACGCCGACAGTTCATATGACCTGCTGGAAAATCTGGAAAGCGGAGTGATCATTGACCCTTACGACTCAGCGAAGTTCGCTTCAGTGCTGAAGAAAATATTGCTAGATGAAACTCTTAAGATATCGATGTCACAAAAAGCAAAGGCAAAGTCTTATGAGTTTTCTTTTGTAAACACTGCTCCACCGTTTATAGAAGCGGCGAGAAATGCTCTGAACAAATGATAACTTTTACAACTCCTGCATTTGTGCAAAGAATCCGGCAATGCCGGATTCTTTGTTCTCATTATTTCGTCATCTCATCTGCCAGATCCATGGCTCTCTCCATGCAGACATCTGCATTAAAGTGAGACCATTCTCCCCAACGTCCGAGTCCATAAACGTCATTTTCTCTGCCCCAGGATAAGAGCTTATCCATGATCGCAGGCTTCTCCAATGTATTTAACGGATATGCATAATGATTTAAGTAGCTAAAATCACTTTCTTCCTTCTTAAGTGCTACTCTCTCTCCGTTTGTCTCTGTCCAGTAACCCTTTGAACCAAGTGCAAAGTTTTCCATTGCCATGATCCTATGATAGCTGAATTCTTCACTTGGATAATAGATCCACTGTGCTGTGGTTTCAAACGGCAATGACTTTGAGTAGTAGTCTATCTGCACTTCACTATGCTTAAGCTTATTTATACCGTCCTGTATTTCCTCCGGCATGCCATTGATACTCTTAAACTCTGTCCACGGCATAGCGACGATCAACTTCTCAAACCGAAATTCATTATTTACGGTCTTCGTATCGAAATCCACAGAATTTACTGTGATGTTTCCGTAATAACGCTCTCCAAGCCTCTCAGACATACGCACAAAAGTATCACCAAAGCCTTCATTTTTCGGATACAGGAAATTTGAGTGACATGGCTGTTTTCCATAAAATCTATGTTCCAGACAGCTCATGAGAGTATCCTCAAATGACACATCCGGAAGTTTAGCGAGCCAATAGGTTCCGAGACTATTCAGGTCCTTTGAAAACATCTTTCTGTTGTACGGAAGCATATAGTCTTCTGCAATCTTTGTTCCGAGCTTCCAGGTGATCCAGTCTATGAATTTCTCAGGCTTTTCTGTGCCGAGATTGCATCCTGCTACAGCTATAGCCTTCAAATATTTCACCTGTTCTTCTGTCGGAAGCTGCCAGATATGAGCTTCAAAAGGGCTTCCCATAAGCTGCCCTCTAAAGTAGATCTGAGAATCACGCGTAAAATGATTCCACTCGCTCTCCGGCAGAAAACGAAACATGAACTCATCAACTTTTCTACTTCTGGTGTCGAGAATATGTCCTCCGCCAAAGTCTACAGGCTGACCATTTACGTATTCCGTACGGCAAAGACCGCCTGCTCTGTTTTCTTTCTCTATTACGGCAAAGTCCTCTATTCCTTTATCAAGGAGCATATTTGCAAATGTTAATCCCGAAGGTCCTGCCCCCAGGATCAGATACTTTACTTTCTTCATTAAAATCCTCTAAATCTTTGCTAACTCTGAACAACTTCACAACTACCGATTCTATTCATCGAACTTATCGTGTGTAATCCCTATTCTCGATAAACCAGCGGTATGCGTCCTCAACACTTTCTCTCAAGTTCATGGACGGTCTCCATCCGAGTGAAAAGAGTTTCTCGGTATTTAACTGCATATGCAGTCTTCCCTCCGGCTTATCCATATCAAAAAAGAGCCTACCCTCGTATCCGATCATATCCCTGATAGTCTCTGCGATCTGACGGATAGAAAACTCTTCACCTCGTCCAATGTTGATCAAAGGATATTCAAATTCCTGATTCATAAGGAAAATACATGCACTCGCCACATCTTTACTATTCAGAAATTCACGGCAGGCGCGTCCTGTTCCCCATACGGTGACCGTGTCGATATTCTGCTCTTTTGCTTCTGTGATACGTCTTATGAGAGACGGAACAACTCCCGCTTTATCACCATTAAACGCCGCATATTCACCAAAGAAATTACAGGGGATAACAGTGAAAAAATCATCATTGTATTCCTGTCTATAGTAGTTACAGAGCTGAACTCCCGCTGCCTTTGCCAGTGAATACGGCGTATCTATCTCGTTTAAGTTTGTAAACGTGGCATCCTTTTCCTCGATAGGTATAGCTGCGGTGCTGGGATAGAGAAGCGCACTGCACACGTTAAGGAGCCTCTTTACTCCATGATTATGAGCACTGGAGATTACATTCATCTCCATCTGCATATTTTGCAGTAAAACCTCCACCGGATATTTTCTCTTATACTCTATTCCTGCTGATATGGCTGCCAGAAAAAAAACGAAATCCGGTTTATTTGTTTCAAAAAAGCGGTCTACGTCAGCCTGATTTGTGCAATCCACTTCCGCTCTGCTGCAGCACACTACATCTGTATATCCCTGCTCTGCAAGCTGCGATCTGATCGCATGTCCGAGTGCTCCGCTATGTCCTATTACGCAAATTCTGTCATTTTTATTCATAATGCTCACTTATCCTGATATATATCCTTTGATCCGTCCGGTGCCTCTACGCATATGCTGTACATCTGCGCCATGATACAGTCTTCCGGAAAGTACATACTATGAACCGTATAGGGTGTTACTTCAAAGAAATCCCCCTGCAAAAATGTTATCTTCTTTTCATTTTCGCATCCAACCGGTGCATCACCACTTTTTTCATTATCCGGAGCTTCCTCAAGCATGTAATACCCCACTTCTACAGAACCTCTTACTACGAAAAAAGCCTCGGTTGAAACCTTGTGGTAATGTCCACCTCGCATCACGCCTTTTCTTGATTCCAACACGTTAAACTGCTTAAATCCATCGTGCACGAGCTGTGTGAGCTCGCCTCTATCATCCTTAAAATTAAAATCTGTGTTTCGTACTTTGATCATTTTTTACCACTACTCCCACGATTCATACTAATTCGCTTTCTAACCCAAGGTAATATAATACCATCTATCTCAGAATATTTCCAATCATTGCTTATTCGACATATGAACGTGTTACGATAACATATTTTGCCTGGTTCTATATTTCAATCTATCCCAAATTTGCCGATATATAGAGATATAGTTAAAAATCCTATCAGTCAAAATTTGTCGTATGACAATTTTTACTTGATCTTTAAAGGAGTGGTATTAATGAGTCCTAATATCCTTGCCCACAATCTGATGGCAATGAATGCCGGCAGACAGCTTAAACTTAACGAAAAAGACAAAGCGGCTGTCATGGAGCGTCTTTCTTCCGGTTACAGGATAAACCGTGCCGCGGACGATGCTTCGGGTCTTGCCATGTCTGAAAAGATGCGTCGCCAGATACGAGGGCTTACTCAGGGTGCTTATAATATACAGGAGGGTATCAGCTACTGCAAAGTTGCCGACGGCGCACTAAACGAGATTTCTGACATAATGAACCGCATGGAAGAACTGGCAGTTAAGGCGGCTAACGGCACAAATTCCGCCAACGACCGCCAGGCGATCGATGATGAGATGCAGCAGTTAAAAGCTGAAACCGAAAGAATACTCGGTACGACAAAATATAACGAGATTTATATCTGGAGGGGCGGAGAACCGAAATTTGATACTGTAAGAACAGGAAGTACCAGTGTTTCCGCTGTAAATTATCGAAATACTTCTTTAATAACACTTCCGCTTACAAATAACAATGCTGCAGCTTATCCCAAAGGTGGAAATGCTCAATCGGTTTCCGGTACAATTAAAGTCGAGGCAAATGAAACCGATGGTATACGTTTTTACTGGACAGGCTACAACGGAAAAACCTATTATAGCAACTGGAAAGCATGGCCGCCTGATGAAGAAGCAAGCATCAACGATCCGGATGACCCAAATAAAATGATCAAAACTACACATCCGGGCGCAATGAGTGTAAAAGTTTCAGACCTTATGGATTATACTGCATACCCCGAAACAAAGGGAATTGATGCCCTTCTTTCATACACAACAAATAAATATTCCACGCAGGCTGACCTTATTACATCATTAAACAACACTTACTTCAGAACAACGGAAAGTACAACTAATTATGCGAAAACATATAAACTTGATGGGAGCGACTATTCAAGTACCGTATCCGCAAGCTGTTCTATTAACTACCCTGCAATAGTTAAGTCGGAACGCGATCTGGATAACACCGCTGATACTTCGTTTGCAAAAGCCAAGCCTTCAAACGGGACTAATATTAGCAAACCTTCTGTATCGGGTTCAAATTATAGTGGTACATGGAAGTTTTATTATGATTTTGAAAATATAGGAACGGTCACTGCATCACTTTCAAATATCACTTACACGCTCAGCAGCACTTCCAACGAGGACAAAACATTATGGTGGCACTGGTGGCCAAGTGATGAAAACCCTTATATGAAAATGGGCCAAAGTAAGAACCCGCCCCCAAATCAGCGTACAGATGTTTCAGGCGTAATATATGCTCTTACAAATACTACCGATGGGTTACTACAAGCAGATCGCGACAATGATAAAGCAGACCCAGGCACCATTACGCTCTCATTTACTCTTACAGCAAATACGCCTTTTACCATAGAAAGTGATTCAACCCAATACACAGCTGTTGGTTCGTTGACGCTCAGCATGAGCCTTAATGAAAGTGAATCGCTAACAACCGTAATGAATCGCTTGCTTACCATGAATGGTTCAGATTTATATGCATCGTCTTCTAGCGGCAGCAACAGCGATACCGGAGGAGTAGGTTCAAAAGGAGCCTCTTCCGTAATAAACCCTGCTAATAAATATATTTCCATACCGACTTACACTCAGGTCGAACTCCATGATCCTACTCCTGAGAAGACCATCCCGATCCACACAGCACCGGAAAGCACAGAAGATGTAAGAATACTCATCACCTATCCGATCTTGAATAACAAGCTCCTTGGCCTCACGGATACAAATGTCCTTACCGCAGAGGATGCTCTTCAGGCACTTGAGGATATTCAGTACGCTGCAGAAATGGTCAGCGATAACCGTGTTCTATTTGGCGCTTATCAGAACCGTTTGGAGCATGCTTATAATGGCACAATGAATACCGTTGAAAACACCACAGCTTCCGAATCACGTATCAGAGACGCGGACATGGCTGAGCTCATGTACTGGTATTCTCTTAATCAGATTCTGGTCAACGCAGGCGAAAGCATGCTGGCACAGGCTACTAAAAATCCTGAAACAGTGCTAAAACTGATCCAGTAATAAGCATAAATACAAATAAAAGAATCCGACTTTGTCGGATTCTTTTATTTGTATTTATTGCAATAATTTCATCATTCCGTTTGCCGCAGAATTTGCCTGAGCTACCACCGACTTATCAGCATGCTTTATTATTGCTCCCTTTGAGTTATTTAGCATCTCAGATGCACTTTCAGGATCATTAATGTTCTTTCGGTCAGTTCTTTCTGTTTCTGCCCCATGCAACGACCTCAGCACCTTTTCCAGTCTCTCATGCTCTTTTGCAAAAGAGCCCTGAAAAACATTTATCTGCTGCTTTGCTTCCCGAACCAGATCCACTGCCCGCCCCGATGACTTTTCAGTCGAGAGATCGATCTCACCTATTCCCAGATTTCCTGATGACGCATCACAAAAAACTCCACAGAAAAGCTTTCGCATCTCATCTATAGTCTGTCTCGCATCCGGTCCCAATCTCTTATCCGCTCCGATTCCTGCTTTTCTCGATGCATCATCCACATCACTTTCTCCTGCATTTAATGGAGACAGCTCATTAAACCGCGTCGATTCCGAGATATTATCGATTTCTTTTATTAGCTTCGACGACTTATCGGCAACTTCTCTTCTCTCTGCATCACTTAGATTATCGAAAGCAGCTTTTCTCGCAAGTTCTTCCATCTTTTGAAGCGCATCGTTTTCTTCAACCAGTCTCTTCTCCGCGATCTGAAGTATACTGATCTCATCCTGCGCTTCGGCCGAGATCTGTGCTGCTACATTACGCTGATGCATCATTCTGTCTGATATATATAATTCCGCTGCCGTGTCATCCGACTGACCTATTCCGTTATCAGTCGTATAACCTCCGGCTGTCTGTCTCTGACCATCAGACAACAAGCCATACATTCGCTTTATATGCTTTGAAACCACAATATTTTGTACATTCATAGATTCCCCATACTCCCATTTGTACAAAAGTATCAGGCAACTGCTAAGAACCCTTTATTCTGCACAGTTACGATATCCATACCTTCGATTTCTAACATTATCGCTTTTCCCCACGTAAGATTTATCGGCAGTAAATCAAGAATTAATAGACAAAAAATTGTACTTTTGTAGTTCTTTGTATACAAAAAGACCGAGGTTTTACACCCCGGCCTTCTTTAATTCTATTTTAAAATCACTTTGCGTCTTTGATAGAGAAGCTCATACGTCCCATGCGATCTTTACCCATGCAGCGAACTTTTACGTGATCACCGAGTGTCAGTACATCCTCGACATGAGCGATCCTGTGATCAGCGATCTTGCTGATGTGGACCATTCCTTCCTTACCGGGAGCGAACTCGATAAATGCGCCAAATTCCTTAATAGAAATAACTTCGCCCTCGTAGATCTGACCTTCTTCAAAATCACTAACGATAGTGTTGATGTAAAGAAGTGCCTTATCCATTCCGTTCTGATCCTCACCACATACAGATACGGATCCGTCATCATCAATATCAACCTGAACACCGCATCTCTTGATGATCTCGTTGATAGTCTTTCCTCTCTGACCGACAACTTCACCGATCTTCTCAGGATCGATCTTTGTAAGAACGATCTTCGGAGCATACTGTCCAACAGACTTTCTGGGCTCAGCTATAGCCTTGCACATAACCTCATCCATGATGTAGTTACGAGCTTCATGACACTGACGAATAGCCTGCTCAACGATAGGACGAGTAAGACCATGGATCTTGATATCCATCTGGATAGCTGTAATACCCTCATGTGTACCTGCTACCTTAAAGTCCATGTCTCCAAAGAAGTCCTCAAGTCCCTGAATATCTGTGAGAACGATGTAATCATCATCAGTCTCGCCCGTTACCAGACCACAGGAGATACCTGCCACCATTTCCTTGATCGGCACACCTGCTGCCATAAGAGCCATACAGGATGCGCAGATAGATGCCTGTGATGTAGAACCGTTTGACTCAAAAGTCTCGGATACTGCACGCATTGCATACGGGAACTCCTCAGGGCTCGGAAGCACCGGAAGCATTGCCTTTTCTGCAAGGGAACCGTGACCGATCTCACGACGTCCAGGTCCACGACTAACCTTTGTCTCACCTACTGAGTAGGACGGGAAATTGTACTGGTGAATATATCTCTTTTCTGTGATGTTAGGATCAAGACCATCAACCTTCTGCTTCTCGGACAGAGGAGCAAGCGTCACGATATCACAGATCTGTGTCTGTCCACGTGTGAACATAGCAGAACCATGCACACGAGGGATGATATCGATCTCAGCTGCAAGAGGACGGATCTCCTTGATCTCACGTCCATCAGGTCTCTTGTGATCCTTAAGGATCATCTTACGTACAGTCTTCTTCTGATACTGGTAAACAGCCTGAGGAACGAGAGGAGCCCACTCTTCATTATCGGCAAGAGCTTCCTGGATCTTCTCCTGTGCTGCTGCTACTGCATCTTCACGAGCCTGCTTATCATCGTTAAATGTTGCCTGCTCCATTTCTTCCGGAGGAACGATCTCCTTCATCTTTTCAAACATTGCTTCCGGAATAGCCTGGCTGATGTACTCGCTCTTTTCCTTACCAACTTCTGCAGCAATCTTCTTAAAGAACTCGATGATCTCCAGATTGATCTCGTGACACTTGTAGATAGCCTCGATCATCTTATCATCGGGAATCTCATTTGCACCGGCTTCGATCATGATAACCTTCTGACCTACGGAAGCAACAGTAAGTCTCAGATCACCCTCATCCCAATCCTTCTGAGAAGGATTTACGATAAACTCTCCGTCCTTCATGCCGAGCTGTGTCATTGCACAGGGTCCATCAAACGGGATATCTGAAATAGTAGTTGCCAGTGCGCAGCCAAGCATGGCTGTAATCTCGGGTCTGCACTCAGGATCAACGCTCATTACCATTGCATCCAGAGTGACATCATTTCTGTAATCCTTCGGGAAAAGCGGACGCATAGGACGGTCAATAACACGGCTGGTGAGTACTGCATTCTCAGAAGCCTTGCCTTCTCTCTTATTGAATCCGCCAGGCATCCTGCCTACTGCATAAAATTTCTCTTCGTACTCAACAGAGAGTGGGAAAAAGTCGATTCCATCTCTGGGAGCCTTGCTTGCGGTAGCTGTACAAAGAACTGTGGTATCACCATAGTGCATAAGTGCGGCACCGTTCGCCTGCTTTGCAACTCTTCCTATATCAATCGAAAGAGTCTTTCCTCCGAGTTCCATTGAATAAGTCTTATATGCCATCTGTTCTCCTTCTGTCACGGAATGTGACTAAAAATGTGATATCGAAAAAAAGACGGGAATCGAAATTCCCGCCTTTCCGTCCAAAATTACTTACGAAGACCAAGCTTCTCGATCAGCTCTCTGTAACGGTTGATGTCCTTCTTCTTAAGGTATGCAAGAAGACCTCTTCTCTTACCAACCATCTTCAGAAGACCTCTTCTGGAGTGATGATCGTGAGTATTCTGCTTAAGGTGCTCAGTCAGCTCACGGATTCTCTCTGTGAGGATAGCAACCTGAACCTCCGGTGAACCTGTATCACCCTCAGTCTTACCATACTTCTTTACGATCTCTGCTTTAAGTTCTTTTGTGATCATTGTGTAAATCTCCTTTTAACTGATAATTTGAATTTCAACCAGCTACCAAGCACCGGTCAAGGATACCAGATACTGAGTAACGGTAACGCTGTATACACAGCACTGAGACAATATATCATACAGATGCCTGAACGTCAAGGTATTTAATCATTACTGTTCGCTCGCGTTACTGTTCACTCGCTTACAGCTCGCTCACGTAACGGATTTTGCCAATTAAATCGCCTTCGGCGATGGGCAAAATCCAATGGCTTTTCAACGTTTTTGGTCGTAAACTCCGCAGTAAATGCTCCGTTTACGTCTGAACTGTAACCAGCTCGCTTCAGTAACGACTTCGCGCATTTATGAGAATTCGCCTACGGCGAAAATGCGCTCACCCCCACATCATTTTCTTACGCAGTCAGCGCCGTGGCGCATCCTGCTACCTGTGAACATCAACATTTAATCCAGTACTCTGCGTACTACTGCAGGTGTTCTGTAATATGCGGAATTTATACGAATACCTGTCTTTCGTGAATGTGCATTTACTATCTGTCCGTTTCCAATGTAGATACCTACGTGGCTTATGCGGCCATGGGACTTTGCATAGAAGAAAAGGTCACCCGGCTGGGCCTCGGACGGACTGATCTTTTTACCGACTGTTGACTGGGCTGCACTGGTACGTGGAAGTGATATTCCATATTTCCTATAAATAGACTGTACATATCCTGAGCAGTCCGCACCCTTTGTAAGGCTTGTTCCGCCCCATACATACGGATTTCCAATAAACTGCTTTGCATAGTTTACGAGATTTACCCTAACGTCGGATACACCCTCACCATACTTGAGTTCTGTCAGGTTCATTGCCTTATCGAGCTGCTCTGATATTTTTACATAACCGGAATTTATCCAGCCTTCATCATCATCGACAGCAATCTTAAGCCATTCGCCATCCTGTTCTTCTATCTCATAGTCTTCATCAATGGGGATCATTGTGAGGACTGCTGATTCCGTACTGGGCTCATCTCTAACAAAAAGGGTAGTTGTCTGAACAGTTGCAACGAGCTTCATTGCTTCTTTCGCACGTGCCTTTGCCTCATCTCCCATATATAAAAATTCGGTCTTACACCATCCTGTAACCTTACCGGACTCTATACGTGCCCAGTTTCCGGAAACTTCCAGCACCTCACATCCTGCATCCTTTGTCATCTTACCAACAAGGTCAGAATTTTCATCAGGATTTTCACGGATATTTAAGTGATTGTCTACATGAGCCACACCGATATTTACATATCCAGCTATCTTTCCATCATTGTCCTGATCGTAGTCTGCTATCGCCTCTGCCTTTTCTCTGATATCATCCTCTGCTGCAGCACCTGCATTAAGCTTTGAAGTCAGATCCTCATCAGTATCGATTGCATGACTGCTCTCAGTAATCTCTTCACTTCCTTCACCTGATACATCAGAATTATCTGTGACACCTGTATTTTCGGAATCTTCAGTTTTTTCTGAATTATCTGATATTTCTGCATCTGCAGCTGTTTCCGGGCTTTCTACGCTTGAGTTCTCATCCATCACACTACCTGCACCTGCTGATACGAGCGTATACTCTGCCGCATATGCCGGAACTGCTGTCACTGCTCCGGAACAGATCATAGATGCTGCGAGGATTGCCGTCAGGACTGTGTCACGATGTCCCTTTTTCATTTTTTCGTAAAAATTCTTGTTTAACATTTTTTCTTCTCTCATGACTAAACCCGGCTGTACTTCCCGCCGGGTTCTTTTGTCGTTACTGTTCACTCGCTTTCCGCTTGCTCACGTACATCACATCTTTACAGATGCTGTCTTTACCGTAGCATCTTCTTTCTCCGCATCGCTGATCGCAAAGGCGATATTAGTCGCATGATCAGCAACTCTCTCCAATCCGCTTATAACATCAGAGTATATCATACCTGCTTCAGGACTGCATTCATTTTTCTCCAAACGTTCTACATGATGGTTCTGGAATTCGCGCTCCATCAAGTCTATCTCATTTTCAAGATGTTTTACATCTTCTATGTGTTCAATATTGTCATTAGAGAAAATATTGATCGAATAGCGGACAATCGTGTTTACTTTATCGAGAAGCTCTCCCATTTCTCTCTGAGCAGCCTTTGTAAAGGTTACGTTATGCTCATTTCTGGTTTCTGCCATATCTACAATATTTTCCGCATGATCACCGATACGTTCGATATCATTTACAACATGGAAAAGTGCACCGATCTGACGAAGGTCATCAACAGGCAGGTTTGTCTGGTTGATCTTTACCAGATAGTTTGTGATCGAGTGATTAAGGAAATCGATATTCTGTTCAGTCTCACGAACCAGTCTGATATCGTCTTCATCAAGAGTTATAAGTGCATTCATGGCTCTGTTCAGATTTTCACTGGCAAGATTTGCCATACGGTTCAGTTCCTTTATAGCATCAACAACTGCTGTTGCAGGCGAGAAGATAACCTTTGAACCTATATACTGTAATTCAAATGCACTGCGGTATCCGACCAGATCATCCTTGTCCTTAGACTTAGGAACTATCAGATAAGTCATCTCAACAAGCTGCTTTGTGAATGGCAGGAGAATAATAACCTGGAATATCTTTATAGCCGAGTGAGCATTCGCGATCATTCGACCGGGATTTGCTCCGGATACGGCTGACAGACCACCAAGTATCGGATCCATTGCAAACATAAAGATCACGAATACGATGATCGTACCAACTATATTAAAAAGCAGATGGATAAGGGATGCGCGCTTTGCATCTCTTGTTCCTGAAAATGATGCCAGAAGAGCCGGCATACATGCACCGATATTACATCCAAGAATGATGTACATACAGATCGGCAACCCAATAAGATCCTGATTTGCCATGAGGAGCATGATGGATACAGTTACGGATGAGCTCTGAATAATCGCAGTAAGAACGGTACCTACAAGTACTCCAAAAATCGGATTACTGAGTCCTGCGAGAATATCCCGTATCATCTGCACATCTTTTAAAGCTTTCATCGCTGTAGACATTGATGAGAGCCCCAGAAAAAGAACACCGAACCCTGCTACTATGTCAGCGATCTTACGTACGGTAGCATTTTTTGAAAACATATTGACGACAGCACCGGCAACCAGAAATACAGGAGCCGCTTCACTAAGATTAAATGAAACGAGCTGTGATGTAACGGTTGTACCGATATTGGCACCGAGGATCGGTCCTGCTGCCTGATAGAGAGTCATCAGACCGGAATTTACAAAAGATACGATCATGACCGTGCAGGCACTGGACGACTGTATCGCCGCTGTAAAAAAGAGACCTACCAGCATACCCTGCACCCTGTTACTGGTCAGTTTTTCAAGTATATTACGGAGCTTGGCACCGGCTGCACGCTCGATACTTTCACTCATAAGTTTCATACCATAAAGGAACAGTCCAAGACCTCCAAGCATGGACAATATCAGTGATATGTTCATCTTACCTCATTTCCGGAGCTCCTGCTCCGTCCTCTCTCTAAAAAATTCCCTACCTGCCATCATATCATGATGCATCTGCTTCTTCAAACTCTCCAGATCAGGAAATTTTTTCTCTTCTCTATGCCAGTGAAGGAGTTCTACCCTAAGTTCCTCTCCATACAGGTCATCATTAAAGTCATAAAGAAATGTTTCTGCATTTACTGCCGGATCATCTTTTATGGTTGGCTTTTGACCAATATTTGTGATACTGTGAAAGACCTGTGTTCCGATCACAACATTAGAAAAATATACCCCATACGGTGGCAGCAATTTGTCATGCTCCGGAACAATATTTACCGTCGGCATTTCAAGTACGGAGCTGCCGAGTTTCCTGCCGTGACTCACTTTTCCCTCTATGCTGTATGGACGTCCGAGCAGAGTATTAACCATTTCCATATCTCCGTTCGAAACCCTGCTACGAACAAGCGTAGAACTGATTATCTCGTCATGATACCTGACTTTTTCTACTTCTATCGTTTCATAAGGGATTATATGTCCTGATCTGTCTGTGACGCTGTTTCCCATCTGCTTCAAGAGCTCCAGATCGCCCCGTCCGCCCTTACCGAAGCTGCAATCCGGTCCTGCGGCGATCGCTCTCGCTCCAAGACCTCTCACCAAAACATCACGTATAAAGATCTCCGGTTCCATTCCCGCTGTTACTTCATTGACGGGAAACTCGATCAGATAATCGATCTCAAGATCCGCAAGAGTCTCTCTTCTTTCATGATTTGTCGTAAGGACTTTTTGTTCTGTTCCCGTAAAAAAAGATGCAATAGAACGGTCAAAGGTAAATACTGCTGTTTTCAGTCCCCGTTCTTTTTTTAATCTGATGATGGTGTTAAGGAGCTTTTCATGTCCCCTGTGAACTCCGTCAAATTTTCCGATGGCAACTGCCGTTCCTTTAAAGTCCTTTTCGTTTTTTATATATTTCTGAAATGCCGGAATATCCGGAAAAATACGCATGATAGCCTTTCTACTCTATAACTGTTCTGAATAGTTGCCTCTATTCTTTCTTCTCGCCTGAATCCGGATGTGACTCCTTGTCCAGAAAATACTTTACAAGCTTTGCCTCACCTGCTGATACCTTATATAATGCCGCAAATGCTCCATCCGAAAGCTTCACTCTGTATGTACCGTTTTCAGCATCTGTGCTGAATCTGTTGCCGTTCCAGACCAGATGCTCATCGTGCCCGGACACGATTAGTTCAGGATAATCAGAAAACATGCTCTCTATAGAATAAAGGTGCTTTTCTATCCCCTGGGTTCCAACTTCCTTCATAAGACGCTCTGCCTCATCAAGAGTGATCGTCTCCTCTTCGGAAAAACCTGCTGCACGGGTTCTCTTTAGTTCCTCCATGGCAGCTCCCACACCGAGTTTTTCACCTATATCTCTGCACAGCGAACGTATGTAGGTTCCCTTTCCACAGGAAACTTCCATTGTAACTACCGGTCCGGTGACCATAACTGTCTTTTCGCGTATCGTCCCATCTATATCCGTGTACTCTTTCTGCATTATGACCGGAGGAGCCTGCCAGGTGTAATCCTGTATGTCAACAGAATAGATCTTTACACGGCACGGTTTTCTCTCGATAACCTTACCCTCTCGTGCAAGATCATAGAGTTTTCTGCCTTTTACCTTTTTTGCAGAATACATCGGTGGGATCTGATCGTATTCACCGACAAAATTCTGTACAGCACGTCTCACATCAGATTCACTCAGATGTATCAAATGATGTCGGCGCGCGAGAAATTCATCACCGGTAAAATCGTCATCTTCAGGATGATTCAGTTCCCCTGTATCCGCTGCAGTCCAGGTCTGCGTACCTGTAAGGCACGTAAGAAGCTTCCCGGAGGTGTCCTCCGTATCCGTAGTTATGCCAAGTCTCATGCGGCAGATATAGGTCTTATCCGTGTCTGTCAGCATGCTTACGAGCGAAGTTCCCTTACCAAGGCACACCGGCAGTACTCCTGTCGCATCCGGATCAAGAGTACCGGTATGTCCTATCTTTCTCATATGCAGTATCCCGCGAAGCTTTGCAACCACATCATTACTGGTGAAGCCGGCTTCTTTATATATAGGCAGGATCCCGTTAAATATATTAATTTCTTTTTTCATTGAGCTGTCTCTCAATCTGCTCTGAAATATTATTCAGAATGTCATGATATGTGCCAGTCATGCTGAAACCTGCTGCCTTTTTATGACCGCCGCCCCCGAAAAGCTGTGCGATCTTTGAGACATCGACCTTATCATTGGAACGCATTGAAACCTTGTACAGGAGCTGCTCATGAGAACTCTCGTACATAAATATCGCAACATCTACGCCCTTTGTATGTAATAGCTGATTTACTATTCCCTCAAAGTCGGTATTCTTTGCGTTGTAAAACTCCATGACTTTATGATCTACAACAGACGCGATACATCTGCCATCCATGAAAAGAATACTTTCCATTACCGCTCTGCCCATGATCTGATTCTGCAGATATGTCTTTTCATAAAAAGTCCTGTCAATAATATCTGTAAAATCAAATCCAAAGTCTATGAGCTTACCAACGATCTCAAGAGTTCGTCTGGAAGTGTTGCTGTACTGCATCACACCTGTATCATGGATTATTCCAGTATAAAGGCACTTTGCGATATCAACATCAATTTTATCTTCATCTATAAGCTCATACACAAGCTCTGACGTGGAACTTGCAGTAGGCACGATGTAAGTATACCTTCCAAATCCGGTATTACTGATATGATGATCTATGCAGGCTGTTGTCTTTGCACGTGTAAAATACTCACCTGCAAGTCCAAGTCTGCCAAGATCACCAAGATCCATTGCTATAAACAGATCAAGACTCTCAAATTCCTGCTTCTCTCCCATGAAATTTGCAGGATCAAGCTTAACCGGCCACTGTATCTCGTCAAACCCCTTAAGATCTGCAAAAATTTCTGCAGGATGTTCAAGGAATAGTGTGACCTTTTTTTCCGGCCATACCTTTTTAAGATAATTATAAAGAGCAAGCGTCGATCCAACCGCATCACCGTCCGGACGAACATGGCCTGCTATACCAATAGTTTCTGCCCCTTCGACTAACTCACATAAATTAAACATATCTTCCCTTTCAAAAGGCGGACCTACCCGCCTGTCCCTTCGTCTAATGATAAACGGTTTCTGACAGGTGGGCAAGTCCGCCCCTCATTTTTTATTATTCTTCGTCTATGTTATTTTCGGAATGTGCAGCTTTTTCTGCATCTTCTTTCATAACTTCGTCGATTCTCTTTGCCATATCTACACCATACTGAATGGACTCATCCATGACAAATTTTAACTCTGGAGTATTACGGAGATTTACGATCCTCGCAAGCTCATGACGGATGAAACCCTTTGCAGAATTTAAACCCGCAAGAGTATTCTCTCTTTCTTCCTCTCCGCCGAGCACACTGATATAGACCTTACAGGTCTTCAGATCCGGCGCTACATATACATCCATTACTGAGGTCATGAGTCCCACTCTGGGATCCTTTACCTCACGTATAATAGAAGAAAGAGCACGCATTACTTCACCGTTTATCCGGTTATTCTTGGTACTGTTTTTTCTCATATATTAGTCTCTCGCAACCTCAACCATCTTGTAGCACTCTACAGTATCGAGTTCCTTAACATCATTGAAGTCTTCAAATACAAGACCGCACTCGTAGCCTTCTCTTACTTCCTTTACGTCGTCCTTGAATCTCTTCAGGCTGGCGAGCTTTCCTTCATGGATAAGCTCTCCGTCTCTCATGATCCTTACGCTGCAACCTCTCTCAACAATACCGCCTGTAACATATGAACCTGCGATATTACCGATCTGACTAGCCTTAAAGATCTGGCGGATCTCTGCGTGACCGATGATCTTCTCCTCAAATACAGGAGCAAGGAGACCCTTCATAGCAGACTCAACTGCATCGATTGCCTGGTAGATAACACTGTAAAGATGAATATCTACGTCTTCTGTCTCTGCTGTCTGCTTTGCAAGTGCATCAGGACGAACATTAAATCCGATGATGACTGCATTCGAAGCACTGGCAAGGATTACATCAGACTCATTGATGGCACCTACACCACCATGGATAACCTTCAAAGCAACTTCCTCATTTGAAAGCTTGAGCAGCGACTGCTTAAGTGCCTCTACTGAACCCTGTACATCAGCCTTGATGATGACGTTGAATTCCTTAAGATCACCCTCTTTGATCTGTGAATACAGATCATCAAGAGACATTCTCTGCTTTGTCTCACGGAGAAGCTCTTTCTTGTGCTGCTCCTTGAAGGTCTCAGCAAATTCCTTACCTTCCTTATCTGTCTCAGGAGAAATGAAGATCTCACCTGCTTCCGGAACATCATCAAGTCCAAGGATCTCTGCAGGAGTGGACGGACCAGCTTCCTTGATACGCTTTCCATTCTCATCAGTCATAGCACGAACACGTCCGTGACATGCGCCTACAGCAATGAAGTCACCTACGTGAAGTGTTCCCTTCTGAACGAGGATAGAAGCTACAGGACCTCTTCCCTTATCAAGCTGAGCCTCGATTACGAGACCTCTTGCCTTTCTGTTTGCATTTGCCTTGAGCTCGAGCATATCTGCTGAAAGAAGGATCATCTCAAGCAGCTGATCGATTCCCTCACCGCTCTTAGCTGATACAGGTACAAATACTGTTGATCCACCCCAATCCTCGGGGATAAGCTCATACTCAGCAAGTTCCTGCTTTACACGATCAATATTTGCACTGGGCTTATCGATCTTGTTTACAGCTACGATAATATCTACGCCTGCTGCCTTTGCATGGTTGATAGCTTCTACTGTCTGAGGCATTACACCATCATCAGCCGCTACTACAAGTACAGCGATATCTGTAGAATTTGCACCACGCATACGCATTGCTGTAAATGCTTCATGTCCGGGTGTATCAAGGAAAGTAATCTTACGATCCTGGATCTTAACCATGTAAGCACCGATTGCCTGTGTGATACCACCTGACTCTTTATCTGTCACATGTGTCTGACGGATCTTATCAAGGAGTGAAGTCTTACCATGGTCAACGTGACCCATAACGCAGACAACCGGAGGTCTCTTTGTCATTACATTCTCGTCTTCTTCATCTTCCTTGAGAAGTTCTGCTATAACATCGACTTTCTTTTCATGCTCGCAGAGAATATCATATTCTGCTGCGATATTTTCTGCCTCCTCATAGCTGAGCTCGGAGTTAAGTGTAACAACCTGACCTGCGAGGAACAGCTTCTTGATGATCTGAGCAGACTGGATCTTCATATGATCAGCAAGTTCACGGATCGTAAGTGTATCCGGAATTGTGATCACCTTGATTTCTTCTTCAACAGGCTTCTCAACCGGAGCAGGCTTGTGGAAACCATGAGGATTGAACTTCTTTCTTGCTCTCTCCTCCATGTTTGCCTCTGCTACTGCCTCTTTTCTTCTCCTTGCTTCGGACTGTCTTCTGCGGTCTGCGTCATAACGATGTCCCTGTGCGCCTCCGCGTCCTGTTGGTGCAGGTGCGGGTGCACCAGCTCCTGCAAAGCTGTTGCGGCTGTTCTGGTTCTGACTGAAGGAACCCGGTCTTGCAGTGCCTCTAGAATTGCCCGGACGACCATTATTATTGCCAGAATTGCGGTTACTATTCTGAGCGTATGTTCCACGCTGGCCACCGCCCTGGTTATTGTTCTGTCCAAACGGTCTGCGCTGTCCGTTGTTGTTCGAACGATTGCCATAGCTGCCTCTTCCCTGACCGTTAGAGGAACGGTTATTGTTATTTCCGCTGCCGTTTCCGTTAGATGCGGTCTTTTTCATTGCTGCCATATTGGCATATACATTACCGATAACTCTCTTGATCGGGCTGTTCTGCTCTGTGGAAGCTGTGCTTTCCTTTGCAGTCTCTTCTACTGCCGGCTTCTCAACTGCAGCTTCCTTCTTTTCAACTACAACCTCTGCAGCCTTTGGAGCGGTCTTTTCCTCAGAAGCAGCATGAGCGTTATTCTGTACAGGTGTAGCAGTTGTCTTGGCTGTAGCCTCAGCTGCCTTTTCATCATTTACAGAATCTCTCTTAACTCCTTCAAAAGCATCAGGTGAAGCTACCTCTGTATGCTGGAAAGGCTTTCTTGCCTTCGGCTGTTCAATCTTTCCATTGCTGATCTTCACGATCTGACGTCCACCATTATTGCTCTTATTTCCACGACCAGAATTACCGGAATTATTTGTAGCGAAAATAATATGCTTTTTCTTCTTTACTTTATTTTCGCCGCCCTCAGCACCGTTTGATGCCTTTTCTGCCGGCTTCGCTTCGCCTTCTGTCTTCTTCGGTGCTTCGCCGCCAAACTTTGATCTTACCATATCAATGTACTTATCATCGATACTGCTCATATGATTGGCAACGTCTGCGCCATTTGAATTAAGGTACTCAACTACATCTTTATTTGATACGTTGATTCCCTTTTCCTTAAGTTCTTTTGTAAGCTTTAAAATCTGCATTTTTGCCATTAAGTATTACCCTCCCTGGACAGACGTTTCACAATCTCATTCGCAAATCCCGGATCCAAAACTGCAACAGACACACGTTTTTCTTTACCCAAAGCATGTCCCACTGCATCCATGGTTCCGTGTTCAAAACATGGAACGTTGTAATATGTACATTTATCACGAAATTTCTTTTTTGTTCTCTCTGAAGCATCACGTGTGACAAGAACCACACAGGCCTTGCCCTCCTTTACTGCCTTCAAAACAGCGAACTCTCCGCTCGCCATCTTTCCGGCCCGCTGTGCAAGCCCCAAAAGAGAATCTATTTTACTCGATTCCAAGCTCTTTGAACTCCTTTATGAGATGATCCACTGTGTTCTGTCCTGCCGGGATCTTGAACGATCTTTCCAGTCCTTTGCGGTCTATTGCCGCTTTCAGACATTTCTCCTGCCTGCAGATATAAGCGCCTCGCCCATTTGCACGTCCGGTAGGATCAAGTTTTATTTCTCCTTCCGGTGTCCTCACTATCCTTATCAGTTCCTTTTTGGAACGGATAGTATTACATCCTATGCACTTACGCGTAACCTCTTTTTTCTTATCAGGCTGGTTTGTTTTCATCGGGGACAGATTCCTCCAACTGCATCTGCGTCTGCTCATTTGCAAACAATTTGTGAGATTTATTCTTCTGTTTCCTCTGCAGCTTCTTCATTATCTGCATCAGATTCCTCAGCTAAAACCTCATCATCAACGATCTCCTCTACAGTATCCTCGGATACTTCTTCGGATTCCTCTGTAAATTCACCGTCTTCTGTATATTCATCATCTTCGTACTCGTCATCCTCATCAGAGAGATAATCCTCCATGCGGAAGCCGGGCGCATCCTTAGCCTGTGTTTCAGACTTGATGTCGATCTTAAATCCTGTAAGTCGTGCTGCAAGACGTGCATTCTGACCTTCACGTCCAATAGCAAGCGAGAGCTGATAGTCAGGTACTACAACCTTAGCTGTCTTCTCATCGCCATCAACGATAACAGATACAACCTTTGCAGGTGAAAGCGCATTTTCGATAAAGATCGCAGGGTTCTCATCCCAATTGATGATATCGATCTTCTCACCGCCAAGCTCCTCAACTACTGCATTTACACGGGCACCACTGATACCTACGCAGGCACCTACTGCATCTACGTCAGGATTGTTGCTCCATACCGCCATCTTTGTACGTGAGCCGGCCTCTCTGGAAATGCCCTTGATCTCAACTGTTCCGTCAGAAACTTCTGCAACCTCTGTCTCAAACAGACGACGTACGAGTTCCGGATGAGTTCTGGAAACCAGAATTCTCGGTCCCTTTGATGAATTACGTACCTCAAGTACATAAACCTTTACATGATCATTAGGATTAAGAATCTCTCCTGCAACCTGCTCATTCTCAGACAGGAATGCATCCGCATGACCAAGGTTCACGCTGATATTCTTTCCAATGAAACGCTGAACCACGCCTGTGATAACTTCATGTTCCTTGCCAATGAATTCATTGTAAACAGCGTTGCGCTCTTCCTCACGGATCTTCTGAAGGATAACATTCTTTGCGCTCTGTGCTGCGATACGTCCGAAGTTCTGGCTCTTAAGCTCAACCTTTACTGTATCACCAACGCTTACGGACGGCTTGATAGCCATTGCATCATCCGGGCTGATCTCTGTGAGAGGATCTGTGACATCCTGTACAACTGTCTTTTCCGCATAAAGGAAGAAAGAGCAGTCTTCCCGATTCAGGTCACAGTGAATATTCTCTGTCTTTCCATAATTGCTCTTGCATGCGATCATAAGTGAATTTTCAATCGCATCCAGAAGAATATCTCTGCTGATGTCCTTCTCTTTTTCAAGGATATCAAGGGCCTGTCTCAGTTCACTTGCTGCAGTCGCCTGAGCGTCCTCTGTCTTTTTCTTTCTCATTCTTCAATCTCCTTTTCGGAATTTCCGTCACCTTCATCAGGATCTACCATAAATCCGGGTGAACTTATCTCCATTGTATAAGCATCTTCAATATAATCTTCCTGATCCAGCTTTTTGCTGACTATCCTGCTGACAAGAACACAGTCATCGATCGTGATCCCGCCGGGCTTATTAATATAAGCTCTCAGGTAATAGTTTCCATTTTCTTTTACGTACTCGGTTCTGATAAGTTCAAATCCATTATCATCTGTAACCGGTTTTACAATCGTTGCGAACTTTTCTGCAATCTGCTGCTCAGTCATTTTACCTCCGGTCGCGGCATATCCGCGCACATAAGAAAAGTGGGCTCCTTGGAAGCCCACTTAACACCTACATAGCAAAACTATATCACCCGTGTGTGTCATCGTCAAGGCGTTTTTGTGTATTTATGCGGAATTCAGGAAAATCTGTAGGTATTTTTGCCTCTATACAATACTTTTTTCCTTCAAAAGGCTGTGTAAAGATCAGCCTTTCCGCATGAAGCATCGCACGCCTGTACTTACGATCCGCCTCTCCATATATAGGATCTCCTATAAGCGGATGCCCTGTCGCTGCCATATGGACACGAATCTGATGTGTTCTCCCTGTAAGTATTTCGGTCTCCACAAGCGACATCTTTATCCCATCTGCTTCAGTTTGTTCAATAACACGATATTTTGTAAAAGCATTCTTTCCTATCGGCGGTTCAGCAACCTGCTGTTTCATGAGTACTCCGGGGACTGGACCGATGGGCAATGAGATTTCATTCCACATTTCTGAACCTTCATCCGCAAAATGTCCATGAACAGCTGCGAGATAAACCTTTCTGCAGACATTTTCATCTTTTTCACGAAACAATCTGCCCGCTGCCGGTCTGTTTTTCGCAAACATAAGAACTCCCGATGTATCCTTATCCAGACGTCCGACCGCCCGCGGTATCACATCTACTCCCTTTTCTTTATAGTAATGAGCGAGATAATTTGCCTCCGAGTCAAAATAATGACCATGTGACGGATGGACTACCGTTCCTGCAGGTTTATCGACGATCACCAGATCATGATCTTCATATAATATGTTCAAAGGTCCTTCACACGGAACTATCCGTTCTTCATCAGATTTTTCATCAGCCAGCGTGATTCTTATCATATCCCCCGGCTGTGCACGATCCTTTACCGTTACTTTTTTCTCATGACCATAATTTGAAATAAGTCTTATACCACCCTCATGAAATTTCGCATGACTTATCTCTCCTACCGTTAGCTTCATCTTTATTTTTAGAAGCTTTCCTATTATTCCATTAACTGTTTCGGGCATATCTGCTTCCCGAACTATATATTCAAGAATCCTGTCCATTCGCACACTTTCTTAAAAACAAAGGATCCGACTTTGTCGGATTCTCCTATAAGCCAAAAAGCAAACCGACAGGACCTAAATCCTGCCGGTTTCCCAAGGGTTGAGTAGCTCGTATCGGAATCGAACCGGTGTTTTCGCCGTGAGAGGGCGACGTCTTAGCCTCTTGACCAACGAGCCATA
>JNJK01000002.1 GCA_000701625.1 Lachnospiraceae bacterium MC2017
AGTTGAACAAAATCGCTGCGCGATGGCCTGCCTGGGCTGTGGCGCAGTTTTTCTTTAGCGACAAATAAAAAGCAGTGGAAGTACTTTTCGTAATTCGGTATTGTTAAGTTACCACACAAAACAACTGAATACGGAAAGCCCCACTGCCTATGAAAACAATAGCATTTCCAGGCGTCTTCCGCAATCGGAATTATGATGCCAACGCACCTCCTGATAGGTAGTTGTATCTGAAGACACTACTATCAAGGAGGTTTTTATGTACGAAGATATTTTTACCCAGATCCGCAACGAAGCGGAAAAGCGGAACTTAAAAGAAAATACTATCAACGCTTACTGCAATTCCGTAGACTACTTCCTGCGCACTGTAAATAAAGATGTCTCTGCCCTAACGACGGATGATGTTGATGCATTCCTGACAGAAAAGCGGCTAGGTGGACTGGCACCGCAAACCTATAACCACTATTACTCATCTATCCGTTTTTTCTATAAGCGAATTCTTAAGATGAATTGGGACGATGAAGACATTCCCAGGATGAAGCTTGACCGCTCATTGCCTACTGTTCTTTCAAGGGATGAAATACAGAGTATTATTGATCATACGCCCAACCTTAAACACAAAGCGATTATTGCCACCATGTATTCTTCCGGCCTGAGAGTGTCTGAAGTCGTACATCTTCATTATGACGATATATCCCGAGCTAACAGAACTATTCATGTCCGCGAAAGCAAGAGCCGACGGGACCGATATACGATTCTTTCTGATCACAACCTTGATTTACTGACCGAATACTGGTTTAAGTGTGGCAAGCCCAGAGACATTCTTTTCCCAAGCTCATGGACCGGAACTTATCTTGACAAGAACAGCATCAATCAGTATTTCAAGAAAAGTGCAGAAAGAGCCGGTATTACTAAAAAGGTCACCAGTCATTGCTGCCGCCACAGCTTTGCCAGTCATCTGTTTGAGGATGGTGTTGACATTAAATACATTCAGGCATTGCTTGGACATGTGGATCCAAAATCGACAGAAGTCTATATCCATGTCAGCAACAAGAGCCTTCTTGGGATCCGCAGCCCTTACGATCTGCATAAAGGCGGTGAAGCATGAGCCCTGAATGTACAATTCAGGATGTCTTTAACCGCTTTTATCCGAAATTCGAAAAGAAGCACTCCTTATCTGCAGTCCAGAGAAAAGCAGCTTATCACATCATGAACTGTAAGACAGGTGCCTTCGGTATCAATGTAAGTGTCTGTGAAGAATGCGGCTGTATTTCAATTCACTACAATTCCTGCCGTGACCGGTGCTGTCCCATGTGCCAGGAGTTTCCAAAGGAGAAGTGGGTGGATGCCCGACGGGAAGATGTACTGGATGCGCCATACTTCCATGTGGTCTTTACTGTCCCGGAAGAGCTGAATCCGATCATCTACAACAACCAGAAACTTCTGTATGATGCCCTGTATCATGCATCTTCCGATACACTGCGTGAACTGGCTTCCGACAATAAATATCTCGGTGCAGACATCGGATATATCTGCATTCTCCATACCTGGGGAAGTGAAATGAACTTCCATCCCCACATCCATGCCATTGTCCTTGGCGGTGGTCTTGACTCCAAAAACCATTGGAAAGACAACGGAGAAGATTTCTTCCTTCCTATCCGGGTCGTTTCGCGCCTTTTCCGTGGCAAGTACCTTGCGGAGCTGAAACACCTTTGGGAAGACGGAAAGCTTGAATTCCACGGCAGCGCGGAGTGTTTTAAAAACCACTATGTGTTCAAAGAACTGCTGGACTCCTGTTACAGCAAAGAATGGATCCCTTACTGCAAGAAACCGTTTGATGGCGCAGAGTCCGTTATCAAATATCTTGGAAAGTATACCCACCGGATAGCAATCAGCAACTACCGTATTAAAAGCATGACGGACAGCACTGTCACCTTTACTGCAAAAGATTACAAAAACCAGGGACAATGGAAAGAAGTCACCATCACCGGTGAAGAATTCATACGCCGGTTTCTGATGCATGTCCCGCCCAAAAGGTTCGTACGGATCAGGCACTATGGACTTCTTTCTTCACGGAACAAAAACCGGAAGATTACTCTTTGCCGGAATCTTCTTGGTGGTAAAAAATATCTGTCCCGATTGAAGAATCTGGATGGACCGGCAATCATCCGCCTTCTCTATAACAAGGATGTCTGTAAATGCTCGTCCTGTGGCGGAAAGATCATTGCGATAGGTGCTGATCCATCTTTGTTCCGGCCAGAGCCACATCTGCTCTGTTGATTTCTTAAAAATGAATACGGATTCTGTGAAGCCTTTTAAAGGCTTATTTCTGATGCGATCATCGTGGTTTTCTTGTACAAAACAGTACATTTATCAGAGGATCCATGCTACACTCTGAGCAAAAGCGGTCTGATTGAAAGTCCATATATACAGGCAACCCGGACGCGCTTTGTTCAACCAGGAAAAATCGAAATTGATGCAAACGAAAGGGCAGTTATCGAATAGATGAGCACTGCTTTTTCGTTTGCACCTTCTTCGATTCTTTCCTTAACGATTTATCGATATCATCTTCAGAACTTTCTAAAATTTTCAAACCGGTAAAGTCCGGATTCTGATTAACCGAATACCTTTCTGTCATTTCTTCCGGATAAAACGGCTTACTATTCTTGCCAAGTCTTTTCAAGCATTTACCCGAGCTAGTTGCATAAACGATTCCATTTCCACAATCCACATGTAACGCAATGACATCTCCATCAGGATGATTGATCACTTCACATTCCGAATATAATGCCGGTCTTGTCCTGTCATAAACACCCTCGATTATATTCTGCGGATCATAATCAGTACAGCCTGTTATTTCTCCGTTATCCTCAATACCGAAATACAAAGTTCCACCCTTTGCATTAGCAAATGCCACAAGCTCATCTACAGCAAGTGTAATTCGCTCCTTCATAGTTTTAGCCTTTACCCAAGACTTAAACTCAACCGTAAGCGATTCTCCGTTTTTAATGTCATTTTCAAATTCAGCAAGTGTCAATTTATTTTCTCCAATTATTTCGCACTTCATAAGTTTCTATAATTTTACACCACTTGTATTTTTCGGCTCAACAATAAAAAGGAACCTTGCCCATACTTGATTACAATTTTTCCACACGAAAAATGGGTTGCTTGCATTCACAAACAACCCATTATTTTGAATCGTCCACTAAAGCAGGACCTCTCTAATAATTATTAATCTCTATTCAGACTTTCTATATCAGAATTGGCATACGCATATTTTCCCTTGGCAAAGTACAAATTTGCCAACGCCTTGGTATCGTCTTTGATCAACCATGAACCCTGGATGTCTGCATCTACTGAGTGCTGACTGGTTCCACACCCACTAGTGTTAGAAGCATTATTGCTTAGACGATTCCTAATATATGAACTCTCTTATTCAAACTTTGCATATGGCATTCCTTTATACAAACTCAGATAGAATTTCATTGCAGCAATATCCTTGTCATCAAGCTCATAATCAGCAGAAATAACAGGACCTTCCTCATTAAATGAGCCACTTGACTTTTCAATATTGAATGTGAATTTTACGTTATTTCCATTTATAATTTCTTCTAATTGGTTGAATGAGTAATCATTTGCCCACAATGAGAATGTTACCTCTGAATGATTTGTAAGAGAATTATAGTCATACGATTTATCTGTGTCACTTGTAGAGATAGAACCAGCATCCGAGGATATAGTTAAATTCTGAGCCCCTATATAATATGTATTTTTCGGTTCATCTCCTGTCATCTGATTACACTCAATGCGTATCGCTCCATAGCCCCCATTCGTTTCCTGAGAAGCCCATATTTCATAAACGTCGTAATTTAAAACAATACTCGGATGTACCCAGAAATTTGCGCCATCATCCATAGTTAAGAAGCCACCAGCATTTCCATCAGATACATTAACCTCATTAACGTTACCTGTGCGTTCCTCTAAATTTGGCTTATCACCTAAGATATCCGCACTCTCACATGCTGAAGCTATATATTCTTTAAACATTTGAAAATTCTGAATATTTTCACCAGATCCATATTCTTCAACTGACCCTGAATAGGTATACTGATTGTCGCAATGCTCCACATCAGCAACCGACTCGAATCCTTTCATATACCCAAAATTTAACTTATATGACTTGCATGAAGATAAAACTTCTTTAGGAGCGGAAGAATATAATGCAAAGTTGCTAGTTTTTAACGGTACAACGCTGCTTAAATCTGATGGATCAATTGTAATTGGGTACTGATACTTATCATCTAATATCAACTCGGCCTTGAAATTGTTATAAAAATCAATTGGATTGGCTGAAAGATTCTTTACAGACCCAATAAACACAAAATATAAATTATCCTTTTTTTCGTCCAAATTAAGTACAGATCCATCATCTCTATCCCACGATACTGCAGAAGTCATCGCTACATTGTTAATTGTAATCTCCGCATCTTCAGTAGTCGCTGTTTCATCTTTAGTAATATCTGTATATTTGGCTGATTCTTCTTTACTACCGTCTTGATTTACCCCATTAGTTTCTCCGCAGCCACTAAACAACATAGCTGCCATTAAGCCTAAAACCATAATTGTTTTTACTTTTGATCGCATAGAATCTCCTCTCCATTGTTGGATTCACAAGTTTTCCATAAAATGTAAAAAAGACATCGCTACAGGGAGACAATGTCTTTCTAGTTTCACATAATCTTGCAACTGACTGCCATTTCAAAGTCCCTATCGCTTGGCGTATCAGTTTTTCAACTGACTTGCCATAATGTTATAATATTCTTTTACAGTATATAATCTCCTGTGGGGAATTTCCATACTTTTACACAAATTTGAATCCCCGTCATTTTATACCAATGATTATGTCGGGACAGGTACTTCCATAAGTTCATAGAGCTTACATTGCCTATTAGTTTTCTCTGACAGATGATGAGCATTACATTAGTGCCTATAATATTTATTGGAAATAACTCGGGATTTTTTCTCAACATCGCTCCACATCATACTTTTTATATGCTTTCTTCTCATTAGTATTCCGCTTATTACCTCTATCTCTATGCTCCTGAATAAACCTGATCGTACTCGGCTCAAGAAAATCCTTAAACTTTTCAACCAAATTGTATTTTTCAAGGAATTTCTCCAACATATCAACTTTCTTGTGCAGGGTATCCACCATTGTCTTAAGCTTTACTATCTTCTTATCTCTGTCACTTATATCATTTTGGTAACCCTTTATCATTCTTTTCAATGTCCCTGCTGATTCAGCCATATTTACTAGCCTCTCATAGGATTTCTTTGATAGTTTTACGGTCGGCTCTCCGCTGAAGAGTGTCTGTACTTCTCTTGCTTCAGCTTTAATCTCAGCAAGATCCTTATCCACCTTATCAGAAGCCTCCTCGAGTTTATCAATAACGTTTACTCTCTCCTGATACTGTGCCTGTGTTTCCACAATTTTGTCATCGATTTCCTGTAGTTGTCGCTTTCTGGTTTCAACTTCTTCATCGACTTCTACAGCCCTTACATTGGCTTTCTCAATAAACTGTATAACTTCCGCCTTATCTGCTTTCAGCAATTCCAGATCAGCTTCCGCCTGATTCTTTGCCTTCATAGCTTCTTTATACTCCGGAATAGTATAGTTATCTCTGTCAACTCCCAGAACCTCTATCTCAATTCCGTGTTCCCTGCATAATTGCGTTATATAATCTCGCTCTCTCTGCTGCCAGTGAACCGTCTCATTGTCCGTCCTTGATACGGCTTTATCCATCCCCATTTCCTGTAATGCCTTTGTAAGACTGTTTCTAGTCTTCATTCCGGTCTTATATCCGTGTGCGACCGGAATATAATCCAAATGCAAATGCGGTGTTGCCTCGTCCATGTGCAACACCGCATTGAATAAATACAGATTCGGATTTCGCTCCTGAAATGTCATAACATACTCTTCAAGTACAGCTTGGGCTTTCAGGGCAGCTTCAGTAATATTTCCATTTTCATCTACAACTCCGTAGTCAGTCATCTTCCCGATCTGAACCACGTTTTCATAAAAGACCTTTTCATTGTTTTTAGAATTTTTAATCTTACTGATATAGTCATGAATTTTTCGATCATTACGCTTCTGCTTAGCATTATATTCAGCCACAGCGGTTCCGAATAGTTTTTCGTATGCTTCATTAAGCGTCTCGGTTTTATAGAATTTATCTAACCCGATTCTTTCTTCAACGACATTCTCTGCTACAAATGCTCTGTTATTATGCGTAATACTGCCTTTACCTACTACAAATGAAATTGTTGTTGCCATACCGTTCTCCTTTCACTTACACTTATCTTTACTCAATCAATAAACTTCACGCCTGCAGGTCTTGTTACTTCTGTCAGAAGTAACACCTTAGTAGTTTTGACACTTCACATCAAAACTCCACGGTGCTCTCCGAGGGTTATCCTCGCTCCGCTCGTCATGCGATTGCCGCTTTCAATTCCTCCTGATTTCTTTTCCCGATCTGTTCTCTTATAGACTCATCCGGAAAGAGGAGGCAATAACTTTTCTCTATGATCCGGTTCTTTATACGTTCGTCATAATCTGTATTTTGTATCGCATTGTTGCTTGTAAATATCGTTATCAGGTTATTCATATACCGTTCGTTGATTATCTGATAAAACCGTTCTTCTATCCAATCCTTTGGCTTTTCCGTATCAAAATCATCTATTATCAGCACGTCAACCCTCGCCAGTTCCTCAAGAAGCTGTTGTTCTGTATATTCATACTCTTTGTTCCAAGTTGCTTTTATTTCATTGATAATCTGAATCGAAGTTGCAAATTTTACTGAACAATCCATACTCTCAATCAGTTCATTGGCTATCGATACTGCAAATCTTGTCTTTCCGCAGCCTTTTGTTGACGAGTATAGATATAGTCCCTTTCCTTCTTTTTGCATCCTTTCAAAGTTCTCTAGCCACCAGTTAGCAGCTTTCAGATTTTTTTGAATTATCATCTTTGATCTGCTGTCTTCATAGATATCCGATCTGAAACTCTCAAGTTTTAGACTCCTAAATCCTTCCGGAATCTTGGCAAAATCCAGTCTTTCCTTTTTCTGATTTTTCTTATATGCTCCGCATCTGCACATTCTGGAAAAAGTTCTTCCCCGATCATCCCGATAGATTTCAAGACCAGTTCCGTTACATACCGGACATTTTTCAGAATCCGTATAATTCCTGTTCAGCTTTTGTCCATTTTCCTGATGCTCCATCATTTTCCAATCGATCATACTCCACTCCTCCTTGCTTAGATTTATTATTCTTATATTCTTTAGTTTTATATTGTTTATTATTATATTGTTTAGGATTTCCCATATACGGCTCATCCGTCTTCGGTTTCTCCGTATGCGGATTATCCGTCCCCGGTTGAATCTGCGGTGTATCGTGCACTTCAACCACTAGTTCCGAGAATTTCCCTTCGCTCTGTCTCGACTGATATCTTGATAAATAACCCTACTTAACGGTTGGAATGAGCTTAACGAAAAACTTGATAATGATCTGATCGATTATGACGAATACAAAATCTGGTTTGATGATTTACTTCATTCATTCAAGACACCTATAAAACTTATTTGATTTTTAAAATAAAAAATGCACTGATTACCAAAGTCATTTTGGTGTCAGTGCATCTTTTTTTGAAAAAAGGTACCAAAAAGGTACCACGAGCCTTTCCAAGTATCAAAAAAAGGCTGACTTCCGAAGAAGTCAGCCCTTAATTTATGCTTGGACAAATATCTATTCAGATATGCGAATCACTGATAAACATTGAGCTTACAGTGATTCTAAAAATGTAATCTATCTAGTAAGAATTACTCGATGATGGAAGCAACTCTTCCAGATCCTACTGTTCTACCACCCTCACGGATAGCGAATGTAAGACCCTGCTCCATAGCGATAGGATGGATGAGCTCGATTGTCATCTCAACGTTATCACCAGGCATGCACATCTCTGTTCCCTCAGGAAGGTTGATCACACCAGTAACGTCTGTTGTTCTGAAGTAGAACTGAGGACGATAGTTGTTGAAGAAAGGTGTATGACGGCCACCCTCGTCCTTTGTCAGAACGTAAACCTGAGCTGTGAACTTTGTGTGGCATGTAACTGTTCCAGGAACAGCAAGAACCTGACCACGCTCGATGTCCTTACGATCAACACCACGAAGAAGAGCACCGATGTTATCACCAGCTTCACCCTGATCAAGGAGCTTACGGAACATCTCGATACCAGTTACAACTGTCTTCTTAACTTCTTCCTTGATACCAACGATTTCTACTTCGTCGTTAAGGTGGATAACACCACGCTCTACACGACCTGTAGCAACTGTTCCACGACCTGTGATTGTGAATACATCCTCAACAGGCATAAGGAACGGCTTATCTGTAGGTCTCTGAGGAGTCGGGATATAATCATCAACAGCCTTCATAAGCTCGATGATCTTATCGCCCCACTCACCATGAGGATCCTCAAGAGCCTTAAGAGCAGAACCCTGGATGATCGGAGTGTCATCGCCCGGGAACTCGTACTCTGTAAGAAGGTCTCTGATCTCCATCTCAACGAGCTCGATAAGCTCAGGATCATCAACCATATCGCACTTGTTAAGGAATACTACGATGTAAGGAACGCCTACCTGACGAGCAAGAAGAACGTGCTCCTTTGTCTGAGCCATAACACCGTCAGTTGCAGCAACAACGAGGATAGCACCATCCATCTGAGCTGCACCAGTGATCATGTTCTTTACATAGTCAGCATGGCCAGGGCAGTCAACGTGTGCATAGTGACGAGTCTCTGTCTCGTACTCAACGTGAGCTGTAGAGATAGTGATACCACGCTCTCTCTCTTCCGGAGCCTTATCGATGTTCTCGAAATCAACCTTTGCATTACCAGCAACTCTCTCAGCGAGTACGCTTGTGATAGCAGCTGTAAGGGTTGTCTTACCATGGTCAACGTGGCCGATAGTACCAATGTTAACATGGGGCTTAGTTCTCTCAAATTTAGCTTTAGCCATTTTTATCCTCCTTAAAATTGCACTTGCGGAGTCTTGTATGCTCCGCAAGGGCATAAAAAGATACACAACTGATTTGTATTATATTTCAACAGACGCTATTTTTCAAGCTTTATGCCTGTGAACGGCACCTTATTTCTTTAATACTTTTTCAGCAACGTTCTTCGGAACCTGCTCATAGTGATCAAAGAACATAGAGTAGTTACCACGTCCCTGTGTTCTGGAACGAAGGTCTGTAGCGTATCCGAACATCTCGGAAAGAGGAGTCATAGCCTTAACCATCTTTCCGCCCGGGATATCTTCCATACCCTGAACCTGTCCACGTCTGGAGTTCATGTCGCCGATAACATCGCCCATGTACTCTTCAGGCATAGTAACTTCAACCTTCATGATAGGCTCAAGAAGTACCGGTGAACCCTTCTGCATAGCATCCTTCATAGCCATAGAACCAGCGATGTGGAATGCCATCTCGGAAGAATCGACTTCATGGTATGAACCATCATAACATGTAGCCTTGACACCAGTTACAGGGAATCCACCAAGGATACCAGTCTTCATAGCTTCCTGGATACCTTCGTCTACAGACGGGATGTATTCCTTCGGAATAGCACCACCTGTAACGCTGTTGATGAACTCGTACTCCTGCTCGCCATTTACATCCATAGGCTCGAATACAATCTTAGCGTGACCGTACTGACCACGACCACCAGACTGCTTAACATACTTGGAATCGATATCAACCTTCTTTGTGATAGCTTCCTTGTATGCAACCTGAGGAGCACCAACGTTTGCTTCAACGTTGAACTCACGGAGAAGTCTGTCAACGATGATCTCAAGGTGAAGCTCACCCATACCAGCGATGATAGTCTGTCCTGTCTCCTCATTTGTATGAGCACGGAATGTAGGATCTTCTTCAGCAAGCTTTGCAAGTGCCTGACCAAGCTTATCCTGTCCAGCCTTTGTCTTAGGCTCGATAGCAAGCTCGATAACGGGATCCGGGAACTCCATAGACTCAAGGATGCAAGGATGCTGCTCATCACAGATAGTATCACCAGTTACAGTCAGCTTAAATCCAACTGCAGCTGCGATATCTCCGGAATATACAGTATCCAACTCGGATCTCTTGTTTGCATGCATCTGAAGGATACGTCCTGCACGCTCTTTCTTACCCTTTGTAGAGTTAAGAACGTAAGAACCGGAATTCAGCTTACCACGATATACACGGATGAATGCAAGCTTACCAACGAACGGGTCTGTCATGATCTTGAATGCAAGAGCTGCGAACGGGCCATCATCTGTAGCCTCAACAGTCATTGCATTACCATCAAGATCTGTTGCCTCAGCTGCCGGAATATCAACAGGTGAAGGCATATACTCAACAACACCGTTCAGAAGCTTCTGAACACCCTTGTTCTTGTAAGCAGAACCAGCAAATACCGGAACAGCTCTGTTCTCGATACAAGCCTTACGAAGAGCTTTCTTCATCTCATCGATGGACGGGATCTTGTCCTCAAGATACTGCTCCATCAGATCATCATCAAGCTCGCAGATCTTCTCGATTGTCTCGGTTCTGTAAAGTTCAACATCATCAGCCATATCCTCAGGAATGTCTCTGATGTCTTCCTTCTTACCCTGCTCATCGTCATAGAAATATGCCTTATTCTCGAGCAGGTCGATAACTCCAGCGAAGTCATCTTCCTTACCAATCGGGATTGTGATCATGATCGCGTTAGAACCAAGTCTGTTACGGATCTGATCAACAGTGCCATAGTAATCAGCACCCATAGCATCCATCTTATTTACGAATGCCATTCTCGGAACGTGGAATCCCTCTGCCTGACGCCATACGTTCTCAGACTGAGGCTCAACACCGCTCTTTGCAGCGAATACGCCGACAGCGCCATCAAGTACACGAAGTGAACGCTCAACCTCTACTGTGAAGTCTACGTGACCAGGTGTATCGATGATGTTGATTCTGTGCTCCGGTGCGCCCTTCTTAGGTGCGCCATTTTCTTCCAATGTCCAGTGACAGGTTGTTGCAGCAGATGTGATTGTAATACCACGCTCCTGCTCCTGCTCCATCCAGTCCATTGTAGCTGTACCATCGTGAGTTTCACCAATCTTATAGTTTACACCGGTATAATACAGGATACGCTCTGTAAGAGTTGTCTTACCAGCGTCGATATGAGCCATAATACCAATGTTTCTGGTTCTCTCAAGAGGATACTCTCTTCCAGGATCGTTAGCCAAGGAATTTTCCTCCTTATATTACAGCAACCTAAGAGATAGGAATTCCTGTCTCTCAGGTCATACACGAATACCCTACCGGCATAGCCGGTACAGGTATGTTAATCGCGTAAATATAACAGAAACAGACTTTAATATTAGAAACGATAATGCGCAAATGCCTTGTTTGCATCGGCCATCTTGTGCATATCTTCCTTACGCTTTACAGCGGAGCCTGTGTTGTTGGACGCATCAAGGATCTCGTTCGCAAGGCGATCGATCATTGTCTTCTCAGATCTCTGTCTGGAATACATTGTCAGCCAACGAAGTCCAAGAGCCTGACGTCTGTCCGGACGAACCTCGATAGGTACCTGATATGTAGCACCACCGATACGTCTAGCTTTTACTTCGAGTGAAGGCATGATGTTGTTCATAGCCTCTTCGAATACTTCAAGTGCCGGCTTTCCGGCCTTCTCTTCGACCTTTGCAAATGCACCGTAAACAATCTTCTGTGCAACGCCCCTCTTACCATCAAGCATGATGTTGTTGATGAGCTTTGTAACGACCTTGTTCTTGTAAACGGGATCTGCAAGCACGTCTCTTTTTACAATATGTCCTTTACGTGGCACGTTTCTTCCCTCCTAAATTGAGTCATTGGGCTCAACGGTACTCAGAGGCTTCAGCCCCTGTTCGTGCGGTCTTGAAGCTATCTATGTAGATAACCTAAATCCCAACACTACCGTATATTATCGAAATTACTTTTTAGCAGCCTTCGGTCTCTTTGCTCCGTACTTGGAACGAGCCTGCATTCTGTTTGCGACACCTGCAGTATCAAGAGTACCACGGATGATGTGATATCTTGTACCAGGAAGATCCTTTACACGGCCGCCGCGGATCAGAACTACGCTATGCTCCTGAAGGTTATGACCCTCTCCAGGGATGTAGCTAGTAACTTCGATTCCGTTGGAAAGACGTACACGGGCAATCTTTCTAAGAGCAGAGTTCGGCTTCTTCGGTGTAGCAGTCTTAACAGCTGTACAAACACCACGCTTCTGCGGTGAAAGTGTAGATGTAGACTTCTTCTGCAGGGAGTTGAATCCTGCCTGAAGTGCCGGAGACTTAGACTTCTTTGCAGATGTCTGTCTGCCCTTTCTAACTAACTGGTTGAATGTTGGCATTTAAGTTTCACCTCTTTCTATAGTTTATTTTGTGTAAGCTCCTTTTCTCATCCTTGAGTGGTTCCGCCTCGCCTCCTGGCATGGCAGCTTACAAGATATTAGCGTGCCATTCCATTGGAACGGCACGCTAAAGTATTTTATATGAATGAAGTTATGATGTCAAGAGATATATTGTACTATTATTCGAGCTTTATGCTTTCTATTATAGTTACTCTGTAATTTCCTGACCTGCTTCAACCATCTCATCACCTGAGATCATATCATCATCAAGGCCGATAGTCTCATCATCCTCATTGATAACTTCATCAGTTGAAAGCTTGATATTTCTGTAACGTCTGAGACCTGTACCTGCAGGGATCAGCTTACCGATGATTACATTTTCCTTAAGTCCTACAAGGTGATCTACCTTACCCTTAATAGCGGCATCAGTAAGAACCTTTGTGGTCTCCTGGAAGGATGCTGCTGACATGAAGGAATCTGTAGCAAGTGATGCCTTTGTAATACCGAGAATGATATTAGTAAAGGTTGCAGGCTTCTTGCCCTCTTCTTCAGCTGCCTCGTTGATCTCATCCAGATCAAGATTATCCATTCTTGTACCCGGAAGGAGTTCTGTATCACCCGGATCATCAACTTCAACCTTCTTCAGCATCTGATGAACAATGACCTCGATATGCTTGTCATTGATTTCAACACCCTGCAGACGGTATACTCTCTGAACTTCCTTAAGGAAGTAATCCTGTACGGAACGGAGTCCCTTGATCTTTAAGAGATCATGAGGATTGATGGAACCTTCTGTGATAACGTCACCAGCTTCAACTACAACGCCATCTTCAACCTTGATCCTGGAACCGTAAGGAATCAGATAAGCCTTTGACTCGCCAGTCTCATCATTTGTAACAATGACTTCCTTCTTAGTCTTTGTATCACGTACCTCGACCTTACCGCCAAACTCAGCGATGATCGCAAGTCCCTTAGGTTTACGAGCCTCGAAAAGCTCCTCTACTCTAGGAAGACCCTGTGTGATATCAGAACCGGCAACACCACCGGAGTGGAATGTTCTCATTGTAAGCTGTGTACCAGGCTCACCGATTGACTGAGCAGCGATGATACCAACTGCTTCACCAACCTGTACCGGCTCACCTGTTGCCATGTTTGCGCCATAGCACTTTGCACAGATACCCTTATGGCTGCGGCATGTGAGAATAGTACGAATCTTTACAGATTCGATAGGCTCACCGTCACGTACACCAACTGTTACTACCTGACGAGCTCTGAGAGGAGTGATCATCTGGTTTACACCAACGATCTTTCTTCCATCCTTATCAAAGATATCCTCGCAGGAGTATCTGCCTGTAATACGCGCCTCGAGGCTTTCGATCTCTTCCTTACCATCCATGAATGCAGAGACAACCATTCCCGGTATCGGGCGGTTCTTGCCTTCATTACAATCCATATCACGGATTACAAGCTCGGAAGATACGTCAACCATTCGACGTGTCAGGTATCCGGAATCGGCTGTTCTAAGAGCTGTATCGGAAAGTCCCTTTCTTGCTCCATGTGCAGACATGAAGTATTCCAGAACGTTAAGACCCTCACGGAAATTAGCCTTGATAGGAAGCTCGATAGTATGACCTGTTGTATCGGCCTGCAATCCTCGCATTCCTGCCAGCTGCTTGATCTGCTTATCAGATCCTCGAGCTCCGGAGTCTGCCATCATTCGGATATTGTTATATTTATCAAGACCTTTCAGAAGGTCATGTGTGATAGTATCATCACACTCTTTCCATGTCTCGATTACTTCGTTGTAACGCTCCTCATCTGTGATGAGACCACGCTTAAAGTTCTTTGTGATCCTATCTACAGTATCCTGCGCCTGCTGAAGAAGAGCCGGCTTTGAATCAGGAACGATCATATCTGAAATAGATACACTGATCGCAGCGATAGTTGAGTAGTGATAACCCATAGCCTTGATGTGATCAAGTACCTCTGCAGTCTTTATAGATCCATGTGTATTGATAATAGCCTCAATGATCTGCTTCAGCTGCTTCTTACCAACCTGCTGATCGATCTCAAGAACAAACTCATTCTCAGGCTTTGTTCTATCCTGGAAACCAAGATCCTGTGGAATGATCTCATTGAAGAGCAGTCTGCCCAGTGTAGCATTTACAACACCGGAACGCTTCTCACCGTTAACAACCTTTTCGATTCTAACCTTGATCTTACTCTGAAGAGTGATCATATGGTTTACATAAGCCATGATCGCTTCGGAAATATCCTTGAAGATCATTCCCTCACCAGGCTCGCCATCCTTATCAAGTGTCAGGTAATAAATACCAAGAATCATATCCTGTGTAGGTACGGTTACCGGACCACCATCAGACGGCTTCAGAAGGTTATTAGGAGAAAGCAGCATAAATCTGCACTCTGCCTGAGCTTCTACTGAGAGCGGAAGATGTACAGCCATCTGGTCTCCATCGAAGTCAGCGTTGAACGCTGTACATGCAAGAGGATGAAGCTTAATAGCCTTACCTTCTACAAGAACAGGCTCAAATGCCTGGATACCAAGTCTGTGAAGCGTAGGAGCACGGTTAAGCATAACAGGATGCTCCTTGATAACTTCTTCAAGAACGTCCCAAACTTCGGGCTCAAGTCTCTCGACCATCTTCTTCGCATTCTTGATATTATGAGATGTTCCGTTTGCAACAAGCTCCTTCATAACAAAAGGCTTGAAAAGCTCGATAGCCATCTCTTTCGGAAGTCCGCACTGCCAGATCTTAAGCTCAGGTCCAACGACAATAACGGAACGTCCTGAATAGTCAACTCGCTTACCAAGAAGGTTCTGACGGAAACGTCCGCCCTTACCCTTAAGCATATCGGAAAGAGACTTCAGTGCACGGCTACCAGGTCCTGTTACCGGACGTCCGCGACGACCATTATCAATAAGGGCATCAACTGCCTCCTGAAGCATTCTCTTTTCGTTTCTAACGATAATATCCGGTGCACCAAGCTCAAGAAGTCTCTGCAGACGGTTATTACGGTTGATAATTCTTCTGTAAAGGTCATTAAGATCGGATGTTGCAAAACGTCCACCATCCAGCTGAACCATAGGTCTCAGATCAGGCGGGATAACCGGAATACAATCCATGATCATCCATGCCGGATTGTTTCCTGATTCACGGAATGCTTCAACAACATCAAGTCTCTTGATGATCCTTGCTTTCTTCTGGCCTGTTGCATCCTGAAGTTCTTCCTTCAGTTCAACAGATTCCTTTTCGAGATCGATAGCTTCCAGAAGTTCCTTTACTGATTCAGCACCCATGCCTACACGGAATTTCTTTTCGCCATTTCTCTCTCTGGCATCCTGATATTCTTTCTCGCTAAGAACCTGCTTGTACTCAAGATCTGTATCCATAGGATCAAGTACAATATAGGAAGCAAAGTAAAGAACCTTTTCAAGTATCCTCGGAGAAAGGTCGAGAATAAGACCCATTCTGCTGGGGATACCCTTAAAGTACCAGATATGGGAAACCGGAGCTGCAAGCTCGATATGTCCCATTCTCTCACGACGTACGGAAGACTTTGTTACTTCAACGCCGCATCGATCGCAGACAATGCCTTTATAACGAATCTTCTTATACTTTCCGCAGTGACATTCCCAGTCCTTGCTAGGTCCGAAAATGCGCTCGCAGAACAGTCCATCCTTTTCCGGCTTCAGCGTTCTGTAGTTGATAGTCTCAGGCTTCTTTACTTCACCATGTGACCATTCTCTGATTCTGTCCGGTGAAGCCAGGCCAATCTTGATCGCATCAAATGTCAACGGCTGATAGGTTTCAGACTGCTTATTTGTCTCTGGCATGAACATGCTCCTTCCAAAGTATTGTCATATCCGGACTGAATGCCCTTCAATCCGGATATTTTTTTCTATATACGTGTAATGTCGAAATTATTTGGATCAGTTTCTCAGCTGTTAACCGGATCCTGCTCCTCATCATAAACATCAACGGAATCGTCCTCGGAAATATCCTCGATTTCATCCTCTTCGACATCTACAAGCTCACCGGCCTCGTTGTGCTCCTGTACATGATAACCATGGCTTGCATAGTTTTCCTGCTGCTTCAGATCATGATCATCATTCAGGATAGCGCGCATATCTGTCTCGCCGTAATCAACGTTCTCGCTGATCTCAACCTCAGAGCCGTCCTCTTTAAGAACACGAACATCCAGACCAAGTGACTGAAGCTCCTTAAGAAGAACCTTGAAGGACTCCGGAACACCAGGCTCAGGAATATTCTCACCCTTAATGATTGCCTCGTAAGTCTTAACTCGTCCAATGACATCATCAGACTTAACTGTAAGAACTTCCTGAAGAGTATATGCTGCACCGTATGCTTCCAGTGCCCAAACTTCCATCTCTCCGAATCTCTGTCCGCCGAACTGTGCTTTACCACCAAGAGGCTGCTGTGTAACCAGAGAGTAAGGGCCTGTCGAACGTGCATGGATCTTATCATCTACCAGATGATGCAGCTTCAGGTAATGCATGTGTCCGATCGTTACCGGAGACTCGAAATACTCACCTGTACGACCGTCTCTAAGATGTACTTTACCATCCTTGCGGATCTTTACACCCTTCCACAGCTCTCTGTGATCTCTGTTCTCATCGAGATACTGCATTACTTCCGGAAGAAGAGTGTCCTTATACTTCTCGTAGAACTCTTCCCACTCGTCATTTACGTAATCATTTGCAAGCTCAAGCATATCTTCGATGTCGATCTCGTTCGCACCGTCAAATACCGGTGTAGAGATGTTAAAACCAAGAGCCATTGCTGCAAGAGAAAGGTGAATCTCAAGGACCTGTCCGATATTCATTCGAGACGGCACACCCAGAGGATTAAGCACGATATCCAAAGGTCTTCCGTTAGGCAGGTACGGCATATCTTCTACAGGAAGAACACGGGAAACTACACCCTTATTACCGTGACGGCCGGCCATCTTATCACCAACCTGGATCTTTCTCTTCTGTGCAATATAAATACGTACTGCATGGTTTACACCAGGAGCCAGCTCATCACCGTTCTCTCTTGTAAACACCTTTGCATCTACGACAATACCATATTCACCGTGCGGAACCTTAAGTGATGTATCACGAACCTCGTGAGCCTTTTCACCAAAGATCGCACGAAGAAGTCTCTCTTCTGCTGTAAGCTCAGTCTCACCCTTAGGTGTAACCTTACCTACAAGGATATCACCGGCACGAACCTCCGCACCGATTCTGATGATTCCTCTCTCATCAAGATCCTTAAGAGCATCCTCGCCAACACCAGGAATATCACGAGTGATCTCTTCCGGACCAAGCTTTGTCTCACGAGCCTCTGACTCATACTCTTCGATATGAACAGAAGTGTATACGTCACGCTGTACAAGACGCTCAGAAAGGAGAACAGCATCCTCGTAGTTGTAACCTTCCCACTCCATGAATCCGATAAGAGGATTCTTTCCGAGTGAAAGCTCACCTTCCTTTGTAGAAGGACCATCTGCTATAACGTCCCCTGCTTCAACATGATCACCCTTAAATACGATAGGTCTCTGGTTGTAGCAGTTACTCTGGTTGGAACGCATGAACTTGATCAGATGATACTCATCCTTTGTTCCATCATCATTGTCCATGCAGATCCTGTTAGATTCTGACATGGTGATGATTCCGGACTTTCTTGCAACTACACAGTCTCCTGAATCGACAGCAGCCTTATGCTCCATACCTGTACCAACAGCCGGCGCTTCTGTTGTAAGAAGCGGAACCGCCTGACGCTGCATGTTGGATCCCATCAGCGCACGAGTCGGGTCGTCGTTCGGAAGGAACGGAACAAGTGTAGTAGCGATAGAGAATACCTGTCTCGGAGAGACATCCATATACTCAAATCTACTTCTATCCCACTCCTGTGTCTGATCTCTGAAACGACCTGAAACCATCTTATTAATGAAGTGTCCGTCTGTATCAAGAGGCTCAGAAGCCTGTGCTACATGATAATTATCTTCCTCATCGGCTGTCATGTAGATTACTTCGTTAGTAACGATCGGATTGCTCTCGTCAGTGAGGTCAATCTTTCTATACGGTGCCTCTACGAAACCATACTCATTAATACGCGCAAAGCAGGCAAGAGAGTTGATAAGACCGATGTTCGGTCCTTCAGGTGTCTCTACCGGGCACATACGTCCATAGTGAGAGTAGTGGATATCGCGGACCTCCATGCCTGCACGATCTCTTGAAAGACCACCAGGACCAAGTGCTGAAAGACGACGCTTATGTGTCAGCTCGGAAAGCGGATTGTTCTGATCCATGAACTGTGACAGCTGGGATGATCCAAAGAACTCCTTAACTGCAGCAGTTACAGGCTTGATATTGATAAGAGCCTGCGGTGTGATCGTACTAATATCCTGAGTAGTCATTCTCTCACGAACAACTCTCTCCATACGGGAAAGTCCGATTCTGTACTGGTTCTGAAGAAGCTCACCAACCGCACGGATACGACGATTTCCAAGGTGATCGATATCATCCTTATTACCGATTCTGTACTCCAGATGCATATTATAGTTAATGGAAGCAAAGATATCTTCCTTTGTGATATGCTTCGGAATAAGTTCCGGAATATTCTTTCTGATAGAAGTCTGAAGATCCTCAGGAGTATCACACTCTTCCATAAGCTTTGCAAGCGCAGGATAGTAAACGAGCTCTGTGATACCATAATCCTCTGCTGTCTTTCCTTCAGGGAACTCAATGTAATGATCGATGTCTACCATAAGTGAAGAAAGAACCTTAACGTTCCTTTCCTCTGTCTGGATCATTACATAAGGAACTGCACTGTTCTGGATTTCAACAGCGAGTTCTCTTGTAATAACGGTGCCTGCCTCAGCCTTAACATCGCCTGCTTCAACAACTTCACCTGTTGCAGGATCGATAACATCTTCTGCAAGTGTATGACCGGTAATACGGTTCTTAAAATGAAGTTTCTTATTAAATTTATAACGACCAACTTTTGCAAGGTCATATCTTCTCGGATCGAAGAACATTCCCTCGATGAGAGTTCTTGCGCTTTCCTCAGCAAGAGGCTCGCCCGGACGAATCTTCTTATACAGCTCCAGAAGACCCTGAACTGCGTTCTCACAGGTATCCTTAGAGAAAGATCCCTGAATCTTCGGCTCATCACCAAAATAGTCAAGAATCTCTTCATTGGAACCAATTCCAAGTGCACGGATCAGCACAGTGATCGGCACCTTTCTGGTACGATCCACACGAACATAGAAGATATCATTAGCATCTGTCTCATACTCGAGCCATGCTCCTCTGTTCGGGATAACCGTACATGAGAAAAGTTCCTTTCCGAGTTTATCGTGATCTATACCATAATAAATTCCGGGTGAACGAACTAACTGGCTGACAATTACACGTTCTGCTCCGTTGATAACGAACGTGCCGGTATCCGTCATAATAGGGAGATCGCCCATAAAGATCTCGTGTTCCTTAATATCTTCTTCCGGGTTCTCACTGTTTCTGAGACGTACCTTCACCTTAAGCGGTGCTGCATACGTTGCGTCTCGTGCTTTGCACTCTTCAATGGAATACTTTGCCTCATCCTTAGCAAAATCGTAACCTACGAAATCCATGCTGAGGTTTCCGCTGTAGTCTGTAATTGGAGAAATATCTGCAAACGCCTCTTTTAATCCCTCATTGATGAACCAATCATATGAGGACTTCTGAACATCAATGAGATTCGGCATCTCAATGACATCCTGCTTTCTCTGAAAGCTCATTCGCATTGCTTTCCCATTGTAGACCGGATGTATTCTGTTCTTTTCCATTAACGTTTCACCCCGTTCTTAAAAACTTCACCTAAGCAACCGCACTACTCGTAAAAAAGGGCGCAAAAAAGCCCATGTAACCACAATAGTGCATTTTCCATGGTAACATAGGTCTATGAATTAGTCAACTATTTATTTTGAACATTTATAAAAACAATTATCAATGCCGACAATAGACATAAATAGCAACACACCATTTATTATATCGGCAAATTCTTTTAAAAAAGAATAACACCAGGCTGTGCTAAAGCACAGCCCAGCGTTGTATAAGAAAGCTGTAATTACTTAAGAGTAACCTTTGCGCCAACTTCCTCAACCTTAGCCTTGATGTCCTCAGCAGTAGCCTTATCAACATCTTCCTTAAGGATCTTAGGAGCTCCATCAACGAGATCCTTAGCTTCCTTCAGGCCAAGACCGGTGATCTCACGAACAACCTTGATAACCTTAACCTTGTTAGCGCCTACCTCTGTAAGCTCTACATTGAACTCAGTCTTCTCTTCGCCTGCTGCTGCGCCAGCTGCGCCAGCTGCTGCTACTACAACGCCTGCAGATGCAGATACGCCAAACTCTTCTTCACAAGCCTTAACCAGGTCGTTCAGCTCAAGAACGGTAAGACCCTTTATAGCCTCGATCATTTCTTCCTTTGTCATTTTATTTACCTCCAAATTGGTATAGTGTGAATTTCAAATATACACGATCCGGAAAATTATGCTTCCGGAGCTGCCTCTGCTGCCGGAGCTTCTGCTGCCGGAGCCTCTGCTGCCTCGCCACCTTCTGCCTTCTGCTCTGCGATCTGCTTGATAACACGAGCGAAGTTTGCGATAGGAGACTGCATGCTTCCAAGGAGTCTGGAGAGAAGTTCCTCTCTGGACGGGATCTTGGAAAGATCAATTACTGCGTTTGCATCGTAGTAAGTACCTTCTACGACTGCACCCTTAACTTCAAGAGCCTTTGCCTTCTCAGCGAACTTGCAAATGATTCGTGCCGGAGCAGTAACATCATCCTCAGAGATCGCCAGAGCAGAAGGTCCATCAAGAAGCTGGTCAAGCTGAGCAAAATCAGTTCCCTCAAAGGCACGCTTCATCATAGTATTCTTATAAACCTTATAAGTAACACCGGCCTCACGAAGCTGCTTTCTGAGCTCTGTATCCTGCTCTACTGTCAGACCACGGTAGTCAACAAGAACTGCTGCCTTGGCATCCTTAACCTTAGCTACGATCTCATCAACAACGGGCTGTTTCAGTTCTACCTTTGCCATGGTTTACTTTACCTCCTTACGAAATTGATAGCCGAATTTCGTAACCGTATGGCACAATACGATAAACGAAAAAGGCTCCTGCCAAAAGACAGGAGCCCATAAAAGTCAATCAAATAAAAACTCTTATTTCCTCGGCAGGCGTTTTCGCCTTACGCGCCTCTGCGCACCTGCTGTCTTCGGCCGGTTCAATTCAGAACCTTTCGTAATTTAACACAGGCCAGATGCAATGTCAAGAGTTTTTTCAAGAAACTTTTACCTTAACAACAAACTTCTTATTTGAACCGTCGTTACATGTATAAGTTACAGAATATGTTCCGCGCTTATTTGCGATAAAGCTTGTTACATTACCCTGATGATCTGTGACAGCTGTAATATTCTTCGGCTTACTTACCTTAATATCATAGGCCCCAAGTGAAACATAAGATCCATCCGTAAACTTATATACATAATCTGTCGCATATTCGTAATCAGATGTTACCGGCATTGACGCGATAGAATATGTAGTTCTCTTGACAAATCCAAGATCCTTTGTCGTCTTTCTATCAGAGTAGAAGATCGTATCGTTGAAATCATACTTTGTCGGTGCTGTTGTTCCAACAAGTGCCTGGATGTTATCAACACTTATCGTCTGTCCTACGGAATATGTCTTTGCTGCTGCAGCTTTTGTTTTTGCTTTGTTATGAACGATCTGAAGGAATGCAATTGTCTTCGGACGAACGATCAGTGTCTCACATGATGCAACACCGTTATATGTTCCAAATACATATACTATAGAATTTGTTGATATAGAATTACCGCACTTCACTGCACCATTCTTAACTGTGATATCTGCTGGTGACTCAGTGATAGTATCATTAGTCATATCATAAGAAAAGACATTCCACTCTACATCATTCTTTTTAAGTCCCTTGATCTTTTCTCCTGAAATGCCTGTGAGTGTAAGCTTCTGTGTAGCTCCTGTACCAAGATATGCATAACCATTATTTGAAACAGTTCCTGTCTTTGTCTTAAACGCATACTGCTTATTTTCACGAACCAGCAGCATAAGCTTAATAAACTTCATGATCGAATCAGCTGAATTGTTGGAAAGTGTTTCTGCATCAACTGATGCTGCCTCATCCACACTCTTTCCTGTTGCTTCCTTAAAGATCTCTTCTGCTGTCTTGATCTCCACAACCTCGTTATCAGCTGACACTGCCTCAACTTCAGCCACTTCTTCTCTCTCAGCAGCAGATACAGGCATAGCCATGCCGAGAACCATTACTGCGCTGAGGATCAGCGCCAGATTCTTCTTGAACTTCATTGTTCTCCTCCTAAACTCAAATTATTTTTTTGCCGTATCTGTCTCATCCCTGAAATACGGCAACTATGTATATGTAATCCGTGGAAAACGTTACTGTCTCCGTTTATACGTGAACAGTTACGAAAAGCCACAGGTATTACCTTTTACGACACACGGATCCTTACTTTGAATTTTCTGCCGGATCCATCAGTCAATGTATATGTCACCGTATAATTACCGGCTTTATTTGGTATAAACGCCACGGGATTTCCTCTGTCATCACATCCTGTCACAGTAATCTTCTTTTTATTCGAAATCTTAATCGAATATCCGATCATATCCGCGCTGACAGAGTTTTCACTTCCGCTTCCTGCGGGATCGTCAGTCCATACCCGAATATTCTGACCTGTAAGCGAACAAATATCATTTACACTCACGGTTTCTCCGATATTCGCAGAAATCCCGGACCTTAAAGTATTCTCAACTTTTCCATTACTAAGATAACCATACTTGAAGGCAGGTTTAGTTACGATGAAACATGCCGACACCGTAACCCCCTTATATGTGGCTATAACATTCGCCGAAGCACCTGCCTCAGCTGTTTTCAGGCACTTAAGCCTTCCATTTTTTATGGAAAACAACGATGTATCAGAAACTTCCCATTTAACATTCTTTGCTTTCTTTGCGTCGGCCGGCACAGTTCCTGAGCCATATGCTATACGAAGCTTCATTGCTCTACCTGCACCTATGTACTGATTCCCACTCGTAGTCAGATAACCGCTGGGTTCACGAAATTTATATCCACCGATCGCACTGTAAATATCCAATCCCCCTGTCACAGAATGTCCACCACAGGAATAAGTCATCCCATCAGAAGAACCAAGGATACGCGCCGAAACTTCATCTGCTGCAGAGGAACTATGACTTTTTTTCAAGGAACTGTCGGCGGAATATATCAGCGCAGCCGCTGCCGCAACCATCGGACTCGCCTGACTCGTACCAATAAGTCCCTTAAAACCACCGTCAGAAATATATGTAGAGTAGATCGCATTTCCTTCCCCCGAACTTCCACCCGGAGCAGAAATATCAACCCAGCTTCCATAATTGGAATAATCCGCAAGCTTTCCATCTTTTGTAGTTGCCGCAACCGCTATTACATGATCACAAGCAGCCGGATATGTTCTATTTGAAACACCCTTATTTCCTGCAGCCGCAACAACTACAATGCCAGCCTTCCAGGCCTCATCTATATAATCCTGAAAATCGTCTTTATAATCTCCGGTTGCACCGAAGCTCATATTGATCACATCGACCTTTTTGCTTATCGCTTTACGGATGCCTTCCACCGCATCAGAAAGTGTTATCGACCCGTCTTCTGTGATCCGAATTGAATAAATATCCGCATCAGGAGCAACTCCGCATCCATAGCTTCCATTATTTCTCTCTGCCGCTATGATCCCCGCCACGTGTGTTCCATGGCCGTTAGTATCTGTTCCAGAGCTCATGTCCCCTGTACAGGTGATATCCGTGATGCGTTTCAGATCATCATTGGATGCCTGTGTTCCTGTGTCAAGTACAGCAACCACTGCACCTTTTCCCGTTGAGATATTCCAGGCATTCACATCATTTATTTTTTCATGAAACCACTGAGAACCGAGCTCGGGATCGTTATAGTCCGACAAAGATGTCGTCTCAAGTGTATAATCCTCAAGGATCAGCTGGGGCTTAAGCACCGCACTGACGCTCACGGATTTCTCAGCTTCGCTAAGAACTGTTTTTATGTCCGCCGGAAGTTTTAGAACAGCGATTCCCTCTTCATATTCCAATAATTCTGCACCATATGTTTCCGCGATTTCTTCTGCTTCTTCAAGCGTTGATGCATCAGCAAATGCTTCATCTTCTATATAGTCTTTTCCGGCTTCCATTCCGGAAAGTCTTGATTCCAGCCGGTCATTTTCCTCTCTGATCATGAGAAGATCACGACCATCTGCCCGTTCCTCTGCAATTACGGAAACAGGAGAAAGAACCGATGTCAAAGCGAACGCAATTATAAAATTTAATATGATTTTATTTCTTTTATAAATATTCATTATGTATTCAATTTCACCAGATCACATACAACCATCCTCAACGTTTTCAAATTATACAAAAGCGATTGTTCATTTACAAGAACATAAAGAGATTATGCTTAAAATCTTATACAATTCTTAAGAAGTTACTGTTAACTCGCTTATATCGACAATCAAAATATAATAAAAGCACAGTTTACCATTAATAGATTTAAAATATGTCCAACGAAATTGTGAATCATGCTATACTAAAGCCATGAAAAATACAAAAATTTTAACATTACTTGCCCTTTCGGCCATCCTGTCATTCACCGGGTGTTCCGGGCATAAGAACAATTCAAACTCCGAAGCCTCAAACAGTTCAAAAACAGAAGCTATTTCAACTACCGACAGCAACCCGATCATCATCGGCAATGACGGACATGCTGCAGCAGAAGTCACCTGGAACAAGGACGGCGCCAATACCGGAAACTCTGTGTCGTTAAATCCCTCTAATCCCATTCCTGAAACTTTCGAGGGATATCAGCTTTCTGAAACGGATATCTCCGAAAACGGCATATACAAAAAGAGTGTCAAAACCTCCGGCACCGTCGTTATCGATTTTGCCGGTGATATTGATTTTGATGACCGCTATTCAAATATGCTTGCTCTCAGAGCACGAGGAAACGGCATTTCCGGCTGCCTCGACAGCAGCCTCTTAGAGAGACTCCGTTCAGCAGACATTTTTATGCTTAATAACGAGTTTCCTTACAGCACACGCGGAGCGGCTCTCGCCGACAAAAAATTCACTTTCAGAGCAGATCCATCTACTGTTTCATTCCTGAATGATATGGGTGTCGATATCGTATCTCTGGCAAATAATCACGCATATGATTATGGCGAAGAAGCTCTTATCGACACCTTTGAAACACTGGATAATGCCGGAATTCCGTATGTGGGAGCAGGATACAACATAGACGAAGCCATGCATCCCGTATACTTCATTGCCGGAGGAATGAAAATTGCTTTTGTTTCTGCTACACAAATAGAGCGAAGTCTTCCACCGGATACAAAAGAAGCTACCGAAACTTCCCCCGGTGTACTCAGAACCCTCGATCCTGAAAAATTTGTGTCCGTTATCAAAGAAGCCGAATCAAACAGCGACTTTGTTATTGCCTATGTCCATTGGGGAAGTGAAAATGTCAATGAATTTGAAGCGTCGCAAAGAGAACTCGCAACAACTTATGTTGACGCAGGCGCGGATCTCATAATCGGTGATCATCCACATGTCCTGCAGGGAATTGAATATATAAAGGACGTTCCTGTTTTCTACAGTCTGGGAAACTTCTGGTTTAACTCTAAAACACTTGATAACTGTGTTGCCGAAGTCGTACTTAGCGGAGGCACCATCCAGTCCCTGCAATTTATACCATGCAGACAGTATGACTGCAGTACACATCTCATGACTAAAGGAAACGGCGATTTCGAGCGTATTCTTTCCGACATGAGAGGTTACTCCGTAAATATCAAAATAGACGAAAACGGATATATTACCAAATCAGGAAACTGACAAAACCTTTTGAATTTTCTGACTTATAGGAATTACAACGGGATTTCCTATAAGTCACGAAAGCCCCCGCAGCTAACCTGCGGGGGCTTTCTTAATATCTTTTAATTATCATCACTGCTGAAGCGCACTTACTACTGCCGGAAGGAACTGTTTCTTTCTGGAAACCACTCCGGGGAGAAGTGCCGAATTCTCTCCGGTTTTTTTACCATTAAAGGCATTTTCGATAGTAATATCCGCATCTTTACCATTAAAGAATACCTCAGAAGACTCTGAAAGGATATCCGTAAAGAGGATGAATATCATATCAAGCTTGTTATCAACTCTCTGATTTTCAAGCTCTTCAGCTACTCTCTTCTCGATCTCTTTAAGCTCTTCAGCATCCATGGAACTGATCTGACCAATACCGATAGTCATATCATTTACAGAGAAACGCTTGAAATCCTGATGGATGATCTCATCTGCAGTCTTGCTTCCAAGGTTGCTTCCTGCTCTGAACATCTCCATAGCAAATTTCTCAGGATCAATACCCGAAATCTCTGCAAGAGCAGCTCCAGCCTTACGATCAACCTCAGTACATGTAGGTGAACGGTAAAGCAGGGTATCGGAAACGATCGCTGCAAGGAGAAGACCTGCAGTATTCTTATCAATCTCAACATTATATTCCTGATACATCAGATAAACGATCGTGGAAGTACTTCCAAGTGGCTGATTTCTGAAAAATACAGGTCCCATGGTTTCGATCGTACCAAGTCTGTGATGATCGATGATCTCCATGATCTCAGCATTCTCGATACCGTTAACCGCCTGACTCTTTTCATTATGATCCACAAGGATCACGCGCTTCTTTCTGGCTCCCAGGAAGTTACGGCGTGAGATCATTCCTACATAGCGGTCATTGTCATCAAGGACAGGGAAATAACGATGATGCTCTTTTGCCATTACCGCCTGAATATCCTCAATATAATCATTCATACGGAATGTCACGAGATTCTTTTCCTTCATGAAATAACTGATAGGAAGACTCTGGTTTATAAGACGGGCTGCTGTAAATGTATCATGCGGAGTGCTTATGATCTTACAGCCGTGCTCATCCGCCTGCTTCTTAATGGTTGATGCAATGCTGGATCCTTCACACACGATAAGGCATCCTGCATTCATTTCTATAGCGCAGAGCTGGGACTCATATCGGTTTCCAAGGATGACAACATCTCCAGGCTCTACATATTTCTCAATCTCCTCCGGATTTCCGGCTGCGATAAGAACTTTACCTTTTTCGATGCGATCATCAATTTCTCCAACGATCATTGTGCCTGCAAGACTATCTACCACATTCTGATAGCTGGTCTTTGCCATTGAAAGCATCTTTGAATCATAGAGGTCCATGTATGACTCTACGATATCACCCATTGTAATGACACCTTCAAGTGCTTTTTCCTCTGTGACTGCCAGAGTAACAACATCCTCATCTCTCATGATCTTCCATGCTGCCTTCATGGAAATATCACGGGATACACCTGCTACCATCTTGATCTCCATATCACGTACCTGAGTACGAACATCCTTGATGTAAGCAGGTTCTTCTACTCCGAGTTTATCAAGCACATACTGAGTCTCTTCATTCAAATGACCCGCTCTGCAGTCAAGATAAATATCTCCAGTTACTTTGCTCTTCAGCCTTGAATATGCTATAGCGGCACAGATAGAATCCGTATCAGGATTCTTATGTCCGATCACAAGCACAGGCTGATGACTCCTTTTTTCCATCCAAATCCTCACTTACTACCCCCGGACCGAAAGCACGCTTCGATCCGTCGATCGTGCAAAAGTCCACACGACCGTGACTTTTTCATAATCCTCAAGTTAATCGCAGCTAACTCATTGCCCATAAGGACAAAAAGTTTTTTGTTGATAGTTTTACAGTATAACAGCTGAACAATTACGGGGCAAGTATCGTTATTATAGTAACCACGATAAAATTGTTGTTACTATAATTGTATATACGATAGAATGCGCAAGAAAAGCCACTTTGCGGCATTGCATCCTGTACGAAAGTAAACAAATAAATTTCATTCACTCTATTTACTCGATACCTACCCAGTATCTTTCCGTTATCTGCCCGTCATCCGGTCCTTCGACTTCATTTTCAAAGACGCCACCGCATTTTAATATGACACCTCTGGACGCGGTATTATCCTTATCACAGGTGATAAGTACTCTGTCAAGACCGATCCTTGATGACTCTATAAGCACGAGGTTCAGCATTTCTGCCGCATACCCTTTTCGCCTCTCAGAAGGTCTTACACTGTAGCCGATATTTCCACCATATAGCAGAAGCCACTTATTAAGCTTGTGCCGAAGATCTATCATTCCTACAAGCCTTTCGTTTTTGTCAAATGCCAAAAAAGTACTTGCCGGCACAAAGCCCTCACTTACTGTTTCTTCCTTCCGGTTTCTCCTATTTGCAGAGAGCCACTCATCATAGGTTTCATATCCTTCCAATCCTGCGCCGCCGTTTACTGTCTCTTCTCCGGCATCCCATGTTTCATGAAGATAGTCGATCACCTGCTCCCTGTCACATTCCTCTGCAAAACGTAAGTATATCCTGTTCTCTTCTGATCTATTATGTTTTTTTCGCATATGTTTGTGAAATGAAAATGCCCCTCCTTTTTATGGGAGGGGCGCATCTTTTATATTGTTACGGTTCCCTTTGGAGCATCCGCACCAACGTTTCCACCCTTAACCTGTTCAAAGGTTCTCTGGATGGACTCAGAAGGCTCGGGAGTACAAAGCGAAACAACAACATTTACGACCAGCGCCACTACAAACGCAGGAAGCAGTTCATATATGCCAAAGATTCCGCCATGCGGTGCTACAAGATACTTCCATACAAATACCATTACACCGCCGGCAGCCATAGAAGCCGTTGCTCCCTCACGAGTGCTTCTCTTCCAGAAAAGAGCCAGAAGAACAACCGGTCCAAATGCAGCGCCAAAACCTGCCCATGCAAATGATACCACGCGGAACACACTGCTGCTCGGATTCCATGCAAGAATTACTCCGATGATCGCTATTACTACAACTGTCAGACGTGCAACAAGCATGGATGTCTTCTTACTGAGTTTGATCCCAAGGAAGTCATGAAGCAGATCCTCTGACATACTGCTGGCTGCAGCAAGGAGCTGGGAATCCGCCGTAGACATAGTTGCCGCAAGTATTCCTGCCATTATAACACCGGCAACGATAGAAAACAGAATACCGTTACTGCTCATGAGATCTGCAATACGAATGATGATAGTCTCAGACTCAGCGCTTGTTGTAAGAAAATCAAACTTACCGGCTGCCGATACACTGTAACCTATGATACCGATAAATACTGCGATCGCCATGGAAAGAACCACCCATACAGCAGCAATACGTCTTGAAAGCTTTATTTCCTCCGGATTACGTATAGCCATAAAGCGAAGAAGGATATGAGGCATACCAAAATAACCAAGTCCCCATGCGAGAGTTGAGATCACTGAAAGGAAACCAAAGGTTCCTGCGCTTCCGCTTGCTGCATCGTACCCCTGAGTCAGGTTGAGATAACCCGGAAGTGATTTAGCATTTTCTACTACCGTTCCAAGACCGCCCGCCTGAGTGATACCAAATACGATAACGATCAGGAGCGCTACAGACATTACAACCGACTGGATAAGATCAGTTGTAGAAACTGCAAGAAATCCTCCGAGAACAGTATAGCCTATGATAACTGCTGCACCGATCAGCATTGCTACGTGATAATCCCAGCCAAAAAGACTGTTAAAGAGAGTTCCTACTGCCTTAAATCCAGATGCTGTGTAAGGAACAAAGAATATCAGTATTACAAGCGCTGCAATACAGGAAAGGATATGCTTCTTATCCTCATATCTTCTGGAGAAGAAATCCGGAACAGTATTTGCACCTATAGTTGCGGAATATATACGAATTCTTTTCGCAACCAGTAGAAAGTTCAGATATGTTCCAACAGCAAGACCTATAACAGTCCATCCTACCTCTGCAACTCCACAGAGATAAGCAAGTCCCGGAAGCCCCATCAGAAGATATGAACTCATATCCGATGCCTCTGCACTCATGGCTGTAACTACCGGATGAAGACCTCTCCCTCCAAGATAGAAATTAGCTGTGTCATCCGCACTGCCCTTACGGCTGTAATAAACACCGATAAGAACTGTGACCGCAAGGTATGCGATGATCGCGATCAAAACGCAAATACTTGTGCTTGTCATAATCTCTCCTCCATATTTCAACATTCATAGATTTTCAATGACAAGTACTATAGCACAACTAATAATAGACCAAAATGCAGAATGTGGTATAGAACTAATTCTATACCACATTCTGTATTTTGCGATTCAACCCGCGTATTTAATGCATTTTTTAATAGACTAAACACTGTTCTGATCACCGTATTTTTATAAAAAATATTTTTAAAATTGGTAGCCCTTCAGGAACATCGGCATCATCCTGTCTGCGTTTTGCACCAAAGAATACTCTCCATCTTCAAGACACCAATCATACAAAAGCGCTCTCTCAAACATCGCATAATCATTTACTATCTGATTTGCTGTCATGTCCGTCCGGAGCTCATTTCGTTCCTGCCCCTTTCGTATAGTCTGGCTGAGCATCTTAAAATAGATACGCTTTCGATCCAGAAGATGCTTCTCTCCGTGGGTTATAAGCTGTGATGAAAACAGACGCGCCAACAATTCGATCGAAACCGAAGAATCAATCATTTCAAATAATTCATGATTCATATGAACCAGCTTATCTATGGCATTCATATCCGGATCCATGCTTTTCTGCAGTTCTTCATATTTCTCATCAAAAAGGATGTTCAAAGACCCAAGCAGCGCATCTTTTCCCTCAAAATAATGATAGAAAGAACCCTTGGAAGTTCCTGATTCAAAGACAATATCATCTATCGTTGTATCATCATAGCCCTGTTCATAGAACAACTTCCACGCAGCAGATACAATTTTTTGTTTTGTATTTCTTCCGTTCTTTTTCGCCATATAAGTCTCCAAGTGTTCGTAGCATCCCGCAATTCTAAAACATTATCATATCTCATCTACAACCTGGAATATGTAAAATTTCAGATAATAGCTTGCATCATTTGCCCAGAGGATCGGATGATCCGGTCCCTGCTGACGGAACTCGATCTGGCGCAGGCGCTTATGCGCATCTCTTGCTGCCTCTTTAATGGTTTTCATAAAGAGATCCTGCTCCATAAAATGCGAACAGCTGCATGTTGCAAAGTAGCCCCCATCTTTTGTGATCTTTAATCCACGTATATTAATCTCACGATAACCAGTCACAGCTTTTTTTACAGACGCGCGAGACTTTGTGAACGCAGGCGGATCAAGTATGACAACATCAAACTTACGATTTTCTTTCTCAAGTCTCGGAAGGATCTCAAACGCATCACCCACTTCATATGAGATGATGTCCTGAAGATCATTGAGTCTGGCATTCTCAGCAGCCTGCTCTATGCCAAGATCCGATGCATCAACCGACAATACAGATTTTGCACCTGCCGCTGCCGCATTCAGACCAAACGAACCTGTATGGGTGAAGCAGTCAAATACCTCCGCGCCCTTGCAGATCGATCTTATAGCCATGCGGTTAAGCTTCTGATCCAGGAAAAATCCTGTCTTCTGACCGTTTTCTACATCCACATTATATTTTATACCGTTTTCTACTATCTGAACCTTTGTATCAAAACTGTCACCAATGAATCCCTTTGTGAGCTCCATGCCTTCCTGTTTGCGGACTTTTGCATCACTTCTCTCATAAATTCCACGGACCTTAACTCCATCTGCTTCGAGCACATTCCGGCATTCATCAAGGATCAGCTCCTTCATCCGGTCTGTTCCGAGAGCAAGTGACTCTATGACCAGGACATCTGCAAATTTATCAATTGTTATTCCCGGAAGGAAATCTGCCTCACCGAAGATCAGACGGCATGAATCCGACACAGTTCCCTCGTAATGGAAAAGCGAATCCTCTGCATCAAATCCATATACATGCTTTCTATAATCCCATGCATTCTGCACTCTCTTACGAATGAGTTCCTCCGTAACCGTATTTTCCTTTTTTCGAGACATGAGACGCACACGTATCTTAGATATATTATTTATGAATCCATATCCCAGGAAAAATCCGTCAAAATCATTCACTTCAACGATATCACCATTTTCGTACTCACCCTCATATCGGGCAATCTCGTTATCAAAAACCCAGAGACCTCCGGATTTTATTGTTCTGCCTTCACCCTTCTTAAGGATTATTTTTGCTCCGCTAATGCTTATGCTCATATATACCTCCGGTCTTCCCAGACACTTAAAAAGTACTTTTTACCCTGTCATAATCAAATAACCAACACATTATAATGACTGCTTTTATCCGAGTCAACAAAACGATTTTCTTAAGTTGTATTTTATTTGAAATATTTTACCTATTTCAAATAATTTTACTCATGAATACATGTCATTTTAACCGATATTTGATTGTTTATGCCTTATTTTTTGGTTATAATATATGACATGTGGTACAACACAGTTATCGACAGAAGTCTTTTTGTCGACAACATTAAGTCATATTAATAAAGGAGAAATCTAATATGTACAAGTTCACTCTTAACGAAACCTCATATCATGGCAAAGGTGCCATAGAGGCAGTTCCACAGGAGATCAAGGCGCACGGCTTTAAAAAAGCATTCGTTGCTTCTGACCCTGATCTTGTTAAATTTAACGTTACAAGCAAAGTAACTGATCTTTTAGATAAAGAAGGTATTCCTTACGAGCTTTATAGCAACATAAAGCCGAACCCAACCATAGAGAACGTGCAGACTGGTGTACAGGCATTCAAAGACAGCGGTGCTGACTGCATCGTAGCCATCGGCGGTGGTTCTTCCATGGATACTTCCAAGGCTATCGGTATCATTATTACAAATCCCGAGTTTGCTGATGTCCGCTCTCTTGAAGGCGTTGCTCCTACCAAGAATAAATGTGTTCCGATCATCGCAGTAGCTACAACCGCAGGTACAGCTGCTGAGGTTACGATCAACTACGTTATCACTGATGTTGAGAAAAAGAGAAAGTTCGTCTGTGTTGATCCTAAGGATATCCCGATCGTCGCAGTAGTTGATCCCGACATGATGAGCTCTATGCCTAAGGGTCTCACAGCTGCAACCGGAATGGATGCTCTGACTCATGCTATCGAAGGCTATATCACCAAGGGTGCATGGGAACTTTCCGATATGTTCCACTTAAAGGCAATCGAGATCATTTCCCGTTCACTTCGCGATGCTGTAAACAATACTACTGAAGGACGCGAAGGAATGGCTCTTGGTCAGTATGTTGCCGGTATGGGATTCTCAAATGTAGGTCTCGGTGTTGATCACTCCATGGCTCATACACTTTCAGCATGGTACGATATGCCTCATGGTAAGGCATGCGCTACTCTTCTCCCGACTGTAATGAGATTTAATGCTCCCGCAACCGGAGAAAAGTATCGCGAGATCGCACGTGTTATGGGCGTTGAAGGTGTTGACTCCATGAGTCAGGACGAGTACCGCGAAGCAGCTATCAACGCTGTTCAGAAGCTCGGCGAAGATGTTGGCATCACCATGAGCCTTAAGGGTGTAGTTCCGGAAGAAGATATCCCGCAGCTCGCACGTGACGCAAAGGCTGACGCATGCACACCGGGTAACCCGAGAGATGTCTCCATCGAAGAGATCGAAGAAATGTACAAGAGCCTGTTAAAGTAAATTCCAACGAAATTTCCTATAGTTAAAAAGCTGTGCTCCGCGTTTGATCGGAAGCACAGCTTTTTCATACCATTAAAATGTCTTTATTTTTCTTTACTTCGACGTTTGTCGGCATACATTTCTTTATCAGCTCTCATACGTATATCCTCTATGCTCTTATCCTTTGAAGGATCAAAAAAAGCATAGCCTGCTGCCATATACAAAGGAGCCTCTTTGTGCATAAAATTATACTTAGACTCAATAGTTCTTAAATGTGATATCCGTTTTCTAAGGGTTTCTTCGGCGGTATTACGTATTATGATGCAAAACTCATCTCCCCCGATCCTGAAACATAACCCTTCCTTACCGAAAACAGTATTTATTATATCAGCCGCAGCACATATGATCCTGTCTCCATCCGCATGTCCCCTTGTGTCATTAACTGTTTTAAGATTATTCAGATCAAGCGTCAGAACACATACACTTCCATCTATCTTCGTATTTCGGCAGGTACTCTCATAACAATTTCTATTAGCGAGTCCTGTAAGAACATCTTTTTCGGCGAGCTGTTTGTAAATCTGAATATCGCGATTTTCTTCAAGAATAGCTCTGCTATCCATACTGATCGCAAGCCATGTAAATACACAAAATAAAACCATAAATGCGATAGGTATCATAAACGTACTGTCATTTACGGTATAGTAGGTTGTTAACGTAAATAATATACTTACGAAGAATAAAAACAGGCCTGCCACACTGACTTTCATACTGCGTGTCAATTGGCGGTTGACCATCGCACGGACTATTGCATATATCATATATATCATTGCGAACAGAATGCTTAAATGAGTAAACGGCAGTTGCTGGCGCAATTCTCTTATCCCCAAAAACTGCAGAGAGACATTTACGATCGGGATCACAACAACCACAATACTGAGCAGCTTGAACAACAAAGAATCATTGAGCTTATAAAATTTCTTCGTAAATACCACCAAAGGAAAGCTCATTGATAACAGGCACAAATGACCTACGAAATAAACTGCCACATAATTCGACACTTCAAGTAGAACAAACTCCGACACAAGGATAGTCCATATACCAAGCAGGACACATATTGTTGCAAAATAAGGTATATATGACCCTTTTTCCGCCATGCGTATAACAAATACCCAGTTTATAAACAAAAATATGCCTATTCCGGCAACGATCAGGCCAAGGATCAGCTGAATTACCGATCTTTTCAAAATAGAACTATACAGTTTCACCGCCGTACCGCAGCTTATCTTAATATTATGATTAAAGCTTTCATTCGTATGACTTTTAAGAACTATGTCTATTTTTGAAGAATCCGGAGGTACAGAAATAATATTCCATGTACTGCCTGTGGTATTACAAAAAATAGACTTTGAAGAAGTTCTTGAATATATTTTGTAGCCGTCCGCCAGTACCGTCAGATCCCAATGATCGATATATATTCCTATAGCCCCGCCCTTTTCCAGTATCTCTCGCGTTTTCAGAGTATAGGACGTACTTTTGGCCGTTTTATAGGTACTGTCTATAGTAAGGGATGAAATAACGTCATCTTTTTTTGTCCCAAATGGTTTTTCATAATCGGAATTGATACAGAAAACTGACAAGATAACTGCCGCAACAAGCAGCAGCACATAGAAAAAACTAATACGTGACGTGAAATTCCGTGTATCCATAACTTAAACCCTATCTAACGTGCCCCTTAGGTACTTTCTCAATTATATCAACAATTAGTATTGTTTTGCACTATTTTCAAGGCAAAATTATTAACGAAATTGGCATCTTTCGAAAACAGATTTTCATATATAGTTAAAAAGAGATCCCCTGCCCCCAGGAGATCTCTTTGTGATCATTTCATAGATTTTATTTTCTTTTTTGCAGCTTCCAGCTGATTATCGGTTTTATCCTTCAAATACTGTTCAGAGTCAAATTCAACTTTTATGTCAGGCTCAATACCTGTTCCCTGAATATTTACTCCACTTGGAGTGTAGTATTTTGCCGCCGTGATCTTTATGGCACTTCCGTCACCGATACCATATACATTCTGCACGATGCCTTTACCAAAGGTGGTCGTTCCTACCAACACTCCGGCTTTCGTATCCTTTATGGCTCCGGCAAGTATCTCAGATGCACTGGCACTGTTTCCGTCAACCAAAACAACCATCGGCATTCCAAGAGACTTTCCATCCGTTCCATCATAGTCTTTTTCATTCCCAGCTTTATCAAGCGTATAAACAATCCTTCCATCCGGAAGCAGTTCATCGGCAATCTTTACAACCACATCCAGGTTTCCTCCCGGATTTCCTCTGAGATCAAGGATAAATTTCTTCATCCCCTGACTTTTCAGACTCTCAAGTCCTTTTTGGAACTGTTTGGTCGTAACCGCATCAAACTGTCCGAGTATCATATAACCGACCTCGTTATCGATCATATTTACCGACACAGTCTGGATATCGATCGGTTTTCTCTCCACGGTATATTCGACTTCTTTGTCGTCCCTGATCATGGTCAGAACTACCTTAGTTCCTTCTTCGCCACGTACTCTCTTCACCAACTCGGTTAATGTAAGACCCTCAACCTCTTCTCCATCTACCTTGTAAAAAACATCACCGATCTGAAGCCCTGACGATTCTGCAGGCGAACCGGACGTAAATCCTACAATATAGCATTTTCCCGTTACTTCATTCACGCTGAGAGTTGCTCCGATTCCCTGAAAAGAACCGTTTGTCGACTCCGAAAGCTGTTTATACTCTTCCTTTGTATAATACTCTGAATACGGATCATTCAAAGAGTCAACCAGCCCCTTATACAATCCTTCAATCCTGTCATCGCTATTCATACCGGATTCATCATCTTTATAATTCACATAGTACGCATCTATGATATCATTCAAAAATCCGATCTTGTCCTGTATTTTCGTAGTAAGAAGCTGACTGCCCTCATCTTTCTTAAAACCATTTCCCGTAAAGTAATTAAAACCTGCATTCCCTGCAAATATCAGCAGCAAGAGTCCGATCGACGCAAGTATTCCGGTAATACATCCTGCTGCAAATCCAAACCTTTTTTTCATTTCATTATCCTGCCTTTACTACCCGATATATCCCCTCACAACACACTCAACGTTATCAGCCAAGATAATTCCAAGGGCTTACATATGAGCCATTTTTCCTCACTCCGAAATGAAGGTGAGGACCGGTACTCCGTCCTGTAGAACCAACAGCTGCAATTTTTTGTCCCTTGGCCACAGACTGACCTGCAGAAACATTTAATGCTGAAGCATGCATATATATGGTGATCAGACCGCTTCCGTGATCGATCATAACATAATTACCCATAGATGCCGAATAAGCTGCTGCTACAACTGTACCATCATATGCCGCAAGTATCGGGGATCCTGCCGGCGCCGCCAGATCGATCCCGTTATGCATCATCTCAACGCCAAGCGTCGGATGCATCCTCATTCCATAATCGTCGGATATGCGCGTATACGAAGGAGCCGGAAATGCAAACATACCTCCATCATATGTACGTGCAGACTTATTTGCAGCCGCAAGTGCCTGTTTTTCGGCGGCTATCGCTGCTTCCAGAGCTTTTATCTGAGCATCTTGTGCAGCTATCATTTTATTGTACTCTTCTATCTGTTGTTCTTTAGTCCCGATCAACGCCTCGTACTGCTGAACCTGCTTAGATTTTTCAGCCATGATACTGCTTAATTCATCGGCCTTCTTCTGCTGCTCCTCACGACTCTGTTCTAGTTCTTTCTGTTTTTTTTCTAATTTTGTCTGCGCTTCCTGAAGTTTTTTTTGCGCTGCCTTAAAATCCGTCAGCTTTTTTTCATCATATGACGCTATTTTTTCAGCATATTCGGCGTTATTTAAGAAGTCTCCAAAATCCGCACTTGAAAAAACAATCTCCAAAAGAGTGGAATTACCCGCTTCATACATAAAGCGTATCCTCTTTTTCATGGACTTATATTGATTATCGACCTCTGCCTTCGCTTCATCCACCTCTGTCTTTGCTTCATCTATAGCGATCTCGTTATCGCTAATGGACTTATCAAGCTCGTCGATTTTTTTCTGGACTTCATCAGACTCTGCATCAAGTTCTTTTATATTATCCTCAATCTCCGACTGGGCCGATTCAAGCGCATTGACTTCCTTTTCGAGTCCGGCGCTCCCTGCTTTCAGGGCATCCTGTTCCTTTTTAGCGTCGGAAACCTGCCCTTCCTTTTTCTTGATAGATTCATTTGTAAGCGAAGAAGAGGAAGAAGATGTTTTTTTATCTTCTCCCTCTCCCTTGGTTGCAGCACATACTTCCCCCTGTACCAAAGAGAAAGATCCTGAAGTTGTAGTGATAGCAAATGCCAGAAGCAGCAATAGGATTTTTTTCTTCATACACGTAGATGCTTTCTTGCTGTCGTAAAGCTGCCCAGGAAACCGATGCCTACGCCAAGGATCAGCGCTACCGGTACCAACGTGCTGAAAATCTGATGAATGGACAGAAACTGCAGCAGTGAATCAAGAACTTTGAATCTATCTGCAAGGTAAATAACTGTTCTCTGATAAATAACGTAAATCGCTACAAGCGGAAGCGAAGCTCCGATAAGTCCAAGGAGCATACCCTCGATAACAAAGGGTGCACGCACTACAAAATCCGTCGCACCGATAAGCTTCATGATACCAATTTCTTCTCTCCGGACCGTAATACCGAGAGCTACGGTATTGCTGATAAGGAAAATCGATACCGCAAGAAGTATCAGGATTATTCCAAGTGATACGATACCTATAAGTGAATTTACACTGGTCAGCATATTGGCAACGATCGCGGATTTTCTGACAATTCGAACTCCATCGATCCCTTCCAGGTATGTGACGAGATTTTCCTGCATGGAGATATCATTCATATATATCTCGTAGTTTGAATCCTCCGCCAACGGATTATCATCACCGAAAGAATCTACATAATCTCCGAGATTTTCCTGTTTAAATGATTCCCAAGCCTCCTCAGCAGACACAAATACTATTTTAGAGACCTCTGCCCTCTTGCTTATCTCAGTACCGATCTCCTGAATTTTATCATCAGAGATACCCTCATCAAAGAATACTGTTACCGCAACTCCGGACTGTGCCTGTCGTACAATATTTGAGAAATTTAAAACAATGGCATAAAACATTCCAAACAGAAATACACATGCAGAAATGGTAGCTACCGTTGCCAGTGAAAAAATCTTGTTTCTCCAGATATTTTTGATACCCTGTCCAAGTGTGTAAAAAAATGTACTAATCCTCATCGATATAACCGCCCTTTTTCTGATCGCTTACAATAATACCCTTCTTCATAGTGATCACTCGCTTCTGCATGGCGTTCACTATTTCCCTATTGTGCGTAACGACGAGTACCGTAGTTCCATTTTTATTGATCTGTTCAAGAAGCTTCATGATCTCCCAGGAATTCTTGGGATCCAGATTACCGGTAGGCTCATCTGCAAGCAGGATCGGCGGCTTATTAATGATCGCTCTTGCCAGCGCTACTCTCTGCTGTTCTCCTCCGGAAAGTTCTCTCGGTCTGCTCTTATACTTTTCTGCAAGTCCCACAAGAGAAAGCACACTCGGAACATTTTTACGGATCTGTCTCACAGGAACAGCCAGTATTCTCTGAGCAAATGCCACATTTTCATATACATTTCTATCTTTTAATAAACGGAAATCCTGAAATACGACACCTAAACCACGACGATACTTCGGAATCTTACTGTGACGGAGCTTTCCTACATCAGTATGATTAACAATGATCTTTCCGCTGGTGGGTGTCAGCTCTCTAAGGAGCAGCTTTATCAATGTAGATTTGCCGGATCCGCTGTCTCCTACTATAAACACGAATTCGCCTTTTTCGACATGAAGACTTATATTATTTAATGCAGGAGAGCCCGTAGAATAGGACTTACTCACATCTTCCAGAATTATCATAATAGAGATTCCCTTTTCCCTCTGATCTTTTTTAGCCCGTGTAAAACAGCCTTTTAGGCTTACTGAATTGTACCTATAATAACACATCTGCGGAGCAAATTCAGTAGACTGAACACCATTTTTGCTCCGCAGATAAAAAAATCATAAATTATTCATTTTTTCTTCAGAAATGATTCAAAGTTCAAAAATTTATTTAAAAATTGTATGTTTCCATGTATTTCATATACTTTGCAACCATAAGAGCAATCTTGAACGTGATCGCGTCTTCAAAAGTCCTGAGGTCAAGTCCTGTCGTCTTTTGAAGCTTATCAAGTCTGTACACCAATGTGTTTCGGTGTATGTAGAGCTGACGGCTGGTCTCTGATACATTAAGGGAATTTTCAAAGAATTTGTTGATAGTAGCCAATGTCTCCTCATCAAATTCTTCCGGTGATCTGCCACCGAATATCTCTTTAATAAACATTTTGCAAAGCGGAATTGGAAGCTGATATATAAGTCTTCCGATTCCTAATGAGCTGTACGCTATTATGTCACGTTCTTCAAAAAAGATCTTTCCTACATCAAGAGCCATTTTCGCTTCTTTATAGGAACGGCTCACATCTTTTATCTCAGATACAACTGTTCCGTATGCTATACGGGCACGGAAACGGCTCTCTTTCCTGATGGAATCAAGAAGTTTCTGTGCGGAAGTTGTGATCTCCATCATCAAATCATCTTCTTCGAGTTCTTTTACGATGATCACATTCTTTTCATCAACCGCAGTCACAAAATCCTTAGAATGGGCACCAAAGAATGTTCTGATGCTCTCGAGAGCTGCTGTATTATTCTCACTTTCTGCTTCTACCAGCATTACAACGCGCTTCACATCTGTCTCGATATGGAGCTTCTTTGCCCTGTTGAATATATCCACAAGCAGAAGGTTATCCAGGAGCAGGTTTTTGATAAAGTTATCCTTATCAAATCTCTCCTTATATGCAACAAGCAGATTCTGAATCTGAAATGCTGCAATTTTTCCGATCATGTACGCATCGTCCGTACCGCCGTTAGCGATAAGGATATATTCCAGCTGCCCGTCATCATCATGGATCTTAAAGAACTGATATCCACGGATTTCCTGGCTGTCTGCCGGAGAAGATGCAAAACTCATCACATCTTTGTCAGAAGCGCTGAAGTCACGAAAAGTGGATGCCAGGTTTTTTCCCTCGGTATCCATAACGCACATATCGATCCTGGTGATGTTTTTCAAGCCGTCAACGGTGTTCTGTAAAATTTGATTAGAAATCATGATCTTCTCCTTTTTGTGCAAAAGTGCCCCCACACTTTTTACACGTTCCCCACAATGCTATTCTATTTTAATACAAAAGAACAAAAATAGAAAGAGAAAACGCAAGATTTTTATGCAATATTGTCATTGCATCATATCGTGTTTTTTTATTATCTCTTTATCATCCGTGATAATCTGGCTTTTTTCCTGATTCTGCGTATAACGTGCTGCAGCCGAATGAAAAAAATGCTTTAGTAAAAATTCTCCTACGCCGCCCTTTTTCACACTGCCGTTTTCTGTAACCCTGAAACACACATCTCCCATGGCTACTATCAGAGGAGTATTCAGTTTCATCCGCCCCGACTGTATAAAAAACTCGGCATCCGGCGTTCCAAGATTCAGGAACAGCGCATCCGGAAGAGCACTGTTTACCTCATTAACAACAGCATCACTGCTGCCCGGTGTTTCATCCACTGCGCATCTGCCGATGATATTCAGTTCTTCTTCAAATCCGCCAAGAGATTCCTCAAACTTCTCCAGCTTATCCGCACTTGATGACACAAGAAAGACCCTTCGCTTTTCCTTGGCGAGTTTTCGTAAAAGTCCCTTTAAGAATAGATTGCTCTCTATTTCACGTTCTCTGCTGTGACTTATTATATTTCCCGCCTGTAGGATATCCCCCGCTGTAAAAACCGTCAGATCCATCTCTTCCAATGCTTGTTTTAATTCCGCTGAATCCGTGGCTTTAAGAAGATCATCATGCGTTATAAAATCAACCGTATTGCATATCCCGTTATTCAGGAACAGCGTTACCCTTCTCATCGCTTCCCGAACAGAATAGTCCTTAAGGCTGATGCCTAGAACACTGATAGCTCTCATTCGTTCTCCACCCTGTAACTGCTCATTTGGCCCCTATAAAGGCGCTGCAATTGTGCAATTACCAATACAATTTAATCTTAGGAATTATAACATAGAATACAGGGGCAATACAATTTCCTGTGTTATAATGTTTCCCATGAATACAAAAGAATTTTTTGAAAAAAAAGCAGATTTATGCTTCCTATTACTGGCACTTATAGGGTCAGGGATCTATATATCACTGATCTTCAACAACAATCTATGGGTTGACGAAGCCTTTACGGCTTCTATAATACGCTGCCCGCTGCCGGAAGTCTGGACAAGAACCGCATCAGACACGCTGCCGCCCTTTTATAATTTCTTTGGTAAGCTTATGACCACCCTTTTCGGATATTCCGCACCGGTCATGAAATTCGCGTCGGTTCTTCCGATGTCAGGCGCTCTGCTCCTGTCCGCTTTTCCGGTCCGCAGGTTATTTGGATCAAAAACATCCTTTATTTTCTCGCTGTTCCTTCTTGCCATGCCGAATTTTTACTACTATGCAGTTGAAATCCGGATGTACAGCTGGGGGATATTTTCCGTACTTGGTGCTGCCGTATTTGCTGCATATGCGATGAAGACCGGAACACGCCGGAACTGGGGTCTTTTTTCCTTCTTTACCATTCTGTCCGGATATATACATCATTTTGCATTTGTAAGCGCAGGGATGCTATGGCTCTTTTCACTGATACTTCTACTCTTCCCTGCCATTAAAAGTGCTATCAGATGTGATAGCAGCGACATGAAGAATAGAACCGCGCTTTCACTGAAAACGAGGCTGCTTCCCTGGTTCCTGTCGCTATTACTTACCTTTGTCTTTTATTTTCCGTGCATGATCCTCACGATCTATCAGATAAAGAACGCCAGCAGTTACTTTTCAATGACACCACTTACCATACATTCATTTTTAAGTGATCTGCGTTTTCCTTTTGTCACACACTTTACGATACTGTCAGCGCTGCTGATGATTACTGCCGTTTCTTCGATCTTCATCGGTCTGGTGCTTATTTTAGCGAGAAAGTCGGATTCTCCTCATGCTCTTACAGGCATCCTTTTTACCGCTGTATTCTTTTCGACACTGCTTTTCGGCTATGCAGTATCGATCGCGGCAGACTCCAGCCTGTTTACAGCACGCTACCTTGTTCCGTCTCTGGGTGTTTTCTGGCTCGGCTGTTCTATCCTTATAGATTTATGTATCCGTAGCACAGCCATAAACAAAATGATCAAAAGGTTTCTATACGCATGGATCTTTACACTTACATTAATTACAGGCATAGTAACCTACCATTCTCAATTCATCTCAGAATATGCAGACGGCGTAAATCAGATGACTGCATTTTTTGACTCTGCTCTGGGACCGGATGACGGCTATGTTATCTATGAAAACAGCTATCAGATAGAAAACTGCTTTCGTTACTACTATCCTGATCTTAAGAAATACGAATGGGATACTGCTAACGAGATAAAAGGTACTGTATGGTTCTTCGCCGTTGATGAATTTAAAAAAGAACTTGAGCAGGCGCACGACTATGGATACAATATACAGTATATAGAACACATGACTTTTGACCGGTATGAGTTCGATCTCTATCGGGCCACACCGATCCACAGCAATGAGTAACAGAAGGAGGTGCTAAGTATGGATCTGGCAATGAGCATAGCGAACATTTCCATGAGTATGGCACAGAATAATTCCCTTCAGGACATTGGAACCGCTGTTCTTGCCAAAAGTCTGGACACTGTTGAATCAGCCGGTGATTCAATGGTTAAGATGATGGAACAGTCCGTGAATCCCGGACTCGGCGCAAACATTGACGTTAGAGTTTAAAACTTAATAAAAGATAAAAGCCAAAAGCTCCAACCGGTCCCCCCGGAAGAGTTTTTGGCTTTTTTACTTTTGACCATATCATCTTAGATTAATGCACATCACTACTACGCATAGCAATAATCCCAGTACCGCCGGGATAGTAATAGCATGAGGGCGCTTTACCTCATAGACCAGGCCATCACATCTGACTTCATGGTGCTTAACAGGATGAATGATCCTCGAAAGACGCATCTTCCCTCCCGGCTCATTTCCTGCAATGACATTCAAGATCACTACAGCTATACTCGTAAATAAAACCGATACAATGGCATATGACAACATGGCCATTAAAAGCGCTTCCTTCGTCACCTCATCTGCGGCACTCATCAACTCGGTATTTCTGGATACGATCCATGTCAAAACCGTAGACGAACAGTTTATAAAAAAATGTCCCGTAAATCCCGGCCATATGCTTCCTGTCACTTCACTTAAGCAACCGAATGCTATTCCTATCACGACCGCATACGCCATCTGATTAACGTTTAAATGCATAAAGCCGAACATTATTCCCTGGATAACGATCGCCGCCAGTATCCTTCCTGACTGACGAAGGCCCGAAAAAATGATTCCCCTGAACACAAATTCTTCGCAAAAAGGTCCTACGATAGCAATGATAAATATCATATAGGAAAGAGAAAAATTAGCCTCCGTAAACCCATTTGCGATCTCTACTGCCGTATTATCCGTAAAAAGCATTGTAAACGCATTCAGAGTCATTATAAGCGGTTCCAGACACATTACGTATAATATAGTCAGGAGTATCGTACTGAATTTAACTGGTCTGAACCGAAGCGATTCTCTGGCACTTGCTTTTGAACATATCGCAAAGATCAATGCCGGTATCATTATCAATCCCTGACTCAGAAGGATACTGATATTTACAGGTATGTCAAAAGAGCCTCTCCGTGCTGCTAAAAAGCTCAGCAGAAGAGAGGCCCCGATAGAACTGAGTACCAGGATCAAAAACAGTACGCCTGACTTTGTTGGACTCATTCCTTTCATTTTTACTGATTCATCATGAAATTAACAAGCTTGTCAATATCTTCCGGCTCATACGCAACTACTTCAAGCTCTGCGATAGTGCCGTCAGAAAAGATATTAGCCATAGAAACATACTGAGAAAGCTTTGACTTAAGATTCAGTCTGTCACCCTCACCTGTAACCAGCTCAACCTTTCCTTTGCAGCTGTCAACAACCTTGAAAAACTTATCAATGTCTGTGATATTCTGTACCTTCATAGAATCTCCTTCCCTTTTTCCGCAATGCGGATAATATTAATTTTTCTTTATAGCGATGGCTTCGATCTCAAGCTTAACATCCTTTGGAAGCCGAGCTACCTCTACGCAGCTTCTGGCAGGAAGCGTACCGGTGAAATACTTTGCGTAAATCTCATTGATCTTGCCAAAATCATTCATGTCTTTTATAAAAACAGTAGTCTTTACTACATGCTCGATCGAACTTCCCGCATCCTCCAAAAGGTGCTTTAAGTTTGTAAGAGCCTGCTCTGTCTGCTCTTCAACAGATTCTCCTGCGATCTCACCGGTAGCCGGTACTACAGGGATGATACCTGATGTAAAGATAGTATCTCCAAGGTCGATTGCCTGTGAATAAGGTCCGATAGCTGCAGGTGCATTGGGTGTGCTGATAGGTTTCATTTAATTCTCCTCCATGAAAATGATTTATATATCAAGCTTAAAAAGCACTTTAACCTATTACTGCTTATTCAATACGATCGAAGAGTCCGTAATGCTTACCAGACCTCTTTTCATTAGATGACCAACCGCGCGCTTAAATGCGGCCTTACTCATCTGACAGTTTTCACGGATAACATCCGGATCTGCCTTATCCGTAAACGGAAGTGCTCCGTTATTTTCACGGATCAGCTCCAGTATCTTTTCTCCATCGTCATCGAGCTGAAGATATGCCTTTTTCTTTATAGACAGGTCAAGTTTTCCATCTTCCTTAACACCTGATACCCTCGCACGGATAATGTCACCGGGCTTAACCTCTCCATTAAATTCTCTTGCAGGAATGAGTCCGGAATACTTGCTGTCAACAGCAACAAACGCGCCGAAATTTCTGCTTATCTGATACACAACACCTTCGACTTCATCATTCACTTTATACGGTGAATCTGTAGCAAGATATTCGTATACCTTCATTGTCGCTGCCAGTCGGTCGCTCTTATCGATATACATAGCAACCAGAACTTCATCGCCTTCCTTAACCTTATATGTCTGTTCGTGATAAGGCAGCAACAAATCTCTTTCTAAGCCCATGTCAAGAAATGCCCCAACTTTATTCACATCGCGGCACTTAAGTACGGCTGCATGATGGAGAAGGATCAACGGTTTGTTTACCGTGGATATGAGCCTGTCCGAGGAATCCCGGTAGATAAACACCTTGATCGGATCACCTATCTCTGCAAATTCCGGGATCTGCTTTTTCGGAAGCAGGATTTCATTTTTTTCCTTATCCTGTCTCTCATCAGAAGCTGTTTCAGCACTATCGGAAAGATATGCGCCAAAATCTGTAAATCGTTCAATATAAAGTTTTTGTAATTCACCTAATCTAATCATTTGGACTGATTATACCGCGAATGCCGTATTTCCGTAAAGTTTTTTATACAATCCATTATCTATCCCAAAAACGAAAAATGTTCATATCGATGCAAGCTTTTGCTTCTCTGCTCTTGTGAGTCTGTTTTTTATCTCCCATTCCCGCTTTGATGCCGATGATCTATCAGGATATTCTTCCGAGTATACAAGTTTCACCGGGCGTCGTGCTCTGGTATATTTTGCACCTTTTTCTGAAGTATTATGCTCCACTACCCTTCTCTCGATATCTGTAGTGATACCGGTATAATACGTTCCATCCGAGCACTCAACCATATATACGTAATAGCTGCTTTCCATGCGCCAAACTCCTTCTAACGGAATTTCTATAAGTCAAAAACCCTGCTCTTTCAGTTTACCACTTCCAGAGCAGGGTTGATCCAGCTATAAATTACATATTTCCGTTACTCAGCGTCCTTGCCGATCTTTACATCACTGTAATCATCACTGTTTGTCAGGAGAACAACTACAGTGTCACGATAGCCTGCAGCCTTGATCTTGTTTCTGTCGAAACGGATCAACGGAGTGCCTGCCTTTACTGCATCTCCCTCCTGAACGAGAGTTTCAAATCCATCACCATTCATCTTTACAGTATCGACACCTACATGAATGAGGAGTTCCATGTCACCCTCGCCGCTGATACCAACAGCGTGCTTTGTATCTACTACAGAAGAAATTGTTCCGTCAAAAGGTGCTCGAACGATTTCTTCCTCAGGCTCGATTCCTACACCTGTTCCAAGAGCACCTGAAGAGAATGCCTCATCAGCGATTTCTGTATAAGGGATAACATTTCCCTTTGTCGGAGCACAAACCACATGTCCGTCAGCAACGATAACCTTCTTTGAAGGAACTTCTGCTGCAGCCGGAGCTGCTGCAGGAGCAGTTTCAGCTGTCTTTGCGCCTTCCTGATCTTCTTCCTTCCAAACGACGAAAGTAAGCGCAAACGCGATACCTCCGGAGATCAGAAGAAGGAGTGTATACGGTACGGTGTATTCTGTAGTCGTAAGATATCCCGGAATACCTGTAACACCGTATGCATTAGCACCGATCTTCATGATAGCTCCAAATACGGAACCGATGGCACCACCGATCATACCGCAGATAAAAGGCTTCATGAGACGAAGGTTTACACCGAAGATAGCCGGCTCTGTGATACCAAGTGCAGCAGAAAGTGATGACGGGATAGCTACAGCCTTTCTCTTTCCGCTCATTGTCTTGATACCTACTGCAAGACATGCACCAAACTGTGCGAAGTTTGCAGCTGATGCGATCGGCATCCATGTGTTAAGTCCTGTCTCAGCAAGCATACCTGCCTCGATAACGTTGTACATGTGATGCAGACCCATGACTACAGTGATAGGATATACAGCACCCATAACAAGCGCACCGAGAGGATTCTGTACGAGTACCTTTGCTCCTGAAAGAACCGCTGTCTCAAGGCTTGAGAAGATAGGTCCGAGGATCATAAATGTAAGCAGTGCTGTTGTAAATACTGTTGTGATCGGAACAACAAAAAGATCAAGTACTTCCGGAACGACCTTATGCAGCCATTTTTCTATCCTGCACATGCACCAGATCGCTATGATAACCGGGATTACGTGTCCCTGATAACCGAGCTGGTTGATCTGACCCAGTGTATAAGAGCCGATCTGTACGTGTCCAAAAAGATACCATACACCGTAACCGTCTGCAGCGCTCCACGCATTTGTAAGGTTTGAGTGGATCATTAAGAGACCGATTACACCACCAAGGAAGATATTTCCTCCAAATACTCTTGCCGCACTGATAGCTACGATAACCGGCAGATATGCGAAAGCTGTATTAGCAACCATATCAAGGAAAGCGTACCAGTCAGAACCCGCAAAAGCAGGATAAGCCTTACCGATAGCCTCTACAAGACCCATCATAAGACCGGATGCAACAATAGCCGGAAGGATAGGTACAAATACATCACCGAGAGTCTTTACCATTCTCTGAGGAAGTGGCTGTCTCGCTGCAGCAGCTGCCTTCACGTCCGCTTTCGTAGCAGCTGTCATACCGGTTACAGCAAGGAACTCCTCATATACGTGATTAACTGTTCCTGTTCCGATGATGAGCTGAAGCTGTCCGTTGGAATTAAACATTCCCTTTACACCTTCAACATTTTCAAGTGCCTTTGCGTCAACCTTGCTGTTGTCCGCAATTACCAGACGAAGTCTGGTTGCGCAATGTGCTGCGCTGATGATATTCTCCCTGCCGCCGAGGTGACTGTATATTTCCTCCGCGCATTTCCGATAGTCAAGTGCCATCGCTTCCTCCTTTTTGTAAACGTTTTCACTTGTGTTTCATTTTATAATATTGAAATTGTACTGTAAACGGTACTTTTACATTAATATATCGACATAATCTTGTGCATTATTAACGAATTTAATATATATTTAGGCATTTAAACAAAAAAAATGATGCCAAAGTCAAAAACAATTGTCACATGTCTTTGACTTCGGCATCAAAATCAACAAAGCCCTAACTTCTTAAATGCTGACATCAGCCCATCTTCCTCAACTGAAGGGCATACCACATCTGCACGTTTTTTTAATTCCTCGTTTCCATTTGCCATAACGACACTTGTTCCAACGGTTTCGATCATCTCCAGATCATTCATGCTGTCACCGAAACCATAAGTTTCCGATACATCAACGCCCTCTTTTTCTGCTACCCTAAGGATTCCTCTGCCTTTATCAAAGGCACGGTTGATGAATTCTCCGTTCATAATGCCGGAATTGGCGATCGGAGCACTCTGGATCACAAAATTGAAATCTTTTTCAAGCTTCTCACGTGCTTCTGTTAGCTGGGATTCATCCTTACAGATAAATACGATCTTATAAACAGGAGCATTTCCGTCAAACTTTGAGATCGGAACAATATCCAGCTTTTCCTCGATAGCTTTTCTCCAGCGAAGGAGCTCACTGTTTCCGTCGCCGCCCTGCTTTAAGAACTCACCCAGATTTTCGTCGCCGTAAGTCACGTCCTTTGTCTCAACGGTGCAGAAAACATCATTGTCATGAAACGCCCTGATCGCGGTATTCCACTGCTCATCACTCATGGGACAGTCAAAAAGTACTTCGTCTCCGTCTACCACATATCCACCCGAGCTCGCAACATAACCGTCAAATCCATATTTAAGAAGCGGTTTCATCATCGCATAATTTCTGCCTGTGCAGAGATATACTTTATTTCCTTTTGCCTGAGCCGCTCGAATAGCTTCCAGCGCACTGTCAGGCGGAACATTTGAACCAGCAGATGTAAGTGTACCATCAATATCGAGGAATATAAGCTTCATATCAGTTTCCTTTCCGTATCAGATCGAATCTCTCTCAACTATCCTGTATGTAAGAAGTGTCTGCCTCATAGGGCCGTCACTGTCATCACCATCTATCATGTGAAAAAGCATCTTTGCTGCATCTTTTCCGCATTGCAAATGGAAGAGCTGTGCCGTCGTCAAAGGCGGATCCATAAATTCATCCATCCAGCTGTCTCCGACTCCGGCTAAACTTATGTCTTCCGGAACTTTTCTACCTGCCTTACGTATCGCTGCTCTCGCACCTACAGCTATTGTGTCCGTAGCACATACAACACCGTCCGTATCAGGATGTTCCCTAAGCACTTTTTCCATAACCGCATAACCGCTTGCTGCCGAAAAGCTGCAATTTTCGATTATAAGAGACTCCTCCGCTATTCCGGAGTCTACAGCAGATGAAACAGCGCCTCTGCGCCGTTCCGATCCCGCTGCCAGATCCTCATCGGAAACCCCTAAATACGCTATCTTTCTCCTGCCTCGTTTTATCACCATGTCCACCAAAGCATATACCGCGTGAAAGTCGTCATTAAATACACACGGAAAAGCTTCATAATTTTGTCCCGTGATAACGAACGGAATCTGACAATTTTTTAATGCATCCTCTACAGCAGGCGTCATGGAAACGCCCATGATGATAAGTCCCGCTGCATTTCTGTTCTGTAAAAATGAAATATAATTCTTTTCCAGATCGCGATTTCCGTCTGTATTACATAAAACCACCAGAAACCCACGTTCTCTGCATATCGCTGTCACACCATCCACGATACGGCTTACCGCATCTGAGCATATCTTTGGAACGATAACCCCTATCTGATGCACCTTTCCCGTACGCATGAGCCTTGCCGCTGAATCCGGCTGATATCCTGTCTCTTTTATCGCTTCGCGTATACGTTCCCGCTTTTCCTCGCTAAGCGACCCTCCATTCAAATATCGGCTGACTGCCGCCGCAGAAACACCTGCTAGAGACGCAACTTCACGTATAGTCATAAATACCCCCTGACCCCTGCGCATCCGCCGGAGCTTCTTAAATGAAAAACTGCTTTAGAACGTCTTTCATTTGTAATCGTTTTCATTATAGATGATTTTATCTGGTAAAAAAACCGTCAATTGTGATAAAAATCACAAACTTTTGCTGTGCGATTTTTTAGAAAGTCAGAACAACCACTTCCTTTCTTATTGCTTTGGGGCGGTATGCCACTTTATCATGTAGACAGAGTTGTTAGGGAAACAGGCAGAATAGTCGATAATGGTTTTGAAGAGAAGTTTCCTCTGACTTCTGCCAGTAAACACAGGTATCGTGAAACTGAGGAGGGACAGCAGATTATGTGTGAAATAATGGAAAGACTTAACACAGAAGCAAGAGAAGAAGGACGCGATGAAATGCGTGATGAGATTAACGCATTGAATATACGTCTCATAAACGAAAATCGCCTTGATGATCTGCACCGGGCAGCAACAGATATTGAATATCAGGCCCAGCTTATAAATGAATTGTTTCCTAAAAAGACACAGCAATAAAATACCATATTTCTGTAAATCACATCGAGTTTCATTAAAAAACAAGGCAGCCGCTTTCATCCCAGCGACTGCCTTTCTTATTACCTATTCATTATGAATTACCTTATGAATTTGACCCCGAATCCCCCGATCCGCCTACATACTGCGATGCATCGACTGATCCTTCGAAGTTGCCGGAGAACTTGATGGTTGTTCCGTCCAGTGTCCACATCTTCTTAGGAACCTTCTTCTTTTTGCCGTCTAAGATCCTCTTTACAAAAAAGCCTGCCAATCCAACGGGAAAAGCAGGCAGTTATCATTTTATAATGTTTTCCCAATTCGTAGGGAAACCCATTTTTTCTATTATTTCCTTGCTCGGATTATATTTTCTTAAACACTGTGATAATTCTTTTTGAAAACTATTAAAATCTTCTCTGTCCAACAGATATTTTAGAATAATCACCTCTGCAAAAATATCATCTTTTCCCTGCAAGTATCTACCATTGTTCTGATGTATCTTCAATTTAAGGTGCACGTTAGTATCTGAAATACTGTCCTTTGTCTTATAACTATAAAATCGATCACCATGGGCACATACATTTCTATGTTTTGTCATAACTGATAAGAACGAATGCATTTGATTTCTTGTAACATTATTATGATCTATGCAAACACGAATAGGCACTGCTGCTTTTAAACAATCAAACATGTGAGCAAACTGTCCTAATGTAAGAACCTGAACCATAATCCACAGTGGGACATTCTGATGTGCTGTAATGTAGTAATTAATATACGCATAATCCGTTCTGCCTGAAAGATTATATTGAAAAATGGATAGCAATTTATTTATTCTATTTGCATTCTTTCCATTTACATCATAATTTCCTACTATGCTGTACTCTTTCTGGTCTTCTCCATAAAGCTCACAAAAATGATACGCCAACGATGTTTTAACACTCTTTTCTGCTATCAAAATGTATTTTAAAAAGATGCTCCTAAGATCTCTATCAAACCTATACAAATTATAGATATCCTCAAAGGTCACATTCTTCTTATAATATCCTGTTGTCTTATCCTTGAAAATATCTTTATATCCGGTAATTAGAGAATAATAGCTAATTTTTCCTAATATTCTCTTTGCTTCTTCCCTATCTGGTATATCAAGTTCCTTCTCTTTTTCCAAGAAATCCAGGAGTTCATCATAAGTCTTAAATGGCTTATCCATAATATCTCCTAAAATAACGAAAGGCCCCCGCAGGAGCCTTCCGGACCGGAGGCTTCACAAGTTTCTCCAGTACGTTCAATACAGTAAAGATAACATAAGCAACTGTTTAAGTCAAATTATATTATGAACCCGATCCGCCTACATACTGTGATGCATCGACTGATCCTTCGAAGTTGCCGGAGAACTTGATGGTTGTTCCGTCCAGTGTCCACATCTTCTTGGGAACTATCTTCTTTTTCTTGCCGAGTCCCCATTTTACTGACTTGATCTTTCCGTCTTTGCTTGTGATCTCTGTATTCAGAGAACTAAGCTTTCTTGGTGTGATCTCAAATGTGAATGTCTTATCTGCATATTTGTTTTTGAATGCTGTTTTATATGCTTTACCAGCTCTCTTACTTTTAATGCCTGTGATACGATAGGTTGCAGTACCGACATTCTTGTTATTCTTGTACTTGATCTTGACTTCTTTGCCTTCTAAAGAAAAACCATCAGAATCCTTGAATCTAAGGATAGAATCAATCTTGATCTTCTTGCCGGTGTATTCCACGCTGCTTACGGTGTTGATCGTATCACCATCGTTTATGATTTCCTCTGGCTCATAACTGACCAGATCATCCTTCTTATCACCGGAATTTTCATTTGCAGCTTCAACATATGTAGACAGATTGTCGCAGATATCATCGAGTGTTCCTGTGTAAGCAAGCGCATACTTATCCTTATCATTTTCTACATCTTTTAAATAAGGCTCATACTCATCAGCGTATTTCTCCGGATAGAAATAGTAAGCTCTTCTGCAGGAGTTAAACGGGCTACGCTCAGTCCCCTTAAACGGATTATGTCCCTCGAAGATGATTATATTGCCTCCATCAGTAGTACCTACAATATTACCTTTCGGACTGTCAGTCTGGATATGTTCACCGAAGATCACAACAGGCTGACACAGGCTAGTACCATTAAACGTAACATTATCAAAATAACTTGCGTACTGCTTTCCATCAATAGCCCAACGCTTACCCAAATTCATGTTTACAACACGATCCGGGATCTGCGCACAGAAAAATGATGCGGATTTAAATACGGGCTGCGTTTTCTGTTTTGGCATACGAACGATCGGATAGGTTGCTTCCTGGCGGTATTCGTGTGTGGTAACGCGGAAGCAGTTAGTGTCAAAATTTGTGACACTGTCTGACTTAATGATGAATTCTATCTGTGAGTCATCTCCGTAAAAAGGAGCATACCAGAAAGCAGCCTCACCGAAAGCTGTACATGATTCCGGGAAGGTGAACTTACTTTTAAGTGCTATACCCTCAAGATCATCCGAGAAATCTTCTCCAATTTCAGTAACGCCTTCTTCAAAAACAACCTCTAACAGGGCTGTGTTATTAACATAAGACAGATTATTCGCTATTGAGCTAACCATATGATATGCTTTGTCAATGCAATCAGAACTATGGGCAACGGAATCATTTTGATCAGGCGTTGTGTTTACTGATACATATGCTGTAAAAATCCCTGTCGTTTCATCATAAACAGCATGTACATCAAGGTTATCATAAGTCGGATCATAGTATTCACTCTGCGCAGGATAAGTAATGCCTGTGGAATGATATGTAATGTCAAAAAGATAACCGTTCTGACCGCTTTCGCTTGTCCAGTATCCAGGCGAATATCTGCTCTCATATTCGATCTTTTCATTTATCTTCTGAAGGAGCTCAGCATTTAATTCGTTCGGCTCACGGGTTGTGTCTGAACTGCAGATAGCAGCTTCTGTATCCTCATTAGATGAATCTGTTGTTGCATCAGCTGTCTCTTTTGTGATCTTGGCATCTTCTGAAACTGTATGCTCTGAAACTGCTTCAAAAGACTCTGCTATCTCTTCTGCATGAACCGGTACAGATACCGGAGATACAGCGATTGCTGCGGCAAGCAGGACTGCTATTCTCTTAAAGTTCCTTGTTTTCTTAAACATTTTTCATTACCTCGCTTTGTATACAATACTGTGTTTTTTTTGTGAATTCAATAAAAATCTTATTAAATTCTATAAACACTGTATCATAGTGATTTTTTTTGGACTTTTTGTATATAAGTTATCGGGAGCAGTCTTATCCCAAACCTATTCCAATAATAAGAACCAATAGCAAAAAACCTCTCTTCTGTTATTCTCATTTTTTCATGCAGCATTTTCTTACATATTAGAAACATCACGTTAATGTTGAAATCCTAAAGGGAGGAAATGTGCTATGCGCAAGATCTTGAAAACAATTGTTGCGGCTGCGGTAATGATACCGGTGCTCGCCACATCGGTTGTTACCAATGCAGCACCTTCATATGGAAGTTATACGAATTATGAAGGCGGTGACGTAAATACGGCAGATATACAGTATTCAACCATGCCGAATACGCAATCGATCACTAAAAAAGGATATGAAGAAGCGGAACCTGACAAACCTGAATACAGGGACCGCACTGATGATGATTACTCTGCTGATACTACTACATGGACATCAGTCAAATGGGATGATGTCGAAGCAGGTACAGCTACAGTGACCATCAATACCCAGATAAACGGAAAAAGTTCGGATATCGCCATGAAGAAAGATCCGAGATTTCTGATCGTGCTTGATTCATCAATGTCAGTAAAGACGTTCTGGTGGCATCAGTACAAGGCTGTGGCAAACTGGCTTAATACTTGGGATAGATCCCCCGATAAAATGTTAAACGATGACCTGGCAGAGCTCATCCAAAAAGCCAAAACAGCAGGTCTCAAACATGTATATCTCGGAATTGTGCGATTCCCTCAGTATGCAGAATCCACCGACGACAGACTTAACGGTGCAGGTAAGGGTGTAGTAGCTTATTATCCTGATTACAATAATACATCTACCATGTGGATCGATCTTTTAGATGATATTGCAAGAAACACAAAAGCCAGCCCGCGTGGAGAGGTCACATCATACTAAGCGGACGATTCGAGCCGGAGGCAGAAGCGCGAGCATAGCTCAGGTGCGAGAGGCACTGTCTGAGGGTACTTTGGGCATCGCGCGGAGCGCATAAGCACAAAGCACCCGAGTTGCCGAAGCACCTGACGATAGGCAGCGCAGCGCTTCAACGGAGGCGATGTGTCCGCGTGTATGATGTGACCTCTCCACGCGGGCGTCACTATAAATATCTCCAATAAAAACCGGTTGATGATGGTCCTGTACCCCCGTCCCCTTGGTCCATTTTGCTGTGAGATTTTTTAAACAAAGAATCCGGTCCCCACATTTATACCGTGGAGGCCGGAAATATATATTTATTTATATCAATCCCTTTTTCTCAAGTATCTTATCCGCAACAAATACACCACTCGCTGATGCGTGTGAAAGTGAATGTGTCACGCCGCTTCCGTCTCCGATTATATAGAGACCCGGATAACGGGATTCGAGGTTATTATCCAGTTTAACCTCCATATTGTAAAACTTAACTTCCACACCATAAAGAAGTGTATCATCATTTGCCATTCCTGGCGCGATCTTGTCAAGTGCATAGATCATCTCTATGATTCCGTCAAGTATACGCTTCGGAAGTACAAGACTCAGATCGCCGGGCGTAGCATCCAATGTAGGATGTACCGTTCCTTCATCGATTCTCTTCTGATTACTGCGTCGACCTCTTTCAAGATCTCCGAAACGCTGTACGATAACGCCGCCGCCAAGCATATTGGACAGCTTTGCTATGCTCTCACCGTATCCGTTACTATCCTTGAAAGGCTCTGAAAAATGCTTTGCAACGAGAAGAGCAAAGTTTGTATTCTCAGTCTTTTTACTCTGATCCTCAAAGCTGTGTCCATTAACCGTTACGATGCCGTTTGTATTTTCGTTTACGACTATTCCATTCGGGTTCATACAAAATGTACGGACCTTGTCTTCGAATTTCTTTGTCCTATATACGATCTTACCTTCATAAAGCTCATCTGTGATATGCGAAAAGATCTCAGCCGGGATCTCAACACGGACACCTATATCCACACGATTAGAACTTGTTTCTATATTCAACTCTTTGCAGACTTCTTCCATCCACTTACTGCCGCTTCGTCCTACAGAGACGATACACTGATCTGCCTCAGCAGACTCATCACCATAGTATACACGGAAGCCGGGATCAAGTGACTCTATTCTGGACACCGGAGTCCTGAAATGGAAGTCTACCTTGTCCTTCATCTCTGCGTACAAATTTTTTAATACGATATAATTTATATCAGTTCCGAGGTGACGAACCGACGCATCGAGAAGCGTAAGATGATTCTGCATGCAAAGTTTCTTAAAGGATGTACCTGATGTGGAATACATCTTTGTTCCCTCACCACCATGCTTCATATTTATGTCATCCACATAATGCATGAGTTCCAGCGCCTTATTCCTGCCAATATATTCATAAAGAGTTCCGCCAAAATCATTGGTGATGTTATATTTTCCGTCAGAAAACGCTCCTGCACCACCAAATCCATTCATTATAGAACAGCTCTTGCAATGTATGCAGGACTTTACTTTATCTCCATCGATAGGACAATGACGTGACTCCAGTTCTGTTCCCTCATCAAAGATCGCGATCTTAAGTCCGTTGCTTTTCTGAAGCAGTTCATATGCAGAGTATATTCCCCCCGGACCTGCTCCAATAATGATCACATCATACTTCATTTAGATCCTCCTCTATAAACATTCGTTTCCAATTACGAGCCATTTTTCAAAAGCTATTTACTTTATCATTTATTGCCTTTAAACACAAGGGTTTTTATCATTTTTTAATTTTTATCTGTACATTTTTTTGGACAATCATACATTTTTTGCACCTTTAAGAAATCTTAATGTATACACAGGCTTTTTCACAGAAAATTCACTTGAAAATTCATCTTGTATCAACTAAAATGCAAAGTACAGATAGCGAGAACGCTCACTATCTCCCCCTCATAAGCAGAGCCTGTAAGGTCTACCCCCTTACAGGCTCATCTCCTTTTAAATAAACCTGATAGAACTTTCCTTCTCCTCTACCTTTTTCGGTTATTTTTCCCATTAGCTTTAGTAAATCGGTATTTTTATCCGATAGATAATCTATATGCTGGCAATAAAAAGCGAAGCAATTCGTGTCATCATATAGACAAAATTCCTTAAGAATAACGAAAGAACCGATTTTTAACACAATGATTTGGTATACTAATGGCTATGAAAGACTTGATCAAACCTGTCGGACTTATGGTTACCATATGTCTGATCTTTTATATTTTTACAACTTCAGATAATCCGTTCATGGACTCCGTAACCAATCCTATCGCAAGATCAGAGGATTCCTCCGGTTTGAGCCAAAACGAAAGCCCTCACAACTTTCTGAATTTTAATTTAGAAGATGAGTTTTACCGTGAAGGCGGCTGCTTAGACACTGAAGAATACAGGAACGACTCTGCCTCCAATGCAGTATCTGTTGCAAATGCACTGGATATACAGGCCTCAGAGCTTCTTGACACAGACAATGACGATATTATCTCTCTTGTCGGACAACGGATGACCGAAGAACAGGAACGGACCGGAATACTTGCCTCAGTCCTTACTGCACAGTTCATTTACGAAAGCGGGTATGGAAAGGAGTCGCTTGCTGTTCACACCAATAATTGTTTTGGCATGAAATGCGACCTGTCAGACATGAACTGGGAAGGCGGAACCTGGGATGGCTCTCGTTACAACACTAACACGATGGAGGAAACCGATGACGGGACAGAATACTCGACTACGGCAGACTTTCGTATCTATGCCACCATCGAGGATTCTATTATAGATCACAGCGCCTATCTCCTTGGCGCAATGGCAGGATCCAGGCATCGCTATGCAGGTATAAAGGGCGAAACCGATTACAGGACTGCGGCTTCTATCATTAAAAAAGGCGGCTATGCTACGGATGTTTCTTACGTTGAATCACTGTGCCGGATCATTGAAAAATATGATCTGACGAGATTTGATGTCGTATGATACTAAGAGCTTTAGTTTATAACATAAACTAAAGCTCTTTTTCATTTCATTATTATTTATCCCAGCAGTACACTGACACTTTCTGCATCGTATGTAACTGCTGTAATGTGCTCTGTTTCTATCTTGTAGAGCGCGTTGGCTGCAATGTGCTCCGCTGCCTGCTCAAGATCTCTGACCCCTGTTTCTTCCGTGCATTTAAGGATCACTGCATCAACACCTTCCGGTGTTACGACACATTCTTCTTCACGCATTCCCATCCTTCTAAGTACTTTCGGAAGTGAAAACTTAGAAAAGATCACCTTTTTCTCATCGGGCGTATAATCCGGGATATTTATCACTGCAAATCTGGACATCAGCGGTGCGCTTATCCTGTCTTTTTCATTTGCTGTCGCTATAGGATAGACACCGGTTGTCGGAATAGTACATTCCATATAGTTGTCTGTATATCCCAGATTATCCAGAAGTGTCAGCAGCGCATCTGCCGGATTTCCTCCTGTAGAGGTTTTCGAATCCGCCTTATCAAGCTCGTTTATAATAAATACCAGATTCGATTCTCCTGCCCTTGCAAAGGCCTCCATTATGCTTCCGCTTTTTGCATTGGAATATACTCTGGAGCTTCCTGTAAGCTGTTCTGAGTCATGTATCGCACTCATATCCAGTGTCGCCCAGGGAAGCTTCAGAATACGTGCTACAGCATAAGCGATCTGTGACTTTCCAATGCCTGCAGGTCCGATAAGAAGCAGACCGTATGCCGGAAGCGTATGAGTCCTGTTTATCTGAATGATCGTTTCAATGATCCTCTGTTTTACATTCTCCAGACCATAAAGTTCCTCATCAAGTATCCTTCTCGCCTCAACCGGATCAATTGGTTCAAAGTAATCACCTTTCCAACGTATATTAAGCATTATAGACAAAGCTCTCTGCGCGTGACGTTTCTCCTCCGGGCTTATTTCTCTTGATCTTGCTACAGCCAGATTTCTCCTGGCCCACAATCTGATATTTTCAGGCAGTGTATTTCCTGCACATTCCAAAAAGTCGGTGATGCTCTGCAGACTAGTAAGCTTCATTTCATCACCATCAATGTCTCGATCATCATCCGTCATCTGATCTTCGTAAGCACGACCGTCCAGCAGTCTCTCGATCATATATTGCAGAAACCCATCTTCAGCTGAGAGCTTTGAATTATTTCCCGTATTCACTTCACGAATTGCAGTAACTGCATATCCCTCATCTCGTTTTGTGAGCGACAGCCTGACTCGTATAGCGTTTGATCCGAGCCAATGAAGCAGCCCCGTAAAACGACTATCTATTTTTAATATATCCACAGTCAGCTTTTCTTTATCATCCTGATATTCAAAAGAAGTTCGCTTTTCCGGATCACTAAACTGCCCTATGAGATGATGCGGCATTTCACGCGACTGCTGAAGTATCATCAATGGATGATCAGCATCTGAGATGTTACTTTCCGAATGAAATGCTGAATATGTACAAACCGGTCCCTCCGCCGCTTTTTCCTCTTTCTTATCCGCCGACTCGCTAAAATCAAAAACCATGTTTCATGCTCCTTTTTGCACTTTACTTCTGATCTGCCATCATCATATCACAGAATTACAGTGGTAAAGTGATTTTTATTTATTTTTGCCTTTACCAATCATTTTGGAAAAAAAATCAAAAAAACTCTTGCATTTCATTTTATGCTGTCATATAATACTTTTTGTCGCCACGAAAGGCAGACACAAAACACCATACATTGGGCTATCGCCAAGCGGTAAGGCAACGGACTCTGACTCCGTCACTTCGAAGGTTCGAATCCTTCTAGCCCAGCTCTTTTCCCTCAGATTTATCTGAGGGTTTTTTTATGCGAAAGTCAGCCCGCGTGGAGAGTTACTAAACGCGAAATAAATAGGGACAGGTTCACAGGTTTATGGACCTGCACCCCCGTCCCCATAGCTCATACAACCTGATTTATATCTTCAAATTCAGGATAGTATTGTTCTGTAAATTCTGAAAGTGTTAACGGACCGGAAAAATAATATCCCTGGAATATACTGCATCCCATCCTTGTAAGAAATTCCAGTTGTTCCGAGGTCTCTACACCTTCCGTAATGATCTCCATACCCAAGGTCTTTGCCATGGATATAACAAAATCAAGAATTATTCGCGCACGCTCTTCATTTTCTGTCCTGTACAAAAATCCCATATCGATCTTTAATACATCAACATGGATATCTTTTAACATATTAAGTGAAGAATAGCCGCTTCCAAAGTCATCCATCTCTACAACAAACCCATTATTACGCAGTTTCTGAACCAGCGCCGCACCTTGCTTTGGATCTGCCATAAAGGTACTCTCTGTTATTTCCAGCTTTAGCTGACCGGGTTCCAGATGATGACGCTTTATAAGATCATTAAAGTACTCATCAAGGTTAACATAATACAGATCTCTTGGAGAAATATTGATGGACAGAGGAACCTCTCCCATAGCAGTCCCTTTCCACTTCTCAAGAAATTCCGCCGAACGTTCCCATATATAACAATCAAGTCTTACTATCTGACCTGCTTTTTCCAACACCGGTATAAATTCCTTTGGATGTAATATTCCTCTTCCGGGAATGTCCCAACGAACCAGTACTTCCGCTCCTACAAGCTTCCCTTCCGCATCAACCTGAGGCTGAAAACTCGGAATAAATTCACCATTTTTCAATGCAGAATCAAACCTGCTCAAAATAGTATTTTCAAACAAAGTGTCTGTCATCAGATCTTCTTTGTACCACGCAACCGACAGCATCCTGTCCTGAGCAATGGAACGTATCGCCATATCAGCACGATCGCACATTCCAAAAACATCCAGTTCAGGCTCATTAACCTCATATATACCTATCTGCAGTCGGACCTGATAGTCGGATCCAAGGAGATTATCGCAGAAATGCTCTAGTGTATCACGCAAATAATCTTCTCTAAAGCTTGTTCTGTCTAAAAGAAGCGCAAAGCGGTCACTTTCTATTCTTCCACATACATTTCCGTGTCCGCAGCGTTCACGGATCAGGTTTGACAGCCGTATCAGGATTTCATTTCCTTTTTCGACGCCAAACAGCTGATTTATCATCTTAAATTCCTTAAAATTAGTCAGCAGCATCACACGCGGAACATCCGGAGATTCATTTAAATGTATCCTTACCGCGTTTTCAAATCCTCTTCTATTGTAGAGGCCTGTGAGGCTGTCATGAGAAAGCCGGTACTCTACCCCAGTTTCGGCTCTCTGCGGCAGTTTTTGCAGCCTTTTATCCTGAAATAATACGCTGTCAGCTGCCTTGATCACGTTTTTGTAATTATTTCCATTTTCAGGATATCGCGCATATCCCAGGCCAATTCCTACCCTTATTGCAGCCTCAGTAAGCACGACTTTTCTGTTCATGGACTCACGTACACGATCTATGATCTCTTCATAAAATTCCGGATCACATGCACCGCGTATAAGAATCGTATACTCATCGCCTCCGGTACGAAAAACCATATCTGTTTCCCGGATACAGTTCTTTAGTTTCTTTGCTGTAACGATCAAAATCTGATTTCCTATATCTTCACCAAACCGATCATTTATCAGCGACAACTCATTCAGATCCATAACGATTATTCCATACGGACCACCGGATGCCTGAATTTCATTCAGCGTCTTAATATACGACGAGGCATCAAAAAGCCCCGTCAGCGTATCGCGACCGGACTTTTCCATGCCCCATTCGTTTTTCTCCGTTCGTTTTTCCCCCATCATTTTACCTCGCAGAGAAATCAATATTTATACGTTCGTTCGCCCTCAGCATCTACTGCCCGGCTCTTCCGAATAGTTTACCGTAACTGTACAATTTCAAGTACATTATACAATAATACATCAATCATTTGTAAATTTATCGTATTTTTTCAAAAAATAGTTGTCCATATGAAGTTACAGTTCAGACGCAACCGGAACAAAGAATTTCTTATAAGATTAAAAAGTTCCTGAAGTTGTAACTCTCCAGGAACTTTTTCTTTACCATATGAATTTAATCTTTACTTTATATTTTTTACGCGTTCCTTCCGGATCACTTATATCACATGAACCAAATACCGCATACAGCCTGACTGTTCCCTGAGCCCCTGGATCAACCTCTATTTTTCTGGTTTCCTCATTCCAGAACAGCTTGAAATCATTTGCGGGGATCCAATATGGTTTTCTGCTCGTCCCTGACACAAAAATATCCGGATCGATTTCTGTAATACCGTTCATAGATATGGTTTTCATGTCTATCTCATATTTTTTTTCTACTACCGGCATTTCTATCGTCAGATTTGCTGAACTTACCGTAGTCCATTCACCGGATTTGTTATACTCCATATTTATCTGTACTTCACCGGGGTTCCTGGGTGACAATATACCCTTATTTGATACTCGTGCTATTTTATTATCCATCGAGCGATAACGGACTTGTTCACCCGCTCCGGCTCCGTCGAACAGATACGTGATATCAACTTTTTGTCCTGCAGTAAGGGTAGAATCGTTGATCCAAAAATCCCCTGCCGCATCATCATATTCTTCATCTTCATCCTCTTCTTCGTCTTCGTCATCATCCTCATCAGCATCTGCATCCACCAGCTCTGCATTATTAATGCCGCCTTTAACGATATGCTCACCATAAACATATTCTATATCATCCGCTGTTTCGATCATCGACTCATATACTTCCATGGGACGTTCTTCACCTTCAATCCCTGCTATTTCCTCATCTGCCGACAAGAGAAGGGCAGCTGACGCTGATACTATTGCAGACGCCTGTCCTGTTCCCACCATCCATGAATACTCATTATTTATGTCACATGATAAAATACCGTTTACTTTCCATTCTTCCTGTGTTTCCGCCATTTTCTGTTCGGAAGTATAAAAATCGCCTCCCGGAGCTGCTATATCAACATGATCACCATAATTTGAAAACGACGACAGAGTATCATAACTCGTATAAGATGCCACAGAAATAACACCATCATATGCAGCAGGATAAATTGCTTCATCGCTTGATGCATCTCCCACTGAAGCAACGAGCACCACTCCTGCTTTCAGCGCATTTTCTATCGCATCCTCCTCTACGCTGAGATAATGCTTTGAACCAAAGCTCATATTTATAACATCAACTCCAGCTTCCACAGCATGATTTATCCCGGCAATCTCATCCGACAGACATATTCTACCGTCCTCTGTTACCTTTATAATGTACATCTCTGCCCCCGGAGCTATTCCGATACCTCCGTAAGCATTTCCTTTTTCCCCTGCTATAAGCCCTGCTATGTGAGAGCCATGGCCATCCGTATCTTCCGCATCACTTTCCGGATCTAAAACATTATAACTTCCCGCTATCCGGTTCTTTAGATCGTCGTGGTCAAGATCCGCTCCGGTATCGAGCACAGCTACAGTTACGCCTTCTCCCTCTGTAATATCCCAGGCAAACCCGTTATATACTGAATTATGAAACCACTGATAGCCATATTTATAATAAGGGTCTTCTATCTGTCCCTGCATTTTCGCATTCGACACCGCACTATCAGTATTCTCCTCTTTATCGTTTGTGACCTCTGTTCCTTCATCTGACACCGGTACTACATCGTCTTTAATCTTACGGATCAGATCCGGATATATCGGAGTTGAGGATAGTTCCTCTTCTAATGCACGACTTAGGACAGTCTGGATTTCTTCTTTTAATCCAAGTACAGCCACCCCATCATTATATTTTATCAACTCAGAACTGTATTCATCCGCAACGTTAGCCGCTTCTTCTTCAGATTCTGCAATAAAAAAAGCCCGATACACATCATAATCCCTGCCTTTTTCCAGACCATCAAGTGTGTTCAGAGCTGCCTGCATCTGCTCCGCTGCATCCGCTTTCCTGTCATCAGATATTTCTCTGCTCTCCGCTGCAAATAGAGTCCCTTCAAGAGATGCCGACATAGAAAGCGCAATAACCAGCGCAATGATACTTTTTAATTTTCCTCTCCTCACTATAACCCCTTCTTTCAGTATTTCAACGAAACGCATAATACTGTATACATATATATTTATCGGCGTTTCTTTTATGAGGTTATATAAAAAGGAAAGATGTTCTAAAAAAAGTGCCGGAGAATACATTTCATGCACTTCGCATCTTATGCACGTAGTGCATTTTTAACTTATAGGAATTCCAACGGAATTTCCTATAAGTTAAATAGCCCGGAGCACAATTTGTACTCCGGACTATTAAAATGATGACGGAGCCAAAAATATTTCGGATCCTTACATCATAAGATGAATCATGCCCCAACATTTTCTATTGAATAAGTCAGCGAAATCTCTTGCATATTTGGAACAACTTTCTTGAATTCGCTAACTATTCTCTCTGCAACCTTTTCTCCGTTACCTGTATCACTTCCCATGAGAAGTATCGCAAATTGACTTTCAGACAGATGATTCGATACGTCACCTCTCCTAAGAGAGCCGCTTATCACTTCTGCCAGCTTTGAAGCACATTCCTCCTTGATTTCTTCTTTTACTTTATTATGCTCCAGATTCAGTAAAATCAGCTGTACATTTATACCCGTACGCTCTATCACTCTTGAAACAAAACGAAAAATATCCTGAAAACTACCTGTATCGACACGATATGCTCCATTCTCTGTTTCATTCTCGGAAAGAGCATTTATTACTCTGCGTAAAGCCACATCAGTTTCATTAGATGAATCCGAATCATCTGATAACTCGTCAGATACATAATAACCACTGTGATAATTCTTCCAATCCTCGCCTTTTCTGTTTCTTTCATACCTGCAGATACTTTCCTTAACAGTTGTATCTGTTACATCCTTATGAAAATCCGCCCATTTACAATGCCAACATTCCCTAAGACACAGAAGTCCGTTTTCTTCTGGTTCAAACCTCTCACAACAATCCCTCTCTCCAACGATCAGATATCCGTCTTCATCATACCTGTGCATAAAATCTCCTCTATAAACGTCCATTCATATATGGCTCAACATTGCCGAACATCCGTTTACATCTGTCGTTTCAACATCCAATCACGACCATTGTGATAAATCTGTCTCCATCCTGACTAAAACCTGCAGCTCCCTGATATTCCAATGCGATATCCCTGACGCTTTTCGTGCCTGTACCGCCCCGAACCTCCTTTGTACTTACAGGTAAACCATCTTCAGTAAATCTCGTCTGTACCGCACAGGTATTTTCAACCTGTATACGGAGTTTTCCATCCCTGTAATGTATCTTAATATTTACAAGGCGTTTTTTCTCTTCTACCTTTTGCAATGCATCGCATGCATCTTCCAAAATATTGGATAATATCGCTGTCAGATCAAGATCACTTATCTTCAGATCTTCCGGCACCGATGCCCTTATCTTTGTAATACATGCCAATCTGCTGAACCGCATCTGAAAAACCGACAAAATACTGTTAATGAGATGGTTTTCACAATATGTCATCTGGACAACCTGATCCAGATTCCCGTCTATCTCGTTCAAATACCCAACAGCCTTATATGTATCTCCGCCTCTCAGATATTCTCTCAAAACACGGGTATAATGTCTCAAATCGTGATGGTATCTCTCAACCAGCGACCTATTTTCTTCATAGGCAGCCAGCTGCTTTTCCATGTTCCGTATTCGTTCTTCCTGTCGTTTTGATATATCTCTTATATGCTCTTCCTGTTGTTTCTTCCTAACCTTCTCGTTCTCAAGTTCCTCCGCCTGATAGCCAAAGAACTGATATTGTATCAACCCGGCCCAGACTGCAAGAATAAAATACACTACCGGGTAATATGTGAGTATATCTTTGCCATAATGTGCAAAACGGACTCTTAAAGGCGTCCACATATATAATACCGACAAGACCAGACCAAACGTCGATGCCAGACTGCCAAGCACTATTCCCGCAAAATAATCCACGAAAAACGGTATCATAAGTATCCACAACCAAAAGGCATCAAATCCAACCGACTCAGGATCAGGCTCTGTAATAAAAGCTATCCCAAAGACAAGGATTACACCCAGAACGCAGCATACCGCCACATAATCCGGACGTTTTAAATATTTAACCCACAAAACCGACAATGCAAATACCGCTACCAGCCCCATGTATGTCATCACAAGGTGATAACCGCCATGCGATAGCGGAAATAACGAAAGAACAATACACAAGAGCATCATGCCCAGGACGCCTCTCGACAATAGATGAATCTTGTGTTCCATAAAGCGTGGTGCACGTTCAATATCACGTATCTCCAGAAGGTCATAATGAAAAATTTCTTTAAACTTTTTTGATACAAACTGAAAAAATACATTTTTATTTTCCATATTTGTCCTTCTCTACTCCTAAATTACCATGAATTTAGGACGTTAACTTGCGAATGTCGTGATTTCGTATTATTTTGTCGAGTGCAATTTAATTATGCAAGTGTCAAAAGCGCTATATAATTTAGTCAAAAGAAAACCTTAAAAACAGCTCACTTACTGTTCGATAATATCCTCTTGGCAAAGAAAAAATTTTCCCGTCTTCCATGGTTATTTCCGACGAACTGATCTTTAATATCCTTTTAAGATTGATTATTAATTTATTGCTGAGAAGATAAAAATACTCCTCTCCTAATTTCTCATGAATACTGGCCATTGTCTCACGAACAAGATAAGTTGTACCATCCCTACAGACTATATCCTTATAGTGATCATCACTAGTTATATACATGATCTCACTAACCGGCACTTTCCGTATCCCATCTCCGTCTTTAACTGCATAGCACCGTTCTTCCTCGCTATTAAGTATTCGATCCATTGCATCATTAAATTCTTTAGTATCTACTGGTTTTTCAAGATAATGAGCTGCATTTAATCTAAACGCGTCCTTATAATGAAATGCCGAAGTTGTCAGAAAGATAATTGCAGCATTATCCCTATCTTTCCGTATACTTTCCGCCAGATCTATCCCACTCTGGGCATCAATAAATACATCCAGTATATATGCATCAAAGGTTCTTTTATCCCTGGCCTCCATGAGTTCCAAAGTTGATGAAAATGTTTCGAGCTCGGCATCTATCTCCGGATGTTCCTTCATATAGGCATCAAAAAGTTGTTTTACATAACTTATACTCCGCTCTTCATCGTCACATGCAGCTATCCTCGTCATATATTTCTCCCCCATTAAATGATGTAAAGAACAAATATATTTTTGTCCCTGTCACCATTAGATTTTTTACCCCTTATTTCTCTTTTTTATTTTTTTCCGTGATGTTTCTAAGTGACCTGAAACCTTATGAATACACCACATCACCATTGGCGCTACATAGCAGCAGGCAAGCAGCCATGCACTTTGGTCTGAAATACATATAGCTGTAAATCCGTAGACAGGAACCAAAATAAAGCTCACGCTCACTCTGGCGATCATTTCCAAAACCCCTGAAATTATCGATCTTCCTGAATATCCCAAAGCTTGTATGCTCATACGGCATACATTCAATATTCCAAGTGACCAGTAAAAAAATCCCAGAAATCTTAAATACTTTCCTGCCTGATCGAGCACCGCAGTCTCCTTTGCATTTACAAGCATCATACAAAGATTTCGGCCCCAAAAAATCAACACTATACCTATAAGGACTCCATAGGTTATTCCCGTTATCACACCTGTAATAATACCATTTTTAACCCGATCCATTTTTCCTGCACCATAATTTTGTCCTGCAAAAGTAGATACTGATGTGGAAAGTGCATCAAATGGACACATTGCAAACTGCTTTATCTTCATTCCGGCAGTAAATGCGGATACATACACTGTTCCCAGTCCGTTATTTGCTGCCTGCATGACCATACTTCCAACAGCCGTTATTGAATACTGAAGCCCTGTCGGAAGTCCCATCAGAATAGTAGTTATAGCAATCCTGCTATTTAACTCTAAATCTTCCTTTTTGAAATGTAGAATTTCAAATTTTTTTATTATTAATATAAGACACAGAATTCCCGAAATTGCCTGAGAGACTACTGTTGCTATACCGGCACCCATACATCCCAGATGAAGCACCAATATACAGAAAAAATCCAAAAAAATATTTATAATCGTTGATAAAGCCAAAAAAAAGAAAGGCGTTCTGCTATCGCCGACCGCCCTTAAAATACCTGACAGAAAATTATAGAGGATCGTAAACGGGATACCAATGAAAATTACCAACAAGTATAAATATGCATTTTTAAAAATTTCTTCCGGCGTCTTAAGTATATTAAGGATTGTCGAACAAAGCAGTACCGTTGTTACCGTAAGCAGCACTGCTGCTGTGATCGACCACACCATACCATGAAATATGTACTGTCTCATTCCATGATAATCCTCAGCCCCAAACCTCTGGGCTACAGGAATGGAAAATCCCAGACAAATACCAATGCAGAAACCAAGCACAAGAAACTGAACACTACTGGAAGCGCCTACAGCAGCCAGCGCATCCGTACCCAAAGTCTGTCCTACTATGGCTGCATCAGCGAGATTATATGCCTGTTGAAAAAGATTTCCTAAAAGTAACGGGAACGCGAACTTCAATATCAAAAAAAGTGGTTTTCCCGATGTCATACTCCTTGTCATAAATGCCTCTATTCTTGAACTGGTTACTTTTCATGTATTCTATCATGGTATAATTCAGAACATCCCAAAGTTAAACCCAATAGTTTATAACCAGTTAACTATCAAGACTATCCAACACCTGATAAAGCATTTTATAGAGCATTACTGACTGTTCTTTATCAAGGCACACACATTTTTCCATCTTTGAAGGCACTTCAAGTGCTCTTTCACGAAGCTTCATTCCATCATCAGTGATCGTAACGATCAAATTTCGTTCGTCACGCTCTGAACGCTGCCTGCTTATATATCCCTTTGACTCTAGTTTCTTTAACAATGGGGTCAAAGTCCCAGAATCAAGATATAGTTTTTTTCCAAGCTCCTTAACATTTGACTGCTTCTTTTCCCATAAAATAAGCATAGTAATATACTGTGTATATGTAAGATCCAGCTTATCGAGAAAGGGCTTGTATTTGCGCACTATCTCCTTTGCGCAGGCATATAGCGGAAAACAGATCTGATTTTCTAATTTCAAGCAATCATATTTTTGAGATTCACTCATGAACAGCTCCTCTAATAGCATTAATAATTGTTTACAATTAAATTATGCTGTTTTCAGACAATTGTCAAGTGTGCATAATAGGAAGTCCATTGAAATTTCCTATAAGTTAAAAAAACTGCCGTATGAAATCTCTTTCATACGACAGTCTTCTGTATATCTTATGATATTAATTAATATCTGTTAGCAACAACCTTTACGCCAGGTCCCATTGTAGGAGCTACAGAGATGCTCTTGAGGTACTGACCCTTAACAGATGACGGCTTAGCCTTCTCAAGTGCTGCGAGAAGTGCGTTGAAGTTATCTGTAAGCTGTTCTGATGTGAAAGAAGCCTTTCCAACCGGAACATGAATGATGTTTGCCTTGTCAAGTCTGTACTCAACCTTACCAGCCTTGATATCGTTGATAGCCTTTGTTACATCCATAGTAACTGTACCAGCCTTCGGGTTCGGCATGAGACCCTTAGGTCCGAGAACCTTACCAAGACGTCCTACAACACCCATCATATCAGGTGTAGCAACAACAACGTCAAAATCAAGCCATCCATCATTCTGGATCTTCGGGATGAGCTCCTCGCCGCCAACATAATCAGCGCCTGCAGCCTGAGCTTCGTCAAGCTTAGCACCCTTAGCGAATACGAGAACCTTTACGCTACGGCCTGTTCCGTGAGGAAGTACAACCGCACCACGAACCTGCTGATCAGCGTGACGGCCATCACAACCGGTTCTAACATGAACTTCGATAGTCTCATCAAACTTAGCTGTTGCAGCCTTCTTTACGAGCTCCATAGCCTCAGAAGGCTCATACTGCTTTGAACGGTCGATAGCCTTTGCAGCCTCAACATATTTCTTTCCGTGTTTCATCGTTGAACCCTCCTTACTTCTCTACCTCGACACCCATGGATCTAGCGGTGCCGGCAATCATGCTCATTGCAGCCTCAAGGGAAGCAGCATTAAGGTCAGGCATCTTTCTCTTAGCAATTTCCTCAAGATCAGCCTTGGAAAGGGTTGCAACCTTTGTCTTATTCGGTACACCAGAAGCCTTCTGGATCTTGCATGCCTTCTTGATGAGTGCAGCTGCAGGCGGCTCCTTGATGATGAATGTGAAACTTCTATCTGTGTAAACTGTGATAACAACAGGGATAACATAATCACCCTTATCTGCTGTCTTAGCATTGAACTGCTTTGTAAACTCAACAATGTTTACACCGTGCTGTCCAAGTGCAGGACCTACCGGCGGTGCAGGTGTAGCTTTGCCGGCCTGGATCTGTAACTTGATGTATCCTTCGACTTTCTTAGCCATTTTTAGCCTCCTTATTAAACTGGCATTTCTGCCGTTTGTGGTAATGCGGGCAGGAAAGACCCTCCCACTGTATCTATCTTAAAATGTCACAGGACATTTTAATTCACCACACATCATATATCATTCTGAAAAGAGTAAACACTCTTTAATCAGCTATCTTGGAAATCTCATCAAAGCTGATTTCCACAGGTGTTTCACGTCCGAACAGTTCAACAGAAATTGTCGCGGACTGCTTATTCGGATCTATCTTTGAAATGACACTTACTGTATCCTTCCATGCTCCTGCAACAACAGCAACACGGTCGCCCACATCAAAGCTGACTTCCATATTTTCAACGTGAATGCCAAGCGGCTTCATTTCTTCGTCAGACAACGGAATTGGTTTGCTTCCCGGTCCCACGAAACCTGTGACGCCCCGGGTATTGCGAACAACATACCAGGTATCGTCATTCATGATCATATTGATCAGCACATAGCCTGGGAAAAGCTTTCTCTCCACAGACTTCTTTGTACCGTTAGCTCTGACCTCTGTCACAGCCTGGGTCGGAACCCTTACCTCCAGAATAGCATCCTGAAGATTACGATTCGCTATTGTCTTCTCAAGATCCACTTTGACCTTATTTTCATATCCTGAATATGTATGTACTACGTACCAGTGCGCTTCTTCAGCCATAGAAATCCTTTCTTACTTTATCAGGAAATTAATCCCATAGAGAACTGCTCTGTCGATCACTGCAATGATTGCACCAACGACCACAGACACCACAACTACTGCTGTGGATTCTTTAATAAGAGTACTGCGGTCAGGCCATACTATCTTCCTGAACTCAGCCTTGATACCCTTCCAGAAAGAACCCTTCCCCGTATCTTTGGACTTCTTCTCGGATTTGGAAGCAGCATTTGTTGCATTTACTGAATCACTCATTAAATACCCTGCCTTTCAATCCGTAGAAAATTATTTGGTCTCTTTATGTGTAGTATGCGTCTTGCAGAACTTGCAATACTTACGGATTTCCATTCTCTCCGGATGGGTCTTCTTATCCTTTGTCGTATTGTAGTTACGATTCTTGCACTCTGTGCAAGCAAGTGTGATTCTTGTACGCATTGTAATTCCTCCATTCTTAGTGGCGGGATTTCTCCCGACTGGCGGTTCTATCGACAGTAAAGCTGTCTCCCGCTGCGTTATTGGACACCAAAAAAAGGCCCCACGGCCCTTTAGCTCTCATACTATATCACACGACGCCGTATCCGTCAACGCCCAATTTTAAACGGTTTTCATCGCTATTAACATTATTACATAGGTATTGTATTTTGTACACAAAAACATGTTGTTTTTCAGAAATTTACGTGATATCTTATTATTGTATACATCTACTTATTTTGAAATTATGTCTATTTTTTGATACAAATACATCAGGGTCAAAACCGCTTTTGACCCTGTCATCATAAAGACCTGCTGACATTGTTTTCCATGGATGGAAATTTCAGAAAGGAGGGATCCTATGTCGGCTTATTCTCTCTCCGCTGTGTATAGTCAGATTTTTTCTGACTACAGCGTTTCATCCACGCGCTATGACTCGCATAAAAAGGATGAGTTAAAATCTATCTATCATCAGATAGTGAAAAAATCTGAGGACTCTCATGTTTATATGCCGGACAAGACAGGTTCCTCTCAGGCTTATGCTATCAGTTTGAAAGAAGATGCGCGTTTTCTGAAGAATTCCATCTCATCACTGAGTTCTGAATATTCTTCCAGCATATTAGATAAGAAAGTTGCTTCCTCATCAGATAGTGACATAGTATCTGCTGAATATATAGCAGCAGGGAACTCCTCGAACATACCGGATTCCTTCGATATATTTGTAGAGCAGCTTGCATCTCCACAACTTAATATCGGAAATTTTCTCCCAACAGGCGAGACAAGTCCACTTTCTCCTGATCTGTATTCATTCGACATCCTTATCAATGATTCAGATTATGAATTTCAATTTGCGGTAGATGCTTCCGATACAAATGATACTATTGAGCAGAGGATCGCAAGACTCATTAATAAATCTTCAATAGGAGTAAACGCCACCGTAATTTCAGGAAAAGGCACCAGCGCTCTTCGCATAGAAAGTAATGCTTCCGGTCAAAGAGCCGACGGAAATCCGACTTTTTCAATTTCAGATGAATCAACCAGCAAAACAAGCGGTGCTGTAGCTTACTTTGGACTTAATTCTGTAGCTCACGAACCTACAGATGCTGTTTTTATAATTAATGATAAAGAACATAAAGCAAGATCTAATACTTTTACCGTCCAACGAGCCTACGAGATAACCCTTAAAGGCATTAATGAAGAAGGAAGCGATCCGGTTCACATAGGATTAAAACCTGATCTGGACGCTCTTACAGAAAATATAAATCATCTGGCCGGTGCTTATAACGATTTTATCCGCCGGGCAGACGAATATTCAATACTATACGATCAGTCCAATAAATTCATGAGAGAAATGAACGGAATAACGAAACGGTTCACAAATTCTTTAGATGCTGTCGGAATGTCCTTAAAAACTGACGGAACCTTTGAGATTGACACTAAACTGCTTCAGACTTCAGCCACAGAATCTGACCCCAGAAAATCACTTTCGGCGGTACAGCAGTTTACAGATGCGCTTGTTTCCGAGACCAAAAGGATTTCTATCGATCCAATGCAATATACCGATCGAAAGATTGCCACGTACAGGATACCGGGTGTTTATCATCCTAACCCATACATGTCCAGCATGTACACCGGAATGCTTTTTTCAAGCTTCTGCTGAATCTATCGGAGGTTCAAAATTTGAATATTATCCCAGTGTAAAAGGTCCGTGTCACCATTTGAGTAAACACGGACCTTTTTCATTATTATCTATTTAAGATTTTCTTTGCATCCGAAAGTGCATCTGCAATGACATCATCCATATCATAATACTTATACTTTCCGAGACGGCCACCGAAGTATACGCCTTCTGTCTCAGCCGCCAGCGCACGATATTTCTCATAAAGTGCATTGTTTTCTTCATTATTTACCGGATAGTACGGCTCATCACCCTTTTCCCATGTTGCGGGATATTCCCTGGTGATGATAGTCTTTCCATCCTGCGATTTCTTTGGCGCAGAACCGAATTCCTCAAAATGCTTATGCTCGATTATTCGTGTGTAAGGAATTTCATATTCCGTATAGTTTATTACGGCATTTCCCTGATAATCATCCGTATCGAGTTCTTCTGTCTCAAATCGAAGACTTCTGTATTCCAGTGTACCGAACCTGTAATCAAAGAACTCATCAATAAGACCGGTAAATACTATTTCCTTTGCTTCTGCAGTGAGCTTTTCTCTTTCTTTATAAAAATCTGTTCCGAGGCGTACTTCCGTATCTCCTAAAAGTTTCTCGACAAGTCCGGTGTAACCACCTATAGGAATTCCCTGATAACGGTCATTGAAATAATTATTATCAAAGATAAATCGGAAAGGAAGGCGTCTGATTATAAATGAGGGAAGCTCGGTCGCTCTACGTCCCCACTGCTTCTCTGTATAGCCCTTGATGAGCTTTTCATATACGTCCTTACCTCCGAGAAGCAATGCCTGCTCCTCGAGGTTTTTCGGTTCGCTGCCGATCTTTTCTGCAGCTTCTGCTGTCTGACGGGCAATCTCCGCCTTTGCCTCTTCCGGAGTACGAACTCCCCATAATTCATGGAAAGTATTCATATTAAAAGGCAGATTGTACATCTCATCCTTATATCTGGCCACCGGAGAATTTGTGTAGCGGTTAAACTCCGCAAAGCTGTTCACATAGTCCCATACTTCTTTATTATCTGTGTGAAAAATGTGGGCACCGTAGCGATGTACCTGTATTCCAAGTTTTTCCTCGGTGTAAATATTACCGGCGATATGCTCTCTCTTATCAATTACCAGACATTTCTTTCCGGCCTTTGCAGCCTCATGTGCAAAAACCGCGCCATACAGACCGGCTCCGACTATCAGATAATCATACATTTTTTTCTCCATTCTCAGTTTTCCTCATATATAGCACGCATTCCGTTTGTGCGTATGATACTTGCACCTGCACCGATCACCATGAAGATCATCGGTGTACATATTATCTGCTGATAGCAGAAGAAATTGTGTGCCATATATGAAGCTATTGCCATGATAACAGCGATCAGTTCAGGATGTGCCTGTGATTTCTTTGAAAGTACCACGATGGCTGACACAAAGATACCAAGATAACATACACCACCTACGATACCTACATTGATCACCTGTGTCATCCATTCATTATGTGCACAGGTAAGGATCGTACCTTCTCCCCATTTTTCAAAGAGTTCCTGCGCATGATACTTATAGCACGTATTATAAAATCCATCCGGGCCTGCTCCGAAAATAGCACGCATAGGATCATCTCTAAGACAATCAAAGAAAGACTTCACTGTGATCGTCCAGGAGTGACCACGGTTATTTCCCCAAAATTCATCAAAGTAAAGGTAATTATTTATGCTGTTCTCTTCATTTGTATGTCTCAGTGATTCAGGAAGCGCTCCTGTTGTGTTGAGGACAATATAAAGAACTACTCCTGCTATACCAATGCCTAATATAATAAAATAAGCCGTGCGAACCCATGTAAGACTGGTTACATCAACTTTGCCTTCCTTATCAAAACGGCAGAATACTACATAAAGCGCTGCCAATATTACAATAGGGATCCAAAGCAAAGCTCCCTGTGTACCCATGATCATCAGCTTTCCAAGAGGAACTGCCGCATCCGGGAAAGCTATCTGCAAAAATCCGATAACTCTCCATGACAGAAGCATGATCAGCATTATCTCTATAAAGCGCTTCATATATTTATTTTCACGGAATGAGAAAGCAAAGAGCACACTGATCTCTGCGATCAGCGCAAAAAATGCACTGTCCGAATCCTGTGTTATAAGGGTCATAGAACCAAGTATATTGTAAACAAGTGCCAGCTTACGAACCCATGCTTTTTCAGCATACCAATAGATAAATACGCCGACAGGAAGCATTATGGCAACAAAACTAGAGTACCATGTCGCCTGACCGAGAGTAGACAGGAACATTTGCACATACATCTCGTCAAGACCCGTATACATCTCCAGCGGATCTATACGGAAACGGTTCAGAACTCCAAAAAGGAAAACTAAAGCCGAGGCCGACATATAGATCAGAAGCATTATGTCATCCCACCGCCAGAATCGCGAAACAAAGAAATATAAAAGGACAAAAGCAACCTGCGCTATAAGTCCCATGTACCATCCATCGTAACCCCAGAGAATGTAATCCTTATAGGGAGAAAGGATAGTAGAAACCAGACAAGCCACCGAATATGCCAATACAAATTTATCGGTTGCTGTAGTCTTTTTCGGATCCCAAAAAGCCTTTATCCTTCCTTTCCGTACCAAATCAATCTGATACCATATAAAGAATAAGATCATCAATACCAAAAATGTCGGTATGGGAAACGATCCTCCTGAAATATAGTATGTAACCGTACGGAAGAAATTCCACTTTGCATCTCCCATATTGAAGTACTTATCCTCATAGTAAAGAGGATATACTACGAACATCAAAAAAAGATAAATCGCAAGAGTCTCTTTTACGAACTTAAATGAAATAAGTTCCTGAACGACTTTCGTTGCCTTTTTCTTCATCCGGGTTTTCTCCTTTATTTTTCCGTTTTTACATGATGATGTAAGACGTGAATATTTTACATCTTACAGCTTCGCATAACTCGATAAAGTATACCACACCTGTTTTGTTTTTTAAATTGATAAGAACCGCCGACAGATATACTCTGCCGGCGGCTCCTGTCGCAAACGGACGGAAGCGCCTCCGCCTCCTGTTCCGGTTGTTTTGAATTGATCATTTCTTGTTGTCTACAAAAAATGCTTCCGTACTATTCGTTGTGGATGAACCACGCATCTGACTTGCATAGGTACTCAGCTTATTGACATTTCTCCTTCGTTCACCGAGCTGTTTCCGCTTTTCACTCAGGAGTGATGTCACATGATTTTTGTGTCTTGCCTCTTCTGCTCCGATCTTTACAGCTTTTTCCGTGATCACTGCGATAAGATCCTGCATCCTGTGGATCTCATCTTTGTACTCTGTCTTATTCTGAATGAGCTCGACCCTTACCTTTTCATAAAGGCTTTCAAAACCGTCATCCAATCGTGACAGTTCAGCTGCTAACTTACCTATCTTTTCCTGATTATCATGAAGTGCATCGAGATCAGGTTCTTCTGCTGAAAGTATCTCCTCCTGTTCAGCATCACACTCCATTACTCTGTCAAGTACTTCAGATTTTCTTTCCAAACTTTCGATCAGAATATTCACATACGTGTTTTTCATCGTCGTACCTGTCTTCCGGTTTTATGCCTGTCTGCGGTTACCTGCTAAATCCTGTGGAGCGGTTCTCATTACTTCTTTCCACGCGTCTCTCATGGTTCTCATATGTGTTGCACATTCTTCCAGGATTTCTTTTTCCTTGGAAATATTTGCCTCAACAAGACGCCTTCCGACATACTCATAAACCACATCAAAGTCCTTTGCTACCGGGTATTTAAAATCCAGAGTTCTTCGAAATTCATCAATTATCTTTTCCGCTTTCTGGATATTAAGGTTGGCTTTCTGTGTATCCTTATCCTCAACAGCCTTTATCGCAATGTTGATAAACTTGATACAACCTTCATAAAGCATCAGCGTAAGCTCCGCCGGAGAAGCGGTAAGGATCTTATTCCTGTTATACTGTGCATATGCATCTGAAGCTAACATAACTTTCCCTCCAAACATCACCTGTTTCCAAGCACCATCGGATCATACTCATCTCATATTCAAAAGAGACGATATCGCACTGCTATTATTTTGAAGCTTTGCAAGTGCGGACTCCATTGCTGTGAACTTACTATAGTAGTAATCTTCCATGTCTGAAACATACTTCTCCTGCTTCGTTATCTCCTCGGAAAGCTTATCATATTCTTTCTGAAGCAGCTTATCGTTATAAACCTTATAAACACTTCTTGTGTTCTCGATGCTCTTCATTAGTCCGCTTGTGCCAAGTCCCTTATAAAGATTTCCTGTAATCTCAGTCATGAACTTCGCTACACGATCCGGATCGGATGCAAGCATCTTTTTCAGAACGTCCTCGTTATCTTTTGTATTCTCATCATCGCTGTTTCCATCGATGTGATAAGCACCCTTTTCATTATCTGCTGCATTGAAATATCCAAGGGTTGCTATTCCAAAGGTTGACCAGCTGTCGCCGGATTTTGATGTACCAGCCATCGTATTCTTAAAGAGATTAATAAGAGTAGATAAGCTGTCATCCTTACGAAGGAGCGAATCCTTGATCTTTGATTCCCACTTCTCTATCTGATCATCAGACATTTCAGACTTTTCATCTTCTGAAAGAACATCGTAGCCCTTTGCTGCGTCCGCGTTATAGAGCTTGTCCATTTCATTTATGAGAGAATTGTATTCATCAAAGAAGTCAACGATCTTATCATAAATGGCATCAACATCACGGCTTGTTGTTATCGTTGTTACAGAACCTGTCGCACTTGTTGACTTTGCCTGGATAGTCATTCCATTTACAACAAATGAATTACTGCTGGAAGTATATTTTGCGCCATTTAACTCGATCTCAGCATCGGTTCCCTGTACCTTTACAGGTACCGAAGATCCAGACTCAGAAGTATCATATATATGTTTTCCATCCGAATCTGTAGTATAGGTATAGTACAACCCCATACTCTGGAGTGCCGCTTTATTTGCGGCATTTCCGATAATCTCAAAATTCTTATCTGCACCACTGTCTTTGGAGCTTAAGAAGAAACGCTGATTTGTTTCATCAAAACTTGCATTAATACCAGCTTTTTTAAACTCATTTACAGCCTGAGCTATAGTCATTGAGTCATCAAGCTGGACATTTTTTGTATCATCACCGATCGCTACTCCAACAGTAACTGATCCGGAAAATCCTCCCAGCTCTGAAAGTTTAGTTCCGGTCGTAGCTTTGGATCCTCCGGCTGATACTGCACCACCTGTAAGATATCCGCTGGTTGCCAGTGATTTTACGGCAAGTGTCTGTGTTCCGATAACACTTGCGCTATCAACAGAAACAGAAGCTATAGACGCATCTGCAACAGTTGCTGTCTTCGTATTAAAGGTATTTTCCAGACGCATTTCTGATAATGCGCCGGTATAGAAACTATATACCTTTGAGTTTAGTGTTTTCCACGCCTCCTGTTTCCAGCCGAGCTTTGTCTGTTGGTTTTTCAGTTTTGTTGTTTTATAATTTGCAGCTGAAACCAGCGCGCCTACAATTGTTGAAGTATCCATTCCCGATATAAGACCGGTCATCCTCATTAGATCTGACATAATATATTCCTCACTTTCCATGCACACTACCGACTATCACGCAGTACAATTCCCGGTAGCAGCTGTCATCTCTTTTCATCCACCAGAATGCCTGCCATTTCCCAAATCTTTGCAAGCATGTCCAAAGTCTTCTCCGGAGGGATTTCCTTAATGACTTTCTTACTGTCTTTGTCCACGATCTTTATCGTGACTCTGTTTGTTTCATCGTGAATACCAAAGATTGCCTCGGAATTTAAAAGCATATTTTTATTAATATTTTCAACTTTTTTTCGGATCTCTTCATTCACAGTCTTGCTGTTGCCTTGAGCCACTGAGACATCATCTGACACTTCTTCCGCTGCCTGCTCTGCCGCCGGTGCTTCCTGAACCCGCGCAGTTTCGACATCAATATCTGCTGCCTTGGATGTGGTTCCTGCCGCATAAGGAACTGTGCTTTTCATTTGATTGATCACTGCCATTGTTCCACCTCCATGTGTAAAAAATTACAATAAAACCTAAAAGAGCCGCCTCCTTGCGAAGCTCTCCATACCAGAGATTTCCCAACTTTTGATCTTAAGATCAAAAAAGGATGTCGGGAGAGCTCTCCCGGCATCCTGCCAGCATATCTCTCTATGCATTTTATCGGCAAAAACGCGCCTGATAATTAGAGAGATACGTATTATTTTGATCAATAACACATTTCTTTATAGAAACTTTACAAAAATTTCAGAAAAGTTTTTTAAGTTCATCTACCTGTTCAGCTGATACTGAAGTACTATTTGCCTTCTGTATCTCAAGATAGATTTCTTTTCGATAAATAGGTACTTCCTTTGGTGCTGAAATTCCAATCTTGATCTGATCCCCACGGATATCCAGCACGGTAATCTCAATATTATTATTAACTACCAGGGATTCTCCTTTTTTTCTGGACAAAGTAAGCATCACTGCACCGCCTTTCCGTCTGATTCTTTGGCTTTTGCCAGGATATCATAGATTGGGAAACGGATCTCGCACGAGTCGTCATTTAGTATCAACTGTGCGCCTTTTTTGGTTGCAGCGTTAATGATTATCGGTGCCATCAGATTCACTGTCATCTTTTTCAGATCATGCGGTACTGTAACAGTAACCAGCAGAACGATCTCTTCTGATTTCAGCTCTCCAAGCGGCGCCAACAGCTCATCTTCAAATACCGGATTATAATCAGGCTTTACAATGAGAGGATTCATTACAGGCATATCAAAGGCCGGTTCGTCCAGTGACTGTAGGAATCCGAGACCGGACCCGTCTGATTTCTCCGAATCATGAAGCAGCGCAAAGCGCTTCATGTCCGGAAAGCCTACAATTCCACCGGGGAACTCGATAATCTTCTCATCGTCAAGGTCGATCGTGCCAAATAATCTGGTTGTTACTTCCATACTTTCTCCATTCCGGAGCATAACAGCCCCTTTTTACACATCCCCCAAAAACAGTCTGTCCTTTCCACCAATCTGTTTCCTCACGTATAAGTATAACAGACGTATGTACAAAAGATTGTTTGAAAACAAGTACCTGACTGTTTTTTCTACATTTTTTTGCTCATCATAACACCGGAGGCCGTTCTATACCGACCTCCGGACATATACTTTTTATCAGATGTAATCTACCAGTGACTGCTGCGAGATACGTCCCGTAACCATCAGTGCTGCATTGTAATACAGATTTGCCTGCTTTACTTCTACGGAAAGTGATGAAAGATCCACATTCTCATTTTCAGATGCCTGCGCTTTTACCGTAGTTTGATCTTCTGTAAGACGGTTTTGGATAACTTGAAGTCTGTGAACCGTAGTTCCGCAGGTAGTTCCGGCAAGGTTAACTTCATCAAAATACTTCCCTGCCTTGGTAATACCATTACTGAACATGGTAGTTACTTTCTGATTTGCATAATCCAGTTCCTTTTCCGCAGCACCGAGGAGAATACGTATCTGCTCCTGTTCGTCTTCAGTAGGATATGTCTCCACATCATCCTGCATCTTTTTAAGCTTTTCAACCTTTGCCTCTGCCTTGTCAACAGCGTCCAACGCGTCTTCCAGCTCATCAAGATCTCTTAATACATTAACATCAAACGCATTTCTGGCATTTGTATTGACTTTTACCGACTGACTGCTTCCTACGGAATAATTCATCTCCTGAAGATAGTCATTATAGACTATAGGCGTATTATTGCTATCACCAACCTCTGTACAGCAGAAGTAGTGTTCCGGCTTTACATCTCCCTCATTCCAGTCGCTTTTATCGTATGCAAACTCAATGTCATCAACCTGTACCAGCTGTTTCTGTGTCTGCGCGGTAAAGATCAGATTTCCTGTAACAGTATTGAGATATACCGTTGTGTCCGTGTCACCGGTAAAAACTGCCTCTGCATCATCCGTTATAGCTGTAACATTCATCGTTCCGGCAACAGTATATGAATTTGTGGAAGAATTATAATTCTTTAATGTCAGTGTATAAGAACTGATATTATCTGCCGCGCCATTCGGATAATTATACGTGTACGTATTTCCGGTCGTTACATCATCAATATTTTTATAAGACAATCTCAACCGGTATTCCGAGTACGCCTCTACCTGTGTCTCATCCGCAGGTGTTATTCCCGGAGCAACGCCGGTAATATCTCCATCCGTGATTCCCGAGGAGTACGTTGTTCCATTTTGATAAGAAGTATAGGTATAACTCTCAACATTATCTTTCGTGAAATGTTCTGCGATTCCTTTATACTGGAAAGGATGACTCTGATCCACTGCTGAGATCATTCGTTCATCAATATTGTTATCCGTAAAGGTCAGGCTGTCTGATGTACGATATCCTGTAAAAATATACCGATCTTCATTTGTAGAATTTCCTACCGCAAAATACTCAGTTGCATCAGCTTTCATTTTTTCAAGAAGGCTTCTTTTATCACTGTTGGTATTTGTACTGTTTGTTGCAGCGTTATACTGCTCTTTAAGATCGCGCATGATCTCTACTGCCTTATCAAGCGCAGTTTGTGTACTGCTTGTCCAGCTTACAGCATCCTTCGCATTTTTTTCCAGATACTGGGTAATAGAAGCGAGTGACCCTCTGAAACGCAGAGAACGGATGGCAATTATAGGATCATCCGACGGATCGTTGATCTTTTTCTGGGTAGCCGCCTGTGTATTAAGGGCATCCATTACTTCCTTATTGTTATTGATATTGTATAAGGAATTGTTGTTTATCATCTTATTGGTAATTCTCATAAGCGTACTCCTTTATACACCGGTCTCCAGTATCAGACGGTCATAGATTTCTGTCATAGTCTGGATTATCTTTGCGTTCAGATTATAAGCATTCTGGAATTTAACGAGATCCAGTGCCTCTTCCTCATTATCCACTCCGGATACCGATTCTCTCTGATTTGAGATGGCGTTCCTGATATTTGTCGCATTATCCGTGAAATTTTTCGCGCTTGCCGAATTGAGTGATATATCAGTAAGGATAAGTGCCAAAAACTCAGTAGATGTACACCCCCTGTAAACCATCTTTGACTTGTTATCCTTAAGCTCTATAAGTTCCTTAACTACATCATCGGCAGAGACGTTAATATCACCATTCTCTTTTGTAGTACTCATAAGAGCCGGGTCGTCTATGATATCCTTATTTACATAGACATTCGATGCCTGCAGATCATAATAAAGCGAATCAAGATTTTTATCATCTGCGATCGTTCCCGATCCAGCCTGTGTTTTAGCTGTATTTGTTGTAGCTCCCGCTGCTGCGGTATAATACTCATCCAGATTATTGAGCAAACCAGTCGTAACACTTTTCCACTGCCAGAATGAGATATCCATCGCATCGCCATATAGGTTTTCAGCATCCTCATTCACCAGACTATTTAAGCTTCCATGTTCCTCTGTATAGTTGAAGCGGTATGCAAACTGGCGTACCCACTGATTCATCTGTGCCTGATAATACGGGATTCCCTGATATTCCACACCGTTTCCGACTTCACACTTTTTACCCGGGGTTACAGTATACATAAGACCGTGAATGTCATCACCTGCTTTATTCTTATATGTGACATCACCAAAAGTAAATGTCGCTGTAGTGCTTCCCGGTGTAAAATCAACCGTCCAACCATCATATTTATACATCGTTCCGCTGATACGGATAGATCCTTTATCGGCAATGTTCAGCTTGGAAATAATTGTTTCAAGAGTCTCTCCTGCTTCGACGCTAACTGTCATCGTCACATCTGTTGCCGTTACTCCAGCTATCACATTTCCCTGGCTGTCCCTCGCATCTCTGGTCTGGGTAATTCCAACAAAAGAACCGGTAAGAGCCTCTCCGTTATCGCCATCACGCAGTTCAAAAAGCGCCTTTAGACTTCCGGAAAGATTATCTGCCAATACTGAAAATTCATTTCCGGTCGATGACCAGTAAAGATCATATAGTCCGTCCGCATCGGTCTGATGATACTTTTCATCCGTATCTCTTGCCCTTGTTTCAAGTGTATTGTATTCATAACCATCAACAAGACAACATCCATTACTGATCTTTACCTGGTATCTATGTGCTCCCGTCGGGTTATCCGGATCTCCTGCATTATAGATTTCCGCCTCGGTCACTTCTACGTCAACGATCTTCGATAACTTATCAACTATCAGATTTCGCTGATCCCTGAGTTCATTTGCAACACATTGTCCCTGAAGCTCGATAAGATTTATCTGCTTATTAAGCGATGCTATCTGGGCTGCATATTCATTTAACTGATCAACCTGTGACTTTATCTCACTATTTAATATTTCCTGCTCTTTAGTAAGATTACTGGACATAGTCCTAAAGTACTCTGCAAGCGTCTGCGCCTTACCAAGAAATGATGCACGTGATGAAGTTGTTCCCGGACTTTTTGCAAGATCCTCCAGACCTGCATAAAATTCTTCTGTGTAAATCTTTGTAAAACCCTTTACCGTTGTATCATCCTTAAAGTACTTTTCAATTTCACTCATGTAGGTTTTCTGAGCTTCATATCTTCCTACATCTGCTTCATTTGCTCTGTACTTTATATCATAATATTCGTTTCTAAGCTGTTTTATGGAAGTTACGGTTACACCTGATCCTGCCATTCCGTAAGTGGTGTAAGTTCTAAGCGCATTGGATGCCTTCTGCTCCACCACCTGCTTTGTATATCCTTCTGTCTGGATATTTGCCGCATTATTTGCAACTGTGTTATTTGCTGTTTGATATGCGGTAAGGCCAGAATAACCGATCATCAGACCAAAAAACTGTGATGTCATATATTACCCCTCCAAGTCAAATAAATCTGCCTTTTTGTGCAAGCACAATCGAATTTTTACTTGGTATCCTTGTCATCATATGATGTTAAGAAGATTATCCAGCATTGCGTTTACAGTGTTTATGTATCTGCTGCTCGCATTGTAAGCATTCTGGTAACGTATCATCTTTGTGAGCTCTTCACTGTCAGATACTCCCATAACTTTCTGCCTTTCGTTGTCTGCTGAAAGAACTGATACTTCCTGTGCTTCTGCAGCTGCCTTATATGTATTACCGATATTTGCATACTGGTTTACTATTCCTATGTAGTACTCTTCAAAATTCAGCGGTGTTGCCGTTCCGGGATTCAATGTGCTGAACTTGTCCGTAAATATTTGCCCAAGTGCATCAGCAACTTCCTGATTAACTGATTGATCTGACAACATAAATCCGTTATTCAGATGCGTCGGCTCCAGAAGAAGTTCCTGATTTACCGTAAGGTTTGATGTAGTATAGTCGCCATTTGAAGATATTAGAGTGAAAAGCGGCGGATAATCATTCGGATTGCTAACCGCTTCAGGATTGATCACAGTCGAACCATCTGCAGAACGTCCCTGAACCAGATTATTTATCATAGTCACCATTCCATTTATCATATGATCAAATTCCGTCATGATGGCTGTTAACGAAGATCCGGCTACCTTATCAAATGTCTCCGCAGGAGTCAGCGTAACAAGATTTCCGTTTTTATCTGTTTCCGTAGAAACTTCCATATCCTTATAAGTTGCGACCTTTGTTCCCCTGGAGAAATACAGTGCCTTAAGCGAGCCATTGTCACTACCTATATCGGCAGAAATCGGCTGAGTAAGACTAAATACTCTCTGATCTTTATATGCAGGCCATACAGGTGTGTAAAATCCTGTGTCTTTATCTTCATCCAGGATCTTGGCTTCCATCTTGTAGACATTGCCATTTTTTACCAGATCCACTCCTTCAAACTGTACATTAACTCTGCCATAAAGATCTTCGGAGTACTCGATCCTTCCCATTGCAGAGAGCTCATCAAGGATCTGGTTTCTTGCGTCGCGCAGATCATTTGCGCCCTCGACCTTTCCAGCTTCGATCGATACGATCCTTTCATTAAGATCTGCTATCTGATCTGCATATTTATTGATCTTATCTACCTGATCCTTTATCTGCTGATTCAGATTATTCTGATACTCAGCCAGACCGTTATAGATCATTTGCGCTCTGTCTAAAAACTGCTTGGCTGTCGTTACGACTTTTCCCTGCATGGTCGCATCCGAAGGTTTAGTCGCAAGATTCTGAAAAGCCTGCTGGAATTCCTGCAAAGCTTTCTGGAACTGCGTGCCCTCCGTTTCGCCAAAGTGCATATTCACTTCTTCTATTACTTCATAACAAGTGGAATAATATCCTGAACGGCCATTTTCTGTGCGATAGTGCCTGTCAAGAAATGAATCTCTGATCGCACGGACATCCTGATAAGCAGAGCCCATTCCGACCTGGAGATCATTATTGAAAGAATGACCAACCGTATTATATATACGGTTCGCCTGATATACCTGCTGACGGGTATATCCTGTAGTATGTAGATTTGCAAGATTGTGCGCAGTTGTATTCAGAGCGTACTGACTGGTCTGAAGCCCTGATACACCTACATAAAAAGAACCCATAAGCGGCATCTTGTTCACCTCGTCCTTCCGAAGCAGACCCGCTATATGGGAGCCCGCCTCACTGCTTGGCGTCAAAGCCGCTCTGGGCACTTCCTAATACATTTCCCGCAATAGCTGCGTTACGTGTATATTCTCCTGTTTCCGGTGCTTCCCGCAATTCTCGCTGGAGCGCCAGATTAAAATCGATCATGTCCAAAGATTGTCGAATCAGTTCGCGGTTCTGGTCGTTTACCACCATAAGCTCACCGATTGTAGCTTTGAGCCTGTCATGGACACGTGAAAGCTCTTCACGTTCCTTTGGTCTTTTCTCAAGCATCTCAATCAGATAGGAAAGCTTCAAAGTCTTAACATCCCTGTTAAGTACATTGGCGATGTCTTCCATCACCGTCTGTCGCTCATGGTCAAGCTTTGCAACCTGATCCAGAACAACCTGTTCTTCATCCGTGATTTTTTGAAGTTCCGCAACTTTACCTGTTACAATAACAGGTGTTTTTGATTTGGACAGACTAAGCAGCTCTGTGTATTTTCCTTCTTCCAGCTTGAGTGTCTGGATCAGTTCTTCCATCAGGCTTGCCACTTAACCTGCCTCACTTTCTTCCCGCGTCCGGGATAAAATATGGTTTACAGTCCGAGTTTTTCTAACAGCTTATCTGCAAAGCTCTCGCCTGAAATATCATAAGTACCATCCTGGATCTTTGATTTCAGCGGAGCTGTCAGCTCTTCGCGGATGTCCGAGCTATCCATTACTGCTTTTTTTACTGCCTGAATATTCTGGCCAATTCCGGAAATCTCAACCGCGTCACGTGCGGAACTGATTATTGATGCCCCGCCTGTCTTTGTTGTTTTCCTTGAGCCGTATACCTGCTGTACCTGAGTATAAGCCTCTACACGCATAACAGACTCCTCCTTTCTTGAAAATTGTAAAACGCGAATATTGTATACAGTTTTAATAACTGTACATTTTTGATTTACACCTTATGTATCGGATTAAAAATTATTTACTTTAGAGTATAATCCAAAAAAGTTTAAAATGAGACACAATTCCAGCATATCATTGTCTAATGCCTTGATTTTACAGCTCTTTTTTCATAAATTCCGACAAAACCACTGCGTTTTTATCAAGAGATTCCGTCACATTGATGATTCTTTGATTTGAACTTCCCCGAAATCTTAGTGCTAAATTCTTTTCTTCTATGTGAAATTCTCCGTCAACCAGTATATCGACAAGAGATAACATCGGCATTGTATACTCCGTGTGACATCTTTTGTTTTCCGGATCTGTGAGTTCTTCCCATGTATATCCGGAAAACGCCCATATTGTCTTATCCGGATACGTTTTTCTTATTTTTTGGAGAAATGGGTACAGTGCTTCCTGATTTGAAGGTTCCCAGGGTTCTCCCCCGAGAAGTGTCAGTCCGTCTACGTAATCAGGCTTTAGTGATTCTATTATTTCGTCTGCTACTCTGTCTGTGAATAGCTCGCCGTAATTAAAGTCCCAGGTTTCGGGCTGAAAGCATTCTTTGCAGTGATGTGTGCAGCCGGACACGAACAGCGTTGTCCTGACTCCGTTTCCGTTTGCGATGTCGCAGTATTTTATATTGCAGTAGTTCATAGTTCTCCTTTTTCTTCATGATAAAAGCTCCGTACTGTTGCAGATACGGAGCTTTTATTGTAAGTAACGCTCAACCTGTATAACTTGTTTCTGGAAGAAGTTATACAGGCTTCGCTGATTTTATTAAAACTTGTAGCTATTTAAATGTAACATATCACAAGTGAAGCACTCTCTCGCGGATTTCCTGGGTTCTGCCCTGGTTCCAGAAGTTTGTGCCGATGTAGCCGCAGGTTCTGCGCGCTACGTTCATCTTATTCTGATCGCGGTTACCACAGTTCGGGCACTCCCATACAAGCTTTCCGTTTTCGTCCTCAACGATCTGGATCTCTCCGTCATATCCGCAGCACTGACAGAAATCACTCTTTGTATTGAGCTCAGCGTACATGATATTTTCGTAGATAAACTTCATCACGGAAAGTACTGCCTCAATGTTGTCTGTCATCTTAGGTACTTCAACATAGCTGATCGCTCCGCCCGGTGAAAGCTTCTGGAAGTCGGATTCGAACTTCAACTTTGTAAATGCATCGATCTTTTCACGAACATTTACGTGATAGCTGTTGGTGATGTAATTATGATCAGTTACATCCTTTATCTTGCCCCAACGCTTCTGAAGCACCTTGGAGAACTTATAAGTAGTGCTTTCAAGCGGTGTTCCGTATACGGAATAATCAATATTTTCTGCTGCTTTCCACTCATTACACTTGTCGTTGAGTTTCTGCATAACTCTCAGTGCAAACGGCTTTGTATCAGGATCTGTGTGTGACTTTCCTGTCATGTACATGCACATTTCATAAAGACCTGCATATCCAAGAGAAATAGTTGAATATCCACCATACAGGAGTTTATCGATCTTCTCGCCCTTTTTCAGTCTGGAGATCGCGCCATACTGCCAAAGGATAGGGGCTACATCAGATGTTGTTCCGAGAAGTCTCTCATGACGGCATCTCAGTGCTTTATGACAAAGCTCAAGTCTCTCATCAAGTATCTGCCAGAATTTATCCATATCTCTGTTAGATGAGCAGGCAACATCCACAAGATTGATAGTCACCACACCCTGATTGAATCTTCCGTAATACTTACGCTTTTCGCCTTCCGGAGAAAATCTGTCAGGTGTTAAGAAGCTTCGGCATCCCATGCAGGGATATACATCACCGTTTTTGTACTCTCTCATCTTCTTTGCGGAAATATAATCCGGAACCATTCTCTTTGCTGTACATTTTGCTGCAAGCATTGTGAGATTCCAATATTTACTTCCTTCAGTGATATTATCCTCATCGAGTACGTAGATCAGCTTCGGGAACGCAGGTGTGATATATACGCCTTTTTCGTTCTTTACGCCAAGTATCCTCTGCTTCAGCATCTCCTCGATAACAAGCGCAAGGTCTTCTCTTGTCTGACCTTCCTCAGCTTCATCAAGATACATAAATACTGTGATGAACGGAGCCTGTCCGTTTGTTGTCATCAGAGTTGTTACCTGATACTGGATAGTCTGTACGCCCTGCTTTATTTCTTCCGCAGTTCTGTGCTCTGCAATAGCATCGATCTTTTCAAGATCCAGCGGGATTCCGTTCTCTTCAAACTCTCTTTTTACGATCCTGCGGTACTTCTGACGGCTGATATCTACAAACGGTGCAAGATGTGCCAAAGAGATACTCTGTCCGCCGTACTGTGAACTTGCGATCTGAGCTATACACTGAGTCGCAATGTTGCAGGCTGTAAGGAAGCTCCTCGGCTTCTCTATCATGGTATCACTGATAACCGTACCGTTCTGGAGCATGTCCTCCAGATTAACGAGGCAGCAGTTATACATATGCTGTACATAGTAATCGGAATCATGAAAGTGAATGATACCTGCCTTATGCGCTTCTACAACATCATGTGGAAGCAGCAGTCTGTCTGTAAGATCACGGCTTACTTCTCCTGCCACATAGTCACGCTGTACTGATACGACCATGGGATTCTTATTGGAATTTTCTTCCTTTACTTCCTCATTGTCATATTCTACAAGAGTCAGGATCTTATCATCCGTGGTATTGCTCTTACGTACAAGCTCTCTCTTATAACGGTAAACCGTGTAGATAGTAGCTACGTGGAATGCGCCTTCTTCCTGAATAGACTCGATAACGTAATCCTGGATTTCTTCAACTCCGGCTTCGTGATCAAGATCCTTCAGCTTTCGGGCAACCTTTTCCTCTACTACTCTTATCTGGCTTGCAAGCAGCTGATCTTTCTCGCTCACTTCATTGTTTGCCTTCTCAACGGCAGCAATGATCTTGGATCCATCATACTCTACTTCTTTACCATTTCTCTTAATGATATTCACAGCATTCCCTCCATGCTCATATGTTAATGATGTCATTCCTGGTGCATCCGGCTGAACCGGAATATTCATTTTGCGCACCCCGGCGCATATAAAAGCGACCCACAGAGCCACTGTAGGTCGCCGAATCCGCAATATCTAGTATCGTTCACCACATTTGGCACCACATCTAGTATTATAATACTAGATATAGTAAAAAATGTGAAGACGCAATTTTGCACAAAACTATCTTATTTCCCAAAATAAAGATCAACACCGTTAGCTATACCTGTCACCATTTTAGACTGATATGCGGCATTTTCCATATTTACGTCATCTGCCGGATTTGTCATAAATCCCATCTCAAGAATAGTTACAGGCATTGTGCACCAGTTTATTCCCGTCATTGTATCACTTAACTGCACTCCGCAATTCTTCATGCCTGTAGCAGCACAGTAAGAAGCGAGTACATCCTGAGAAAGCAGCTGACTTCCTGCGGACAGGCTGCTGACATAGGGATTTGCAGCAGAAGGTGCGAGTGCTAAAGCACCTGACGCTGATGCAGAGGACGCACCGTTAGCATGAAGGCGTATGGTTATCTCTGCACCTGCAGCTGTCGCATACTGAGCTCTTTCTTTATTGCTTATATTTACATCATGAGATGTTCTGGTCATTACTACAGTATAACCACGTCTCTGAAGCTCAGCCTGAAGCTGTGCAGCGACATTGAGTGTCAGCTGATATTCATAAACACCTGTAGTGGTGCCATGTGTTCCTCCGGTTACTCTTGCCTTCATCACAGCAGAACCGGGACCATTTGGTTCAGGAGTACTGTCTCCATGAGCCTGATGACCGGGATCTATGCATACCACATGACTTGTTGCTACATTAGTAAGCTCTGCCGCATACACGGGAACAGATGAAGAACCTGCAAATGCAACTGCTATCAGAAGAAGTGCTGCCGCAAATCCTATAATAACCGACTTCCTAACACTCATACTCATCCGCCTCTCTCTTATCTTAACGATCAAACTTCAAATAACATATCTCCGTAGCTCGGCATTGGCCAGTATTCCTTATCTACGATCATTTCAAGGCGATCGATCGGAGCACGGAGTTCTTCCATATCAACTTTTACATTATCTCTGCAGAAAAGAGCTCTTTCCTTTGCATCAGCAATCGTGAGTGACTTTTCGTCATCCTGCACAAGCTTCTGCAGAGCTTTCTGAGAATCATTTGTAAGCTTATTTACCTCTGTAAGGATCTCACGCGCAGCGCTTCCATCAACACCTGCCTCTTTAAGAGAGATCACTATATCAGCAAGTGCCTTACTATACTTGAGACATGCAGGAATGATAGACTTTGATGCCATATCTATCATTGTACGGGCTTCGATATTTACCTCTTTTGAATAACCCTCATACTTGATCTCAGAACGGCTCTCAAGCTCTGCCTCGGTAAAGATCTTAAAACGGGTAAAGAGTTTAACTGATTTCTCAGCTGTAAGGCTGGGAATTGCGTCTACCATACCCTTAAGGTTAGGAAGACCTCTTCTCTCTGCTTCCTCTACCCACTCATCAGAGTAACCGTTTCCGTTAAATACGATTCTCTGATGTGCTGTTGCATATTCCTTTATGAGGTCATGTACAGCCATCTCAAAGTCATCTGCTTTTTCCAGCACATCGCAGGCATCTGCAAAAGCCTCGGCTGTTATCGTATTTAATACGATATTCGGAGCTGCAATGGATGCAGAAGAGCCAACCATACGAAACTCAAACTTATTTCCTGTAAATGCAAATGGTGACGTACGGTTACGATCTGTTGCATCTTTCATGAAATCCGGAAGAGTACTTACACCCGTTTCGAGTTTTTCACCCTGCTTACTGCTGGTAGCCATACCTGTAGAAATAAGCTGTGACAAAACATCCTGCAGCTGCTCTCCAAGAAATACCGATACGATAGCCGGCGGAGCCTCGTTTGCTCCGAGACGATAATCGTTTCCAACATTTGCAGCAGACTCTCTTAACAGATCCGCATGCTCATCAACTGCCTTGAGAAGACATGTCAGTACCATCAGGAACTGGATGTTATCATGAGGAGTTGCGCCGGGATCAAGTAGATTTATACCGTCATCCGTTACAAGAGACCAGTTGTCATGCTTACCGGAACCATTTACTCCTGCAAAAGGCTTCTCATGGAGCAGGCACATCATTCCCTGACGTTCTGCAACCTTTTTCATGACTTCCATGGTCAGCTGATTGTGGTCTACCGCAACATTGCAATCGCTGTAGATGGGTGCCAGCTCATGCTGTCCCGGTGCCACCTCGTTATGCTGAGTCTTCGCAGATACACCCAGTTTCCAAAGTTCTTCATTTATCGCCTTCATGAAGGAAGCGACTCTCTCTCTGATGGCTCCAAAATACTGATCATCAAGTTCCTGCCCCTTTGGAGGCATTGCACCGAAAAGAGTATGACCTGTATAAATGAGATCTTTTCTCTTTAAGAACTTGTCACGATCAACAAGGAAGTACTCCTGCTCAGCACCTACGCTGGGAGTAACCTTCTTTGAAGTAGTATTTCCGAAAAGACGCAGCAGACGTAATGCCTGTACATTAAGCGCTTCCATGGAACGAAGAAGGGGAGTCTTCATATCCAAAGACTCTCCTGTATATGAACAAAATGCTGTCGGGATACACAGGATCGCTCCTGCGGCATCATGACGAACAAAAGCCGGACTTGTGCAGTCCCATGCCGTATATCCTCTTGCTTCAAAGGTAGAACGGATACCGCCTGACGGGAAAGATGATGCATCAGGTTCAGATTTTATAAGCTCTTTACCTGAAAACTCCAGAATAGCTCTTCCGTCTTTTCTTGGCGGAGCCAGGAAAGAATCATGCTTCTCTGCCGTGATACCTGTAAGCGGCTGGAACCAGTGTGTGTAGTGAGTAGCACCTTTTTCAAGCGCCCAGTCCTTCATTGCCTCAGCTACAACATCTGCAACCACAGGATCGAGTTCTTTTCCCTCATCAATAGTCTTACGAAGCTCCTTGTAGACCTTTTTAGGAAGACGCTCCTGCATAACAGTGTCATTAAAAACATCTTCGCCGAAAATTGCCGTTATACTGATCTTTTCTTCACTCATTGTGTTTCCCATCCCAGGGTATTACCCCTGCTGCTGACAGCCTTAAGCCGTATATTTAATTACCCACGGCTCTTCATTATATAGTATGTATGTCTTTTAGTCCAATTAAAAAACGCCCGGTATCAGACCCTTTCCCATCCGGGTATAGTCCATATATTTGAATCATGATCCTTTAAATAAGCTTTTGGGTAGATCACGAGTGCATCAGGTCTGCCATTTAAGAGGCCTGCCCATTCGGAAAATGTGGAATTTGCTGTGATAAGAGCCCGGCATCTGCTCATAAGTGCCATATCAAGATAGCTCCGGCTCCCTGTATTTCCGTTTACGACGGTGACATTATCCAGCCAGCTGAACGCTGTTTGTATATATTCTTTGTCATCTGAAAAAACAAAAAATCTGGGGTTAGACACAGTTTCTTTAACCCTCTCGACCGCTCTTCGGTAATAATCCATTCCAAGATTAATGAAATTCTCAGTATAACCGGGTGCCAGATAATCACCACGGCGAACATGTATCGCAACAGAGTTTTCCTTATCGATCTCACGAAGAAGCTCTTCATTTTCCTCTCCTATATCAGACAAGTCAAATGTAAAAGCCTTACGTATATCGCCAAGGTTATCCTTATAATATTCTTCTTCCAAAAAATATCCTGTGATATAGGCATTTTTCCCTTCCGGAAGATTATCGATTCTCTCCTTAAGGGTATTTTCGTTTTCTCTGCCTGTCTCATAATAGTGAATATTTTCAAAATGAGAACCTGCACACAGCCTCGTTATCCTGTTAAATACTCTCATGAGGACATTTTTCTGGGGAACTGCCCCGGAACAGCACCAGGTTTCAAAGGTATTTGCCCTTTCAAGCCTGAATGCTTTGTTTTCGTCTCTCTCAAAGAGTTTTGCAAGCTCAAAGCCCTGATGAGCATGATTCCAGGTGAACCATGAAATATCGGCAAGTACCCTCTCTGACGGGTACTTCCTGCGAAGATATGTATAGAAAGCATATTGGAACATCTGATTTCCAAGACCACTTGTAAAACGAAGAATAATCATTTCTGTCTTTTCCCTTTATTTCACTGCCGGTTCTGAACCATCTCTGATCCGCGGATGACCAAATCTCACATGAAGGTAATACTTCAGTCCCTTTGTGAAGAGTTTCCAGGTTTCTGCAGACGGTCCCTTTATAAATACCGATGCCGTCGTCTTAAATTCTTTTCCGGCTCTTGCTATCGCCCTATCCGTAAGTCCTGCGTTTATCTCAACCCACTCCATTATGGTTCTTTTAAGTGCACATTCTTCTATCAGATAGTTACGCTTTAATTTTCTGGAGTTCCAGCTTTCTCCTCCTGCCTTTTCAACGTATCTATGTGCAACCATCACGTCGTCAAATCTGAAGATCTTTCCCTGAAGCAGGATAAATGTGAAAATGACGCCATCATCTATGAAATCGTGAGCGCGATAAAGGATCGTGTAATCCATTTTTTTGTTATGGAAAAAATTCCTGCAAACATTGCTGGCAGTCTGTCCCGGCCATGAGCCTGCCTTCTGCCAGTCAGAAAAGGTATAATCCCCGCTCCAGGAATAAAGCTTTGTCAGTGATTCGTTCACGATCGGCTCGTCCTTTTCACCGATGAGACTAAACGTACAGGTAGTTCCCATATAATCCGGATGACTATCAAGAAAATCCACCTGCTTCTGAAGTTTATACGGATCTGTCCAGTAGTCATCACCCTCGAGAAATGCAAGATATTCTCCCTCACATTCCATGGCAGTCTGATAAACATTCAGTGTCGGACAACCAAGATTTTTTTCTCTGAAAAGGAGCCGAAGCCTTCCCGGATATTTTGCGTCATATTCCCGAAGGATATCTCTGGTGTGATCTGTAGAACAGTCTTCACCGACAACGACTTCAAAGTCAAAATTCGTTTTCTGCATGAGAACACTATCCAGCGCCTGCCGGATAAAGGGTTCATGATTATATGTGATAAAAACCACAGAAAGTTTTGGATTACTCATTTCTTTCCTTCCACGAAAAGCGATGCCGGATCAACGGAAATGACCTTTCCGCCCTCCACACGATATACATATTCACAGTTTCTAAGCGTTGTCAGGCGATGAGCGATTATTAAGAGAGTTTTCCTGCCATGCAGACTGTCGATCGCTTCCATGACTGCTTTTTCTGTCTCACTGTCAAGAGCACTGGTTGCCTCATCAAGCACCAGTATTTCCGGATCTCCGTAAAGTGCCCTGGCTATTCCTATCCTCTGTCGCTGACCGCCGGAGAGTCTTACGCCTCTTTCTCCGACCATTGTATCCAGTCCTTCCGGAAGGCTCCGCACAAAGTCACTTAGCTGCGCTTCATCCAGTGCTTTCCACACATCATCTTCGGAAATCTTATCAGGTTCAATACCAAAAGCAATATTTGCACGTATCGTGTCATCTGCAAGATAGATCGCCTGAGGAATATATGCAAGCTTCTCTGACCAGGCAATCGGATACTCATGAACATTCATTTTTCCGTACATGACTTTTCCGTCTCTCGGGAAAAGGATTCCGAGTATAACATCTGCCATAGTAGACTTTCCTGCTCCGCTCTCACCGATAAGACCTACAGACGCCCCAAGAGGTATTCTGAAATTTACATCATGAAGCACATCTTCATCAGTATTTGGATAACGATAAGAAAGGTTCATGACTTCTATTGAGTCAGAACTCTTATCCTCAAGCAGCCTCTCGCCCTTATCTACGATCTCAACCTGAACCATATCCTCGGTCTCTTTCAGATCATGATAGATAAGATCGATAGACGGCCTTAAAAATGTGATGTTATTCAGATAATTACTGATCTTTCCGACCGACGGCAAAAGCTTAAAAGCAGCCACCGCAAAGGTTGCGAGCTGCGGCAGTATCGCATTTAGATCTGTACCATTTTTCAGCTTTATCACAAGCACCAGCATTATCCCTGCGACAGTGACTGTTTCGATCACATACTTCGGAATAGTTCCAAAGAAGTTTGTGTTGATAAGCGCTGTCATTTTTTTCTCACCGCAGGACACGAATTGATTTACAAAGTATTTCTCACGGTGAAGGATCTTTATATCCTTTACAGCTCCCAGAGCCTGATTTATGGCCTGATGCATCTTTCCGTCATATTTCTGGTTCATCTGACCATAGGAATGAACCCTTTTCTTTGTCGCGATACGGAAAAGTCCCATGCAGAGGACAAGGATGCCGCCAACTATCACACACATAAGCGGATCGGAGATAATAAGATAAAGCATCAGAAGAACCGAAAGAAGTCCTTCACTTGAAACATTGAGGACTGACAGGATCAGCTGGAAGAGTCTGTCTGTATCCAGCATGATATTTCGGATCATGTCGGACGTATTATGGTCAAGGTGATAGGTGTACTCTTTCTTCAGGTAGCAGTCGATAAGACGTCCAGCAACCTTTAACTGATTTTTATAAATGTATGAATACTGAAAATAGTACATTGCTGATAAAAAGATATTTTTTATCAGATACAAAAATATGATCACAAATACCAGAAACACAAAAAAATCCGTGATGTTCTTCATACCGAGCATCACGTATACAGAGTTTACGATTCCGGGCTTCTCTACCACATCAGGAGTTGATATCAGCTGTATAAGAGGCATTATCAGGGAAACTCCCACAAGTTCAAGAGCTGCACCTATGAAAATAGCAACGAGAAGCATTGCCATCTGGCGTTTCTGCTTTCTGTTAAATATATAATTTAATTTTCCAAGTATATCCTGCATTAATTGCTATTTTCCTTTCATCTATAGAACGCCGAATATATCATATTCATGATCTTCTTCCGATTCATTCCCGGATAAAAATACCGTTCCAGCGCACCTTTTCTCACTTTGACGTTTTTTACCGGTCTGGAAATATCATAAAGAAATATCCTGTGTCCGGCTGTCCTGTATAGAATATTTGCATCTATAGGTCTGAGATCAAGCCCGTAGCTGCCAACTTTTTCATATGGAAGTGTATCCACCGAATAAAAGAATTTATCCTGCGTATTTCCGCCTATAGCGCCGTCTCTCATTTTTAATCCGTATAAGTCTGACGGATGAGGCAGATCCATGTTTTCGAAAAAGGCATCATATCTTGCTCTTGACTGTTCGACAGTAGAAAAAATGTATTCTCCCCTGTGTACTGCCCTCATTGGAACCTGCAGATCCGTAACGGATGCCGAAGCATGTTCTCCCGCATCTGCAAAATTCGTTGTCTCCGAAACTCTTGGATATAAAAAGTACCGATCAGTATCAACAAGATAACGTATTGCATACTTAAGCCATGAACTGTCGCCCCACTCGGCAACGTTTGACGGCATACCGGCGTCATGAAGATCTTCACCGTCATGCGCTTCCTGCCAATCACGAAATCCATCCCACTGTGAAGCTGTCCATGCCTGTCCCCAGCTCGAAGCAAACTGAAAATACCAGTTATCATAACCATCATCAACTGCTTCAAAGGGCAGACGAGCAAATACATTAAACCTGTGGTTGTAAAGAGAAACCCCTCCCACACGTGGATCCGAAGCTGTGTGAGAAAGTGCCTTTGATGCAAAATTATAGAAATCCGGTGAAACATACAGATCATCTTCAAGCATGATAATACTGCCGTATTCATCTGCATAATTTCCGCAAGTCAGTATATGCCTCTTAAGACCCATACGCTCCTTACGTACAACAACCTTTTTTTCTCCATGCTTCCAGATAAATTTCTCTGCGACCTTTTCAACCTCTGGCTTACCACTGCGATCCAGACTTATGATCAGAGTAATATCATCCTCAGAGTAATCTGCTGATGCGATGCTTCCAAGCAGACGTTTTAATGAATCTGCCCGATCATATCCGATAACGACTATAGCCGGCTTCATCTTTCACCTTTCCTGTAAAAATCTGTCAATATCAGAAAAATCCTCTATATGTGTTTCTATCCATGAGGTTTCTTTTTCCCACCATGGATCTGATAAAAGTGCCCTTATTTTTTCTTCCGGAAAACGATAGCGGATCACTTTTGCCGGTACACCGACGGAAATACTGTATGGTGGCAGCTCTCCGGTTACGACAGCGCCGCTTCCAACAACCGCTCCATCTCCGATGACGGCTCCATCCAGGATTTTTACATCATTTCCGATCCAGACATCACTTCCGATAAAAACCCCTTTTGTCACGCTCTCCCAGCTTCTATGGTTAACATAACTATACCCAAACACTTTATCCGGATTATTAAATGCAGGATGCATGGCCACGTGATCCAAAGGGTGATCTCCGATCTCAGTCCTTACTCTGGTCCCTATCGAAGTATATCTGCCTATCACTGTATGAGAAAAATCCCCTTCCCGGTTTACATAAGTTCCATACCCTATCTTGCCATCCGTGAAAGATGTCTTTTTTCCAAGATAATTTTTTCCCTCAAGCACAGTATTGCGGACGTACACTCCCGGACAGAGTATACTTCCGCTCTTTATTTCCATTATGCACTTTCGGATAGGATAAATAAATGTCCTGTAAAGCCCGGACAGAATCCATATGATATGTCTCTTAACAAACATATTCAAACCTTCTTCTGACCTCTGACAGTCCTCTGAACTTTTCTGATCACATATTTTAGCCAGCCCGGAAAATGATCCATTCCAAACTGCTTTAGATCGATCCACCACATCTTTCGCCTGAGCTCATCATCCGTCGGCTGCGGAATCCCATGCGCTCTCCTGATATGAATACTTTCAACAAATGTGTCTTTAAGCCGCACACTTGATGTGCCTGTCTTACTGACTCTTCCGACCAGTACTCCACTATCACTGAACTTCTTTTTTTCGTCATTCAATGTGAGCAAAAAATTGTAATCAGCACCTATCGGATATTTCAGATCAAAGGGGTGACGTAGTAATTCTTCTCTTCTTACAAAAACGCTCTGATGAGAAAAAGGCATGCGTTCTTCTATTAATTCCGGGCATTTCCTGAAGTAATGGAGTTCACCAAACTCTTCTTCTGCCATGTCTCCATATATCAGATCCGTTCCTCTCCAATCCCTTTCCTTAAATATTTTTTCCAAAACATCCTCTGAAAAAAATTCATCTCCGGCGTTCATGAAATTTATCCATTCACCGGATGCCTCAGCTACTCCGGCATTCATTCCATCATAAATGCCCCTGTCTCTTGCTGTGATCAGGCGGAATTTTATTCCCTTTTCAATAAATGCTTTCTCATAGGAACGGGCTATCGACACCGTATCATCTGATGATCCGCCATCCTTTATGATATATTCAAAATCATGATATGTCTGCCTAAGGACAGACTCAATAGTTCCACGGATCGAATCGCGCTCATTATAACATATGGTTATTACAGATATCATCTGGTCAGTACCTCATAAAGCTTTGCTACGATGGGTTCCCACCTGAAATCATGCCATGCATAATCTGCGATCTCACGCGCACGCGAATCCCAGTCTGCACTTGAATTCATAAGACGCACAAACGCCCCCGACAGCGCCGGTATGTCATCCGGCGGCACGATAAATCCAAATTTACCATCATTATAAATGTCCCGTCCTGCAGGAACTCCGGTGGTAGTTATCAGAAAATCCCCGTTTGCGGCAGCCTCAAGCAAAACTATTCCAAAACTCTCACTTCTGGACGGAAGCACAAATATCTTGGCTTTCCTGTATATTTCCGCAAGTTTCTCCTTATCTCTGATCTCGCCAGTGAAATGTATCCTGTCCTTCAGATCTTCATGACGGCTCATGAAATCACGGATAAACGGCTTAAAATCCTGTGCAACAGGTCCGACAAGTTCAAGTTTCCAGTCATTCCCCCCTGCCGCTCCCGCAAAGGCACGGAGAAGCGTATCAGTTGCCTTGGCATAGGTTCCGAGAGCACCGACAGTAAGAATTATATTTTCTTTATTAAAATCCTTTGCAGGCTCCGATGCATAAAACCCGTTTGGTATGTACAGTACTTTCCTTCCGTACTTTATCTTAAGCTTCTGAGAAAGGACAGTAGTTTCTACTGAAATCACATCTGCAAGCCACATAGTAAGCCTCTTTATGAGACCTACCGGGTTTTTCATAAATAACCTCTTATAACCCTTGAGATCCATATCAAGCTTCAGATAGCCCTTTCCTGAAGACTTTTTTCTGAGTTTATAAATAAGCAGATACAAAAATGAAGACAGATTAAGATGATACACATTTAATACATCTATTTTTTCTGCATTTTTCCATACATATTTCATTCCGGCGATAAGCGGTGAAACCGGATGCTTTTTTAAGAATTGAAGCTTAAGTCCTTTAACTTCATTTCGGAGATAAGGATAATCCTCCTCATTGCGTGCAGATACCACTATACTTTCAACGCCATGATCCCTATGAAGAATATATGGTATCATTCCTACATCTTTCAGCAGGTGAACATTTTCAAGTCTGGTAAAGAGAGTGACAAAAACCATTGCCGCGCTTCCTTTCGGATATTATAATTAACCTCATGAATACTGCACTTATCGTACTTAACTATAATGATGCGGACCGTACAGCATCTCTTATAAAAAAGATTTCCGGCTACCGCTCACTTACTCATATAATCATCGTAGACAATTGTTCTACGGATGATTCATTTGAAAAATTACTGCCTCTCGCAGACAGCAAGATCGACGTTATCCGCACCGAATCCAATAACGGATATGCTTCCGGCAATAATGCAGGTGTACTCTTTGCTCTAAAGCATTATGCACCTGAATATCTTTTTATTGCAAATCCCGATGTCTTTTTTGATGACGAAACCGCACTTGCCATGCTAAACGCGCTCCATAACACTCCGTCATACGGAGTGTCAGCGCCACTCGTCCGTCAGGGCACAAATGTATGGAATCTTCCCGGATTTGCAGGGATAATCGAGAGCCTTTTCCTGGTTTTATTTACGCTTGATAAAAAGCGGATCAGACGAAATATACTTAACGACTCACGATCCATTGTTCCTGTGGATGTGGTCGAAGGCTCATTCCTTGCAATAAAGGCTGATGCCTGGAAAAAAGCGCATGGCTTTGATAACAGGACTTTCCTCTATGCGGAAGAGATCATTTTTTCACGCCGTTTGCGAAACGCCGGCTTTACTGAGTGTGTTCTTAAAGATTACCGCTATGATCATCTTCATTCAGCCAGCATCAAAAAAGCCCACAGATCGAGAAAAGCTGCCGCATTCCATTATTTCCGCGACAGTTTCAGGATATATAACCGTTTCTACCTGAATACAAATCCTTTGCAGAACATTATCTTTGATATCTGCTGGGATCTCGGATACATTGAAAGATGCCTTTATGACATCATCTCATCATTCAAGTCCGGTCATTGATGAAATGGTATCTACCATATGTTCCCAGCTGAATCTGTCGGAATCTTTGTCTATATTTTCTTCAAAATCTACCTGATCCCTTAGTTCGAAAAATCTGCGTATCGCAGATGACAGAGCTTTGGGATCATTTGGTTTACATAAAACCCCTGTCTGTCCATCAGTAACAACTTCAGGAAGACCACCTACTTCAGTAGCTATTACCGGTTTTCTAAATCCAAATGCTATCTGAGCAATACCACTCTGAGTCGCATCAATATACGGAAGCACTACAGCATCCGCACTTTCAAAGTATTTCTGAACTTCATGATCCGGTATATATCCGTCATGAATTTCCGTTCTTTCACTTATTCCACATTCACTGATCTCATTTATATATTCTTCTTTATGACCGCCGAAATCACCTACTATCATCAGTCTGACTCCGGGACATTCTGACATTGCACGTATCAGGATATGCAACCCTTTATATGGGCGCACAAAGCCAAAGAAAAGCAGTGTCTTCTCATGTGGTGCCGGTTCCGAAAGCGGCTCCATCTGAAATGCATTATAAGTAGGGTGCATGTTCACCCTATATGATGCATCTTTTAATATTGTCTTTAATTCATCTGCTTCTTTTGACGAATGAAGGATGAAATGATCACCCTTTCTAAGCGTCATTCTTGTAAGCAAACGATCCATCGGAAATCTCTCATGCGGAAAAACATTGTGACAGGTAAACAGAACTTTCGACTTTAAGCAACTGCAAAGGATCATATAACATGGAGCAAAATACGGATGCCACCACTCGATTATCACAAGATCCGGTTTCCAGCGGTTGATATTACGGGCAACCGAAATAATGTTAAACGGATTTGCAGTATTTATCAGATACTCTGTTCCGTCTATCTTAAAGCTGTCATCCTCATAATTTCGCTGTTCCTTCTTAAAAAGGATCTTTGGATACTGCATAGAATACGAAACAGTCCGGACCTTGAATCGTTCTGACAGGGCCCGGACGAGAAGTCCTGTATAGTGAGAGATACCTCCCTTAAATGGATATACAGGACCTATTACTGCAATTTTTTTACGCGTCTTTACTTTCGTCATTCGTATCCTCGCCGACTTCCATTCTGCGAATCCTATATTGGATATCCTCCATGATCTTTCGGTTAGCAGCCATAAGATCCGCCTGAAGTCCCATCATAAATGTAGTAAATCCAAGCATCATAAGCGTACTTGCAAATACGAGAGACTGGATATGACCATTACCGGTTCCATTAATAAAGAATAAAATGAAACGAATCCCAAGTACAAGTCCCGCGATAAACGGTATCATTCCGACAACCGTAAAAAATACCAACGGTCTGTACATCATATACGCGCGAATTATGGTCAGCATGGATTTCTTTATATATCCTCCCATGCTGCTGAAAAGTCTTGATTTTCTAAGTTCTGCATTGGTACGGATCGGCACGCTGGTAATCGCCATCCTGTTTCTTCCTGCCTGAACTATGGTTTCCAGTGTATATGTATAGTTATTTATAACATTCAAATGCATTGCCGCATCTCTGGAAAAGGCTCTGAATCCGCTGGGTGCATCCGGAATATCCGTTGCGGATGCCTGACGTACTACAAAAGAGCCCAAATGCTGCAGTTTCTTCTTTAACGGAGAAAATCCCGGTGTGTCATCAATAGGACGCTCACCGATCACTATTTCTGCCTTTCCATCAAGTATCGGACGTACCAGTTTCTCAATATCTTCTCCGCAATACTGATTATCTGCATCTGTATTTACAATGATATCCGCGCCATTCCTAAGGCATGCATCAAGACCTGCGATAAATCCTCTCGCAAGCCCCTTGTTATTTGCGAAACTAACAACATAATTCACGCCCCATTCCTTTGCGACACGAACAGTATCATCGCTGCTTCCATCATTGATGATCAGATATTCAATTTCATCTATTCCATCTATGTGCTTCGGAAGATCGTCAAGCGCTACCGTAAGTGTTTTTGCTTCATTAAGACACGGAATCTGGATGATCAGTTTCATAATATCCTTTCACAGACGCTTATCGCGTCAATTATGTATTTTCGCTATATCCTTACTCTTTTCTGCGGAGAATGTCCAGCGCAGAAGGTGTTCCTGAAAGCTTGATATGAAGAAGCTGCTTCGGATGAGGCGCAGATTCCTGCGAACCGTTTTCAGGATCTGTAATCGAAAGAACCTTTACTATCTCATTTGTGAAATCAGGCTTCATGATTTCGATCTCATCACCTACAGAGAATTTGTTCTTCTGATGAATAACGGCCTCTCCCTCGGGAGTAACTGCTTCTACCTGTCCCAGGTATGTATACTCCTGAACATAGGTATTGCTGTCGTAGATCTGTGATTCCGCTCCAGGCTTTCCGAAATAGAAACCTGTTGAGAAATTACGCATGGTACACTTTCTGATCTCATCATGATACCACTGCATATTTGCCTGATATTTCTCAGGAGATTCAAAATAGTCATCGATAGCACGGCGATATGTTCTGGCTGTTGTAGCAACATAAAGTGCTGTCTTCATCCGTCCCTCGATCTTAAAGCTGTCGATACCAGCCTCCACCAGTTCCGGAATATGCTCTATCATACACAGATCCTTAGAATTAAAGATATATGTACCTCTCTCATTTTCTTCGATCGGCATATATTGTCCTGGTCTCGTCTGCTCTGCAACAGCATACTGCCAACGGCACGGATGAGTACATTCTCCATGATTGGCATCACGACCGGTGAAATAGTTTGAAAGAAGGCATCTTCCTGAATAGGATATGCACATCGCACCATGTATAAAAGATTCGATTTCCAGCTCATCCGGGATATGATCACGGATCTCACGGATCTCATTTAACGAAAGCTCTCTGGCTGTAACGATACGTGTCGCACCCATTCTGTGCCAGAAAAGAGCCGTCTGATAATTAGTATTATTTGCCTGTGTACTAATATGGATCTCAACATTCGGACAATTCTCTTTCGCAAGAGTGAACATACCGGGATCTGCTACAAGTACTGCATCCGGACGTACTTCATTAAGCTCCCGGAAATATTTTTCAGCTTCCACAAGGTCGGAATTATGGGCAAAAATATTGGCGGTCACATATACCTTTACTCCATGTTCGTGAGCAAAAGCGATCCCGTCTCTCATCTCATCAAGTGTGAAATTTCTTGCATTGGCTCTGAGACCCATAACCTCTCCACCGATGTAAACTGCATCTGCGCCAAAGTTTACTGCTGTTTTCAGTTCTTCCGGACCCTTTGCCGGTATCAGTAATTCAGGTTTTCTTCTTTTCATATTCATTTCTTTACTGCTAATGTAACTCCATCTCCGGTAGGCAGGATCACTGAGCTGAATTTATCGGAATGTCTGACCTCTGTCAAAAATTCTCTCATTCTTTTATGAATGGTTCGGTCGCGTCTCATTACTGCATAACGTGATTCCAAAATATCTCCGTCCTGCAGACAATTATCCGCTGCCATCAGCCCGCCCCGGATCAGCAGTCTCTCTGTTTCTTGCAAATAATAGGGGTACTGCGCCTTTGCGGCATCTATAAAAATGAAATCATATCCCGGTTCAAGCTTTGGCAGAATATCCTCCGCATTTCCTGTAAGAAGTGTGATCCTTTTTTCAAAACCGGCACGTTTTATATTTTCACGTGCGACCGGAATTCTTTTCTCATAGTTTTCAATCGTAGTAATGTGGGCTTTTTCACCCGCTTCAGCTGACATCAAAATAGATGAAAAACCAACTGCTGCACCTATCTCCAGAATATTTTCCGGATGAAAGGAATTGATCAGAAATTTAAGAAGCGCCTGTGTTTCTTTCCGAATGATCGGAACCCTGTTTCTAAGAGCTTCCTCCTCAATACTATCTAAAAGAGGAATGTTTCCGGGATCAAGCGAATTTATAAATGATGCTAGTCTCTGCTGATCCATCAGGGAGCCTCCTCTGTGGATTCTTCTGTCGCCGGACTCATTGCTGCCATCATTTCCTCTGATGTCATGGAAGTATTAAGAGAATATGTACCGGGTTCCAGCTTTCCATGGTATTCCGAAAGAAGTTCCTGTGCTACAAAAAGCTTATCATCCTTAATGAGCCCTGCATTTTTTAAGATTTTTCCAATCTCAGATGCATCAGAGCCAAGAGGAACCTGCACAACCACATCTATTCCTGCCCCTTCTGCAACGGCCGGCTCCGCAAATACTCTATATCCAAAGTCGTATGCCTTAAACGCCAGACGGTAGATCATCAGAATAAGAAAGAGACATATAAGTATCCTGCACAAAATCGCAAGAACTGACAGTATGGCTTTGCCTATTTTCATAATCACTCCTCAAGTATACCATTCAAAATGCCATCAAACACATCCTGCATCATTTTGCAAAACGACGCCTCTGCACTCAGATAATCATAAATCTCCGGAATCCTGTATAAAGCTTCGTTATTCTCAGCAAACTTCAGTACTTCCTCTGCCACATCCTCGTCGGATGCACTCATATGAATATCAAAATTTTCCATGCGAAGAGTATCCGCAGCTCTTTTTAATTCAGGGTTTTCACTTATCTTCTTCTTTTGTGTCTGATAATTTATATATTCAGGCGTCTCACGGATGAGCGTCACAAATTCTTCCAATTCACCCGCGAGACTGCCATATACAGCACTTCTGTCTGCACTGCCATAAGCTTCCGAAGCATAGTGTTCATCATGTGCTCTTCTGTCAAACCGCTCCCTCTGGTTTTTATTCCATCCACCGGTAACGCGACTTCGACCTGCAGTTTTTCTTGCAGATTCAAGCATACGGCAGCCTCCTTATTCTTATTCTACTTCCATGATGATAGGCAGGATCATGGGACGGCGCTTTGTCTTTTTCCACAAATAATCCGAAAGATCATCCCTTAATGTGCTCTTGATCTTTCCCCAATCAGTAATGCCTCTGTCAGCAAGCTTATCCAAAGAATCCTCCAGTACCTCTGTAGAATCCTCCAGAAGAGCATCTGCCTCACGAACATATACAAATCCTCGTGAAATGATATCCGGTCCTGCGAGAACCTGTCCTGTACCACGCTCAAGGGTAAGTACGATAATAACGATACCATCTTCTGCCAGATGCTGACGGTCTCTAAGAACGACATTTCCGACATCACCGACACCAAGTCCGTCTACATATACTGTTCCTGTATGAACATGACCTGCAATGCGTCCTGTTTCCTCGTCAAGTTCAATGATATCTCCTGAATGTGCCATAAGAATGTGCTCATGATCATATCCAAGTTCTTCTGCTATAGTAGCCTGTGCTCTGCGGTGACGGAACTCACCGTGAACAGGAATCGAATACTTTGGCTTTACAAGAGAATAAATCAGCTTGATCTCCTCACGGCATGCGTGTCCGGATACATGAACGTCCTGGAAGATAACCTCTGCTCCCTTTGCCTCAAGTTCATTTATGACCTTTGATACCGACTTCTCATTTCCCGGAATAGGATTAGAACTGAAAATGATGGTATCGTTCGGCTTTATCTGAACCTTTCTATGGATATTCATCGCCATCCTGGAAAGAGCCGCCATAGATTCTCCCTGGCTTCCTGTTGTTACAAGAACGATCTTTTCATCCGGATAATTCTTTATCTGATCTATATCGATGAGCGTATTCTCCGGCACCTTCAAATATCCCAGTTCCTGTGCCGTATCGATGACATTTACCATGGAACGGCCTTCTACGACTACCTTTCTGCCGTATTTGCATGCAGTATTGATGATCTGCTGCACACGGTCTACATTTGACGCGAAGGTAGCGACAATGATCCTGTTTCTGGAATGCTCTGCAAACAGACTGTCAAAGATCTTTCCGATAGTCTTTTCAGACTTTGTAAAGCCTTCTCTCTCAGCATTTGTGCTATCGCACATAAGTGCCAGTACACCCTTTTTGCCTATCTCACCGAATCTCTGCAGATCGATCGCATCGCCAAATACAGGTGTATAGTCAACCTTAAAGTCTCCGGTATGCACAACGATTCCTGCCGGGCAATAGATAGCCAATGCAGACGCATCAGCAATAGAGTGATTTGTCTTAATAAACTCGATCCTGAATGATCCGAGATTTATCGACTGGCCATGCTTAACGACCTTTCTCTTTACGGACTTAAGTAAACCATGTTCCTCAAGCTTATGGTCGATAAGACCTACCGTAAGCTTTGTTGCATAGATCGGTGCATTTACTTCTTTCAGGACATACGGAAGCGCGCCGATATGATCCTCATGGCCGTGGGTGATTACGAATCCCTTTACCTTTTCTATATTATCCTTAAGAAAAGATACATCCGGAATACAGAGATCAATACCAAGCATGTCATCTTCAGGGAAAGCAATACCGCAGTCTACCACGATAATACTGTCCTCGTACTGAAACGCAGTGATATTCAGACCGATCTGTTCCAGACCACCCAGCGGAATGATCTTCAGCTTCGATACGGGTCCTTTATTCAGTTTCTTCAATTTTTACCTCCGTAGAAATCAGTTAAGTTTCAGCTTTTTGGCACATCCGGCGCAATAGCCGTAGAACTTGACTTCGTGATCCCGGATAATAAAACCTGTTGTATCTGTAACACTGCATTCGAGGTTGTCCAAAAGATCATGTTCAAACGGCATGATCTTTCCGCAGTTAATACATATCAGGTGGTGGTGACGATGATGACCCGCAGATTTTTCTTCGAGATCTCCGATTTCATAACGAACGAAGCCATCATCAAGATTGATCCGATCCACCAGCTCAAGCTGTGTCAATAGCTGTATTGTTCTATAAACAGTGGCAAGTCCGATTCCCGGTAATATACCACATGTCTCTCTATATATTTCTTCGGCAGTCAGATGTTTCCCTCTGTTTTCTGCCAGAACGCGCAGCACAATAAGCCTCTGCTGTGTAACCTTGAGGCCCTTTTCCCTTAGAAGATTCTTAAGTTCTTCTTCGATCTTTTTGCGTTCTTTACTGTTCAATGCTGACATCTCCAAGAACGGATTCGAAAGCCGGGATCACTTTTGCGATCTCATCTTCGTCTGTAACCATCTCATAGACAGACTCTTCTTCACCGTCTGAATTTTTCTCGGTAATATATTTTAATATGAATGCCTCGGCGTCTTCTTCATTTTCTTCTGAAACAAGAAGATACTCTGTTCCGTCTGCTTCAGCTCCGGCAATGATAAAATATTCCTGCTTTTCGCCATCTTCTGATGTAAATGTAAGTTTATCCATAATAATTCTTTCAGCTTTCCTTAACTCTCAGCGTGTTCATTCAGATAATCCTGAAGGATAACCGCCGCTGCAATACTGTCTACACGGTCTTTTCTATCTTTACGATCTCTTACTCCCGTGTCATCCATAATCTCATATGCTTCAACGGTACTGAGTCTTTCGTCCATAAAATGCACGGGAAGACCTGTACGTCGTGCAATCATCTCTCCAAAGGCTCTGGCTTTTTCTGCCCTGTCGCCCTCGGTTCCATCCATGTTAAGCGGCAGGCCGACGACTATCTCATCTACCTGCTCCGCTACTATGATCTCTTCAATTCTTGCACAGGTACGACGGAGTCGTTTTTCCGAATCTCTTCTGACTATCTCCACACCATGAGGTATCGTTCCTGTCGCATCGGTCAGTGCTACGCCGACCGTTTTTGCACCATAATCAAGCCCTATATACTTCACTTCTGATCCCAGCCATTACTTCTTATATACTGTTTCAAAAGTTCCTCTACGAGCTCATCACGCTCAACCTTCATAATAAGGCTTCTGGCATTATTATGACTTGTGATATAAGTCGGATCACCTGACATAATATAGCCAACGATCTGACTTATAGGGTTATAACCTTTTTCTGTCAGTGCTTCATAAACCGTTGAAAGGACAACTTTTACGCCCGTCTCAGGTTCTTTTTCCACACGAAACATCTGTGTACTGCCTAAATCCTTCATAGTCTCTCACATTCCGGAGCACATCCACGGCGATGACGACAGTGCTCCATCTGCCATCACCACAAAAGCGTATATTCGTTTTTATCTTATCGCAGCCCCGTAAAAAAAGCAACGAAACCGCATATTGCACGGACTATTGTACACAATCTTATATCATTAACTGTGATATTCGCCGTTGTAACGGATGAGTGTAACATCCTCAACACCGGCAAGTTCCTTGATTTCTTCTACAACGATCATGTCCTTCTCCGGAAGATCTACTGTAACTGTAAGTTCTTCTGTTTCGCCCCGGAGAATACATGACTTAACTGCATGTGAAATACCTGAAAGCTTCTCAAGTGCCTTCTTTTCACCCTCACTGCTGCAGTGGAGGATAAGTACATATGCACCAGCCTTCTCCTGCCTCTTGTGCATTGCTGCTACAAGGATCAGCATCATGAGCATACCAACAGCTGCCAGAAGATACATACTTGCTCCAATGGTAATACCCATTGTTATAGCCCAAAAAAGATACATTATATCGAGCGGTTCTTTAACAGCTGTACGATAACGTACGATAGAAAGCGCACCTACCATACCAAGTGAAATAACGATGTTTGTGCTTATCGCGAGTGTAACCATACATGTAAGTACTGTCATTCCCACAAGTGTCAGTGCAAATGTTCTGCTGTAAACAACGCCCTCGTAAAACTTCTTATAGATCTCATAGATCAAAAGACCGATCACCAGTGCGATAGCCATATCCACAAGAATCGTGAGTAATGTACTAAGAGAAATTGACTGATTGTACATGTCAGATTCCAGGATCGACTTTTTAATCATTGCCTTTACGCTCATTTTTATCCTCTCATTTCTTTAATGATTTATAAATTGATACCGCGAAGCTCTCTCATGGCATCACAGCACATCACATATTTACTGGCAGCTACCTGCTCCGCTGCGTTAAGCGGAAGAATATCTCTCATTATCTGCGGTATGAATTCAGTAAACTTAACCTCCATGATAAGTTTTCCGGGTTCAAGCGTCTCATACACAGGTATCGTACCATCAAACAGATCCCAGCTCATAAAACCGGATCTGACATGTTCATCAAGTGTGATACGAACAGTGCCCGCATCCATGATAAACGGTCTGCGGTCATAGTCCACGATAACTTCCGGTCTAAGACCATTTGAAAGAAGTTCTACCGCAAACTGAGAACACACCTCTTCTTTTCTGCTAAACAGGAAATAATAATTTCCATGAAGGATATCCTGTAATTCATCTTTCGTGAGTCTGGCTGATATCTTTCGGATGTAGCTTCCTTCTTTCTGCTTACACTCAAGACTTATAAAATCATCACTTAAATTATAAATCCTGATCCTGTATTTTTTACGGCTCGCAACCCCCGCCTCTTTATCTTCATAAGCGCTGCGACCTATATCATCAAAATAAAGGCTCCTGATAAAATAACTGCCATTCTTCGTATGCGGATCTGTTTTTGTAAATTCTTTCAGACGCGGCAGAAGTATATCCCTCTCTCTCTCTGAGATAAGGAACTTTAGCTCATGGCGAAATACCACCTTTTTTTGCTTTGTCATTTTTTCCTCTCTCGCTCACGATTGATGACACGAATTGCATCATCATTATATTCCATCAATACATCATTCGCAAATTAGTTGGTATATGTATTAAGCCCCGGCACTGTATCCTTTACTGCAACCCATGTGCCGTCAAGTTTGTATATATTCACAGGGTAATCTTTCCAGATCTCATAGTTTTCTTCATCGAGAAGTACTATGTAGTCTGCCGGAAGTGATCCTTTTTCTGCTTCGGATCGTACCCTCTCGGCCTCAGCCTTCACAGCATGGCTGACACTTCTCGCAAAATAAAAACGGTTCATTGTGAGACCGTGCTTATATGCGTAATGGGCATAATCCATATCCTCAATCTGATCATCATATGTCATAACAATATGACTGTAATGGTCGATATTGGCAGTCATCACAGGATCATCCAGATCACAGTGATTAGGCTTAAATTCTTTCGAAAGCTCTGCCTTAAATGAAGAAAGATACGGTCTCATATCCCTCGCCTGAATCACAAGACACAGAAGTGTCAAAGCGTACGCTGCTGCAAGTGCAGCCTTTACTCCGATCAGCTCTTTTCCGTATTTCGCGATAGCCCAGAAAGTAAAAGCATATATCAGATAGACCGCAACCCATATAAATCGCCCGTTGGAACGGAAATATCCAACGATAACCTGCATCCACTTTGTGAGAGGTATCCTGAAAAGTAAATGATCATTAACGGCAACTTTCGGAAAAAAGGAAAAGAGCGCGTAGCATACACCAGCTATCAATGCGAGACACCATCTCCTATGCCCGGTAAAAAGATATTTAACAGACAGAACTTTTTTACCGCTTTTAGCTGCATGAACGATAACAAGCATGATCGCAGCAAAAAGCAGGATAAACATGCCACACCCTAAGTATCCGAATCCTTCATACTGAAAACCGTCCTGAAGCGGTAGTTCCTTAATGAGTGATCCATACTTCAGGGGATTTATAAATGCATTGAAATTTCCTTCAAACTGTCCGATAAAATCTTCTGAATCAAGGCTTTTACTGAAAGCCCCCATGACAAAAAGAGAAACTGCTCCTGATCCAACAAGTGCCGAAAACCTGATAATGACTTTCCCTAAATCCTTGTCTCCAAGGTAATTATCCAATATGGCAAAACAAAGTATGCCGACTGCCATTGCCCATAAATACGGATGTGTCATCATTACAAGCACTGAAAATACCGTCCATACGACAGTGCCTTTCATGTACGATCCGTATCTGCCATCTTCCAGCCAAAGCAGTATCGCTGCTACAAGCATCCACTGAGCCGTAAGTGTCGTATGATAAAACATCCTCTGTATTATCGGAAAACTCAGCGCAAAAAACGGTGTCCCCATAACAGACAACACATCGTTTCCGGTAACTCTCTTAATGAGCAGTGCAGAAAAGCCGCCCATTAAAGCGAGTGAAACCAGTCCATACCACCCAAGATACTGAAATGTCTCAGGCAGTACGCTTCGAAAGATCTTAAAAAAGAATGCCCATATAGGTATCGAATCCGTATATAAGACAGACACTTCATACGGGTAAGACAACCTGTTCATCATACCTAACGGAAATGTCCAGTCCGAAACCCTGAAGTGACACCATCCCAGATAATGCTGCTCTATATCCGGATCGGTAAGTCCAAATATCCATTCATCATAGGTCACGTCAAGCACTCTTGTGCCAAAAGCCCACACAAAAAGAAGAGCACCTATCACACAGCCTATAAGAAATAATTTCTTTTCACGAAAAACACTTCTCTCTGAGATGTTGTCCTTCATAAACAACTTAGTCCTTCCCTACCACGATCACTTCGTCAGTCTCGATCGCTTTCTGCATGAGATCATCTATAACCTCATTAAGTCTCTGCTCTGAACACTTTATCACATTAAGATTCGGTTTAGTAACCGGATGCTTTGCAACAAAGATCGTGCAGCAATCCTCATATGGAAGAATAGAAATATCAGCTGTACCGATTTCCTCAGCCTTGTCGATGATATCCTGCTTATCAAATCCGATAAGTGGACGATACACAGGAAATTCTGCCGCATCATCAGTGCAGTAGAGGCTCTTCATTGTCTGACTCGCAACCTGTCCGATAGACTCTCCTGTAACGAGTCCGAGACAATCCTTGGTATTTTCTGCTAAATGCTTTGCGATCTTCATCATATAACGACGCATGATGATAGTTAGCTCATCATGAGGACACTTCTGATAGATAGCCATCTGAATATCTGTAAAGTTAATGATATGAAGTCTGATCTTTCCGCAATATTCTGAAAGAACCTCGGCAAGATCGATAACCTTCTGCTTTGCGCGATCAGATGTATAAGGCGGCGCATTGAAATAAACCGCATCAAGATATACACCTCTTCTCGCGATCATGTATCCCGCAACCGGAGAATCGAAACCACCGGAAAGAAGGAGCATAGCGCGTCCGTTTGTTCCAAGAGGGAGTCCGCCTGCACCTTTTATAAGCTTGGAATACATAAAGATTTCTGCGCGAAGCTCGATACTTAATACTACTTCCGGGTTGTGTACATCAACGTGTGTCTCAGGGAAAGCGTCGAGGATCGCTTCTCCGACTCTCGCGTCCATTTCCATCGAAGGAACCGGGTATCCCTTATTGGCACGACGTGTATTAACCTTGAAAGAGAAATTTTTGTCCTTATAATTGTCTGCGATAAACTGAACTGCAGCCTTGATAACAGCTTCAGGCTCCTGATCCTCGATCTGAGTTACAGGGCAGATTCCTACCACACCAAAAACCTTCTGCATGGCTTTGATCGCTTCGTCGTAATCATACTCAGACTTTGTCTGTACAAAAATTCGTCCATTGATACGACTTACTTCAAATTCGCCCTCAACCTTTTCCAGTTTATGCGCAACTTCTTTTACAAGCGCATCTTCAAAAACGTGTCGGTTTTTTCCCTTTAAGCCAATCTCGGCATATTTGAGCAGAAAAGCATGAAACATTATCTTCTTGTAAACCTCCGTAATGCAGGGATGATCTCCCCAAGCTCTTTAAGCGTATAATCAATCTCTTCTTTTGTTGTATATGGCGAAAAGCTGAGCCGTACCGTCGAATCCAGCGCATACGCAGGTACTTCTATGCTTTTCAGGGTCTCTGAAATATGCGGCTGGTTTGATGAACAGGCCGAGCCTGCAGAAACATAAATATCTTTTGCTTCAAGCGCATGCAAAAGTACTTCTGCCCTCACATCTTTTACAGTCAGCGATACAATATGAGACGCCGCGTGTTCTGAACTGCCATTTATGGTAATATCAGCAATCTTCTCTATCCCATTTATAAAGTATCCACGAAGCTCTTTCATATGCGCCTCATGTTCTTTTAAATTCAAATACATTTCTTTTGCAGCCATCGCAAATCCGGCCACCCCCGGCACATTTTCCGTACCGGATCTCATGCCGTTCTGCTGCCCGCCGCCGTAGATAAGTGGAAGTGTATGTGCCTTTTCAGACATATATAAAAGGCCGACTCCCTTCGGACCGTGCAGCTTATGCGAACTTGCTGACAAAAAGTCGATCCCGCATTTTTTGGGAACCAGTGGAAGCTTTCCAAATCCCTGGATATCATCTACATGAAACAGGCAATCCGGTGCGATCTCCTTAATTATCTTTCCTGCTTCCTCAACAGGCTGGATAGTTCCGATCTCATTATTAACATGCATGATAGACACCAGCACGGTATCCGTTCTGAGCTTTTCTCTAAGTTCATCAAGACTGATACGTCCCTCATGATCAACACTTAACCGGTCTATCTCCCAGCCCTGCTTCTCAAGAAAGCTCATTGGGCTGGAAACAGCAGCATGTTCTATCGCGGTGGTGATCATATGATGTCCTCTCTTGCCTCTTGCAAGAGCTGTACCCAGGATCGCCGTATTGTTGCTCTCTGTTCCACCCGATGTAAAGAATATTTCTTTTCTGCTGCACTTCAAAATATCAGTAAAAACATCACGTGCTTCTGTGATATATCTTTCTGCATCAAAGCCCTTTTTATGAAGACTTGACGGATTACCGTAATCGCGTAGATAAATCTCATCCATGAGTTTTACGACCTCGGGAAGGACCCTGGTCGTAGCCGAATTGTCAAGATAACATTCCATCTTAATACTTTTTCCTCTTACTTATGGTTACTGTTCACTCGCCTTCAGCTAGCTCACGTAACTATCGTCATATTACTTTTCATATCTGTATATGAGCCATGAAAGTACGACCATGGCTGCCGTCTCAGTACGAAGTATCCTGTGTCCGAGAGTTACCGGAGTAATGCCTGCCTCACTTGCAGTCTGTACTTCCTCTTCTGAAAATCCACCCTCCGGACCTATGAAAATGCCTATACTGCTGCCATCACTAATACCTTCGATAACTTCTCTCGTTGCCTCAAAATTCTCAGCATGTTCATAAGGTATCAGTCTGAAATCCAGAGATCCTGCATCTTTCATAGCTTCCTTCATGGTCATTACAGGAGTAACCACAGGAATAACAGCTCTCTTACTTTGTTTTGCAGCTGCCTCAGCTTTTCCATTCCAGTGCTCTACACGCTTTGCAGCTTTTTTTGCATCGAGTTTAACGACGGATCTACTGCACGCCACAGGAACAATCCTGCTGACCCCCAGTTCAACGCACTTCTCTACAATGAGGTCCATCTTATCTGCCTTGGGAAGTCCCTGATAAAGCGTCACCTGTACCGGAAGCTCCGTATCAGCTTCCTCGATATGATCAATGATCAGATGTACACGCTCATCTTCAAAGTCCTCTATATGACAGCGGTAATCTTTTCCGGAAATTCCATCGCTTACGGAAACCTCTTCCCCCTGCCTCATACGGAGAACATTCCTTATATGATTAAAATCTTTACCTTCGAGATAAATATCTTTCTCAAAGATATTACCCGACTCTGTGAAAAAGTGATACATAGCACACCCATTCGCCGTCCTGCTGTTTTTCGATGATCTCGAAACCGGCCTTTTCGAGAAATCCCTTTACCATGTCTGCCTTCTCTGCGATTATACCGGACACGATATACATGCCGCCGTTCTTCAAGAGTCCCGGAACCATTGGCGTAAGCGGTTCAAGAACATCCGGAAGTATATTTGCAACGACAAGGTCATACTCTTTTCCGACCTTGTCCTGTACACTCTTATCATCAATGATATTTCCAAGAATCAGCTCAAAGTCAGCATTTGCCAGTCCGTTCCGCTCAAAGTTTTCCTTAACTGCCGGAACTGCTCCCGGATCGAGATCCGTGCCCATTCCCTTTGATGCACCAAAAAGAAAGAGCATCAGCGCAAGAATACCGCTGCCTGTTCCAATATCAAGGAAACGCAAACCTTCCTTCGCATATTTCTGCAGAGCACGTATGCAAAGCCTCGTTGTCTCATGTGCACCCGTGCCGAATGCCGTACCCGGATCAATGTGCACTACATGATCGTGCTTACCTTCCTCAGGAAGATTTTCCCATGAAGGGATAAAAAGGGCATTCTTACCGTCTTCAAAAGAGATCTCAAACTGATGGAAATATTCCTTCCAATTGTTGATCCAATCTTCGTCAGCCGTGGAAGACACGGAAATACCTCCATCTCCCATATCGATGTTCTCCCTGAGTCTCTCTATCAGAGCTGAGACATCATGAAGTACTGCGCTCCTGTCCTTTCCTTCTGCAAGGTAAAAACTTACTAGTGCCTCTCCTTCCGGCACCACACTTTCCGGGAGCTCATCATAAAATATCTCACTACCGCGGATTTCATCCGGGATACTGTTATCATCGATCTCAACACCGTCAACGCCAAGCTCTGTAAGCTCAGCTGACAAAATATCTTCTGCCTGCACAGTTGTTTTTATTGTATATTTATCGTATTTCATAAGAAGTAATGATAACATAAAACCTATAAGCAAACAAGAAAGACGTTCTTTATGTTATAATGCAGATTATGTTGAAATTTATACGCTTTTTATCAAAAAAAGGCTTATCGATACCGATCCTTATAATAGCAGCCCTCTGTCTGTTTGCTCTTGCGCTGCATCTGACAGCTTCTGAAAACAGTCAGACTGTTCCATCGCCGGTTTTATCCAGAACCAGCGGTTTTTTTGACGAACCTTTTTCACTTTCGATCAGTTCACGAAGTGATCTCACCATACATTACACGCTTGACAGTTCCGATCCGACATTAGATTCTCCTGTATATACGGAACCGATTTCAATAACTGACCGAAGCAACGAACCTAACCTTTACGCAGGAAATCCACAGATCTCTGTAGATTATTTTTCATATTCAAAAAGACACGGCTACACCTTACCGACCACTCCTGTAGATAAATGCACCGTTGTCAGAGCAGCAGCCTTTGATAGCGAAGGGAAACGAAGTGACATTATTACTGCTTCATATTTTATAGGTTATCAGGATCGGCCACAGTATGACGGATATGGCATTCTCTCACTCGTAAGCGATCCGGATGGTCTTTTTGGTAATGATAACGGAATTTTTGTAATCGGAAAACTGGGCCAGGATGCTTTCCTCCGTCGCCTTATGAAGCGAGATGATACATCCGCTTATCTAAAGGAAAATCCGGACACACCTCTGGACGGAAGTGTCAGTGTCTGCGGAATCGGCATGGAAGAAGATTTTATATATAACTATTCTCAGTCCGGTATAAGCTGGGAAAGAGAGACCAGTGCGACCTTCTTTGATGAATGGCAGCTTCCTCTCGTTTCTTCTACCCTCGGGCTCAGGATCCGGGGAAATAATTCGAGAAATTTCCCACAAAAGAGCATGGGGCTTTTCCAACGTGACACCTATACCGATTCCAGATTCTACTTCCCATATATCCATGAATCTGTGAAAGACACTGTTGCCATATCCGGCGGCGCTGATGACATGTATACCAATGTCCGTGATAAATTCTGTTCAAAGCTCTTTTCAGCACTGAATTTTGGAAATATGGAGTTCAGTTCACCGTTTTACATTTTCCTTGACGGTGAATTTTGGGGAACCTATCTAATGAGTGAGAAGCAGAATACCGAATATATCAAACGTCATTATAAGGTCGCCGAAAATAACGTTCTCGTAGTAAAAAACGGAACTCTTTCAGATGGTGATGAAACTGCTTTTAACGAACTATATACTGAGTTCCGTGATTTCCTGCGCGAAAGAGACTTTACTACTGAAGAAACTTACAGAGATTTCTGCAAAATGGTTGACATCGACAGCCTTATGGACTACTATGCAGCCCGGCTGTATATAGATGAAGGAAATGACTGGCCAAAATCAAATGTTGCCCTATGGCGCACTGTAAACCCCGGTAAACAGCCCTATGCTGACTGCAAGTGGCGTTTTCTTAATTTTGACAATAATTCAGATCTGCTCTCTTATTCCATCGATGTAAATACCATCGAAAGAATCCTTGAAAAGGGTGCCGGTGATGAAGAGGAAGTGTTAGAAGACTGGGCTTCCGGAAAGGGGTATCGCTATACAAAATTCGAGCGTATGCTTTTTTATGAACTCATGAAAAACGATCAGTTCCGCAAAGATTTTCTTGAACGCTTTACTGAAATATGCGATACAATATATGACCCTGATCATGCTATCGCTATCCTTGATAATGTTGCGGAAGAGATGCGTTACCCCATTGTTATCGGTTACAGCCGCTGGTACGGTGACAGATGTTCATTCAAAGATTTTGATTCAAAGATCGAAGAAATGCGTACTTTCTTACGCGAACGCAGGCAATATATTCTGCCTTATGTTAAGGAAGCATGTAAGTAGTGCATTTTTAACTTATAGGAATTCCTATAAATTAAAAAGGACAAATACACCATGTGCATTTGCCCTCCAATACATAACCAGTCGATCAATATCAAACGATATAAGGATCAAGTATCTTCATTACTTCATCAACATTTTCTTCTGCGTGGATATTCAGATCAATAGGCTTGCTGAGATCCAGGGAGAAGATACCCATAATAGACTTGGCATCGATTACGTATCTGCCGGATACCAGATCAAAGTCATAGTCAAACTTGGTAATATCATTTACGAAAGACTTTACCTTGTCGATAGAATTCAGAGAAATTCTGACTGTTTTCATATAGAACTGCCCTCCTTATGCGATAAACGGTTATGTTTATATCGTATGATTGACGGGAATAAAAGTCAACTATCAAACAGCACGAAATTTTGCACATAATACAGGCTAACCTGCCGGAATCCGGCATACATTTTTGATTTAGGAAGAAATAATGAGTAAAAAAACAGTTGCAATGCACAACCTTGGCTGCAAGGTCAATGCTTACGAAATGGAACATATTGCTGATGCCCTTCAGGAAGCCGGCTACAAGCTCGTCTCCTTTGAAGACAAGGCAGATTTCTACATAGTTAATACCTGCTCTGTCACTAATATTGCTGACAGAAAATCTCGTCAGATGCTTCATCGGGCCAAAAAAGAAAACCCAGATGCAGTCGTGATCGCTGCAGGTTGTTATGTAAACACCCGCGGTGAAGATAACGTACTTGCAGACGGCATCGATATCGTGGTTCCAAACGAAGAAAAAAAGAACATGGTCGATATCATACATTCATGGGAAGAAGCACACGGAAACGAAGAACTTCCGTTCGAGACCACTCCTTATCCTGACGAATCTCCTGTAAGCGCGTATGAGCGTGATCATGCACCTGCCGAAGGCGGATACACCAGAGCTTTCCTGAAAGTTCAGGATGGATGCAATATGTTCTGCAGCTACTGCATCATCCCCTATGCCCGTGGACGCATAAAGAGCCGCACTATTGCTGATGTTACAGAAGAAGTAAGGTCGCTTATCTCAAAGGGCTATCATGAATTCGTAGTTACCGGTATCCACCTTTCATCCTTCGGAAAAGACAGACCTGACGATCAGGAAGATCTGATGGATCTCCTGCGTGCCATCGATGCGATTCCTGGAGCAGACAGGATCCGTATGGGATCTCTTGAGCCTCGTATCATCACGGACGAATTTGCAGCATCCCTGGCTGAGACCCCTTCCATCTGTCCTCAGTTCCATCTGTCTCTCCAGAGCGGCTGTGATAGTGTCTTGAAGCGTATGAACCGCCATTACACTGCTCAGGAGTTTCTTGACGGAGTGGACAGGCTTAGAAAAGTGTTTAAGGATCCTGCTATCACGACCGATGTCATTGTTGGTTTCCCGGGAGAAACACCGGAAGAATTTGAAGAAACTCACAGTTTCTTACAAAATATTTCTTTCTATGAAACTCATATTTTCCCTTACTCAAGGAGAAAGGGCACGCCGGCAGACAGAATGTCCGGTCAGCTCTCAAGAGCAGAAAAACATGACCGACTGGTGATCCTCAGTGATCTCAATGTCAAAAATAAGACCAATTTTCAGAATATATGGACAGACGGCAGAACCGTGGAAGTTCTTATAGAAGACAATAATGAAGGTTACACCAGAGAATATGTCAGAGTGAGATCCGTATCTGCCCTGCCTTCCGGTACTATCGTACGTGGCAGGATAACAGGACGCATCGACGCAGACACTATGGAATTTACTCCGGAATAAAGCAGACATTAAGTTACAGTTCACAATCAACCAGATGAACTGTAACGATTTTAAGGAACTGGATCATGAAACAGAATTTACTGCAAAAACTCCCTATACTCAGCGTTATGCTTCTCTATATGATCCTAACGCTGATATTCGGACATTATAAAGCATACCTGTACGAAGATGAAGTTCTCTCCTATACTGCCGCTAACTCACAAGCAGGGATGCGGCCTTCCTTTGAAAGAAACTCCGTAACTGACGGAAAGACTTTCGTACAGAATGCTATAACCGTATCCCCGGAACACCGTTTTGATTTTTCCAATGCAGCGAAGAATACAGCTTCCGATCCGCATCCTCCGCTGTATCTGTTCCTTTTGCACGGGATATCATCTTTATTTCCCGGGGTATTCTCCAAGTGGTTCGGGATCACTATAAATCTTCTTTTCGGATTACTTACTCTATACTATCTTTACAGAACTTCCGAAAAGATCACAGGCAGCATCTTTATGGCTGCGATAGTATCAATTATCTATGCCACATCACTTGGTTTACTGCATCAGACCATGTTTTTACGCATGTATCTTATGCTTCAGGCATTTACGATGATGCTCACAAGACAGTATATTGATCTTCTGATCTCACGGAGTGCTCTCAACCGAAAAAGACTTATCTCTCTCTTTTTCACCGTAGTCCTCGGAACGCTTACTCATTACTACTTTCTTATTTATGCGTTCTTCTGTGCTGCGTTTTATTCGATCCGGTTATTATTCATCGGAAACAAAAATCAGCTGATCCGGCACATTCTGCTGTACGTAGTATCCGGTTTTGCCGTAATCATGCTGTTTCCATCGATTTTTTGGCAGCTTACCGGCAGTGATGTGGGAAGTGAATCCTTCGAAGGAAGAACACTATCTATGATCGTTCACCGTGCACGGACTATGCTATCCCTCCTTAATCTTGATCTCTTCGGCGGAAACCTTAAATACTACGCGCTGGCCTTCCTCTTTTTTGCAGCGCTGCTCTTCCTGTCTGTAAGACATACAGGTATACGCGAGCTGATATATGGACTTGAGCGCAAAGACTCTCCCCAGGTTTTTTACATGCTGTCAAAGCCTGAAAAAATAGCCATTTTATTTATTTTAACTACTGTGGTATGCTATTTTACGGTGGTTTCCGTCACAACTCCGTATCTCACGGACCGTTACCTGACACCGATCTATCCGCCGGTAATATTACTCACGCTGTTGGCATTTACACCCATTATACAGGCTCTTTTCAGAAGCCCTATACTTGGACTTATGCTTTTTCCGGTCATTATGATGATGCCGTTATTCTCTGAAATGGGGAACGGTCTTTATGACTCTTCAAAAGCAGAGATGCAGTCTCTCGCCACTCAGCATAGCGATGATTACTGCATTTACTTCAGCGGAATTTCGAACGAAGAAAACTACTTTGAATTAGAACTGTACCGCGGAATATACGCAATGAAACTTAATGATGATACACCAATCATCGATGAAGTCGCCTCTTCCGATGAGCTCATCGTATATATTCCTGAAGGCAAAGATCCCGAACCTTATTTCAAACGTGTACAGGAATCCTGCCCGGGACTCACAGATATTTCCAGGCTATATAGAGCCTATTATTCTGATGCATATTTAATGAAAGGGAATTAAGATTATGAAAAAAACAGCACTTATCATGGCCGGCGGTCATGGAGAACGCTTCTGGCCGAGAAGCCGCAGAAACCTGCCCAAGCAGTTTCTGTCACTTACAAGCGACGGAAAAACTCTTATCCAGCTCACAGTTGACCGTATCCGTCCTCTTGTAGACAGCGAAGATATCTATATCTCCACAAACAAGGATTATGCAGATCTGATCCACGAACAGCTCCCCGATATTCCAAAGGAAAACATCCTCTTTGAGCCTGTCGGACGTAACACAGCACCTTGTATCGGAATGGGTGCAGCCTTTGTATCAAAAAAATACGAAGATGCCATCATGATGGTCCTGCCCTCCGATCATCTGATCAAATATAATCAGATGTTTGTAAGTACTCTTAAAGATGCCTGCGATATTGCCGAGGCTAATCCTGCACTTGTTACCATCGGAATCGCACCCACATTTGCAGAGACTGGCTACGGTTACATCCGCTTTGATCCTAACAATACACTTAACCGCGGCTACAAAGTACAGAACTTCACAGAGAAGCCGTCTCTGGAAGTCGCTAAGGAATATGTTTCCAGCAACGAATACCTCTGGAACTCCGGTATGTTTGTATGGAAGGCATCTTCTATCCTTGAGCGTTTTGAACGCCTGATGCCAGATGTATATGAAAACCTCGAGATCATCAAAAATGCCATCAATACCAGTCAGCAGAATGAGATCATCGAGAAAGTTTTCCCAAGCTTCCCGTCTATCTCCATCGACTACGGTGTAATGGAGAAATCCGACAATATCTACACTATTCCCGGTACTTTTGGCTGGGACGATGTAGGAAGCTGGCTTGCAATGGAGCGTATCCGCAAGACCAACGAATTCGGAAACATCACAGATGGAAATGTTATGACTATCAAGACCCAGAATTGTATCATTGAGGGACATAAAAAACTCATAGCATGCGTAGGAGTAGAAGATCTGGTAATCGTAGATACAGATGATGCAACCCTCATCTGTTCTAAGGACTCCACCAATGATATCAAGAAGGTCATTGAAAATCTGAAAGTCTGGAACAGAGACGAATATCTCTGATCGACATGGGATCCGGCTTTGCCGGATCCTTTATTAATTTATGGTATGAAGAAAAGGCGTATCGAGCATCAAACTCGTTACGCCTTTTCTTTATATTCAGGATTTAGAAAAATCCCTTCTTCTTTTTCTTTTCCGGTTCTTTATTACCGTTTTGTCTCTCCGCAGCGTGAAGAGAGTCACCTGTAATCTCATCAAACTGCTTTAAGAGATCCCTTGCTGATGCAGTAAGACCAGTAGGCACCTGAACCACAAGTGTTACATAATGGTCTCCACGCACATCTTTTCTCTGGAGCGTAGGAACACCCTTACCCTTCAGACGGATCTTTGTATCAGTCTGCGTGCCGGGTTTAACGTTATATACTACCTTGCCGTCAATGGTATCAATGACAACATCTCCACCAAGTGCTGCTTGTGCATAGCTTATAGGAGCTGTTGAATATATATTGTATTCCTGTCTCTGGAAGATCGGATGTCTGGAAACGATAACCTCTACCAGAAGATCTCCGCGAGGTCCACCGTTTGTTCCGGGTTCACCCTTCTCACGAATTCTTACCATCTGACCATTGTCAATACCTGCCGGAATAGAAACCTGAAGCTTCTTTTTCCTTGCGATATATCCTGTTCCGTAGCAGTCCGGGCACTTATCTTTAACGATCTTACCTGTACCACCACAGTCCGGACAAGTCTGGACATTTCTAACAGTTCCGAAAAGACTCTGCTGTGTAAATACAACCTGTCCTTTACCGCCGCACTTAGGACACGTTACAGGGCTTGTTCCGGGCTTAGCACCAGTACCGTGGCACTTTTCACAAGTGTCCTTAAGAGTCAGCTCTATCTCCTTCTCGCAGCCAAATACAGCTTCTTCAAAGGTTACACGAACCTGAGTCCTGAGATTTGCTCCCTTCATCGGTCCGTTATTTGCAGCACGTCCTCTGCCTCCTCCAAAGATATCTCCGAATATATCTCCAAAGATATCTCCAAAATCAGCACTGTTAAAGTCGAAGCCGCCAAAGCCTCCGGCTCCGCCGCCACCGCCGTTTTCAAATGCCGCCGGTCCAAACTGGTCATACTGCTTACGCTTCTGAGGATCGGAAAGCACCGCATATGCCTGTGATGCTTCCTTAAACTTCTCCTCTGCCGTCTTATCACCCGGGTTCATATCCGGGTGATATTTCTTGGCCAGGACACGATATGCCTTTTTTATGGTCGCGTCGTCTGCATTTTTATCAACGCCAAGGACCTCATAATAGTCTCTTGAATGTTCTGCCATAGTTCCTCACAATCCTACAGTCTTATACTTCTCTGTAGTCTCCGTCAACAACGTCCGGACCTGCACCATTATCAGCACCATTGCTCTGTGCTCCCATATCCGGACCTGCCTGACCAGCAGCTCCCTGTGCAGCCTGTGCGTTCTCGTACATCTTTGCGAAGAGCTTCTGTGCAGACTGCTCAAGCTTCTCTCTTGCAGCCTTGATCTCAGCAACATCAGCATCTGTCATTGTAGATGCATCCGGGTGCTTTGCAAGGATATCCTTCATTGCCTGAAGGTCAGCCTCTACAGCTGTCTTATCATTAGCATCGATCTTGTCGCCAACTTCCTCCATTGCCTTCTCTGTCTGGAATGCAAAGGAATCAGCATCGTTGCGGGCATCGATAGCTTCCTTACGCTTCTTATCCTGAGCCTCGTACTCAGCAGCTTCCTTAACAGCCTTATCGATCTCATCATCAGACATGTTAGAACCACCTGTGATAGTGATGTGCTGCTCATTACCTGTTCCAAGATCCTTAGCAGAAACATTTACGATACCATTTGCATCGATATCGAATGTAACCTCAATCTGCGGAACACCTCTTCTTGCAGGCGGGATACCATCAAGACGGAACTGTCCGAGTGACTTATTATCCTTCGCGAACTGACGCTCACCCTGCAGAACGTTGATATCAACTGCAGTCTGGTTATCTGCTGCTGTTGAGAATACCTGGCTCTTCTTTGTCGGGATTGTTGTATTTCTCTCGATAAGCTTTGTAGCTACGCCACCCATTGTCTCGATAGAAAGAGAAAGCGGAGTTACGTCAAGAAGAAGTACATCGCCTGCACCCTCATCACCTGCGAGCTTACCACCCTGGATGGAAGCACCGAGAGCTACGCACTCATCAGGATTAAGAGTCTTGCTAGGCTCCTTACCTGTAAGCTGCTTAACCTTTTCCTGTACGCAAGGGATACGTGTAGAACCACCAACAAGGAGAACCTTTGTGATATCGCTGTAGTTCAGACCAGCATCCTTCATAGCGTTCTGTACAGGAACAACAGATCTCTCTACGAGACCGGAGATAAGCTCCTCGAACTTAGCACGTGTAAGGTTCATATCAAAGTGCTTAGGACCCTCAGCTGTTGCTGTAATGAACGGAAGGTTGATGTTTGTTGTATTAGCGCTTGAAAGCTCCTTCTTAGCCTTCTCTGCAGCTTCCTTGATTCTCTGCATTGCCATCTTGTCGCCGGAAAGGTCAACGCCTTCCTTCTGTCTGAAATCGTCAAGCATGTACTGGGCAACTGCATTATCAATATCGTCACCACCAAGGTGTGTATCACCGTTAGTAGCAAGAACCTCAATGACACCATCACCGATCTCAATGATAGATACATCGAATGTACCACCACCAAGGTCATATACCATGATCTTCTGCTCGCTCTCGTTATCAAGACCATATGCAAGCGCTGCTGCTGTAGGCTCGTTGATGATTCTCTTTACATCAAGACCTGCGATCTTACCTGCATCCTTTGTAGCCTGACGCTGAGCATCATTGAAGTAAGCAGGAACAGTAATAACTGCCTCTGATACAGTCTCACCAAGATAGCTCTCTGCATCAGCCTTAAGCTTCTGAAGGATCATAGCAGAAATCTGCTGCGGTGAATATCTCTTATCATCGATTGTACGGCCATGATCTGTACCCATGTCACGCTTAATTGAAGCGATAGTACGATCAGCGTTTGTTACAGCCTGACGCTTTGCCGGCTCACCAACAAGACGCTCGCCATTCTTTGTAAATGCAACAACAGACGGTGTAGTACGTGCACCTTCTGCATTTGCTATAACAGTGGGCTTACCACCTTCCATAACTGCTACGCAGCTATTAGTAGTACCAAGGTCGATACCAATAATCTTACTCATAACCATAACCTCCTGGTTTTCTCTTACTTATTACTGAACAACACTTACCATTGAGTGCCTAACAACTGAATCTCTGTATGTATAACCCTTTAATAACTCCTTGCAGATGATACCGGACTCAAATTCCTCGGATTCTTCCTGCATAACGGCATTGTGGAAATCAGGGTTAAATTCCTTTCCAACTGCCTCGATAGGCTTCACACCTATCTCATCAAGACCTGCCTGAAGCTGCTTATAAACCTTTTCCATTCCATCCATGAACGGATCTTTTTCAGCATCTTCATCTGCATTCGCCTGCTCAGCCATCAACAGAGCACGTTCAAAATTGTCTACAACCGGAAGGATCTTTTCAACCACACTCTTCGCACCGGTCTCAAACATCTGATCCTTTTCCTTTTCAGAACGTTTACGGAAGTTTTCAAACTCAGCCATCAGTCTGATATGCTTATCATTAAGTTCCTCGATCTTTGCATCTCTCGGATCTTTCTTTTCTTCCTCAGACTCAGTCTTTTCCTCAGTTTCACCGCTCTCAGCATCAACAGTTTCTTCTGCCCCGGCAGCTCCTTCTGTTTCCGTTTCCTCTGTATCACTTACGGCATCGGCCTTCTCTTCTACTTCAATGTCCTCGATATTTTTCTTATCACTCAAAAGCCTTCGCCTCCTCTATCAGTCTTTCTTTCTATATAGTGCATCCAGCTGATCCTGCAGCCTCTTCAGCGTCTTCGCGACCTTTTCATAATCCATCCGCTTTGGTCCAATGATACTCATCATTCCTTTCATACCATCTTCCAACTCATAGGTCGCTGTCACAACAGAGCAGTCCTTCATGGACTGTATCGGGGATTCATTTCCGATATAAACCTGAATACCCGTACTGTTTTCATTTCCGGCATTAACTTCATTCAGCGACTCTTCCATCAGTCGGCCGAACTGTTCCTTCTCCTCTATTGTGCTGAGGATCTCACTGGTCTTAGTATTATTATCAGTAAGCTCCGGATACTTCAGAATATTATTCGCTCCGCTGCTGTAGATTTCCAGATTTTCGTCCGCTCTTATCGCTTCTGCCACAGCATCGATAACAGATCCCACGAGATCAGAATGAATACCTGCCCTTTCCTTGATCAGAGTAATCAGGCCCAGGTTGATCTCCTCCAGTGAAAGACCGTTAAGATGCGTATTTAGTAACAGATTCAGCTTCAGTACAGTATCGTCATCCAACTCACCGTCTACGCGGATCATCTTATTTTTAATAATATTTCCCTCCACGACGATGACGGCAAGGATGCTGTTCGCATCCACTTTTGACAGCTGAATGAACTTCAGCTTATTGTGATGGATCTGCGGCGATGAGATCATCGCTGCATAGTGTGTGTTGTCTGCAAGAAGCTTTGCAACCTGCTGCAAAAGCACTGACAGCTGGTCCGCTTTCTGTACCACGACTTCGTGCATTTCCTCTACTTCTTTTTCCTTATCTTTCATAAGGCGGTCCACATAGAACCGGTAACCCTTATCAGAAGGAATCCTTCCGGAAGAAGTATGCGGCTGGAGAATATAGCCCATCTCCTCAAGGTCAGACATTTCATTTCGGATAGTTGCAGGGCTAAGCTTCATATCACTGCACTTGGAAATCGTACGTGATCCTACCGGCTCGCCTGTCTCCAGATAATTCCGAATAATGGCCTCGAGTATTTTAGTTTTCCTTTCGCTCATCTCCATAAAAAGTAACCTCATATCTGTCGGATCTGACCGACAGTTTCAGGGTCAAACGCTTCCGCCTGCCTCTGTCGTGTTAGCACTCAATTTATATGAGTGCTAATATCTACATCACATAAGATATCACCAGGCTTTTATTTTGTCAACAATAGCGCATCAAAAAGGAGAGGACATAATCCTCTCCCAAGACTTACAAATATCACTTTAATACCCAAAACTGGACATCCCAACTCCATCGTCCTGTTTTCAGCGTCAAAGTTTTTTCCGGTTTATATTTTTCCTTCAGATCATTTTCATCAAATACTATATCGTAGTCCGTAATATACGTGACCACTGAGTATTCACCGTTCCTGACTTTTTCTCTCACCTTTTCACGATAATCGAGATGAGATGAAAAAATCTCTCCTGCATAAGGATATGATTTCTTATCCTCTTCCGACTCAAGATACCGGTTATAAAACTTCTCTGTTATTACAAAGGGCTGGCCTGTGTTATAGATATATATGCCGTTCCTTATCCCATAATATGCGAGCGGAGGATAAAGATACATATCACCCTTGTTCGCATCGAGAAGTGCTTCAGCTTCCTCCCACTGCTCATAATTTTCTTCATTAAGCGGTGATACGGGAAGTCTGGTTCCGGTGCGTAGGATCGTAAATCCAACAAGAAGCAGGTAAAACGCTGCATAAGCGGTAACAAACCATTCCTTTTTAGGAAGATCCGCTGCGATTGCATCTGTAAACTTAATCCTTATGCCCCAAGGCTTTGAAAGCTTTTTGCCGTCCGGAATCAGCACTTTTTCTATCATTATCATAGCGCCGATGACCAGCGCCGGAACAAAGAGTTCAAGATAGTACGAAAGCCATGCTCCATCATTCTTTCCGATATACAGAAGACATATCCCTGCAACAGCCATATGCCCCAGCATCAAGAGATCCACCCGGTCAAGCCTTTTTCGGAAGAACGAAATCACAACACCTATCGTCTCCGTGATAAACAGCATGAGATACATACCGCCTATGGACATGATCTGCATAAAGTTATACGCTTCTCCGGACATTTTTACCGTTCCGCGGGTAACGGTTCCTGCTACACCGGATCCCGGTCCCTTTGCAAAGTATATTAGATATGTCCAGAAAAGCGGCATTTTCCATTGAATAACAAAGGCACCTGCTGCCGTAAGGACTGCAAGGTAAAAAAGATACTTAAATGATTCAGCCTTTTTCTCAAATAAAAAAAGCCATGCCGTAACTGTACCTGCAATAAGCAGAAAGTACTGCTTTGTAAGCAGCATCGAAAGCGTGAGCACCGCGCATACGATTGCTTTATGCCGAAACCTTTTTCTCGTTAGGACGAAAAAGACCACTATCATAAACATCAATGCCATACTATCCGGCACAGCATTTACGTAGTTATATCTCCAGTGGCACGTGATCAAAAATAAAAACGCCGCCAGCGGAGCCGTAACCGTACTTGTCCGCTCTGCCGTGATCCAGGCACCAAGAAATGCTGATATCAGTATCGCCGCAAAGGTAACCATGTAATGCAGCAAGACCAGATCCACGTGAACGACTTTTCCCACAAGCGCTACTATAACCGAATAAAGAGGTCCGTACAGATATACCATCGGCGGAATATCACCTTTAAGAGCCGACAGAGAATATGGGTTATTTCCCTCCATAAACTCCTTCGTCAGTAATACATTAGCCGCCTCACGATATTCGTTCGGATATCCGGCATCTATTAGTGTATGGTTGAAAATTCCAAAAAGAAACCATACCAGATAGATAACCAACGGTATACTGATGATATTTATAATTTTTTGAGGTCCGTTAACCTGTTGTTTTAGAAAAAGCCGGATGCTTTCGTATCCGGCTTTTTTTTCATTCGTATTATTCATAAAATCCGATCAAATCGGGAAGCTTCCTCTTTCCTCTTCCTCTCCGTTTACAACGAAGTATACTGCTGAATCCTCAGGCTTTACATAAAAAGCGACTGATTTAACTTCACCGATCTTTCTTCCAAAATCTTTTGTCCATACATCTTGAAAACGATGCTCTATTGTTTCCTTGCTGACTTCACGTCCACGGAACTGAACGATAAACGTTTCCTTCTTAGAAGCTGCCTTTTTTGCGGTAGTCTTCTTTGCTGTTGTTTCCTTATCGGTAGCCTTCTTTGCTGTCGTTTTCTTTGCAGCCGTAGTCTTTACGGTTGATTTTGCTGTAGTCTTTACTGCGTCAGCACCCTTCACTGCTTCAGCTGATGTTTCTTTGCCAGAAGCGTTTGTATCAGAAGGTGCAACTGCTCTTCTTCGAATAGCCATGCCCACTCTCCTCTCGTTTCTCTATCTGACTAACAAATTTTTGATTTTTTCTTTTCCATACTATCGCAAACCCCTTGTATTGTCAACGTTTCCGTGTTTTTTGTGGGTTTATTGTCTAAAAATTTATACGCATGTTCATTTCTCGTTCATAAATCATTTGAAAAAACTTCATTAGTAAACTAAATTTTGTACACATGCTTTCTGTATACTAAGATCATCGAAAGAGAGAAATCCTTTCAATCCAAACAAGACAGACTGATAGTATTTAATACTATATAAAAACTTTTTCATAATATGCCAGGCGCTGGGCGCCTGGCATCCTCCCTTTTAAACACAATTTTCATTATGATGTAAATTAATTCACTGATGATTCAGCTCACGAATTACGCTTCATTTCCAATCTGTAGATCTGCATGATCTTGCCTTCTTCAAACGCTTCTCCGATCCGCTTAAACCCCAGTTTTTCCGCAAGTCTGATCGAGTCCGTATTATCCGCCTGAATAAAAGCATTATACGACGTGTGCTCCAGGTATTCCTTTCCATATTCAAGGATCGCCCTGCATATTTCTTCCGCTATCCCCCGGCCTCTATACTTTTCCTTTATCAGATAACCAAGTTCCAACTTGTCATAACCTGCTCTTGGGGATATGCCTGCACGGCCTATCACATCACCAGATTTCTTATCAAGCACCAGCCAGTATCCAAATCCACAGACACCATACATTTTTTCGATGTACGCTCTTTCAAATTCAATCTCATCTTCCCTCTTTTCATAAAGCGGAGGGATATATTTCTTAATCATAGGATCGCTGTACAGTTCGTAAAGTTCATCTATATCATCAAGCGTCAGCTCTCTTATAATGGTTCTTGGCGTTTCAAGGATCTTCCAGGGAATACCGTTATATCTCTGAAACAGCTTCTCAATAAAATCTGCCGTGATCTCATCAAATCCTTCTATGACACACAACGCATTTTCACACGGAAATGTTTTATCACCGTCAGGTATAAAAGCAGCATAACCTATATTACTGTTTTCAGCAAAAAAACGACCTGTCGGAACGTCTGTAATAACAAAACACTCCTCAGGAACTTTCATCATATCACCTGTTCGTATATCTGACTCGATAAACGCTGTCCCTATACCGTTTTTTTCCAGATCATCCAGTACTTCATCGAGATACAGTGGATTCTGATCCGAAAGACAGAAGACTACTAGTTTAAGTTTTTTTCCGTTATATTTATACATTTTATGATATACAAAAGCGCGTCCGAAAACCGGACGCGCCTGGAATTACGCCTTATTCTCTGATCCAAGGACATTTATGATCTTGTCCCGAACAAGAACCTTTACATTGTTTCTGCCATCGCTAAGATACTGACGAGGATCAAAGTGTGAAGGATATTTTGTAAGATGCTCTCTTACGCCAGCTGTCATGGCAAGTCTGAGATCAGAGTCAATATTGATCTTACATACTGCGCTCTTTGCGGCCTCACGAAGCTGATCCTCAGGTATACCGATAGCTCCCTGAAGTGCTCCGCCATATTCATTTATAGTCTTTACATGTTCCTGCGGAACAGATGAAGATCCATGAAGTACGATTGGGAATCCCGGCAGTTTATCTACGATCTCAGCAAGGATATCCAGTCTGATATGCGGCTGCGTGCCGGGCTTAAACTTATATGCTCCGTGACTCGTACCAATAGCAATAGCCAGAGAATCAACGCCTGTACGATTCACAAAATCAACAACCTGATCAGGATCGGTATACTGAGCTGTTTCAGCAGCTACATTTACATCGTCTTCTATGCCGGCCAGCGTTCCGAGTTCCGCTTCAACCACTACGCCATGTTCATGCGCATAATCCGCCACCTGCTTTGAAACTTCGATATTTTCTTCATAAGGTCTTGAAGAACCATCGATCATGACCGATGTAAATCCATTATCAATGCAGTCCTTGCAAATATCAAAATCTGCGCCGTGATCCAGATGCAGAGCGATTGGAATCTCGTCATTAGTAGCTTCCACAGCAGCCTCTACAAGATGCTTCAGATACGCTGCCTGCGCATACTTCCTCGCACCTGCCGAAGCCTGAAGGATAACAGGAGAATGAAGCTCTCTTGCAGCTTCCGTGATGCCTTGAACAATCTCCATATTATTCACGTTGAAGGCTCCGATAGCATAACCTCCATCATAAGCCTTTTTGAACATTTCAGTAGTTGTAACTAACGGCATAACATCCCATCCTTTCTGTACTATCTATCACAAACCGGTCTCGAGTTCAGGCTCTTTCTCCGGTATAGCGACCTTCATACACGGCAGGTCTGCAATTTGAGGCACGACCATCTGAAGTGCCCTATGCATATTTTCAAGTTCGACTACCTTAGGTCTGCCGCCGAATTCTCCGTCAAGAGTCCACGGAACTTCCTCTGAACTCTCAAATCGAATACGGCTCGCTTTGAAATTTACAACAAATTTACTTTGAGTATTCGCTAAAATAGAACCGGCTATTTCCGTATAATCCTGTACTTCCTTAGGCATACGGATAAGTGTTACTTCAAAAAGACCATCGTCCAGAACCACATCCGGTCCCGTCAGGTATTTAATACCTCCGACAGACAATGAATTACTGATCATTCCATACAGAAAATCATCCTCAATCTCCTGATCTTCCCATGAAACTTTCATATGATAGGATTTTATCTGAGGAAGACGTGTTGCTGCTTCGATCAGATATGCCAGATGACCGAAAGTATTCTTAAGATCCTGTTTCGTTTCATACGAAACATCCGTAAAAATCCCAAATGCAGCTACATACACAAAAGACATGTAGTTGAACTTTCCCATATCACATGAAAAAAGCTTACCATTAACGGCAACATTAGCTGCCTCAAGCATATCAGACGGAATTTTGAGTGTTTCGGCAAAGTCATTTGTGCTTCCTGCGGGCACGTATCCTATAGGGATACGTGCCTCTCGTTGAAGCATACCTGCCACAACCTCATCAAGTGTACCATCACCGCCCGAACAAACAAGAAGGTCATATCCCCCGCTTTTTTCACGGGTCCACTGTATGGCATCTCCCTGTTTTTGTGTCGGATACACTGTTATCTCATAACCGGCTCCAGAAAAAATATCTATAATATCCAGCAGATTGTTTCTGATCTTTGCGGTTCCCGCATGTGGATTATAGATAAAGAGCAATTTTTTGCCCATACATTAACTACCTCGTTCAACCGGCTGCCTGTACATCTCCTCCGAGATACTGGCTGATCTTTGCTGCGGCATCCTCTTCATCCGTGCCCTCAGCAACTACATTGACACTGTCACCGTTCTTAAGTGCCAAGGTCATCATTCCCATGATACTCTTTGCGTTTACATGCTTAGACTCATGATCGATATATACTGTTGAATTATACTGGCTCGCCATCTGAACCAGCATCGCTATCGGACGGGTGTCAAGATCTTCCTGCAGAGATACCTTAACTGTCTTTGTTGTCATAACCTCTCCTCCTTATGTCGTCTGCAATTTCACTCAACTTACGCAATCTGTGGTTTACTCCGGATTTCCCGACCGGCGGAGAAAGATACTTTCCAAGCTCTGAAAGAGTTGCCTCCGGATATGTGAGTCGAACCTCTGCCATTTCTCTGAGAGAATCGCTTAACGTATGCAGCCCCTCCGTATCACGGATAAGTTCAATATCATTTACCTGCTTTACGGCTGCACTCACTGTTTTCGCTATATTTGCAGTTTCGCAGTTCACACGACGATTTACAGTATTTCTCATCTCCTTGATAATTCGGGTGTTCTCCATACTCATAAGGGCTTCCGGTGCTTCCATGATGTTCAGCATCGTGACGATTTCATCGCCCTCCTTTAGATATACCACAAAATACTTCTTCCGTCTTACTATTTTGCTGTTCATTCCGAAACTGTTTATCACACATCTGAGCTGATCTGCAATCTCATTCGCATCACACACAATTTCCATATGATAAGAACGAGCCGGATCATTCATGGACCCGGCGGCGAGAAAAGCTCCTCTTATCAACGCTCTTTTACAACATGCCTTTTCGATAAGAAGCTCACTTACTGAATCCTTTTCGACTGACAATTTTAGCGCATCAGCGATCGTGCTCGCTTCATCACCACTGATCTTCAGCAGATATACAGGAGTTTTTCCCCCTCTAACAAGCACATCAACAATTATTCTACCCACTTTTTTTAGCAATGTAAAGCAGATTCTTGCCACCGTAAGGTTCTCTGTTTGCAGGAAAATAATGGCATTTCTGCCGTCTTTCCTGCCGCTCCAATTACCACACAGAGTAAAGATCCCCGCAAGCTCGGCAAGCTGACAATGTCTGGATGCCGGGATCGTTGATGCAATTTCAGTTTTAACTTTCTGGGAAAACGACATAAAATAAACCTTATCTTCTCAGATTATCTTTCTCTATATCACGGTGTTCGATCTTTATACCGTACTTACCGTGAGAAGCAAGCCTCTCATATATCTTATTGGCGAGAGTAACACTTCTGTGCTTTCCTCCCGTACATCCAATGGCTATTACCAGCTGATTCTTTCCTTCTATTACATAATTTGGGACAAGGAACAAAAGCATATCTTCCAGCTTATCCAAAAATTGTCCCGCTTCCTTAAAGCCCATGACATATTCCTGTACTTCACTGTCATTTCCACTCTTAGGTTTCAGCTCATCTATATAATATGGATTTGGCAGAAATCTCACATCAAATACCAGATCGGCATCGTTAGGGATTCCATACTTATAACCAAACGAAAGTACAGTTATAAACAGATTTCCATATCCCTTGTTTTTTGAAAAGATATCGTTTACCTCAGACTTCAGTTCCCTGGTCAGCATGTGGCTGGTGTCAATGATATAGGACGCGTTCTTTTTGAGATACTTAAGAAGATTTCTCTCTTTATTTATGCCCTCTTCAACCCGTCCGTTTGCAACCAGCGGATGCGAGCGTCTTGTTTCCTTAAATCTCTTGATCAGAACATCATCCTCCGAATCAAGATAAAGAATCTCAAACTCACGTCCCTGCTCTTTCAGGCTTTCCAGTGCAGCTTCCACATCCTTAAGACCAGTACGTACATCAATACCAATGGCAATCTTTTCCAGTTCGCTGCTTGGACCGTAAGCAAGATCTGCAAATTTTCCGATAAGAGGTACCGGAAGATTATCTACACAAAAATAACCAAGGTCCTCCAGCATTTTTAACGATGTACTTTTTCCGGCACCACTCATACCGGTAACAACAACAAACTTCATTGCTCCGCCTATTCCGTCAGAATTCCCCGACTATACGGACTTCCGGTTCCAGTCTGACTCCAAAACGCGCCTGAACTTTTTCCTGCACCTCATGAATAAGATCAAGTATATCTGCGGCAGTTGCATTTCCGGCGTTTACTACAAAACCACAATGCTTTTCCGAAATACGTGCTCCACCTATCATATAACCGCCAAGGCCGGCATCCATGATAAGTTTTCCCGCAAAAAAGCCCTCAGGTCTCTTAAATGTGCTTCCTGCACTGGGAAAATTAAGTGGCTGCTTTGCCCTGCGCATCTCCATAAGCTCGTTCATCCTGCTTCGGATTTCTGTCTGATCTCCCTTTTTCAAAGAAAAAACTGTGCCTATCACAGTTGATCTGTCTCTTTGCAGGATGCTCTTTCTGTACCCAAAGTCCATCTCTGAAACCGAACGTGTAACGATCTCTCCATCCGGTGTTAACAGGTCAACAGATACCACAACATCACCCATTTCAGAGCCGTAGGCGCCGGCATTCATAACCATCGCTCCGCCTACTGTTCCGGGGATTCCGGCTGCAAATTCAAAACCGGTAAGTTCTGCCTTACACGCTGTCTCAGCAACAGCCGAAAGAAGAGCACTTCCTCCTGCGGTTATTGTGTCACCGTTAACTTCCACCTTCTTAAACTCCTCGCCAAGGTGGACTATAACTCCTCTGTAACCATGATCTCCGACCAACAGGTTACTACCGTTTCCGACGATCATATACTCACGTTCAACCAGATTAAGATATCTGATCAGAGCCGATAATTCCTCTGTATCATGAGGTGTGATAAAGAAATCCGCGGGGCCTCCCACGCGGAAAGTTGTATGCTTAGACATAAGCTCATTCCGGAGGATACGTTCCTCCGGAATGAGAGTTTTCAGATAATCAAAAAAATATTCACTCATTTTTACAATACAAGTTTAGCAGCGCCAAAGATTCCACCATCGTTACCAAGTACAGCTCTTACGAACTTTGTGTCCTTGCACGCATGGAAAGCAAATTTCTTAAAGTTTTCTGTGATAAACGGCATGATAACATCTCCTGACATGGAAACGCCTCCACCGATGATGATAAGTTCAGGATTAACTACACTTGCGATATTAGCAAGTCCAAATCCAAGGTAATAGCCAAACTGCTCTGCCACTCTTTTCGCAAGAGCATCACCAGCCTCTACTGCATCCCATACATCTTTTGCAGTGTGCTTCTTCTCATTCATGAGAGTATGCTCATCAGGATTAGCTGCGATTTCTTTCTCAAGGAGACGAACGATACCTGTTGCAGAAGAAAACTGCTCGAGGCATCCATGATTACCACAGTTACATACTGCTGTTTCAGAAGGATCTACACAGATATGACCGATTTCTCCGCCTGCTCCTGTAGAACCGCTGAGCATATTACCATCTACGATAATGCCACCGCCGACTCCTGTTCCGAGAGTTACCATTACAACGTCCTTACAGCCTTTTCCGCTGCCGACCCATGCCTCTCCGAGTGCTGCGACATTTGCGTCATTTCCTGCCTTGACCTTCATTCCATTGAGTAGTTTTGACAGTTCATCTGCTACATTAAATGTATTTTCCCAATGCAGGTTAACTGCCTTGCGGATCACTCCGTCTGAATCTACCGGTCCCGGAAGTCCGATACCTGCTCCGACTACATCCTCGTCAGAAAGATTCTTCTCTTCCTTCTTCTTAAGTACGGACTTTGCAATGTCCGGAAGGATATCCTTTCCGCCGTTATCTGAACGAGTGGGGATAGACCACTTTTCAACGAGTTCACCTTCAACAGTGAAAAGACCGAGCTTTACGGATGTTCCACCTACATCAATACCGAATGCATACTTTCCCATAACTTAAATCATTCCTCCTCGCGGCGTTTCTGCAGGTTATCCTGCACTCTCTTATAGAGTTCCTGTGCCGCATTGTATCCCATTTTTTTCTGTCTATAGTTAACAGCTGCCGTTTCGCAGATAATAGCTAGATTTCGACCGGGACGGATAGGAATATTATGACAAACTACTTTCTTTCCGAGGTACTCTGTATATTCTTCTTCCAGACCAAGGCGGTCATAATCCTTGTCTTTATCCCAGTCTTCCAGTCTGATAACAAGATCTATCGACTGTGTATCTTTTACGCTCATCGTACCAAACAGAGCCTTAACGTCTATAATACCAATTCCTCGGAGTTCAATAAAGTGTTTTGTTATATCCGGTGCTGATCCGATAAGGGTATCATCGCTGACTTTTCTTATCTCCACTACGTCATCGGAAATAAGACGATGTCCTCTTTTTATAAGTTCCAGTGCGGCTTCACTCTTACCAATACCGCTTTCACCTGTGATAAGCACACCTTCACCGTTTACATCAACCAATACTCCATGGATTGAAATACACGGAGCCAGCATAACATTGAGCCAACGTATAACTTCTGCCATGAAACCGGATGTTGACATCGATGTCTTAAGTATCGGAACATCATTCTTTTCTGCTATCTTTATAAAGATGTCATCAGGATCAAGATCACGGCAAAAGATCACTCCGGGTACTGCACTGTCAAGGAGCTTTTCGTATATTTCCTGCTTCCTGTCGTCAGACATCTGCTGCATATAGGTATATTCAACAAATCCAACGATTTCCAAACGTGCTGTATCATAATGTTCAAAAAAACCTGTAAGCTGCAGCGCCGGTCTGTTTATCTCCGGCTGTGTGATCTTTCTTCCGGTTACTTCGATTCCCGGCGTCAGATTTATCAGATTCATCTTATCGATCAGGCTTTTTAATGCCACAGTTGCCATGACAGATCCCTCCTCAATGTTCGTTTGTATTTTTTTCATTAATAAAAAATCCTTTTTGTGCACGCACAATCGGATTTTTTACTTTTGACCCTGTCATCATTTTATCATTTATGCTTGTCCGCTACAACGCGGAAAAAGTCTACTACTGCCTCGGCTGCGCGGGCGTTCATGCCGGGTACCCGGGCAAGTTCTTCTTCTGATGCTTTTTTTATGGCATCAATTGAGCCAAATGCCTTCATCAGTGCCTTTCTCCTTGTATCACCTATACCCTGAATATCATCGAGTACGGAATGTAGCTGTGCCTTTCCGTGCAGAGATCTGTGATACTCTATGGCAAATCGGTGAGTTTCATCCTGTACTCTGGTGACAAGACGAAATGCTTCCGAATGTGAGTCTATCGGCAGCTCGACATTATTAAAGTAAATACCTCTCGTTCTGTGATGATCATCTTTTACCATTCCCGCTACCGGAATAGCCAGACTCAGCTCACCTAAAACTTCAAGAGCAATATTTACCTGTCCTTTTCCTCCGTCCATAAGGATCAGGTCAGGCGCTTTTGCAAAAGAATCCGTATCTTCCGACTCTCCTGCTTCTATATATCGCTTGAATCGCCTCGTCAGTACCTCCTTCATACTTGCGTAATCATTTGGTCCGACGACTGACTTTATACGGAATTTTCTGTAATCAGAATGCTTTGCTTTTCCATTTTCAAAAACGACCATGCTTCCTACGGATTCAAAACCGCTTATGTTGGAGATATCGTATGACTCCACACGTTCTGCACTTTCTATACCGATAAGATCCGCAAGTTCCTGTGCTGCTCCGGTCGTTCGTGCAGTTTCTTTTCTAAGTTTATCCTTGTCTGTCGTGAGAACAAGCTCAGCATTTTTCTTTGCAAGCCGGATAAGTCGTTCTTTCATGCCCCTCTTCGGAACCAGCAGCGTAACCTTTGCACCTCTTTTATTCGTGAGCCACTCTTCTATCACTTCTCTGTCTTCTACATCAGTTTCCAGCATGATCTCTCGCGGCAGAAACGCTGTACCCGAATAAAACTGTTTTACAAAATTTTCTATAACTTCGGAATCCGTTAAATCCTGTACTCCCGTCATGTAAAAATGGTCACGTCCGACCAGACGTCCATTACGCACAAAGAAAATCTGAACAACTGCTTCATCCTGATCACTGTAAAGTGCAACAACATCTCTGTCCTCTGCGTCACTGCTAGTTATCTTTTGCTTCTGCGCTACAGTTTTTACGGAATTTAGGAGATCCCGCCATGTTATGGCATCTTCATACCTAAGTTCCTCCGATGCCTTCGCCATTTTTTCCTCAAGCATCTTTAATATCGGTGCATAGTTTCCATTTAGAAAATCAAGCGCTCCATCAACATTTTCACGGTATTCCTCCGGTGTAACACACCCAGATTTACACGGTCCGGCGCACATATTAATGTGATACTTTAGACATGGTCTCTCTTTATCTATGTCCCGCGGAAGAACTCTGTTGCAGGTTCTTAAATGATAAATCTTATTAATAAGGTCTATGGTATCCCTAACTCCCCAGGCAGAAGTGTATGGACCAAAAAACTTTGCCTTTGATCTGTCCGATCCCGTATCTCCCTGTGGCTTTCTGGTAAAAATGATTCTTGGATATTCTTCTTTTATAGTAACCTTGATATACGGATAACTCTTGTCATCCTTAAGCATCGTATTATATCTAGGGCGATGCTTCTTTATAAGATTACTCTCAAGCACCAGTGCTTCCAGCTCCGAATCAGTAACGATATACTCAAAATAATTAATATGAGTGACCATCTTCTGTATTTTCGGGCTTTTCTTATTTTTCCTAAAATAATGATGCACTCGGTTAAAGAGATTTATTGCCTTTCCGACATATATGATCTCATCATTAGCCGCGTGCATTATATATACCCCCGGCTTCTTTGGAAGTTTTGCCAGGTTTTCTTCTATATCAAATTCCATGGTGATTTCCTCGCGCAAGGGGCATTCATGCGTTAGTGATGAAATGCTATCCTCGAAACATGCTTATGGTGGTCGCCTGTTATCCAGTCAACATCATCAGTGTACCACGTCATGATCTCGAGCATCTTCTTTTCCCATTTTATCGTATCTTCACGACTCTGTTCAGTCTCAGCTTTTTCCATTGTCGTGTCTATCTCATCATATCCAAAGATATATCCTCCGGCACTCCATATAGAAAAATTACTGTCCGGTCCGGGGGTCGGCTTGTCTCCGCGAGCTTCCTCCAATGCAGCATGACGCCGTCTGTACTCTTCTTCCATCGGTCCTTTTAGTTTTGTCGCAAAGACTCTATGCCGTATCAATTCCTTATTTTCACGGACGATACCGAAATCCTGATACATAAGACGCATTGGCTTCCAGGGTTCAGATATCCATTTTGCAATGTCCTTAAACTGATCTTCTATAACCGCCAGCGCAATCTTTTCACTATCCGACGGGATGATCACATCATCCGTTTCATAATACCCAAATACCAGATCTTCTATATTCCACAGACTCATATTCCGGGCACCGATCTTATCCAAAAGTTTCACGGCATCAGGCCAGATCTGACCCAGTTTAGCACGAAACTCATTAAACTTACCCTCATTTATCTTTACTGCAAATGCCTTACGATTCATGTCCCCTCCATATTGATCAAAGCAAGAATGTTGGTAGTTCATCGTTCACGCCATAATGAACATTAATCCCTTTATCTTTTGCGATAGTTGCAAAAACCTGCTTGTCCGTACCGGACACAACATGTGCTTTAACTTCTGTCTTTTTTGAGGCAGTTCTCTTTTTCGCAGCTTTTGCAGATACGGTTTTTTTCACTGTTTTTTTCTCTTCTGTATTAACTGCTTCAGCCTGTTTTACATTCTCCTCAGGATTAACTGTTGCTGCTGCACGTTCAATGCTGCTCTTTCCAAGTGTCATATCTCATTTCCTCCATAAATATCCACTTAAAATATCTGATCGTTTCAGGATGTCCGTTTGTATGTGGACTTTTACCGTTTACATTCTCTTTAAAATCTCATCTGTCAGATTCCTGTACTCTTCCGCACTTCGGGCATTTTTCCTGTAGGCAGTCACAGGCTTACTATTATCCTGCGCCCACTCTACCATACTGTCATTTCGGATCACTGTGTCAAAAACATAGATTTCTTTCATTTCGCTCAAAAATTCTTCCGTCTGACGGAAATAGTTCTTCCTGACATTGACTCTCGTTAGCACTATCCCAAGAATCCCAAGTGCCGGATTCTTTTTCTCCGCTTCTTTTATGAAAGATACCATGCTGGCAAGTCCAAAAAGCCCCCAAGGCGATGCTTCCACAGGTATCACCACATGATCTGTCACATGAAGCACATTTCTGTCCCAAAGACCTATGGTCGGAGGTGTGTCTATTACTATGTAATCATACTCTCCTGACTCCCTCACTTCAGCGATCACATTCTTAAAGACATCTTCCCGACCGCCCTTTTTGAATAGTTCCTCTTCGATCCCGCTCATTAGCATGGATGATGGAACCAGATCCAGATTTTCATAGGGTGTTCGTATGATAGTATCCGATATATCTTTTTCCGCAAGGATCGCAGTGTACAGATTATTATCACTCTGCGCCAGGCTCAGAACCTCATCCTCTCCAAGAAAAGACAGTGACAGATTCATCTGCATGTCACCATCTATCATCAGAACCTTTTTTCCCTTATCAGCCAGACAATACGCCACATTAGAACAGGTCGTTGTTTTACCCGATCCCCCCTTATTATTCGCGAAGGTAATCACTTCGGTCTTCATATTCTGTCACCCTCCCCTTACATTTTTCTGTACCCATTTTAACATGACAACAGGCCGAATTGATACGCATGTTTTCGTTTTTCCCCGTTGCGTGAAACGTCAATGTTCCTGTTCACTCGCTTACAGCTCGCTCACGTAACGGATTTTGCCAATTAAATCGCCTTCGGCGATGGGCAAAATCCAATGGCTTTTCAACGTTTTTGGTCGTAAACTCCGCAGTAAATGCTCCGTTTACGTCTGAACTGTAACACGTCAATCCCATTCGGGCGGGACGTTCGCACTTTTCTCTCCACCGGAGCGAGCCAGCGAGCAACCGGTTCGTCACACTTGACTCTATGTAAGTCAGCGCGAGATGTATCACCGTACCTGAAGCATCATTTAGAGGCGTTTAGCCGGAGAATGATACACTGTCCGTATCGCTGCGCGAGCCCGTTCTAAGGGCGAGTGCTTAGCGAGACGTGACCGGGATTATTCGACGGCTGCCGAGATGCTTCATGGTACGGTGATACATCTCGCGCGTCACCATAGCAAAAGAGGACGAGCAAACGCCCGCCCTCCTCTGTGGTTAAGATATAAAGGGATCAATAAACATCCTTCCACTCTGTGATGTTATCAGGATCAAATTTGAAAGGAGGTCCAAGAATAATCTCAGAACCATTGTCACCTGCATCTGTAAGAGTATAATCACCCATATCGCCAGCTGTGAAAGAATCACCAATAGCACCTGTAATATCACCGTTTACAAGAGCAATAGCAGAATAAGCTGCCAGTCTGCCAAGGTCGATAGGATTCCACAGGAACATGTATGGGCAGGAATGAGCATCATCAGCACCGATGTACTCAGCCATCTCGGAAGGAAGACCGAGACCTGTAAGCTTTACAGAAGAACCCTGATCCTGAAGAACCTTAGCTGCCGCAGAAACACCAACGGTAGTAGGTGCGCAGATAACCTTGAGATCAGGATACTTTGAAAGAAGTGCCTGAGTCTGATCTGTAGACTTCTGAGGTTCATCATCACCATAAGCAACTTCAACAAGCTCAAGGTTAGCATACTTAGAATCACCCTCAGCAATAGACTTCATAGCATCGATCCATGCATTTTGGTTAGTAGCCTGAGAAGTGGCAGAAAGGATAGCATACTGACCCTCACCGCCTGTCAGATCATAAACAGCATCGAGAAGAGTCTGACCAACCTCCTGAGTACCAGCCTGATTAACAAAAGTCATGCGGGAATCAGCATTCGTCTTGGAATCAAAGCTGTTAACCTTGATTCCTGCTGCCATAGCTTCCTCAAGCGTAGCCTGAAGTGCATTCTCATCATTAGCAGCAACAGAAATAGAATCAACGCCCTGGGAAATAAGAGACTGAATAGCTGTAATCTGAGCATCAACCGTAGCTGCTTCAGGCTCCTTAACTACAACTGTACCGCCGGCTGCTTCAATAACCTCCTTAAAGCCTTCCTCTTCCTTTGTGTTGTATGCATTACCTGCAGACTTAACAACTATCGCGAAAGTCTTTCCGGAAGCACCTGCTCCAGATGTTGCCTCTGCTGCCGCTTCTGCCCCTGATTCACTCGCTGTATCTGCAGCAGGAGCTGCCTCGCTTGTTGCCGGAGCTGCCTCGCTTGTTGCCGGAGCTGCCTCACTTGCTGCACCTGTAGAACCGCCGCAGCCGGACAGAAGTGCTGCTGTCATAGCTGCTGAAAGCAGTACACTTAATGCTTTTCTTTTCATAAATAATATCCTCCTTAAATTTGATACCTGTTTATACTCAACACCTCACCGGATGTCAGTACCACTACCTCATCGAGCTTGTTTAAGCTTCCTGCGCGCCTTGATATTTGCCTGAATTCCCGGAATCAATACAGCAATGATCAGCATCGCTCCAATAATGACCAGGATAAGCTGTGAATTAAGATTGATCTGTCCAAGCGCGATTCTAAGCAGAACAATGATCGCGCCTGCAATGATGGCTCCTATCAGATTTCCCTTACCACCTGTAGTGGCTATACCTCCAAATACGCACATCGCTATGACTTCCATTTCAAAACCCTGACCTGTCGTCGTATTTGCCCCATACATATATGCTGTAAGAAACAGTCCACAGGCACCTGCCATAAGTCCCAGAAGACTATATGCAATAAACCTGCATTTCTGAACCTCAACACCAGCATAAAATGCAGAAAGCTTATTAGAACCTATCGCATAAAGCTCACGACCAAAAGTGCATTTCGCAAGAACCACTGTAAAAATAACCGCCGCAATGATCACTACAAAAAGCACTACCGGAACCGGTCCGATCTTTCTAGAAAGAGGCATGATCTTCTTCGTATCATTGAAAGACACCGAACCACCACTTCCAAGTGAAATCTCCGCAATACCACGGTAGATAATCTGTGTTCCAAGTGTAATGATCATACTCGGAAGTTCCGGAAATCTGGTTGCAACAGTTCCGTTTACCATTCCGCAAATAAGGCCGACCACAAGACATCCTATATATGTAACAATCGCCGGAGCACCTGCATTGCTTATAAAACAGGTCATCGTAGCACAAAGACACACGATCGATCCAACCGAAATATCAATGTCCCCAAGAACCAGAATATAAGCCATCGGAAACATCATTAAGATCTCTGCGAGATACTTTGGCATCTCTCGTAAGATATTTGTAACCGTATAACTCGGTGAAATACTCGCATTAAAAATATTAAGTAAGATTATCAGTACAAACAGTACGCCTTCCCAACTCAGAATAAGCTTCTTGAAACTGACATCCTGTTCCGCTTTAATGGAACGTCCGGATTTTCCTGCCATTACATTTCCCTCCTCTCAAGGTTCTGCTTATCGATCATTCTCTGGCTAACAACATTGACGATGACAACCACCAGAATAATGACACCCTTGACTGTGTTCTGTGCGATAGAGGGCACATTCACAAGCGGGAGAGCCTTTGCAACGATAGCAAGTATCAGTGCTCCTAAAAATGTACCGACGATCGTTCCGCGTCCACCACTCATCGATACACCACCGATAACGCAAGCTGCGATAACATCCATCTCCTTACCATACTGCATATTTGGCTGAGCAGATGCATATATAGAAACCGAAAGTGCACCGGCAAGACCTGCCATAAGTCCCATGATGGTATATGCTGAAATTAGTACATTATCTACGTTTATACCTGAAACTCTTGCAGCCTCAGCATTTGCTCCTACCGCATAGATTTTCCTTCCAAACTTTGTCCACTTCATAAGGACAAAGAAAAGGCCATAAACTATGATCAAAATTATGTACGGGCCCACAGTTCCATCCTTACCAAACTTAGCAAACTGCGATACATCTTCACCCGAAGCCCAGGAACTGTTTCCAACCACATATGCCATTCCTCTCCAGATATACATGAATCCCATGGTGCATATGATAGGAGCAACTTTACCCTTTGAAATAATAAGACCATTTAAAAATCCGGCGAGACACCCTATGACCATCGCAATAAGAAACATAAGCAGCGTGCTCTGAACAATGTCATGTTTCTGCAGCATACCTATCGACATTCCCGAAAATGCCAGTGTAGATGTAATGGAAATATCAATACCCGCTGTAAGCATTACGCAGAACATTCCAACCGCCATGATCATGATGATCGCATTATTTCTGAATATCTGCGCTATATTCGTTGGTGAAAAAAATGTCGGATTTAAGACCGTAACAACAATTCCCAATACTATCAGGATGCAAAAAAGCAATGCTTCTCTGGATCCTGTTATTTTTTTTATTAATGATTTCTGTTCCATTACTGAGCCGCCTCCCTTTTCTTGTCATTGTGTTCCATCGAAAGAGAAAGGATGTGTTCCTGAGTTGCCTCCTCACGATTCAGGCAGCCTGTGATGCGGCCATTACACATTACATAGATCGTATCCGACATACCAAGGATCTCCGGCATTTCTGAAGAGATCATGATTATTGCATAACCTTTCTTTGCAAGTTCCCCCATAATGGCATAAATCTCAGCTTTAGCTCCTACGTCAACACCCTTTGTAGGCTCATCAAGTATGATCACTTTCATATTGTCCTGAGCTAATGCCTTAGCTACGACAACCTTCTGCTGATTACCGCCTGAAAGAGAGCTTGCCGGATCAAATATAGAAACTGCCTTTGTGTCGACTTCTTCCAGGAAATCTCTGGCCAGTTCATTTTCTTTTTTTATGTCGTTAAAAAATCCCTTTGCGAGTTTCTTCTGTATGGGAAGAGTCACATTTCTGCCCAGCCCCCATGTAAGTATCAGTCCCTGTGTAGATCGATTTTCAGGAAGCAGGATAATTCCTTCTTTCATAGCATCCGAAGGCTTTTTTATTTTCAACTGCCTTCCATTGAGAAAAACCTTACCTTCATCTGGCTTTGTAATACCACATACCGCTTCCATAACCTCAGTACGTCCGGCACCTACAAGTCCAGTCATGCCAACTATCTCACCGGCATGAACACTGAGAGACACGTTTTTGAAAAATCCTGTCCTGCTAAGTCCTTCTATCTTAAAGATCTCTTCTCCGATCTTTACATCAGGCTTTGGGAACATATCCGTGATCTCACGACCTACCATTGCTTTAATGAGATCTGCGTTGGTAATCTTGTCTACATCATAAGTACCAATATACTGCGAGTCACGGAATACCGTTACACGACTCGCCAGTCTGTACATATCTTCAAATCTATGGGAGATGAAAATAACCGATACACCGTCATCTCTTAATTTCTCAACGATTCTGTAAAGTTCCTCCGACTCATTTGCTGTAAGTGAAGCTGTAGGCTCATCCAGGATAACTATCTTTGCATTTGTCGAAAGAGCTTTTGCAATCTCCGTCATCTGCTGCTGTGCAACCGAGAGCGCTCCCATTTCATCCGTAGATTTAAAATTAGCATGAAGCTTTGAAAGAAGTTCATCCGCCTGACGGTTCATCTCTTTCCATTGGATCATCCCATTTTTTATGATCTCATGACCCATGAAAATATTCTCTGCTACAGAAAGCGTCGGATACGTCGTAGGATGCTGATACACTGCTGCAATACCTGCTTTGGATGCATCTTTCGGCCCCTTGAAATGTACCTCTTCTCCATTGAGATACATATGACCTTCTTCTGCTGCGTGTACGCCGGTGATAACCTTTATGAATGTGGACTTACCCGCACCGTTTTCTCCCATCAGCGCATGGATCTCACCGCGTTTCAGCTGGAACTGCACACGATTAAGCGCTTTAACACCAGGGAATATCTTCGTAATATCTTTTAGTTCAAGAATATATTCCGAATCTGACATCAATCTCTCCTCTGTGACCATCATTTTTTCGCATTTACTGCTTTTCATAGCTATATTATTAAGCATGTTGTACAACAATAAAATCGTAATATTTTTTGATAGGGGTAAAATTTTATGATAGTATACGAAAAGAAGGTAATTTTTAGGTAATAGTGGAGACTTATTATATATGAAGATACTTATAGCAGATGATGAAATACTGACCCGTGAAGGCTTAAAAAAAAATATCGACTGGTCGCGTCTCGGTATCACCGAGATACTTGAATCCGACGACGGACTAAGCGCACTTGACACGGCCAAGCGTGAACATCCTGACATTATTTTAAGCGATATCCGGATGCCTCGCCTGAATGGATTAGAACTGGCTCACGAGCTACGAAAGATCATGCCTGATATAAGTATCATATTTATGAGCGGTTTCTCCGATCGCGAATATCTAAAAGCCGCTATCCGGCTAAAAGCTGTGAGCTATGTGGAAAAGCCTGTAAACATATCCGAATTAGAGGACGCTATTTTAGAGGCTGCTGAAAACAACCGGACTTTTCACCGCTCCCAGCAGACCCTTCAGCGGGATATGCTGGCACAAGCCGGCCGCCTTGCGTTATGGATGACATTACCTCCGGGACAAGCCGGAGTTTTTTCTGATACTATGCTTCAGGACGCTGATCCTTCTCTCCGTTCTGACATGTATTTCATGTGCTTTATCGTGAAATTTTCTTCCCCTACGGAAACAATTCCTGAAGAAATGTGGCAGAGATTTCTGGCTCCTTTTGATTCTGCGCTATCCAGCATGCATATGTCAGAGCTCCATGTAGAAAAGCACGATGTTTATCTCGTGTTCCATGTTTATAGCGTTATAAAACCTGATAAAAAAACGATTCGGCGTATTAGTAATGCTCTTGAAAAATGTATGAACGGTCTTCCATCATTTTTTATTTCTTCCGGTTCCGTGGTATCCGGTATAGAAAACGCCTACCGTTCATATAACTCTGCGGTCGTACTGATGCAGAGTAGTTTCTTCTCAGATTGGAATACCTGCCTTTTTACCGATACAAATGCGCCCTCCGATCCGGCTTTTATACCCGATGCAGCCACAACCTACCGCGATATTCTTTTAACCGGTGACGCAGACCGTATCCGTAAATTTGAGGATCAGCTCTTTAATTCCTTTAAAAACAGCCGGAAACTCATGCCCAACCAGGTAAAGGATATCTATTACCAGCTGTTTCTCTCAATTGTTTATATCTGCCGCACACAAAATCTACATCAGGATTCTCTTATCGCTATAAATGAATCCATGATGGATCATATACAGAAATGCAGTACTCTCAGAGAATTAGCGGAACTACTCCACAGTAAATCCGATGAATACATCCATCTTATCAAGACGAAAGAACCCGAAAATCCGGTAATCATTTCGATACGTGATTATATTCATAAGAATATTGCCCGGGAAAATCTATCCGTAAAAGAGATCGGCGAGTATGTACATCTGACGTCAACCTACGTATGTACAGTTTTTCGTAATGCGACAGGCACAACACTTAACCAATACATTACTCAGGTACGCATGGATCAGGCCAAAAAACTGCTTTCAGAAACCACGCTTTCAGTATCGGATATTTCCTCTCGCGTTGGTTATTCCGACGGAAATTACTTCGGAAAGTCTTTTAAGAAATATTCCGGCCAAACTCCGTCCGAATATAGAGAGAAGGCTTCCATATGATACAGTGTCTCAGGCGCTTTCTTCATTATTTTTATTACGACGTTCCGATATCCAGAAAGCTCCATGCCATTACGCTCCTCCTGATTCTCTTTCCAACCATGGCTGTGACAGCTCTTCTCTATGGTCAGATAAATCAACTGATCATCGCAGTCACCATTGATAGCGAAAAGAAGGTTTCCGAGCAGACTGTAAATTCAATCAATACGAATATCCAGACCGTAAAAAATGTTTCCAGTATTCTGGAAAATGATTCTTACATGAGAGAAATCGTCAGTCATCCTACTTTCTCTCATATTTCTCCTGCAAAGAATCCTAAACAACTTACCGCTTCCTTTGTTAATTCTATCGAATCCTGTATCGACGGAACTTTGATAAAGGATATACGAATTTATCTGGATACTCCCTATGAAGATCTTTACGGAAATTCTTCCGATCACAACATTTTCCTATCCATGGAAAATGTACGGGGTATCTATTGGTCAGGTATCATGGGCGCTGTTTCCGACAATGCTCTTTTTTGCCCTTCTTTCTACCTGTCTCAGCACGAGATCCGTGAGTATGCAGATCTGGCATATGTTAAACGTATACACTATGCCGGCAACGGGTATGATGAAGCTACCGCTGCCTATCTTGTGATCTATTTTTCATCCGATCCGCTTACTCTTGCCCTCATGCCTTCCGAGGATCAGTCACATGCAGTTAACTATATTGTTAATGAACGAGAGAATATCGTTGCAAGTTCAAATAGAGAGCTCTCTGCCATGTACTTCATGAATCACACAAATCTCGGTCGTATCATCGGTAAAGAGGATACCTTTGTACGAAGACAGGTACTCGGACGACAGGTTTATACCAGCTACTACTCTATAGAAGGGACTGACTGGAAGCTGGTTTCCATCATTCCTGCTTCTCCGCTCATGCGGCATGGTCAGATCATGATCATGGAATACCTCAGTATATACGCTCTGGCTCTGATCATCGCACTTAGTTTCTCGGGTTTTATTTCCCGTTCTATTTCTGAACGTTTGGAAAACGTAGTACATAAAATGGAACGTACTCAGCACACCAAAGTTCACAAATTGAATATTGCAGAGGGCAAGGATGAGATCGGTAATTTTGTAATCACCTATAACCACATGGCGGATCAGATAAACCAGCTTATTGAACACCAGAAGAAAGCTGCAGAGAAACTGAAGACCTCTGAATTTAATGCTCTTCAGGCACAGATAAACCCGCATTTTCTCTACAATACGCTGGACATGATAAACTGGTTGGCTATTGAAGGAGATACTGATAAGGTTAGTGATGCGATCCGCTCACTTTCAAAATTCTACAAGCTTACCCTCTCGAGAAAAAACACCATTGATTCCATTGAGCGAGAACTCGAACATGTTTCTCTATATGTTAAGCTTCAAAATATGCGTTTTTCTGACAGGATCGAATTTATCGCAGATGTGCCGGATACGCTTATGGATTATGAGATTCCCAAGCTGACTTTCCAACCAATAGTAGAAAATGCTATCCTGCATGGGATTTTTGAAAAAGACAATAAGTCAGGTACTATCGTTATCACTGCCTGGGAAGAGGACGGCGATATTGTTTTTCTGGTTTCGGATGACGGTGTCGGAATGGACAAGGATACCTGTGAGCATCTGCTTGATGATAAAAAAGTCTTCATCCCCAAAAGCAAGGGTAGCAACGTTGGAATCTACAATACTCATCAGCGTCTAAAGCTGCTATATGGAAAATCTTATGGGCTTCATTATGATAGTACTCTGGGTGAAGGCACTGAAGTTACTGTACGCATACCAGCGATAAAGCTTTAAGGGATTTGTCTCAAAAAACTCCTGATATAAGGCAGTATTCATGCCTTACATCAGGAGTTAATAGTCCCAAGTTATTCTATTGTCTTTACCGTACGTTCAGCTTACAGATTCTTCTGGAGTTCCATCACTTCATTTAGTGACAATCCTGTATTTATTGCAACCTCTTCCGGATCACTTCCAGATTTGAGGAAGTTCCTTGCAATGTTCTCTGATACACTCTTTGTAGTCTCAGCAACTTTTTCAGCTATTGCATCCAGTTTTTCTTGTTCATAAATCTGTTCAACCTTTGTCAACATAAGCATACTCCTTATCTTTTCAGCGTCTTCTGGTTCTATCACTTTATCACAAAACACCAACAAACCTTTTGCTGCAAAAACCTGCTTACGTTCGTCATCCATTGCCTGCAAAATATTGACGACTTTACTGATAGCAAGTTTTTTATCCTTCTCGCTCTTATAAGTCAGAGGATTAATAATGAGCTGCATCAGATCTTTATCATCCAGTTCTTCCCTATTACGCATTTTACACGAAATTCTTTCCATTACTTCATTACCATCAATTTCTGACAGAAATGCTTCCTCGAGATGCATCTTGAATGCACCCATGTCAAGATCCGGCTGTGTTCGTTTTCTCGTTACATCTGCTGTATAGATGATCAGTACCCTAAGCTTTGGGTAATACTTGAGTTCATTATATAAAGTCTTCGCAAGCCTTGCAATGTAACCCAAATACTTGGACTTCTTCTCCTCATCATAATCGCTTTCATAGTCGACTATCATATAACTGGCATCTTCCAGTAAAAACAATCGGTCCATGCGAAGCTCATTTGCTTCTACTGCTGCCATTTCAGTCGGTCTGGAATCCACGATCTTAGGGAGATCCACACCATAAACCTCAAACGACTTTCCCTTGAATTCTTCTGCCAGAACCTTGGACATTATGTCCTTATTCTGATAGGCGATTTCTGTTTCTTCTTTCAAGTATCGTCCTCCACATATTTATTTTTTACTAAAAAGAATTTGTTCGTGGATAAAACAATAGAATAAAGAAATGAAATCACCAAAATATCGACATATAGACATTTCAAGTAAAGCAGCATTTATGCCATCATAGACAATGTTCAATTTCAATCTTGGGAAATATAGGCTGAAACGCCAGACTCCACTGAAACAGATTCAATTCAGCTTCGTTATGCTATCACGCTTGACTCTTGCTGTAAAGTATGAATTATTCAAAAAATAACCAGCGAAAAATAACCAACCCGCGTGGAGAGGTCACATCATACTAAGCGGACGATTCGAGCCGGAGGCAGAAGCGCGAGCATAGCTCAGGTGCGAGAGGCACTGTCTGAGGGTACTTTGGGCATCGCGCGAAGCGCATAGGCGCAAAGTGCCCGAGTTGCCGAAGCACCTGATGATAAGCGGCGCAGCGCTTCAACGTAGGCGACGTGTCCGCGTGTATGATGTGACCTCTCCACACGAGCGTCACCTTTTTCCCTTAATATTAATAGGATTATATTTTTTCAAATACCGATCTATCACTATTTTCTGTTGAACAATATTTTATTTTTGAATACAATATAGTTGAGTTGGAGTGTGTCTATTCCGATAAAATAATAAAGGAGGTGCGGATATGGCTACATCGAGTATTTTTCATAACGTAATTATAACCGATTCCCAAAAAGCAGATGCTTTTATCTCAGCGATTGAAGCATCTATAGCAGATCCATACAAGGCATCTGAAAAGCCTACAACCAAGGTTGAGTCTGATCCCAATAAGATTAGTCATATAATCGATCTCTGGAAAAAGGAGACCGTTAAATAAATGACGCCAATAGTTATTAACATACTTGATTTGATTGATATAGGTGGCAGGGCTGTAATCGAACGCAAGCTTGCCACCTTTTCTTCGCCTAAAAATCCTGAAATCGAGGATTTTATAAAAAATAAAGCAATAAACTTTGCTACCGGAAATTACATGGCTTCATCATTCCTTTTGGCTCAGTTCGGAAAAAATTACGCATTAGATAAAGCTAACAGAATCGATGGTTCAGAGCTCATGCGTCTTGCCACAGATGTTCTGATAAATATTCAACGCCAGATTGGGGGCGGAATAGTCTATCTTGACTGCGAAGACAAAGAAGTTCTTACATCTTTCTACAAAAAGCAAAACTTCAAGGAATTTGATGACCGTTTTTCCTCCGAAGACAATAAAAAATACATTCAGTTTATGCGATTTTTCTAAAGAAACTAAGGTCTCTCTCAATTTTTTAGGATAATTAATTAGCCCGCGTGGAGAGGTCACATCATACTAAGCGGACGATTCGAGCCGGAGGCAGAAGCGCGAGCATAGCTCAGGTGCGAGAGGCACTGTTTGAGGGTACTTTGGGCATCGCGCGGAGCGCATAGGCGCAAAGTGCCCGAGTTGCCGAAGCACCTGATGTCTACAATTAGCAGGAAGCGCTACGCCGCTGACTGCGTAAGAAAGTGATTTGGGAGTGAGCGCATTTTTCGCCGTAGGCGAACTCTCATAAATGCGCGAAGTGTTACTTGAGCGGAACTTTTGTGAGCGAATAGTAACACGTGTCCGCGTGTATGATGTGACCTCTCCGCGCGGGCGTCACTTTAAAATTTTAAAAAAAGAAGCTGCCACACCCGTAGATGTGACAACCTCTTTTATACAGTAATGTCTGATTAAGGGAGAATCATGACTTACTATCAAATTATTATGATAAGTCCGAATGAATCATGACTTACCTGTCTTGTGGTTGCTGACTACATCGAATACAACGGCCAGCAGGAGAACTGCACCCTTTACAACATACTGCCACTGATCAGGAAGACCGTAGATTGACATACCCTGGTTAATAACACCGAGGAGGATAGCACCAACCATGATGCCCGGAACAGTACCGGATCCACCATAAGCACTTGCGCCACCGATGAAGCAGGATGCGATAGCATCCATCTCATAGGAGTTACCCATGTTACCATCAACAGAACCAATTCTTGCTCCAACAAGGAGACCTGACAGACCAGCTAAAAGGCTCATAAGGAAGTAAGCCCAGAAATAAACCCTTCTAGGATCGATACCGGAAAGCTTTGTAGCTTTCTCGTTACCACCAACTGCGTAGAAATAACGTCCGAAAACTGTAGAACTTGTGATGAAAGCAAATGTAAGAACAACAACAAGGATCCAAACAAGCATAACCGGGATTCCCTTGTAGTGCATAAGCTTCCATGCGTAAGCAATAACAAGAACATCAATAAGACCGATCTTAACAAGAGAACCAGCAACAGAACCAACAGCATAACCACGAGCCTTCTTGGATTTATGGCTAACAAAAGTAGCAGCTGTGATGCCGATAGCAACAATGATACCAACTACAAGAGCTGACGGGCAGTTACCCTTCTGATCCACACCCGGAATAGTGATGTAAGATGTGAAGATATTCAGGAAGTCCTTGTTCATGAAAGAAATCGTTCTGGAATCAAGTACGACTCTCGCAAGACCACGGAACAGGAACATACCTGCCAGTGTACAAATAAATGGAGGAATATGTACATAACCGATCATGTATCCGTTGAAAATACCGATTGCAGCTGCTACACAGAGTGAGCAGGCGATAGCCACGATAGGCGGCTGACCGAGATCCATCAGCTTAGCTGAAAGAGCAGCTGAGAGGCAGAGAGTTGAACCTACAGAAAGGTCAACGTTACCACCTGTCAGGATACAAAGCAGCATACTACATGCCATAACCAGAACGTATGCGTTCTGAAGTAACAGATTGGAAATATTCTGTGCAAGTACAAGCTTTCCACCTGTCAGAATCGTAAAGAAGATAAATACAACGACCAGAGCGATGACCATTGTATATTTTTTTATAAAAGCGGTTGCATTCATGCCTGTGCCTCCTTAGTGTCATTGCTGTTTGAAAGGATCGCACTCATGATCCTCTCCTGTGTAGCTTCCTCTGCGGAAAATTCTCCCGCCATTCTTCCTTCATTCATAACGTAGATACGATCACACATACCGAGAAGTTCAGGAAGTTCCGACGAAATCATGATAACTGCCTTACCCTCTTTAACCATGTCATTCATGATGCCGTAGATCTCGTACTTCGCACCAACGTCGATACCTCTTGTAGGCTCATCGAGGATCAGGATATCCGGATCGGCAAAAAGCCATTTTGAAAGAAGAACCTTCTGCTGATTACCACCGGACAAGTTACCAACGTGCTGATCAACACTCGGAGTCTTTGTCTTCATTGCTTTCGCGTAATCCTCAGCAACTCTCTTTTCCTTAGCTGTATCTATAATTCCCCATTTGCTGGAAACCTTCTCCATCTTAGCCATTGTAGTATTCCATGCAATGGTATCGCTAAGAACCAGTCCATCCGTCTTTCGATCCTCTGTAGCATATGCAAGACCATGCTCGATGGCGTCACGCTCATTCTTAAGGAAAACTTCCTTACCCTTAATGTACTCATGACCGCTGATACGGCTTCCATAGCTCTTACCGAAAAGACTCTTTGCCAGCTCGGTACGACCTGCACCCTGCAGACCTGAGAAACCAATGATCTCACCGGCGTGTACCTTAAAGCTGATGTTCTTATCCATACATTTTTCTGTATAGACCGGATGATAAACTGTCCAATCCTTTACTTCAAAGAGTACCTCATCACTGATGTTGTGCTCACGGGAAGGATAACGGTCTGTAAGTTCACGACCAACCATTCCCTTGATGATCCTTTCCTCATCAATATTGTGCTCAGGATTCGGGATAGTCTCGATAGTAGAACCATCTCGAAGGACTGTGATATTATCAGCACAATAAGCAACCTCATTAAGTTTATGAGTGATGATGATACTTGTAACACCTTCCTTTTTGAAACCAAGGAGCATATCAAGAAGCATCTTTGAATCTTCTTCATTAAGTGAAGATGTAGGCTCATCAAGAACCAGGAGCTTAACATTCTTACTAAGCGCCTTTGCGATCTCTACAAGCTGCTGCTTACCTGTACCAATATCCTTGATAAGTACAGAAGAGGTTTCCTTCAGACCAACCCTCTGCATAGCTTCCTGAGCCTGTTTATATGTCTCATTCCAGTTAATGACGCCCATTCCGTTCCGGCGCTCATTACCAAGGAACATATTTTCCGCTATTGTAAGTTCAGGAATAAGTGCCAATTCCTGATGTATAACAACTATCCCCTCTTTTTCAGAATCTTTAAGATTCGTAAATTTACATTCCTGTCCGTTGTAAATAACCTGTCCGGTATACTGTCCATGCGGGATCTCACCGGATAAAACCTTCATAAGAGTTGATTTACCGGCACCGTTCTCCCCAACCAGCGCATGTATCTCGCCTCTTTCTACCTTAAAATTAACATTGTTCAGAGCCTTAACACCCGGATACTCTTTTACAATGCTTTTCATTTCCAAAATATAATCAGACAAACGAATACCTCCTCGTGATGAAACCTTCTTCTGCCACGCAGCAGGTTCTTATTACTGTACGCGATAGATCGCCATGGTGTTGCTTCTCATAAAACGAGCGGGGCACTATGCCCCGCTCGCATTAAAATACTTCCGAACGCCGGCTCCGAATACTTATGTATTCTGACCTTTAATCCATTAGATTACTGTACAGGATGCGGATATCCATCATCACCCATTGTGTAGTAACCAGTGTCAACAAGCTCAGTCTGGATGTTATCCTTTGTAACTACTGTAGGAACGAGCAGGTAAGAAGGAATAACGCCTGTGCCGTTGTCATAAGACTCTGTATCATATGCGCAATCGAAGCTCCATCCTGCATTGTCGATAAGACCTGCATCAGGTGTCTCACCCTTAAGGATCGCATCAGCAAGATCGATAGTAGCAACTGCCTCGTTTGCAACTGCCTTATAAACTGTCATGCTCTGCTTACCATCAACAACGTTTGCGAGGTTAGCCTCGTCACCGTCCTGACCTGTGATGATAACTGTGTTTGTTCCAGCATAGTCAGACTCGATAGCCTGTGTAACACCAAGTGCTGTAGAATCGTTAGAGCAAAGAGCTACATCAAGCTGAGTTCCATCAGAATAGTTGGAAGCCAGGATGTTCTGCATACGTGTCATAGCTGTAGCTGTATCCCACTGCTTTGTAGCAACCTGCTCGAATGAAGACTGGCCTGAAGGAATTACAAGAGTTCCCTTGTCAATGTAAGGCTTCAGAGTGTCATAAGCACCGTTGAAGAAGAAGCCTGCATTGTTATCAGCCGGATCACCTGCTGTGAACTCGATGTTGTAGGTCTTGTCGCCTGCATTGTCGAGGTCGAGCTGGTCGATAACGTACTGACCCTGAAGAGTACCAACTGTGTAGTTATCGAAGGAGATGTAGTAGCTAACTGCATCTGTGTTCATGATCAGACGGTCATAAGAAAGAACCGGGATTCCGGATTCCTTTGCCTCTGCAAGAACCTGTGAAAGAGACTCACCGTCGATAGCTGCAACAACAAGAAGGTTTACGTTATCAGCGATAAGACCCTCGATGTCCTTAACCTGCTGATCGATCTTGTTATCAGAATATGTAAGCTCTACGTTGTATCCCTTTGCCTTAAACTGCTCCTCAAGGTAAGAACCATCACGATTCCATCTCTCAAGGGACTTTGTCGGCATTGCGATACCGATTGTCATATCACCATTAGCTGCTGTGTCTGCTGCGTCTGCTGCCGGAGCTTCTTCAGATGCCGGAGCTGCCTCACTTGCAGGAGCTGCTGCTTCGCTTGCAGGAGCTGCCTCACTTGCAGGAGCTGCCTCACTTGCAGCACCACCATTTGATGCGCTTCCGCCACATCCTGTAATAAGAGATGCTACCATTGCTGCTGAAAGAATTGCACTTACGACCTTTTTCTTCATTACTTTTTCCTCCCTATGTTATAAAGAAAAACCTTTTGCGGATTTGTATCCGTCATATTGACCAATCATTTCCGCCGCAAATAAAGATTACCATACAGCATGACGAACGAAAACAGGAACTTTTTGCGTCTCTATCACAAAAAGTGCACGTCTCAACATATGACGTGCACTTTTTGTAGCATATTTTAACAAGTACTAGCACTTGTTTGTTATATTACAGGAAGAGCCTACGTCTCCCCAGCTCTCGCTAAGGATCCGACAAAGTCGGATTCTTAGCTTTATTTACAATTTTTTGTACTTATGTAACCTATCACTTGGAATCTACATGGAAATAAACATCTTCTCTCATATGAAATCCACTGTCTATTATTATTGAATCCAGATTATGTATGTTAACACTATGTGGCTCCAGCCTGACATATGGTATATCAAACGAACCATCGTTTACGGATAGCACATTTTCTATTTCTTCTCCCTTTGCCATCTTAACCGCACACTCTGCAGCTCTTCCTGCGAGTTCCTCGATAGGTTTATATACCGTCATAGCCTGAGTCCCCTCTGCTATCCTCTGACATCCATCAAGATCCGCATCCTGTCCAGTAACTATCACTTTACCTGCAAGCCGTTTTTCTGACAGATACTGAATAGCACCGCCTGCCAGCGCATCATTTCCGCACATGATAGCCTGGACTCCACGCATATCCTCTTCATGAGCATTTAGATAATCATAAGCTTCTTCGCTTTTCCAGTAAGGTGCCGAAAAGTCATCCACGACAGATATCTGGTGTCCACGTATTTCTTCATCAAACCCCTCATTTACAAGCGAAACGTTGTGGTCTTTCTCCGGCCCTGTGATCTTAAGGATCCTGCCTCCAAGAGGAAGATTTCCTATGATCGCATCTGCCATCAACTTACCGACTGTAACATTATCAAAAGAAATATACAGATCTGTGTTCGAATCAGTTACAAGTCTGTCATAGGAGATGACAGGTATATTGTGATCATGAGCTTTTTTCACTTCGTCAGAAAGAGCTGCAGAATCAACAGCAACGATCATTATCACATCCACCTTCTTTTTGATGAAATAATTTATCTGCTCTTTCTGCTCTTCCACATCTCCGTTAGCACTCTGGACATTAACATCCGCACCAAGTTCCCGGGCTCTTGATACAAAAACGTCTCTGTCACGAAGCCATCTCTCATTTATAAACGAATCAAAAGTAACACCTATCTGAACCCTCTCCGTACTTTTGCTTTGTTCCGTCTGATCATTCCCGCCAGCCTGAGTCTTTGCGCACCCACTAAGGCTCAGTATGGACATTAACAGCATTATGCAAAAAAATGCTGTACCCCCCGTTCTTTTCATTTCTGATTTACCTCCCTGTACTCGGTAGGTGTCATTCCAGTTGTCTTCTTAAAGATCCTCGAGAAATAATTCGGATCCGTATATCCTACCGACACACAAATCTCCTTCATAGGTCTTGAAGTATTATTCATGAGTTCCTTCGCCTTATTTATGCGTATCCCGGTAAGGTACTCCATGAAGTTTTCCCCTGTTTCTTCTTTGAAAAGTCTGGAGAGATAGTATGCGCTGACATTTTCTTCCCTGGATATCAGATCAAGAGATATCTCGCCCTGGTATTCCAGATCGATCCTGTTCCTCACTCTTGATATCAGATCATCCGATTTCTCATCCTTTTTGGTTGCCACATCCCTTGCAGCCTGTATCATATGTACCGTAAACCAGTGCCTCAGATCCGAAAAATCCTGAAAAGACGTGATCGTCGGGAGATAATCGGTCCTGCTGGTAAAGTGATATGTCTGTCCTCCGGATTCATAAGCCTTTTTTTCTGCCAACAGTACAAATTCCAAGACCTTCAGTCTTACATCCATGATCTGTTCATGGTAATTTTCTTCCATCCAGTTAAAAAACTGCTCGGATTTCTCGGTAACGACTTCCATATTTCCCTTGCCAACCCCGTCAAAAAGTTCGTTTTCGATATCGATCGGATAATCCGAATCATAAGAACATCCAACCGGAAGGTCTTCTGCATGAGCAACCCTTGACGGAGCCACACTCAGCGCTTCCAACGCTTCTCTGTATGAATCAGCCATTTTTTCTATTGGCTTTATCCTTCCGATACCTACGCGGACTTCTGCCTCAAACCGTCCCTGCAGTCTGTCTACCATGGCACGGCACTTTTCAATTCTGTCCGTCCGGAAATTATAGTCAGCTCTGTCAGCTTCCACAGGCACAAAAAGCATTATCTTATTTCCCATCATGCTTCCTGTTACACATTCCTGAAATTCCCGTATAGTCTCACGTATGTTCATATACTGCTTTTGAAGGCGGATTCCGGTACCTACCGCATTGGTAAGCTTCTTTCCTTCTTCCTCGGAACCAAACTCCACAACTTCCATAAAACCGTATCCGGATTTTATATCCAGCAGATTTTTGTAATTCTCTGTTTCTTCCGCAAAATTATCCTGAAATAGAATAGAATAAATAAATCCGTTTTCGATAAGCGGCTGAACTGTCTCCATCTTTTCACGGATCTCCAGGCTCCGGCTTCGGATCTTTTTTTCCTGATCCAGTTCCCCCATTGCCCGCGCCAGTACATCAAGGATGGTTTTCCTGTCAAAAGGCTTATTTATATAATCAAGTGCTCCAAGATTAAGCGCATCCCTCGCGTAATCAAACTTATCGTAGGCACTGACCACTATAAAGACTACCTGTGGGTTCGTCTGTCGTATTTCTCTCATGGCATCTATGCCGTTGATACCAGGCATCTGTATGTCCATAAAAATGATGTCCGGCCGAAATACTTCCACCATCTCGATAACGGATCTTCCGGTCTTTGCGGCCTCGATCTCACACTGATCACCATAATTTTTCTGTATGATCATCTTTAGGGAATCGATCACAATTCCCTCATCATCTGCAAGCAGGATCTTATACATGCAGTATCTCCTCATTCTTCACGATTTTTCGGGGCAGATCTATGATTATCTCAGTACCCTTGTCGTTACCTTCACTTCTTATATTAAAAATTCCTTTTTCGCCATAATATAGTTCCAATCTGGAAATAACATTACGGACGCCTACACCGTTGGAATTTTTTTCCTGGTCCTTCATGACATACCCGCCTTCAAAGATACCTTTTATCTGTTCTTCCGTCATACCTATACCATTATCAGCTACAGAAATGCGTACGCCGTTTTCTGTTCCTGTAACTGTGAGCCTTATATGCCCCTCTCTCTCAATGCCTCTGATACCATGATTTACCGAATTTTCCACGATCGGCTGCAGGATCATTCCCGGCATCTCGATATCAAGAGCATTTTCATCTATTTCTTTATTAAAATTGATCTCACCTGCAAATCGTACATTCAAGATGTAGATATAGTTATCTACCAGTGCGATCTCATCTCTAAGCCGGCTGGTTTCAGCGCCCTTTCTGATCCGATAACGGAAAAAAGCAGCCACATTCTGCAGATACTCCTCTGTCCGCTCCGCATCTTCCATCATGGCAAGCTGAGCCCCTGCATTTAACGTATTGAAGAGAAAGTGAGGGTTTATCTGAGCCTGCAGGTATTTTAGCTCTGCATCTTTAAGATGTGTCTCCATCACGAGTTCTCTCTTTTGAACAGGATCAAGAATATTTTTGCTTAATAGGGTGAGCAGGAATACATCGATCATTGAAATTACTATCAGCATTATCATAGATATCATTTCAAGAGCGCGAAAGGACTTCACAAGTCCGCTGTAACTCTGGGTATTATGCTGAAAAAGCTCGTTATTCAGACTGTACAGATATGTATTTATATACCCATAAAGAGACAATGCCTGTTGATAAGAGATCTTATATCTTTCTACAATATTTCCACGTCTGGCATTCACCGCCGTATCTGCTGCGTCCAGATAATTTTTTGAAAGATTCCTGATATTTTCCGTGATGATCACTGAATTACCCGGCATATCCGAGTCTTCCAGCACCTGTAGCAGTTTCTGAAATTCCGTTTCCTGCCTGTAATACTCTTCCATGGTATCAGTGGAACGTGTGTCCAGATATCCTCTAAGAGAATTTTGCAGATCATCCAGCGAATCCGAAAGCGAATTTACAGTTACATTTGAATCATAGATCCTATTGATCCTGATTATCACAGAATCTATATTTATAAAAAGATACAGGTTGACCGTAAAGATTATCAAACCTGTAAGTATAAATACCATTGTAAGTTTACTCTGCACGGAGAGTCTGTCCCAGAGCCGGGATCTTTCATTTGCCATATCCTGCCTCCGCTTCTCTCTCTGACAGATATTCATCTATGTTATCAGCATTTATAAAGGTCACATCTGCCGGAAGATAAGCATTTGCAAATCCGTCCTCCAGATATTCATCAAGCATATTTACTGAAAATTTCCCCATCTGATCTGTGTCAACAGCAACTGTAGACACCAGTATTCCTCTCTGTACAGCCGACAGTATGGAATCATCCGCAAAAAAACCAAAGATCTTTGTTTTCCCGACTTTATTGTAATCAATGAGTGCCTGATATGCGCATGTTGTATCCAGTTCTGTAAGACATACCAAAAGATCCGGTCTCGCACCATCATCCATAAGCAGTCCGCCTATTGATTCTTCTGCCTGAAAAGGCACTGAATCATTAACAAGCATGGTCTCCATTGTGAAATATCCTGACTTCCCTGATTTTTCAAGCGTATCCTGGATTCCACTGTACAGGATATTCTGAGTGGAATTCACCGCATTTGATTCCATCAGAACCATTACTCTTTGTTTTTCATTCGTCACATATTTAAGTATTTCTCTCGCATAAGCAGCTCCAAGGTCATAGTATCCAAGCCCCACATAGGACTGTCTCATACTTGCCGTATTGTCCGACCCGACTGTCACGACCGGTATCCCTGCTCCTACAGCTCTGTCAATGAGATTTGTCATGTCGCTTGACTCATTGGCCTCCAGGATAATACCGTCAACCTCCGCTTCTATAGCGATTTTAAGGAGCTCGGCACGACTATAGGATACATTCAGATTTTTTCCCATGAATTCCACATAGTCGTTATTCAGCATCCCTTCTTTCTCCGCCGCATTATAAACCGCCTGATAAAAGCTATCTGACGGATCATTGCAGATAAAAGCATAGTGATGCGTATATTCTCTTGTATTTTCGGTAATACTCAAAACCTCCGCTGCCTGATACTTAAAATAAATGAGTCCGGAAACGGTGATTATTGAAAATAAGATGATCAGCCCTCCAAGGATCAGGGTTGTTCTTTTATGCGATTTCATTCTATATTCTCCCGGATCCGGATTTCATTTTTCATAATATACCTTTCTTTTTCCGGCTCTATACCGTTTATCAGATATTGAAGTGCAAGCTCCACTGCCCTTTTTCCCTGTGTAAAGGGTTGCTGACAGATCGTTGCACGAATGCGGTCTTCTTTAACAAGTTTCTCAACCGATGGAGTTCTGTCGCAGCTCACCACACATATGTCATTTCTGCCGCTTTCACTTATAGCCTTGCAGACACCTACCTGTCCTGCTGCTGATATGTATACGGCAGTGATCTCCGGATGTTCCCGAAGTACCCTTTCCATTTCCCTTTGTGCGGTTTCATCATTATCCTCGGTATAAAAAAGTTCTGCTATTCTTTCTTCCGGGAAGTGTTCCGCAAGTTCATCCCTGAATCCTTCTATACGTTTCAGATGTCCCAGAATAGACTCAGATCCGCCGGCTATGGCTATCGTTCCCTTACCTCCTGTTATAAGGCCCAATACACCTGCAGCCGTCGCACCGCTTCGCACATAATCAGAACCCACATAGCAAAGGCGTTTTGTGCCTTCTATATCTGTATTGATAGTTATAACAGCGATCCCTCTTTCATAGAGTTCATCTATAGCTGCGGCGATCCTTACATCATTTATAGCGTTTAATATCAGAAGATTACATTCCCGGCTCAATTCCTCCATGATATCGAGCTGCTGGATAACACTGTATCCTCTCATAGTCCTGACAACAATACTTACTCCGTAATCGGATGCTTCTTTTTCCATCCCGGCTAGTCCATGGAGTACCTCATCAAAAAATTCTATGCCTTCTGAGCAAAGGACAACACCTATACGATATTTTTTCTTTTTCGCAGCAAGTGCTCTTCCTGCCCTGTTAGGAGAATAGCCAAGTTCTGCTGCGACTTTGCGGATTCTTTCTTCTGTTTCAGGATTTACATTCCCTCTGTCATTCAAAACCCTGTCTACTGTTCCTCTGGAAACGCCTGTCATCTCCGCTATCTGTTTGATGGTTACTGCCATGATATCTTCTTCCCTTTCCCCCTTAAGTTTAAGCGATATAACATATCTTGTGCAAGTTTTGGGTTGCTGTAACTCGCTTGCAGCTCGTTCCAGTAACGATTTCGCGCATTTATGAGAATTCGCCTACGGCGGAAAATGCGCTCACCCCCACATCACTTTCTTACGCAGTCAGCAGCGTGGTGCTTCCTGCTACCTGTGAACTGTAAAAGTGTCAGAAAAAACAGGCGGAGCACCATGTTTCCTGTGTCCGCCTGCGTTACTTTCATTTATTTATGCGAAAGGATTCTCGCTCGGATAACGATCTCCTGCCGGACGGTTAAATCCAATGTCCTCAAGCGGAACTCCGAGATACTTGAATACCTCGTATGTTGCCTTTCCATAGTGACCAAACATAACTGCTCCGTGATGAGGGAAGTTCTTCTCGATCAGGAAGTGACGATAGAAACGTCCCATCTCCGGAATAGCAAATACACCGATAGAACCAAAGGACTTAGTAGCAACCGGAAGAACTTCACCCTCTGCAACATATGCACGGATCTGTGCATCTGCTGTAGACTGCAGTCTGTAGAATGTGATCTTACCCGGCTTGATATCGCCCTCGATAGTTCCTTCGCACCAATCCTGCGGATGAGTACGAGCCATGATCCTCTGATATGAGAGATGAGGATTGCAGAGCTGCTTTGAGCAGGTATTTCCGCAGTGGAAGCCCATGAATGTATCTGTATGCTTCCAGTCATACTCAAACTTACCCTTGATGGACTGATCATACATGTCATCCGGTACGCTGTTGTTGATGTCAAGAAGAGTTACTTCCTGTCCGCTGATGCAGGAACCGATGTACTCGGAAAGTGTTCCATAGATATCTACCTCACAGGATACCGGTATTCCGCGTCCTGCAAGTCTTGAGTTTACATAGCAGGGAACAAAGTTAAACATATCCTGGAATGCAGGCCAGCACTTTGTTGTAAGTGCTACATACTTCTTGCAGCCCTTGTGCTCCTCAACCCAGTCAAGAAGTGTCAGCTCATACTGAGCGAGCTTCGGAAGCATCTTGTTCTCGCCGCCAAGTTCCTTTGCCATATCTGCAACAACGTCAGCGATTCTCTTATCATCAGCATGCTTCTGATATGCTTCGAAAAGGTCAAGTTCGGATTCTTCCTCGATCTCGATGTCAAGGTTGTAAAGCTGCTTGATCGGAGCATTACATGCAAGGAAGTTACTCGGACGAGGACCAAAAGAAATGATCTTAAGGTTATCAAGACCGATCTTTACTCTTGCGATAGGAAGGAAATCATGGATCATATCAGCGCACTCTGCTGCTGTTCCTACCGGATACTCAGGGATATATGCCTTGATGTTACGAAGTGCCAGATTGTAAGAAGCATTGAGCATTCCACAGTAAGCATCTCCACGGCCATCCATAAGATCTGCCTGAGACTCCTCTGCAGCTGCGCAGAACATCTTCGGTCCATCGAAGTACTTTGCGAGCATTGTCTCTGCGATCTCAGGGCCAAAGTTTCCGAGATAAACAACGAGTGAATTACATCCTGCCTTCTTGATATCCTCAAGAGCTTCTACCATATGAAGTTCGCTCTCAACGATACAGATAGGACACTCATAAATGTCTTCTGCATCATACTTTTTTGTATAAGCCTCAACAAGAGCCTTACGACGATTAACAGCCAGACTTTCCGGGAAGCAGTCACGTGATACTGCTACGATACCGACTTTTGCCTTTGGTACATTTGTAAACATTCTTTTCTCCTATTCCGCGTTTCCGCATTAAACTGATTAAGCCAATTATTGCTGTCAGATTGTTGTCTTTCTCAGACTTCAAGGTTTTCTCCCTTAAGTCCTATAAATACATCGCCCTGATTTCCGTCCTTATGTGCAATGAGCCATTTATTACGTGCAGTTATGAGCTTATCTTCTCCTCCTGCCGTATGCTTTTTCTCAAGTGGATAGTTTGTGTACTTTGGAAGAACGATAACTGTTCTGAATCCACTTCCATTCACTCCGCACGGTGCATAGTGAAGTGTTGTCGCAAACAGCTCAACACCCATTCCCGCAGGAAGTAAAAATGCTTCCATCTTTGATGTCTCATAGGTAAAGTCTTCCGGATCTACGTCAGCCCTTAAACCTACAAGCAGTATCATATCTCTTGATGCTATATTGATCTCACTATCTCTGTGATACTCAACTGCATTGAGCTTCTGATTGTGTCCGTTGCAATATCCGATCTCTATCGGCATTTCACCATAATAGATATCACTGAGACTCTTATATACCGGCAGTGCTTCCAGCTCCGGAACTGAAGGTTCATATACCGTTCCTTCCGGCTCCGGCGTATTATCCATCGCCTGTACCAGCTCTTTCATCTCAGCTTCCGGAATATCTGTGACGATCCTTCCATATTTCAGAAAAGCCGCGTCTGTCACTTTTTTAATTTCCATAGCCGCCTCCATTACAATACATATGAAACCGGCCTAAAAACCGTTCCCATATTTTCCCTTACCTTCTGCAATGTGCTCGCACACTATTTTCTGTGCTCGTGCACATCATAGTGAAATTGTATATCACAAATTAGGAGATGTCAATTCTTATTGTGCAGATTTTATTTTTAAAGTTGTATTGTCGTTACTTTCTGTTTGTTTTTTTCATTCCGCGTTCAGAGCGGATATATATTTTCTTCCGCGCTCGGACTGCACTAGGCTCACGCACTGTCCTCATATACACGGAAATTTATGCGAAACTCGATGCTTCGCATCTCAAACAGCTCGCATAAATTTCCTATTCGGACAGCGTGTTCACCAAGTGCTGCCGGCTGATTGCTCCAGAAATTATATATCCGCTCTTCACTTACGCTGTGACATCGATAGCAAAAAAACAGCCACCAGGTGAAATGTTGACCTGAGGGAGCATTTGGAGGCGCTTGGGATTTAACGGATACACTGTCCGAATCGCTCCGCGAGCCCGTAATGAGGGCGAGTGGCTAGCGAGTCGTGACCGGGATTCGGGAAATCCCGCCGAGCTTCCGAACGGTCAACTTTCACCTGATGGCGTCACTCTTAGACAGAAACAGAAAAAGAGCCACCACACCAAAGTGTGATGACTCTCAAAGACTCATAAAATATGCAATTTCAACAAGACATTCTGAAACCTTACAGCGGCCACTTTATATCCCCGCTGAAGTTATCATCGTCGTCCTCATCGTCAACGACCTGTGCATCTCCGGTCTTATCATCTGCAATAGTCTCAAAACCAGACTCCGAGTCTGTCTTATTAACCGTCTCCGATGCATCCGCCTTAACCGCCGGAGCGCTATTAACAGCACCTGGCGAACCTGCAGCCGGTATTAAACTATCATCAATCTTGAGATCTATCTGCTGTCCCGGTTCAGAGAAGCTTCTGGACGCTCTTTCATAACTATTCTGAGCCTTTTCCATAACCTGCTGCTCAGAGTTCTCATGAACCTCCGGCCTTTCGCTACGCTCATTATCAGAAGACTCAACCGGATCCTGTGAAATATCAGTCTTCAGATCATCACCTGTCATAATAGACTTAACAGAAGACTTCTGCTCCTCTACAGGCTCAGGAAGACCCTTTTCCTTGCGGTAGATCTTCATAAATTCCTTACCTGTGATGGTCTCCTCACGGATCAGATGCTCTGCAAGCTTATCCAGAAGCTCACGGTTCTCAATAAGGAGTTTCTTCGCCTCCTCGTAAGACTCCTTAAGAAGATTCATAACTTCCTGATCAATACCTGCAGCAGTCTCATCTGCACAGTTCAGAACAGTTCTGCCCTCAAGGTAACGGTCCTCAACAGACGCAAGACCCATGAGACCAAACTTCTTACTCATACCATACTGAGTAACCATAGCACGAGCAATCTTTGTAGCCTTCTCGATATCATTAGAAGCACCTGTTGTAACAGAATCAAAGACGATCTCCTCTGCCGCACGACCTGCAAGAGTTGTCACAAGCATGGATCTGAGCTCTGCTTCACTGTTAAGATACTTCTCTTCCTCTGGAACCTGCATTACGTATCCGAGAGCACCCATAGTTCTCGGAACGATCGTGATCTTCTGTACAGGCTCACTGTTTTTCTGAAGTGCGGAAGTAAGCGCATGACCGATCTCATGGTAAGAAACGATACGACGTTCTTCCTTAGAAAGGATACGGTCCTTTTTCTCCTTACCCACAAGCACGATCTCGACTGCATTCATGAGATCCTTCTGAGAAACAAATTCTCTGCCGGACTTAACTGCATTGATAGCAGCCTCATTGACCATGTTTGCGAGATCAGAACCAACCGCACCGCTTGTAGCCAGAGCAACTTCATTAAGATCTACAGTTTCATCGAGCTTTACATTCTTTGCATGTACCTTAAGGGTATCTACTCTTCCCTTAAGATCTGGCTTATCTACGATAACACGACGATCAAAACGACCCGGACGGAGAAGCGCCTTATCAAGTGTCTCCGGTCTGTTTGTCGCACCGAGGATCAAAATACCCTTTGATGAATCAAAACCATCCATCTCAGACAGAAGCTGGTTCAGTGTCTGCTCACGTTCATCATTTCCGCCGTAACGGGAATCACGGCTCTTACCGATAGCATCTATCTCATCAATAAAGATGATACATGGTGCATTCTTCTCAGCCTCTCTGAAAAGATCACGTACACGAGAAGCACCCACACCTACAAACATCTCAACAAAGTCAGAACCTGCAAGTGAGAAGAACGGTACATGCGCCTCACCTGCAACTGCCTTTGCGAGAAGTGTCTTACCTGTTCCGGGAGGTCCTACGAGAAGCGCACCCTTTGGCAGTCTCGCACCGATCTTTACATATTTCCCCGGATTATGGAGGAAATCAACCACTTCCTGCAGCGACTCCTTTGCTTCCTCCTGTCCTGCTACGTCCTTGAAAGTAACACCGGTCTCTTTCTGTACATAAACCTTTGCATTGCTGCGTCCGACACCCATCATGCCGCCGCTGCCGCCTATACGCCTCATCAGCATCCACGTAAGACCGCACACCAGGATTATCGGCAGGATATAACTTATAAATCCGGAAAGCATAGCCCCCGACCTGTCAGGTACATGTCCCTTAAAATCAATCCCTGCATCCTCAAGTATCCGCGGCAGCTCCGGATCATTTACATATCCGGTGTAATAAGTCATCTCCAGACCGACACTGGACGTCGCATTCTTAGGAGTGATCTCGATCCTGTCCGCTTCCATTTTTACCCTGACGACCTCATTCGCAGAGATCATCTGCAAAAATTTGCTATAACTGATCTCCTCTGTCGAATTTTTAGTCACAAAATTGGACATAAGAGTCATACAAAAAAGTGTCACCAGCGTCGCCAGTACCATTGCCATCAATGTCTGTCTGTTCTTTTTGTTGTTTGGTCCCTGACCGTTATTTCCCTGATTATTGTTGTTTTCATTCATATATGTATAAATGCCTCTTCTTCCTTATATTTTCCCATACATCCACACGATCGACATAAGACACATAACATTTATTTCTAAGCACCGTACAAAAATATGTCAAAAATGGACGCGTACAAGTTGCATACACGTCCATTATAAAATCCATTATGTTAAAAGTAAAATTAAATTTCGCTTAATTGTGCGCAATTAATTAATCTTCATACCCATTCGGGTTATTCTTCTGGAAGTTCCATGCATCGCGGCACATATCCTCGATGTCGAGTTCAGCTTTCCATCCAAGCTCCTTCTCTGCCTTCTCAGGACTGCAGTAGCAGGTAGCGATATCGCCTGCACGACGCGGCTTGATGGAATAAGGGATCTTGATATCATTAACCTTCTCAAAAGCCTTAACGATATCCAGAACAGAATATCCGTGGCCTGTACCAAGATTGCAGATAAATGCACCCGGCTTGGTTCTGAGCTTATCAATAGCCTTTACATGAGCCTTAGCAAGGTCAACAACATGGAGATAATCTCTCACACCTGTTCCGTCCGGTGTATCGTAATCATTACCAAATACTCCGAGTTCAGGACGCTTACCAACAGCAACCTGTGTGATATACGGCATCAGGTTATTCGGGATCCCGTTCGGGTTCTCACCGATCCTGCCGGACTGATGCGCTCCTATAGGATTAAAGTAACGAAGAATTACCATGTTCCACTCCGGATCAGCCTTCTGCATATCAAGAAGGATCTGCTCCAGCATCCACTTTGTCCAGCCATAAGGATTTGTGCATGTTCCCTTCGGGCACTCCTCTGTGATCGGGATGATCGCCGGATCACCATAAACAGTTGCAGAAGAAGAAAATACAAAATTCTTTGCACCATGCTTTCTCATCACGTCGAGAAGAGTAAGTGTTCCGCCAATGTTGTTATTGTAGTATTCCCAAGGCTTCTCAACAGACTCACCAACTGCCTTAAGAGAAGCAAAATTTATAACTTCATGGATATCATTCTCAGAAAAGATCTTCTCAAGGTCATCACGGTTTGAAATATCCGCATCGTACCACTTAACCTTCTTACCTGTGAGCTCTTCAACTCTGTCCAGAGCCTTCGGTGAAGAATTAGAGAAATTATCCATGACAATAGCGTCATAACCGCCATTCAAGAGTTCAACAAGAGTATGGGAGCCAATGTATCCGGCACCACCTGTCAATAATATAGACATATTTTTTCCCTCCTCTGTCCGACGCATCAGATACTCGGACTAAAAACTACCAAAGTTTTTCAGGATAAACACCTGCATCCTTTAATTTCTGGATAGATGCTGTAACAACAGGCTTATCCTCTTTATATGTAACGCCAAACCATCTGTCAGATGAACGGAGAACCTCAGCTGTAGCCTTGCCCTCACGGATCAGGCTATCGATCACTCCGGGAAGATAACACTCGGCTTTAAGCGGATTTGCATTATTCGGAAGCTCTGATAAAAACTCCGAAAACGCCTTTTTAAGTTCCGGAAGGACAGATGTTCCAAAACCCCAGAAATTCATGGAGACAGGTTCATTTCCGGTAAGAGACACCCATGTCTCTCCATCATCCTCCGTAAACTTTGCCGCATCACCATCCTTCTCGATATGGGTCCGCTCCGTTACGGTATCCAGGAATCCATCCTCTGTAAGACTGCAGATTCCACGAGAAACATAGCCATTCTCAGTCAAAGTGTTCTTGAGTACAAATCCAACCATGGCATAGCGATATTTTTCATCATCTTTCGCATTTACCAGGAAATCATACATTTTTGAAAAAGCTTCTCTACCATAAAAATCATCTGCATTAATAACAGCAAAAGGCTCATTTAAGAGTTCAGAAGCCGAAAGAACCGCCTGTGCTGTTCCCCATGGCTTAACCCTTCCCTCCGGAACGCTGAACCCCTCCGGTATAGCATCCAGTTTCTGAAATGCGTATTCTACAGGAATATGCTCAGCTACGCGATCACCGACCGCTTCCTGAAAATCTTTCAGGTTCTCTTCTTTTATAACAAAGATAACTTTTCCAAATCCGGATTTCCATGCATCATAGATGGAAAAATCGATAATTTTGTTGCCCTGTGCATCTACAGGATCAATCTGTTTCAGACCACCGTAACGGGAACCCATCCCCGCTGCCATGATGACCAATGCAGGCTTCTGCTGTTTCATATTATATTAGTCCTTTCCCACTCTCTCAATAAACTATTGTTGCCATCTTATGGAATTATGTTGCGCATAATATTTCGTTTCCGAAGCAGCTAACGCAATTCTAAAACCCCTGATATAAAATCGTAGTCTTTGTGCCCATGAATATTGCAAACAGTACGATAGCAAGTTCCAGCGACAGCCATAAGAGCCTCACCGGAACCGGTAAGCGATCAAACAATCTCATCATACATCAAATCCTCTTAAAATGACACCGCAAACATCATATCCCACAAAACTGAAAGACGCGGAAATATAGGCCCAGGTCGCACAGTTTTCAAGAATGCGCACCCACTTCTTTGCCTGAAACTCCTTAAATCCCTTCTTTCCGAGTTTCTTTTTCATATGACTCGTTCTAAGAGTAGATATGACAATACCGAGTCCCTGAAGAAGACCATAAACCACGTAGTTAAAGTTTGTTCCGTGCCATATACCAGCGATCAGGAATGTGATAAAAAGTGCCACACACTGTCCTGCAAAGATCTTCTTCCTAAAAGCTCCGCTTATCAGTACCTTGATAACCGGACTGTAAATATAATCCCTTATCCATTCAGAAAGAGTAATGTGATGTCTGTTCCAAAATTCCACAAGTGATACTGCAAAATACGGCTGGTCAAAGTTCTCTCTGAGCGTCATACCGCTAAGATGTGCTCCACCCGCAACCACATCACAATATCCCGAAAAATTAAAATAGATATAGAAAGAATTAAAAAACGCAAAAAGGATAAACTCCGCAAGAAGACTAAAAAATCCTGCTCCTGTACTCAGCCGCTGGAACCAGTACCCTGCCCAGACTGACAAAATCGCAGAGATCACATATACCTTTAAGTATCCAAACAGGATCCTGTGGAAATCATGAAGTATCATGTCTCCGGACATTTCGGGCTTTGTCTCATCATAAAAATCCGTTACAAACTCCTCATAGCGAAGTATCGGGCCTGCCATGACCGTATAGAAATTCAGTATATAGTTCAGATAATCAACAAGAGTTATCCTGACCTTAACTTCCTTAAGATATCCATACTGCATGGTGAAATCGATCTCTCTGAAAAGGAAATACGACAAACCCAAAAGTTTCACAGCATTGCTGTATGGCAGGATTTTGAAAAGCGGAATCCATTCGTAATGCATAAGATATGCAAAAACAGCCACCATTAAGAGATAAAAACTATTCCTTAGGATTCTCGGTAAAACACCTGCTGTTTCCTCTGCTGCCCTTTGGAGTAGCAGTGCCATAAAATACGGCACCAATATCCACAAAGCTCCAATAAGCAATGCCGGAAGCGATTTAAGGCACAGAAGAAATACTGCTATATTAATGATCAGGAATAATCCCGTACGATATTTTTTTCCGATCCTCAAAACAATCGGAGTTATAAATAAAAGTACTGCAAAAAACAGACTTCCTATCGAAAAATTAAGCATTTCCTGTCTTTCTGTCTATGAGCTTTATAAACTCTCCAACATTTTTTAACTTCATAACTTCTACTGTCGAAAATTTGCACTTAAATGCCTCTTCAACAGCTACGATAAGCTGAATATGTGTGAGCGAATCCCACGCATCAACATCATCCGCAGTCATCTCATCCGAGAGTTCGATCTCATCATCATCAAAAACCTCACGAAAAACCTGCTCTAACTTCACTTTTGTATCCATACTTCTCCTTCCGGATCTACTGAAAGATCATACATATATCTTACTCTGTCTCCATCTGTCTCCACCGCAGTAAAGCCAAAGGATGGCAGGAGCTTTTCTACCATACTGTTCTTTTTACTCTTTATATATTCTCCAACAAGTTTCTTCGCACCCATCTTACGGGCCTCTTCTATAACTGAACGGAATGCAAAGAGTTCAACCGATCTTTTAAGGACACGGCAGGACATGCACCAGTTCTCTATGAAGCATTCATCCTGCGCACATCCATTATCTGCATCCGGTGCAGAAAGGATGATACATGAAATGATTCCGAATTGAGTAAACTTATCGGATAAAGACACATATATGCATCTCTTTTTATCATCTTCCAGCATCTCACGGATCTGACTGTCCGAATAACGCTGAGTTCTTAAATTAAACTGATTTGATTTATTGGTAAGCTGCGAAAAACGTTCAACCTCATCTTCTCCTACGAGGCCTGTAACTCCCTTCATTTCAAGAGCCTTCAGATATTCCGTGTAGTCTACAAAAGAGGCTTGCATCTCCTCACGTTTCGCATTCTCAACATAGGAATCAGAGCGCGCCATATCTTCTTTTGTTATCTGCGCCCATTCAAATGGAGATGCTTCATTAAGTGCTCTCACATAGTTTTCTGCCTCATTCGGGACATCGATGACGCACACCTCCGGACAGAATTTACGTATGATCTCGCGCTCAGCCGGGTTATCATCAAAGAAAACAAGTGAATCCATTCCGATATTCAGCTTCTTTGCGATATAAGCCATATTGCTCGCCTTATCCTGCCAGTTAGCTACAAAGCATGCAATATCCGAAAGCTTCAGAACCATATCCGGATTCTTTTCAAAAGGTTCTTTTGCTACATCCAGATCGTTTTTTGAATTCACTGCAAGGATAACACCACGTCTCTTTAATGAAAGCACGTAGGACTGAAATGCCCGATAGGCTTCACCAAGCGGATTGTGCGGATCGATTTCAATACCCATTGGACCGTCATCACCTACGACACCGCCCCAAAGCGTATTATCAAGGTCGAGCACAAGACACTTACGAACCACGCCTACCGACGGAAGGATCATCTTTGTAACTTCATCTGCAACAGGTCCGAGATAATCAAGTCCAAATCCCTGTTTTGTCAGATAATAATTTCCCTCATCAAACCAGTTCATTTTTCCGTACAGTGCCGACAGGTACTCCATGTCAATGATACGGACATTCTTCGGATGCTCTTTCGTCATTGAGAGATTCAGTTCTCTATAGAGTGATAAGGACGAATGCTCATAATCCCCCTCAAGAGTTCCAAAGGGTCTTTCCATAGGAACAGCAAAGTTTGAATTAAGTATCGTTACACCGGGAATCTTATCCAGATGAGACCATATGCTCTTTAGATATGCTTTTTCTGTATCCAGATCTTCTTTGGTAATAAGCTGAATATCATTATATCGCATAAAAACTACGACAAAATCCGGCTGAAACTGATACAGCGGGGATTTTTCATCCAAAACATCCATGTTGATCCCGCCATATTCTCCTTCATATATATCAGCATTGATTCCTGCCCTGTCCAAAAACAATCGGAATACCTTAACAAAATGCTGGATAGAATATGATCCGATGACCGCAACCCTGATCTTTGGCGCATTTTTTGCTAAAACCGAATATTGCTCCGGATCTTTCTGAAGACGATTTGCCGCTTTGAGAAGTTTCGATATAGATGCCTGTCGAAGATTTTCCAAATTATCTGCCTCTTCTTTCTATAGTAACTGTTCTGAATAGTTACCTTGCTATTTTCTTTTCTTGCTCCACACACGCCTGATCATCTGATTAAGATCCATATTCATCCTCCTGGTATATCGGAGAGATGCTTTATATGACAGGTGAGCTCCATCTATAAAATCCTGTTCAGAAAACAGATCTCTGTAATCAAGACAAGTGATCCCATTTTCCTTAAGCCATGGTTTCAGTTCATTTTCGACAAACTCGGTATATTTCTGCCCATTAGGTGTCTCTTCAAGCGTCGGCGCAATAGGAGACAGCTCGATCACCACATTTGCCTTTGACTCCAGATCAGATATCTGCGACTTGATAAGTTCTATCTTATCCTCTGTCACAGCTATCCGTTCTGACGTATCTTCATGATTAAAATAGTTATTTCTATAATTAGCAGGGCCTATCTGTGCCTTTCGATATGTAGGTGAAAAATATGTAGATATGATCTCCCACATATTCTGTATCTTCATCAGATTGACATTCATATCGTACAGCGGCTGAAGTGCAGATGTATTCTCAACGACATCAAAATCTTCATTTACAGAATACTTACCCCATTTATCAATAGATGACTCTATGATCGTTTCATCATCCGCATTTCTAAAAGTAGAATAGGACACTTCCAGCTTGATTATATCCCTCTTTGTATAGGAATAATTGCTCCTTATAAGGTTATCAAGGATGATATTTGTCCGCCACGATCCCGAACCGCTTGCAAACATATACAAAGGATATCCGTTTCGCAAATGCTGCTTTATCGGGTCATACTCCATTGCAGACAGTGACGAACCGATAACAAATACATGCCCCGGCACATCTTCTTCCGTATTAAGCCTCGAAAGCTCATTAATAAAGCCTTCATCTACGATATGAAGGCCGTTTGTATACCAAGGGGCTATATATCCTTTATTATCTTTCTTATATATATTGTAATAATGTGTGTCGCACACCTCTGTAAAGAAAGTTGCACCAAAAGATGCCAGATATATCCAAAAAAGAGCACCGACAAAAACCACTACAGCATATAAGATACCTATGCCGACAGTTCTCGTCCGAGTGCAATTTTTCGTTTTACATAATCCATTTATTTTATTTCTCATAACGTTCATACATTTTAGCACGATTGCTTGTATAGAACAATTTAGGGTTTTCTTAAGAATTTATTATTTTGTGTTTTCTGCCAGCCTTTTTTCTTCCTTGAGTCTTATCCTTAATTCTTTAAAAAACTCCTGAAGCATCTCCTGACATTCATCCCGAAGTACACCCTCCGTTATTTCCACCTGATGATTAAATCTAGGTTCCTGCAAAAGATTAAGTATAGAACCCGCGCATCCTGATTTTGGGGACATTGTACCTATCACACAGCGCTTCATCCGTGACTGAACTATTGCACCTCCGCACATCGGGCATGGTTCCAGTGTCACATAAAGTGTACATTCCTCAAGTCTCCAGTCACCGATCACCTTAGCCGCCTTTTTTATGGCAGAAATTTCCGCATGTGCAAGTGTGCTCTTATCTGTATTTCTGCGGTTATACCCTCTTCCTATGATGCGATCCTCGTAGACGATGACACATCCTATCGGCACTTCTCCGATCTTACGGGCTTTAACAGCCTGCTTCAGCGCCTCTTTCATATATTTTTCATCCTGCGTCAGTTCCACGAATTTCCACCTTTTCTATATATTTTCTTAAAATGTCACGAAATTGAATAAGATGTTCCCTGTCCCAGCCATGAAGCCCCGGAACCATTACACCATCAGAATCTCTAAAATCCTGCAAATGCAACACTTTTGCACCTTTTAACCACTTACCGATTCCCACCGCTGTTTTTTCCGTAAAGTATTCCCTTACAACAGTCGTTCTAAATTCGTACTCTATCCCGGATTCCATTATGAGTCTCGCGGACTCCTCTATCCTCTCAGGGCAAAAACGGTCAATTCCTGCGATCTCAGCATATCCATCAAGATCACTCTTTATATCCATGGCGACCATTTCAATCAATCCATCATCTATTAAGGCACGGAGTATTTCCGGTTCATAGCCATTTGTATCCAGTTTTACAGGAAGTCCGGTTTCTCTTATCGCCGTCAAAAAATCTCTTAGGCCGGGATCAAGCGTAGGTTCTCCTCCGGATACACATACCCCTTGCAGTATATTCCGCCTTTTCTTTATTAAATCAAGTACTTCCCTGTCCGATATCACCGGTTCTTTTTCCGGTTCAAGAACAAGAGATGAGTTTTGGCAAAAAACGCAACGGAAATTACAATTACCCGTGAAAACTGAGCATGCCAGTCTCCCCGGGTAATCAAGTAATGTTGTTTTATTAAAACCGTGTATGATCACTTACTGCTCCTGGTGCAGATAACGAAGATAGCTAATTACCATAAGGGCTATCTTAAGTGTCAGTGCTTCATCAAACTTTCTGATATCGAGTCCAGTTGTCTTCTCGAGCTTTTCGATCCTGTATACAAGCGTATTTCTATGAACAAAAAGCTGTCTGGATGTCTCAGAGACATTCAGATTGTTCTCAAAGAATTTATCAATGGTCATAAGAGTTTCTTCATCCATGTGATCCGGGATATTATCTCCAAAGATCTCATGCAGGAAGATAGTGCAGAGATTTTCCGGAAGCTGATAAATGAGACGGCCGATTCCAAGTGCAGAATAAGCCATTACATTACGCTCAGCATAGAAAATCTTTCCTACATCCATCGCCATACGAGCTTCCTTATATGATTTTGACAGTTCCCGGATCTCTCCTACCGGATTACCGAAAGCTACACGGACACTGGTCATAGCCTCTGTATTCATCATATCTACCAGCATCGCACCGATCTTGATCATCTCTTCTTCACCATCAGATGACTCAAGACTCTTTACAAGAATAACTTCGCGTTCATTAACAGCAGTTACAAAGTCTCCGCTGGCACCAGTGAAAAGACCTCGTACTATATCGATAGCATTATTATCCGGATGATCATTTCTCTGCTCGATGATATAAACAACCCTGCGCTTCTCTATATCGATGTGAAGCTTCTTTGCTCTGTTATATATATCAACGAGAAGCATATTGTCCATGAGTAAACTCTGGAAGAAATTATTTCGATCAAATTTCTCCCTGTAGGCAATATCCAGATGTGATAATTCGCTGACTGCAGTTCTTCCCATGAGATAAGCTGTATCAGAATCACCGGAAGCAATGACCACATATGTCGTAACTTCATCATCTGTCACACGGAAAAGATGCTCGTTTCCTATAACCTGCGAATCTGCCTGACTGTCGATGAATGAACGAATACTTAACGGCTTAGGCTGGATCGCATCCGTCGTGGACGCAAGTACGGTTCCGTCAAGATCCAATACAGCAAAATCCACACGGGATATGTTTTTCAGCTCAGTAATGCATGACTGAATTATCTGATTAGCAATCATCTGATTTCTGTCCTCCGGATTAATTTCATATATCTATTGCCAACGCCTGCCACTATTAATGATATCGGCATGGACTCTCGATTTACATAGTTAGTCATTATAGCACATTTTTTGACTTATAGGAATTCCAACTGAATTTCCTATAAGTCAAAAAACAGCAGTGGCTTCAACCCCACTGCTGTTTTCCCTAATCTTATAGTATTATTCGTTCCCGAACTGTCACATTTCTTAGTTTGTGATAACCTTCTGTGTCTCCTTATCAAATACGTGAATCTTCTCTGTATTGATAACAAACTTAACAGTATCGCCAGGACGAGCTGTTGTACGAGGATCTACACGTGCTGTCATAGATGTATCGCCAAGATCGAAGTACAGGAATACTTCTGCGCCGAGAAGCTCGTATACCTTGATAGTTGCATCGAAAGATGCTTCCTGAGGCAGAGTTGAAACTGCCATCTGAGAATCATAAACATCCTCAGGACGGATACCAAATGTAACAACCTTTCCGTCATAGCCGCCCTCGATAAGCTTCTTTGCCTTTGCAGGAGGAAGCGGGATAGAATGGTTATCAAATACGAGAGATACAGCATCGCCGTTCTTCTTAACTGTAGCGTCGATGAAGTTCATCTGCGGAGATCCCATGAATCCTGCAACGAAAAGATTCTGAGGCTTCTCGTAAAGATTCTGAGGTGTATCTACCTGCTGAACAACACCATCCTTCATAACTACGATACGATCACCAAGAGTCATAGCCTCTGTCTGGTCATGTGTAACGTAGATGATAGTTGTTCCGAGCTTCTGGTGAAGCTTTGCGATCTCAATTCTCATCTGAACACGAAGCTTTGCATCCAGGTTTGAAAGAGGCTCATCCATAAGGAATACCTTAGGATTACGAACGATAGCACGACCCATAGCTACACGCTGTCTCTGACCACCGGAAAGTGCCTTCGGCTTACGATCAAGAAGCTTCTCAAGATCAAGGATCTTAGCTGCCTCATGAACCATCTTATCGATCTGATCCTTCGGAACCTTACGGAGCTTCAGACCAAATGCCATGTTATCATATACTGTCATGTGAGGATACAGAGCGTAGTTCTGGAATACCATCGCAATATCTCTGTCCTTCGGCTCTATATCATTAACTACCTTATCGCCGATCTTCAGTTCACCTGAGGAGATTTCCTCAAGGCCTGCTACCATACGAAGTGTTGTAGATTTACCGCATCCGGAAGGTCCAACGAAAATGATGAACTCCTTATCAGCAATCTCCAGATTAAAGTCCTTAACCGCCTCGAATCCATTAGGATAAACTTTGCATACATGCTTAAGTGATAAACTTGCCATAATTCTTTCTCCCTTGCTTACAGCAACTTGTATTTTCAACAGTACAAATTATAGCAGAGAGGTATAAAGTCCGTAATGACTGCCTTATACAAACTTTTTATAAAAAGACTATGCACATTCACTATGGTAATTCATTGTTGACTATACACATCCAAAAAACCTTGTGAATATTCATAACATTGCCAAAAGCAGGCGTATCCAATATACAATCTAACCATTTAATTGTCTTTTGATTGTAACTATTCACGTAATTCAGGATAAGACATCGGATTTTAGGAAGTTGAGGGGAGCTGTCGTCGTTTTATTCGGCAGGAATATACACTTCAAAGACCTTATTGAATACATATGCACTTATCAGAGATATCACTGAAAAACCTAACAGGCAAAAGATCGGTATTGCGTACGCAAGGAACATATATCCGATAATGCCTGCTGCTCCTGCGATCACCACAAGTACAACCGTCCACGGAAGATGGCGGATACTCATAAGAACCGCATTTTTCATCGTGTTCTTTATGGTATTGTCAAAGCGCGCAAGAACAGGAAAAACGTATAAAAATTCAAAAAAGAATATAGCAAACATAAGAGTCAGAACACCCTGAAATATCGGGAGCACCGGGCCTGTGATCATTGCTGATCTCATTATCCAGAAGTCCATGCCAAATATGCTTCCAAGGATCAGAAGAATCATCCATATGACAGTCGCCTGTCTGAAATTATCCTTAAATGCCTTAAAAAAGCCTCTTGCGATATATCCCTCTTCTTTTCTGGCCATCTTCATCGTCATGGAAGACAGCGCAGTAAGCGATGCACCTATGGTAAATACCGGAATACAGCAGATAAGAAAAACTATATTCAGGATCACCAGATCCGCTAGTCTGTTAAGAAAACTTACAAGAGGTCCGTCATAATTAAATAATCCGCCCATATAAAACCACCTTTTTATAAAGTATTGCCTCGAATGATTATAAAAGAGGTTATTTATACGTGCAAGATATATAGTATCTCTTTCCGCGCTCGGACTGCACTAAGCTCACGCACTGTTCTCATGATCACGGAAATTTCTGCGAAACTCGTCGCATACGCGCCTCAAACAGTTCGCATAAATTTCCTATTCGAACAGCGTGTTCACTAAGTGCTGCCGGCTGATTGCTTCAAGAGATAACTATATATCCTGCACTTAAGTTACTAATTGACACTTATAGGAATGCACGCTAAAATTAAATTGTGCACGTGCACACAAACTATTTACAGGCTGCCTGGGAACAGCCGGAAAGGTTAGAGAAGGTATGTATTATATTGGTGTGGATCTTGGTACAAGTGCCGTCAAACTCCTTTTGATGGACGCTGACGGAACGATTTTGAACATCGTATCGGAAAAATATCCGATTTTTTTCCCGCATCCCGGCTGGTCGGAGCAGAACCCGACAGACTGGTTTGATGCTGTTATGAAAGGAATCCCGGAGCTTCTTAACGGACAAGATTCCTCAAAAGTCGCAGGAATTTCTTTTGGAGGTCAGATGCACGGTCTTGTTGTCCTTGACGAAAATGACAACGTTATCCGTCCTGCCATCCTTTGGAACGACGGTCGTACAGGTAAAGAAACCGATTATCTGAACGATGTTATCGGTAAAGAAAAACTGTCAGAATACTGCGCAAATATTGCTTTTGCCGGATTTACGGCTCCAAAGATCCTTTGGATGAAAAAAAATGAGCCTGAACTCTTTGCACGTATAAAGAAGATCATGCTCCCTAAAGACTACATTGCTTATCGTCTTTCCGGTGTTCACTGCACGGATGTATCTGATGCTTCCGGAATGCTCCTTTTCGATGTAAAAAACAAGTGCTGGTCAAAGGAAATGTGCGATATCTGTGGAATTACAGAAGATCAGCTGGCAAAAATATTTGAAAGCTATGAAGTTGTCGGAACCCTTAAGTCTGACGTAGCATCCGCACTTGGACTTTCAACCGACGTCAAAGTCATCGCAGGTGCAGGTGATAACGCAGCCGCTGCTGTAGGCACAGGAACTGTTGGCGACGGAATGTGCAACATTTCCCTTGGTACAAGCGGAACTATATTTATCTCCAGTAATGATTTCGCTGTAGACCGTTTCAACGCTCTTCATGCATTTGCTCATTCCGACGGTCATTACCACCTGATGGGATGTATGCTTTCTGCAGCTTCCTGTAAGTCCTGGTTCTATGAGCACATCTTAGAGAGCGATGATTATGCTGCTCTTGAGGGAAAGATTACCGATGATATGCTCGGCAGAAACAACGTTTACTTCCTGCCTTATCTTATGGGAGAGCGCTCTCCTCATAACGATCCTGAGGCACGCGGTTTATTTGTCGGCATGTCAATGGACAGCACCAGAACAGACATGGTTCAGGCTGTAATGGAAGGTGTCACTTTCGCTATCCGTGATTCTTTTGAGGTTGCTAAATCTCTTGGTATAAAGATCGATCGCACAAAGATCGTTGGCGGCGGATCCAAGGGACTGCTTCCAAAGAAAATGATGGCAAATATTCTCGGCATTAAGGTAGATGTTCCCGAAAATGAACAGGGGCCTTCTATGGGTGGAGCAATGCTCGCAGCTGTAGGATGCGGTGAATATGCTTCTGTCGAAGAAGCTGCTGCAAAGATCGTAAAAGTAGTAGAAACTATCGAACCCGATCCCGAGATCGCAGCCCGCTACGAAGAATGTTACCAGAAATTCAAGAAGATTTATCCTACCGTTAAGGGTCTCTACAAAGAACTTAACGCTTAACACAAAATCTTAATATAGTATAAAAATCCCGTGGAACTGACAAAACGCAGTCCACGGGATTTTTTCACCAAAACCATATTTTTTATTGCCCTCCGGCGTTTAACGGAAGCTCCGGATTAGCAAATTTTGTATACTGCGGCAGCCATGCCAGCTTGATAGGTCCGATCGAACCATTTCTCTGCTTGGCAATGATTATCTCCGCAATATTCTTTTCATCTGTATCAGGATGATAATAATCATCACGGTAAATAAACATAACAACGTCGGCATCCTGCTCGATAGCTCCGGATTCTCGGAGGTCGGAAAGCATCGGTCGGTGATCAGGTCTCTGCTCAACAGCTCGTGAAAGCTGTGACAACGCGATAACAGGAACTTTAAGTTCCCTCGCAAGTGCCTTCAGCGCTCGGGAAATATCAGAGATTTCCTGCTGACGACTGACATCCTTCCCTGCACCACTTCCTGTCATGAGCTGCAGATAGTCGATAAGAACCATGTCGAGGCCATGCTCCAGCTGCTGTTTTCGGCACTTAGATCGGAGCTCGGCAATAGATATTGCCGGTGTATCATCAATAGCGAGTCCGGAACGTCCAATGATGCCGGCACCTTCCATAACCTTATCCCACTCTGAATCCTGAAGATCACCGATCCTGAGTCTGGAAGCATCTACGTATGACTCCATTGCTATGAGTCGGTTTACCAGCTGCTCCTTTGACATCTCGAGGGAAAAGATCATTACTTTTTTATTACTTCTAAATGCCGCAAATTCCGCAATATTTAATGCAAACGCGGTCTTACCCATTGACGGTCGCGCTGCTATCAGTATGAGATCTGACGGCTGCATACCTGCGGTCTTCATATCCAGATCCTTAAATCCGGTCTCTACACCTGTTACTGTATCCCCGCTCTTTGCAGCTGCCTGGATCGTATGAAGAACAGTAAGGACGATATGCTCAATATCCTCCGTAGTTTCTCCGCTTCCCTGTGACTGCACGAGATCAAAGATCTTTTTCTCAGTTTCTGCCAATATATCCTCTGTCGAAAGAGAGCCTTCGTAGCAAGTCTGTGCAATTTCCTCATTGACCCTTATAAGTCTTCTCTTAACCGCATTGTCATGTACTATCTTTGCATATGAGCGGATATTCGCACTTGTCGGAACGGAGTTGATAAGCCCCGCAATGAAATTAGCATTTCTGATCTCCGGCGGAGCCTGCATCTCACTGAGCTTATCCAGTATTGTTACCGAGTCCACCGGTTTGCCTGCGTTAAATAGTTCGGTTATTGCCTGAAAAAGTATCCCATACTGCCGTGCAAAAAAATCATCGGGTATGAGCATCTCAGATGCGGCAATGATGGCCTCTTTTCCGAGGAACATTGCACCTATAACAGATTGTTCCGCCTCCACAGAGTGGGGCGGAACACGGCTTATCACTGTTTCGTTGTCCATAAATAATAAGACCTTTCTTACTCAGCCTCTACATGAAGCTTGAACTCAGCAGTAACTTCCGGATGAAGTCTCACCGGGATCATATATGCTCCCAGATTCTTTATCTGATCCTTGATGACAAACTTCTTCTTATCGATCTCGATGCCCTTCTGCTTTTTCAGTGCTTCTGCGATTTCTTTGGACGAAACAGAGCCAAAAGTTCTTCCGTCTGCACCAGCCTTGATCTTAACAGAAACAGTCGTCTCCTTAAGCTTCTCTGCAAATTCTTTTGCATCAGCAAGCTCCTGTGCAGCAACCTTTGCATCATTCTGCTTCTTGAGCTTTATATCATTAAGATTTTTTGCTGTAGCTTCTACTGCAAGTCCCTTGGACAAAAGGAAATTTCTTGCATATCCTTCACTTGCCTCGATTATATCTCCGGCCTTTCCCTGTGCCTTTACATCCTTAAGTAAAATGACTTTCATAATAATAAAACTCCTTTCATTAAGACAGTTCTCCCTCTGCCTCCATCTCATCTATTGTCTGCTTCAAAATGCCACGCGCTTCCTCAACGGTCTTTCCGACAAGCTGGGCTCCGGCTATATTCATATGACCTCCGCCACCCAGACGCTCCATTATTATCTGTACATTGACTTCATCAATGGAACGGGCGCTGATATATATCTTGTCCTGATACTCTGTTAGAATAAAGGACGCTTTTACCAGATTAATATTCAATAGTTCATTTGCCGCCTGTGCACCTGTAACAGTCGGACTCTCAACATCATTCGGACAGATCGATATCGCATACTTTCCCTTATAGAGCTCAGAATTCTTAACTGCCTCTGCCCGCGCCTTATAGTCGGCAAAATCATTTCTGAAAAGCTTTCTCACGCGAGTTACATCTGCTCCGTTTCTGCGCAGAAAAGCAGCTGCTTCAAATGTACGTACGCCGGTCTTTGTCATGAAATTATTTGTATCTATCATGATCCCGGCATACAGACTGTCTGCCTCAGCTCCACGGATCTTTATACCATCCGCTATGTACTGAAGTATCTCAGATACCATCTCACATGCACTGGAAGCATAAGACTCGATATACGACAGAGTCGCATTCGTAATACGTCTGGTGCTGATCCTGTGGTGATCGAGTACAACGATCGTTTTAGAAATATCAAGAAGCTCAGGACACTCTGTGATATCCGGCTTATTTGTATCTACTACCACAACCGCCGAATTCTCATCACATAACTGAAGTGCCTCACTGCTGGTCACAAACATCTCAGGGCTGTATTCCTTATCATTAACAAAGGATTCCATAAAAGGACGGATAGATGCCGTCACATCATTGATAACGATATGACAGCTCTTATGAAGCGCATCGGCTGCACGATAAATACCCACTGATGCACCAAAAGAATCAATATCCGTAACCTTATGCCCCATAACAAAGATCTGATCCTTTGATTCGATGATCTCTCTTAATGCATGAGCCTTGACCCTTGCCTTTACACGGGTACTCTTCTCTACCTGCTGGCTCTTTCCTCCATAGTAAGTTATCTTTTCCGGAGTTTTGACTACCGCCTGATCTCCTCCTCGTCCCAGAGCCAGATCAATAGCATTGCGGGCATATTCACTGTCCTGCATAAAGGAATCGGTCTCCAGACCAAATCCGATAGATAGCGTAACCGCCATCTGATTACCGATATTTACAGTCTTTACTTCTTCAAGCAGGTCAAATCGGGATTCCTTCATCTGATCAAAGTAAAGGCGCTTCATGACAACAAAATACTTATCTTTCTCTATCTTTTTAACGATAGCATCAAGAGCATTAAAGTATTTGTTTATCTTTCTGTCTATTAATGCTGTAAGAAGCGACCTTCTGACATCTTCTACACTTTCCAGCGCTTCCTCGTAGTTATCAAGGTAAATAAGACCGGTAACCAACGACTGCTCATGATTCAGGCGCATGTACATACGCACATCGGTTACATCAAAGAAAAACAACGCGATAAGAGACCCCGAGAAGTCATCATGGGCGATAGTTCCATCTTTCGTATCGTCCATCCTTATTCTTCGGAGGTCGACCCTGTAGTCCCTGTTTTCATATGAAAGCTCCATGGTTATGACTTTTTCATCCTTTGGAAGCTTTTCCTTTGTGATCTCAGGGAAAAATGTAGTTATCGACTTGGAATAAAAACGATCCTTGTGGATGATCGCTGCAAAACCTGCATTACTCCATATGAAACGACCATCCTCATCAAGAAGTGTATAGGGGATTGCCAGTCCCTTTAACAGTCCTTTCTGAACCTGACTATAGCGAGTCGCAAAATCAATAAGATCACGACGCAGACTTCTCCTGCTCCTGAACCAGACGATAAGTGCGACCAAAATATAAAACAGCCAAAGCGAAGATCCTGTAATCCCTGCCTGAAGGGATATGATCCAGCAACCGGCAGCCGGAAATGCCATAATGATAGCAAATATCCATGGCCAGATCAGATATTTACGAAGACCACCCTCCGTTTTGAATGCTTTCATCCTACTCTCCTCTGCAAACATCCGTTTATATCTAATGCGCCTTACTTTTCTTTTACGACAGAATATGGTTCTCTCTCTGCTTTCAGCGAATCAAGCAACGCACAGACCTCAGTCATTGGTGTATGTGTATCGCACAGCACTCCCTCTTCGCTGTACATAGGATGCACCATGATCTCCACCATCGCATTATCACGTATCTCCCCATTCATGGCTGCAAGATCTCTATAGGAACCAAAAAAGTCAGTTGTTATCAATCCGCTTTTTTTCAATCTGTCGTTAAAGATTCTCTTATATACTCTCTTTAACGGATTCATACGGCGAAAAAGATTCCGGCTCAAACGAACAGACCGAAAATCATACTTATGCATAAGTGGCATAAGCTCCTGCATTATCGAACGATCCGTATGAACATGATGATGCGAATCCAAATGCCTCTCGGGAAGCCCATAAGAAAAGTATTTCCTCATCTGTGCTTCGATTTCTTTTGCAACCGCTTTTCTTTCTTTTCCGGTTAGAATTAGTCTGGTCGAAGTATGCTGCTGAAACCAGGCATTAAATGTACCGTTTTTTCTGCAGAAACGCTTGCATTTACGAATATCACGCGTTAACGGATAGCCACTGGTAAGATTCAGATGCAGACCGACAGCTTCGGCAAACCCCTCCCTGCGGGCTATTTCAACTGCCTGATCAGCATAAGGCATGTTCACCATGAGCGTAGTACTGGTAAGTATCCGTTTCTCAAAGCACTCTGCTATTGCCCGGTTGACCTCTTCACTGATTCCAAAATCATCACCGTTTATTACTGTTCTAATCATAGTACACATTCTACCTTTTCGCCGTGATTATATCAAGGGATAGGCATACGCACATTGACTTTAGATTCTCATATACTTAAAATGAATAAAATTAGTGTTCGAAATAATAAACTCGGGAGGATACAAATGACCGAACGTAAGCTCTTTACCGAATGGGCAATGGATATCGCTGAGGACAGCAAGATCCGAAGCACCTGTCTTTCAAGACAAGTGGGCGCAGTGATCATACGTGACAAACAGATCATAGCAACCGGTTATAACGGCGCACCTGTAGGCGCCATTCACTGTTCCGACATCGGTTACTGCGAACGCAGAAAACGCGGCTTTGCATCCGGACAGGGCTTAGAGCTCTGCCGGGCAGGACATGCTGAAGCAAATGCCATAGACCAGTGTGCACGTCGAGGCACGAGCTGTGCCGGTGCTACACTCTATGTAACAACGCAGCCCTGCGTATTCTGCTGTATCCACATAATTCAGGCCGGAATAAAAAAAGTCATTTTCAAGGGAGAATATCCCACAGGGCTCGGGCTTGAATTACTTCAGGAATCCGGCGTAGAATATATAAAATACGAAGATGCGCTGGAAGAAGAACGTAAATCCAAAGAAGAAAAACACCAGAAAGAAATGGAGCGGGTAAACGAATTTCTGTCCAGACCAAAAACATATTAATCAGAGGTCAAAAAACAGACCATTGATCCAGGCTTTGCTGAATCAATGGTCCTTTTTTCATCTATGCCTGCTGACATATTGTTCCTTATCATTCCATATCTTCCAGAATATCTCTTATCTTCTTCATAGAGTCGCGAAGGCTGTATGCATCCTTCTCTATATCTCCATAAATAACACCGGAATCTTTTGACATTTCACCCATCTGATGAGCAACAACCGCAAATCCGGCGCCTACCGCACCTGCTCTGGCTGCCTCTATGGACGCATTAAGTGTCAGGATATTCTGACGCGAAGCAATAGACTCCAGTTTCTTTGCCCTTCCTGCGATATCTGCAACCGCATCAGCAGACTGCTCTACTTCCGGCTTTACAACATGTACAACACTGTAATTTATCTTTTCAAAATAAATACCGCGCATTACATAGTTAGTCATATTAGCCAGGAAATCCGCAGCCATCCTAACCCGCTCTTCTTTTACGACCGGGAGTTTTTTAACCGCATTCTCATAATCCTCTGACGAAACACGAAGTTTCGCTGCCGCAGCACGAAGACCTTCATCTGTTTCATCCGTACGCGCAAGACCACAGATCACAGTAGCAACTCTTTCCCCACGAACCAGGACATTTCTCTTATATGTAGTCAGTCCGGTATTCAGGAAATCGATCTTTGTTACTGTCTCAGAATCGTCCATGTCTGCTTCTGCGATGCTTTTTTGTCCCGGCAGGAACGGAATCAATTCTCTCGGTATACCTGCCATTTCGCCATACACGTTTCCTGCTGTATCAATAATGGCTACCGCAAGACCTGTTACCTTCCAATAATCAGTCGTTACAAAACCAGCTTCCTCTTTGGTCAGATAATCCCCAATCTTTAGCTTCATATTCCCCTCACATTTCTGCATCAAAGCGGTGTAGTAACTGTTCACCCGCTTAAGTGTAAACAGTTACGCGGTGTATACTGTAAGCCGTTAAGCTATTACACTCTCTTTACTTTATTCGGACAAATATGCCTAAGACTTTATAGTTTTATTCAAACACAACCAATTATTTCTTTAATATCGTTTACACCCGTTTTTTTCATAAACGTTTCGATTCCGTCAATAACCTTTATCATTGCTGTAGGATCATGGAAATTATACATTCCCACTGCGACCGCACTTGCACCCGCCATCATAAACTCAATGGCATCCTCTGCAGTTGCAATTCCTCCCATTCCGATGACCGGGATCTTTACCGCGTGCGAAGCCTCATATACCATACGAACTGCTACCGGCCTGATGGCAGGTCCCGAAAGTCCTCCGGTCTTATTTGCAAGAGCAAATTTTCTCTTGTAAATATCGATCTTCATGGCTGTCAGAGTATTAATGAGTGATATAGCATCTGCACCGCCATCTTCCGCTGCCTTTGCCATATCCGCAATGCTGGTAACATTCGGAGAAAGCTTCATTATTACCGGCTGTTTTGCGATGTCCTTAATTGCTTTTGTAATGTCATATAGAGCCTCAGGTCTGGTACCGAATGCTATTCCTCCCTCCTTAACATTAGGGCAGGAAACATTTATCTCAAGCATATCTACACGCTTCTCATCTGCAAGGCGTTCAACTACATTAAGATATTCCTCTTTTGAATGACCGCATACATTTACAATGACATTTGTATCATAGTCTTCAAGAAACTTAAGATCCCTCTCAACAAACACATCTATACCTGGATTCTGAAGTCCTATGGCATTCATCATTCCTGACGGTGTCTCCGCTACACGCGGTGTAGGATTTCCGGGCCATGGATGATCCGCAACCCCTTTTGTTACCACTGCGCCGAGTCTGTTAAGATCGGTAAAAATAGAATATTCGATACCGCTTCCAAAGGTTCCTGAAGCATCCATAACAGGATTCTTGAATGTTACACCTGCGATCTTTACTTCTGTATTCAAATCTCTACCTCCTCAGCATCAAAAACAGGACCCTCTGTACAAATTCTCGCATTATTTACATGAGAATGATGATCCTCATGCTTTGTTTTGACCACACATCCAAGACATGCACCTACACCGCACGCCATTCTTTCTTCCAGGGATATCCATGCCTTTACTCCGCTATCGGATGCATATTTCTTAACAGCAGAAAGCATAGGCATCGGACCACAGGAATATATTATGTCCGCCTTAAGATCATTTTCCCGTATGGCATCTATTACCGTACCATGTGTTCCGACACTTCCGTCATCACTTGAAATAACCAGTTTTCCGTATTTTTCAAATTCTTCCGTGAGGAACAGTCCTGCTGCCTTTCCACGATATCCGAGCACTGCCGTTATCTCATCTGCAGGATGCGTCTCCCTAAGCGTCTTCATGAGTCCGAGAAGCGGCGGTGCACCAATTCCTCCTCCGATCAGCAGAATGTGCTTCCTGCTATCAGCGTCCTGGACCGGAAATCCATTTCCAAGAGGGCCAAGAAGTGAGAATACTTCACCGGGTCTTGCCTCAGCCATCTCATTAGTTCCATATCCTACCGTTCTCCAAACCAGCCGAAGAATATTATCATCCTTTTCAAATTCGGATATACTTATTGGTCTCATAAGTAAATGGCTGTCAGAATGAGTTCCGACCATGACAAACTGTCCCGGCTTCGCCAGTGCAGCAACCCTTGTTCTTAACTCCATTCTCCATACACCATCTGCTATTTCCTTATTTGTAAGGACTTCCGCTTCATCTCGGATCATGCTGTTCTCCATTCAGTTCCTCTCTTTCAATGTCAGTTACTTATTTATCTTTTCTATAATACGGGCAAAATTCATTCCATGGGATGCCTTTACAAGGCAGGTATCTCCATCCTGTAAAAGTCCGTCCATATTACTTAAAAAATCATCAAGAGTCTGATAATAAATAACCCTGTCCTCTCCAAGTACGCTTCTTGCGCCCTCAGCCATGTTTTCGGAGAGCTCTCCTATACATACAACCACTGCCGGATCCGATTTTGCTGTGTATTTTCCAACTTCTCTATGCATTTTAGGCGCGTCTTCGCCAAGCTCAAACATATCTCCAAGAATAGCGACTTTCCTTCCATCTGAAAGAGCCATGAGGTCAAGCGCAGATTCCATAGATGCAGGATTTGCATTATAACAGTCATCGATAAGCATTCCCCATGATGTTCGAATGAGATTCGACCGACCGTTCATCGGTTTAACATCTCCGATTCCTTCCGCTATCTGCTGTCCGCTCATCTCAAATAGCGAACCTATAAGTGCCGCACACATTGCGTTATTTACCATGTGAGGTCCCGGAAGAGGCATATGTGCATCAAAACCGCTTCCAAATCTGTCATCCGATGAAACTATGTGAATATCACTTCCAAAAAGGCCTCTTGATATTTCATTTTCACAGTGAACCGTGCATTCAGCGCCTCGTCCATAGGTAAGAGGTTTCTTATTTCCTATATTTCCAACTTTTTTAAGCAGAGGATCATCTCCCCATACCACGGCATACCCATCCTCCGGCAGGAAATCAAAAATGTGACTCTTTTCTTCATATATTCCTTCCTGTGTTTTGAGGTTCTCTATATGACTGGTACCGATATTTGTTATAACAGCCACGTCAGGAAGCGCTGTTCTGCTCATTCTCTGCATCTCATCAAAATGGCTGATCCCCATTTCAAGAACAGCGATTTCATGCTCATCACGGATTCTCAATACCATTAAAGGCAATCCAATATTATTATTGAGATTACCCTCTGTTTTTAATACGTTATACTTTTTTGAAAGAACAGATGCGATCACTTCCTTTGTACTAGTCTTTCCTACACTTCCTGTGATCGCCACTACCTTACAGTCTATCTGCCTGCGGTAGAATGCTGCGATATCTTCGATCGCCTGAAAAGAAGACTCAACCAGGATACAGGGACCATCCGGATTTTCAGGAAGCTTCTCACAAACCACTGCATATGCTCCCTTTTCAAAAACATCAGGTATAAATTTATGTCCGTCAACCCGTTCTCCGGGAGTCGCAAAGAAAAGATTTCCCTTTTGTATCTTCCGGCTGTCAAGTTCGGCACCGGTTATCTCGAGGTTTTCTTTTCCCTCACCTGCGATAAGCTTACCGCCTGCTGCTTCTGCAATATTTGCAAGGGTCATATTTTTCATATTTCTACCATTTCTTTCTTTATTAAAACCAGTTACTGATTTATCTCGAATCTTAACGATTATATGCTATAATATTTCTGTTTGCAACGCGCCCTACAGCGCATTTTATAGAGGAGATTACAATGATCATCATTAAGAACGCTCATCTCCTGTCGCCTGCTTCCGGAACCGATAAGGTCACGGATATCCGGATAGATGATGGGATCATTGCTGAGATCAGTGAACATATATCATCAGGAGACTATCCTGATGCAAAGATCATAGATGCTTCCGGTCTTTATGCAGCTCCCGGATTTGTCGATGTTCATACACATTTTCGCGATCCGGGTTTTACCGAAAAAGAGACCATACACACAGGCGCCAGGGCTGCTGCCGCAGGTGGATATACAACTGTTGTATGTATGGCAAACACTTCTCCCGCTGTTGATTCCACGGAAACTCTTTCCTATGTTTATCATGAAGCCGCCGAAGAAAAGATCCATATCCTTCAGGATGCTGCCATAACCATCGGTCGCGCAGGAAAAGAACTGGTAGACATGAAGGCATTGATGGCTGCCGGTGCCCCCGCTTTTACAGATGATGGTACTCCCATAATGGATGAGGCTCTTGTTGAAAAGGCTATGAAAAAGGCTGCAGAACTCGATACAGTCCTGTCCTTTCATGAGGAAGATCCAAAATATATAGGCACAGCAGGATACAATGCAGGACCTGTTGCAGAATCCCTCGGAATAAAAGGTGCCGACCGCAAAGCCGAGTATACAATGGTAGAGCGCGATATCGCTTTGGCATTCAAAACCGGTTGTACAATTGACATCCAGCATGTCAGCGCAGCAGAAACTGTACAGCTTATCAGGGAAGCAAAGAAAAATGATCCTGAGAATCTGATACACGCTGAAGCTACTCCAAACCACTTTTCCATGACCGAAAAAGCTGTTTTGGAATATGGTACACTTGCAAAGATCAATCCGCCTCTCCGTACAGAAGATGACCGCCAGGCGATCATTCAGGGACTCGCAGATGGAACGATAGACCTTATCGCTACTGATCATGCACCACACACATCGATAGAAAAAGAGAAACCTCTGACCGAAGCTCCAAGCGGAATACTCGGCCTTGAAACAGCATTTTCTCTTGGACTTAAAAATCTTGTCCTCTCAGGTCATCTTTCTCTCATGGATCTTGTCCGGAGGATGAGCACAGCACCTGCCGAACTGTATCATTTGGATGCAGGCAGGATAGAAGTTGGTTTACCTGCTGATCTGGTCATCTTCAGCACAGAGCACAGCACCACCTATAACCACTTCGAAAGCCGTTCTTCAAATTCTCCATATCTCGGACTGACCCTTCCGGGATCTGTTGAATATACAATTGCCGGTGGCTTTATCATAAAAAGCCCGTAAAAATTTTTAACTAGAAAGGATCTACAGATGCTTCGCACTTTGCTCTGTATCATATTTGTCGTTATATTTTTAATCTTCATGCTTCCTGTATCCCTTATCACTTGGATCATAGGAAAAACAAATCCCGCTCTTAAGGACAAGCTCAACATGATCTTTATCCGTTCTGCGTTCAAGATCATTCTTTTCCTGGCAGGCACAAAGCTTACCGTTATCGGCGAAGACAGGATTCCCAAGGATCAATCTGTATTATATGTCGGAAATCACCGTGGCTTCTTTGATATCGTAACAATTTACAGCCGTGTTTTCCGTCCCATGGGCTTTGTAGCAAAGATCGAATTAAGTAAGATTCCTCTTCTTAATATGCAAATGAAAAATATTCACTGCGCTTTCCTCGATCGCGACGATCTGAAGCAGGGACTTCAGACAATATTATCCTGTATTGAAGAAGTTAAAAACGGCATCTCGATCTGTATCTTCCCTGAAGGCACACGTAATACCGGAGAAGAAGGAACTATCCTTCCTTTCCATATCGGAAGCCTTAAGATCGCTGATAAAGCCAAATGTCCAATTGTTCCGATCGCCATCACAAATACACAGGCAGTTTTTGAGGCTCATCTTCCTGCCATAAAGTCTGCACATGTGATCTTAGAGTACTGCGATCCAATTGACACGGCATCTATGACAAAGGAAGAAAAGAAAGAACTCAAATCACGACTGGAAACAACTATCCTTGAAAAACTCAAGGAACATAAATCCATGATCTAAAACTGACGTTTACACAGGAGGAATGAAAAAGTGAGCACAATCAATTACAACAAGCTTCAGAACGGAAGCGACATCCGCGGCATTGCCATGGAAAACGAATGGAACGATCCGGTAAATCTTACCGATGACGCAGTTCGTCATCTTGCCGCTGCATTTGTAATATGGCTTAAGAAGCGTTCCGGAAAAGATTCTTTAAAGATTGCAGTTGGTCGCGATTCCCGTCTTACAGGTGAGGCTCTTCTTAAAAATACTGTTGAGGGTCTGAACAAAGAAGGTGCTGAGTCACACGATCTCGGCCTTGCAAGCACGCCTGCCATGTTCATGTCTACAGTTCTTGATCCGTTCCATTTCGACGGAAGCATCATGATCACTGCAAGTCATCTTCCTTATCACAGAAACGGCATGAAGTTCTTCACACCCGACGGTGGTCTTGAGCATGACGATATCCACGAGATCACTGAGATCGCCGCAGATCTGACTATCGATGCTCCGTATGACAGCAGCGCAGAAAAAACTGATTTTATGTCTGTTTATACAACTTATCTTTGCGAAAAGATCCGCGAAGGTGTAAAGGCAGATGATTATGCTCACCCTCTTAAGGGCCTTCACGTCATCGTAGATGCAGGAAACGGAAACGGCGGATTCTTTGTTGGAAAGGTTTTGACAGAGCTCGGTGCCGACACAACCGGAAGCCAGTTCCTTGAGCCCGACGGAAGTTTCCCGAACCACATTCCTAATCCTGAAAATAAAGAGGCAGCTGCTTCTATCCGAGAGGCAACTCTTGCTTCCAAGGCAGATCTCGGTATTATCTTTGATACTGACGTAGACCGTGCCGGTGCCGTTCTTTCTGACGGACGTGAGCTCACAAGAAACGCTCTTATCGCTGTTCTTTCACGTATCGCTCTCCGAGAGCATCCGGGCACAACTATCGTTACCGACTCAGTTACTTCTACCGGTCTTGCTGCATTTATCAATGCTCACGGAGGTGTTCACCACAGATTTAAACGCGGTTACAGAAATGTTATTGATGAATCTATCCGTCTCAATAACGATGGAAAAGACAGCCAGCTCGCTATTGAAACAAGCGGACACGGCGCTTGGAAAGAGAATTTCTTCTTAGATGACGGCGCTTACCTTATGGTTAAGCTTCTGATAGAACTCGGACGCGGTAATCGTCTTGAGGAAATGATCGCAGACCTTAAAGAACCTGCTGAGAGCGACGAGATCCGTTTCCCTGTAACAGCTTCTAACATACAGGAATCCGGCGACAAGGTTCTTCAGATTCTTCAGGATGAACTTAAGAATCATGAGGGATGGCAGGCAGAGGCAGTTAACTACGAGGGTGTTCGAGTAAACTGCGATGCTGAACACGGAAACGGATGGTTCCTTCTCCGTAAGTCTCTCCACGAGCCTATCATGCCTCTTAACCTTGAAAGCGATTCCGAGGGTGGTAATCAGATCATGGCAAAAGGACTTCTTGAGATCCTTAAAAAGACCGATTCTATCGATCTTTCACCGCTTGAGAATTACATTCACTGAGAAAACATAAATAAGCTAAAAACTCACATGCCTGTGGACAGTTTTCTGTTCGCAGGCATTTTTTAGTGATATGGTGACGCCCGAAGCCAAGATATTTATTATAAAAATTCTCTATTTCTCTTAATTTTTTCATCTTTTTACCGATATATAGGTAGACAGGGATTGTCATACCCAATAGAAACTATTTACGGGTTAGGATGCACTTTTTCCACACAGTCTTTTGACTGCATCAGACCAAGGAGGGATGTTTATGATCGATCCGATTAGTTCAGTAGGCGTTACAACCGATATTTCAGCAGTCTATAACAAGAAAGAGGATACTTCCGCTAAAAAGGAAGTCACCGAAAAGAAAACTTCAAAAGAAGATGTGGGCGCAGTTTACGAGGGAAGTGCTGATACTTCCAAGGCAACTGCTTATTCTGCAAAGCAGACCGATCGCTCAGACATAATAGCTAAACTCAAAGCTGATGCCGAAGAGCGAAACGCATCACTCCGTGGCATTGTTGAGAAGCTCATAAGCGGACAGGGTGGAGCATTTTCTATCGCTAATGACGATGATGCTATGTGGCGTTTCCTTGCCGACGGCAAGTTTGAAGTTGACGAAGAGACTAAAAAGCAGGCTCAGGAAGATATTTCCGAAGATGGCTATTGGGGCGTAAAGAAAACCTCCGATCGTATCCTTGACTTCGCAAAAGCGCTTGCAAATAATGATCCTGCAAAAGCAGACGAGCTTTTCGATGCTTTCAAAAAGGGATTTGAAGAGGCGACTAAGAGCTGGGGCAAGGAACTTCCTGAAATCAGCAAACAAACCTATGACGCTGTAGAACAGAAATTCAATGAGTGGAAGAATTCCGCAACCGAATGATCATTCAGTATTCATAACAAATGCCTAGTAAAAACCGGACGGTTTTCGCCGTCCGGTTTTTTCGCCCCCTTAAGAGTTTTCCAGAAAAGACAAAAATCCCGCCGACTCACGTCGGCGGGATCTCTTTATCTCAGTTCTTATTCTTACTCTACTACGTAAGGAAGAAGTGCGATGTGTCTAGCACGCTTGATAGCAACTGTAAGTGCTCTCTGATGCTTAGCGCATGTGCCTGTTACACGTCTCGGAAGGATCTTTCCACGCTCAGAGATATACTTCTTAAGCTTTGCGGAATCCTTGTAATCGATAACGTTGTCCTTACCGCAGAATACGCAAACCTTTCTTCTTCTGCGAACGCCGCCTCTTCTTCTTGAACCATCTGTACTCTTATTGTATGGCATAATATTCATCTCCTAATCTCGGACAGACCGGCGATCAGCTAAACGGTAATTCGTCGTCAATCTCGTCCGGTACATTCATGAAACCATCATCTGCTGGCTGTGGAGCACTTGCAGGAGCGGAATATCCGCCGGACTGCTGTCCGCCATAGCTCTGAGCATCCGCATTGTATGAATCTGCAACACGCTTGCTCTCAGCAAACTCAATTTCTTCTCCGACTACATCTGTCGTATAAACCTTCTGACCGTCTTTGTTAGTATAGCTTCCTGTCTGAATACGACCGGTAACAACAAGCTTAAGACCCTTATGAGCATACTTCTCAATAAACTCAGCCTGTCTGCCGAAAGAGACCATGCTGATGAAATCAGCGGTCTGTTCTGCACCATCTCGTCTGCCACGGCGATCGACAGCAAGTGTATATCTTGCAATTACGGTTGCATTCTCGCCCTGTGAATGGCGAATGTCAGGATCTCTTGTAAGGCGCCCCATCAGAATAACTTTATTCATAAATTTTTAATGCCTCACTTTCCTTCAGAATGCCTGTTATCCAGAGTTTAATTACTCTGCGCTCTCCTCTGCCTTTTCAGCAGGAGCTTCCTCTGCCTTCTTAGCAGGCTGTACATCTGCCAGCTCGTCAGACACGATGAGATAACGTACGACATTGTCCATTATACGCATACGATTCTCAATTTCAGCCGGTGCTGTGGGCTCTGCCTCGAACTTGATGAAAGTATAGTAACCTTCCTTCATCTTCTGGATCTCATAGGCAAATCTCTTCTTGCCCCACTCGTCAACGTTCTTGATTTCGCCACCAAAACGCTCAACCAGTGCCTTAACTTTACCGAGCACCTCGTTCTTGGCGTCTTCCTCAAGCTTTCCGTTGATTACAACGGTTAACTCATACTTGTTCATTATTTTTCCTCCTTTTGGTCTTCTGGCTCATGCATAAGCATGAACAAGGATATATCACAAGTCGGCATTGTAACACAGATTTTAATCCTGTTCAAGAACTTCTTTAATATTTTTTTCAAACGCGTCCCTGCGGATCATTACCTGTCTGCCGCACCCCGTGCATTTTATACGAAAGTCCGCGCCTGTGCGAAGAACTTCCCATGTATCTGCACCACACGGATGCTTCTTTTTCATTCTGACTTTACAGCCTGTCTGAATATCCATTTATCAATGAACCTCAATGCTTCCGAGTACTTTTCCAATGCTGTCTGTAATTACGAGATCGGCTGCACTGTCTCTTGAAGTTGCCCCCTTATTGATCAGAACCAGCTTGTCTCCACGGAAGTAATCAATAAGTCCTGCTGCCGGATACACTACCAGACTTGTACCGCCTATTATAAGTACATCAGCTTCTGATATCGCTCTTATGGAGTTTTCCATAGTCTGGGAATCAAGACCTTCCTCATAAAGAACCACGTCAGGCTTTACCGTACCTCCACACTCGTCGCACTCCGGTACAGCCCCTTTATAGTTGATCATATAGTCAAGGTCAAAGCTCTTTCCACACTTCATGCAGTAATTTCGAAGAGTGGAACCGTGGAGCTCATATACTGTCTTACTTCCTGCCGCCTGATGGAGACCATCAATGTTCTGGGTAACAACAGCTGTAAGCTTTCCGGCTTTTTCAAGTTCCGCAAGTTTCTTATGTGCAGCATTTGGTTCCGGTCTGTGATCAGCGCCGACCATCAGGATCTTATCATTATAAAAACGATAAAATTCCTCAGTCTTTCTCATAAAGAAAGTATGGCTCAAGATCTGCTCCGGCGGATAATCATATTTCTGATGATACAATCCATCAACCGAACGAAAATCCGGGATACCGCTTTCAGTCGACACACCCGCGCCGCCAAAAAATACGATACGCTTTCCATTATCAATGATACTTTGCAGTTCTCTGATAGCTTCGTCCATATGAACCCCCTTCTCGCTTCATCGATCTATAGTACTCCGACCTGCATGGTTCCCCTTAAAACCTTCTCATTTTTATCATTGCGAATAGCGATCTTCAGCTTCATCGCATGGTATGCATCATTCTTCTCGCTGACTGTTCCACTTATGGTAAGAGTCTGTCCGGGATAGACCGGCTTCATGAATTTCACTTCAGTATTTTGGATAAGACTATTCTCCCCCGGCAGATAGACACCGGCAAGAGTTGATAAAAAAGATGCCGTCAGCATACCAAAAGCAGCTTTTCCGTCATATCCTTTTTCCCTAGCAAAGTCATCATCTGCGTGAAGCGGGTTTACATCTCCCGTGATCTTTCGGAAAGAATCCATCATTTCCTCAGTAAGCGTTACACTAAAGGACTCTTCATGACCTATTTCGATTTCTTCGTATTTATAATGATTCATTTCTCTTCCAGTTTCTTCTGAATAAGATCAACCATCTCTCCTACATTTTTAAGAGCACCGACCTCACGGATATTGAATTTCATCTTAAACTCCTTCTCCATGGTCATTACCAGCTCAACATGTGCCAGAGAATCCCAGTCTTCGATATCTTCCGCATTTGACTCATCAGTAATTACCAATGTATCATCGTCAAACTCCTCGCGGAAAATAATTGTGATCTTTTCAAAAATCTCTTCTCTTGTCAAAACAAACCTCGTTTCAAAAAACATTATATGATGTCAGGGTCAAAAGGGGCAAAATTTACTTTTGACCCTTACATCATTATATATCTGAAGCATTATAACATAAACGTGTTGAACAGTAACAGAAAAAGTACTTTTGACCCTGTCATCATGATATAATGTATTTTATGGAAAACAAACGCAATAGCCGTATCAGAAAACTTGCGATCTACTCTGTGCTTATGACGTTTACATCAGTTGTCCTGCTCATTATTTCGCTGACACTCGTCATAAAAAATGATCATGCATTTTTTTCCGACGCCAAAGATAATAGTTCGCTCAGCTCTGTTTCTTCTAATCTTTCCGAAACAGATACAGAATATTCACGCTTAATTACAGCAAATCAGCTTCTTACGAAGCAAAATAAGGTACTTAAAGAGACCAGCACAGGTGCTCTTTTTAAAGCCAAGCTCAAGGAGATGGCACAGGAAGGTTTTTCCACAACCCAGATCCTTAAATACTTTTTCCCGGATGAGCTGATACTTACCGATGAAGGAAGCTTTCATTTTTATGATATAAATTATGATCTGAAACTTCACGACCATCCGGATGAGAGTTTCGTTCTAAATGACAAAGGCGAAGTCGAGTACGTAGAAAACGATGCCTCCGTAGGCATAAAGGGAATCGATATCTCCAAATATAACGGAACGATAGATTGGGAAAAGGTCGCTGCCGATGGAGTTAAATTCGCATATATACGTGCCGGTGTCCGAGGCTACAGTTCCGGCAAGATCGTCATGGATGAAACTTTTAAGTCTAACGTAGAGGGCGCTTCCGCTGCTGGCATCCAGATAGGAACCTATTTCTTTAGTCAGGCATTAAATGAAGAAGAAGCTATCGAAGAAGCTAACGCGGTTCTCGAGGTTCTTGATGGCATAAATATAACCTGTCCCATCGCTTACGACCTGGAAAAAGTCGAACACTCAGACAGTAAGCCCCGCACTAACGGACTTTCTACTGAACAGTTTACAAAAAATACTATCGCTTTCTGCAATCGCATCAGCGAGGCAGGATACACGCCCATGATATACGGAAATATAAAGACCTACCTCATGCTCCTTGACATGACACAGCTTGAGGACTACCAAAAGTGGTTTGCAGGCTATATTTCCGATGACTCCATTACTCCGTATTTTCCTTATGAAATGCGGATCTGGCAGTATACCTCCAAAGGAACTGTCGATGGTATCGACGGCAAATGTGATATGAATATAGCCTTTTACTGAATGGAAAGGATCTTATAATGAATAACTATGTACCATTAAAGGATATTGCTTCATACTTCGGTCTCGAAAAGGGTGACAGCGTCTGGATCTCATCTGATATAAAGACGCTCCTCTATACCTGTGCAGAACATGATGACAGTACCGATATGAACGTCCTTATCGACAGCATTATCGATATAATCGGTCCCGAAGGAACTATACTTATCCCGACCTTCAACTGGGATTTCTGCAGTGGAAAGACCTTTAATATAAAAAAAACACCCTGTAAGACCGGAGTCATAGGAAAAGTCGCTCTTAAACGTCCGGATTTCAGACGTACCCAGCACCCGATCTACAGCTTTGCAGTATGGGGAAAAGACAGAGATTATCTTTGTTCATTAACAAATAAAAGTTCTTTCGGTGCGGATTCTCCTTTTACTTATTGTAAGGAGCACAATACAAAAAATATTTTTATTGATGTAGAATGCCAGCATTCTTTTACCTTTGTTCATTACGTTGAAGAGCAGGTAGGCATTACCTACCGCTATCTAAAGGATTTCACCGCAGGATACATCGATGAAGATGGAAATGAATCCACACGGACATATTCCATGAATGTCCGTGATCTGGACAAGGATATTTTTGTAACTATTTACCCTTTCGAAGAAGATTTTAAAAAGGTCGGTGCTTCACGCCGATTTGAACTTAATGACATTCCTATGAAGGTCGTTGAGATCGGAAAAACCTACGACATCATCGCAGATGACGTTAAAAACAATCGAAGCAGAAAAGTCTGCACTTACACAGGACAGGATGATTAAAAAGAGAATCCGGCAAAGCCGGATTCTCTTTTTTATACACGAAATGCAATTATCACACTTTATCCTTTTACGACGGAATCTACAAACTCTTCGAGTCTGGATAAATCTGAAGGATGAAGTGCACTCTTGATCGTAAGTACATCCTCAAGGATCTTCACATTCTTAAGCTTTGACAGTTCTTCCTTCATGAGCTTGCCTGCTGCCGGAGCCCATGTTCCATTTTCTGCCAGAGCAAAGGTCCTGTTCTGCACATTGAGAGCTGCCATATCATGAATGAAAGCGGCCATCGGCAGATAGATCCCATTATTATATGTCGGACAGAAAAGAACGATCTTTGAAGCACGAAAAACTTCTGATATCAAATATGACGCATGTGTTTTTGATACATCATATACCTTTACATTCGTACCGCTCTTTCCTCTGAGATGTGCAGCTGCTGTTTCTGCCGCACTTTCTGTATGACCATATAAGCTTCCGTAGATCACGACTATACCATCATCCTCAGGCGTATACGTACTCCACTTCTGATATTTATCGATGAACCACGGGATATTTTCTCTCCAGACCGGACCATGAAGCGGTGCGATCATTCCTATATCCAGGCCTGCCGCCTTTTTAAGGACTGTCTGCACCTGCGGACCATACTTTCCGACTATATTCGCATAGTAGCGACGTGCTTCGTCCAGATACTCTTTCTCAAAATCATGATCATCAGCAAATATTCCGCCATCCAATGCTCCGAACGTACCAAATGCGTCTGCCGAGAAAAGTACCTTTGTATGGTCATCATAAGCCATCAGCACTTCCGGCCAATGCACCATGGGAGCTGTGATAAAGTGATAAGTATGCTTTCCGGTAGAAAGAGTATCTCCCTCTTTCATTATCATTCGCTCACATTTATCAAGACCAGAGAAAAACTGATCTAAAAATTTGAATGTCTGCACGCTTCCGACAAGTTTCACATCAGGATAACGTGTAATTACGTCCGCAATTTCCGCACAGTGATCAGGTTCCATGTGGAGTATCACAAGATAGTCGAGTTTCTCACCATCCAGCGCACCTCCGAGATTTTCCAGAAACTGACCTGCAATAGAAGCATCTGCCGTATCAAAAAGTACATTCTTTTCGTCACGAATCAAATAACTGTTGTAAGAAACTCCATCCGGTAACGGAAACAGATTTTCAAAAAGAGCGAGTCTCCTGTCGCTTCCGCCAAGCCAAAATGTATCCTCTGCTATCTCACGTATATTAACCACAGCCCTACCTCCTCTATAAACACCTATTGTTATCCAACATAAAACTAAGCAACCTACGATCAATTTTTTTTACATTAACCCTGTCATCATAGTACCATATCCAGAATAAATAATAGCATTTTTATTCAAACATTATATATTTCCAATGAATATGTGTTCGGTTTTTGTGTTCAAATCCTTTTTCTCATGCTACAATGATTCAGTTGAAAGGCGGAACAGACATGACTAACGAACACTCATCCGACAATTTCACAGCTATCCGGATTGTCAGAGGTTATCAGGACGAAGCTCTGCCTATTCGAAAAGATCGCCCGGAGCGGGTAAAGATCCCACTTCCCGAAAAACTCCAGTGGATGAAGGATATCGCAAAGGAAGTCCATACATTTCCGAAACCAGACAGCTGGTACTTTTATAAACAGGCTCAGTTTGCTGCTGACTACACGGATGACTTTGAGTATAACGGTATGTTCCGGAGATATTTCCCTACATACAGGGACATGAAGGACGATGAACTTCGCGGATATTTTTCCTTTAGGACAAGATTTCGCGAGGGGCGATATGACGCAGAACCGCAGTTATCCTTTGTATATGTATATATTTATGAAATCCTGAACGGTATCGGTGTCAGCCCGGAATCCGGTTTTGAAATCTTAAAAACAATAGATACGCTATATGGTTCTAAAGACGATACTCTCAGAGAATATCTCCGACGATGGATCAGGGATTATATCATCTATTATAACCTTGATCATTCTTATGCAGCAGAATATTTCAGTGTGGATATGGACTCTGCCGTGTCGATCCTTATGCAGGCTTTTTCTGATGCTGAAACTAAATTTTTAGTGCTCATTGGCGAAAAAGATGCCGCTGAAACAGATTCAGCTCCTAATCCGATCAGTGATAATGATATGTTTCAGGCTGTTTGCACCATGTCATCCTATGCGATAGAAAAGTCACCTTTATACAAAAAAGATCCGGAACTTGTAAAATCTGCCATAGTTGAAATGCTTAAAGAATTATCATGCGTTGCTAAGCGGCTCAATCGTGACTCATTATTTGAATATTGCTTTGGCCGTCGTGGTGTTTTTCCCATAAGCCTCTTTAAGAATGCAGTATTTCACGACCATCTGAAACATGAGGATCATCTCTACGAAATAAGTCCTCTGTGTCTTTACCGATGCGAAAACGGACGATGGTCCCGCGAAGCCTACAGCCGTTCCTCCGAAAAAAGCAAGACTCTCGGAGATCTCTGTCATGAGACAGATCGTTTACTCCGTGAAAAAACCGGATTCGGACATTCGATCAAGCGACGCCTTATGAGTGACGCATTTTCCGAAGAGATAAGCTGGGTAATAGATAAGCTCTTACTCGAACGAGAAAAAGCCTCCCGCCCACGTATTGATATAGATCTGTCCGTACTTGATTCCATCCGTATGGATGCCGCCAAAACCAGAGATTCTCTGCTTGTTCCTGAGGATAAGGAAGATCATACTGATATGTTGCTTGATGGAAATTTTCATTCCGAAAGTTTACATAAATCAGAGAAACTTGATTTCTCTGTCTCAGATTCAATGTCGAAAATTCCAGGCATTGACATTGATCCTGTTGAAACTATCCCTTCACATAAGACAGAGCTTGATTTACATAACTCTACAACTACTCATGATCTTCCGCTAACCGACGATGAATTTTTTTTACTTAATTCACTTTTACATGGTTTGCCATGGAAGGAGTATGCCGCTGAACATCATCTGATGATAAGCATGATCTGCGATGATATAAACGAAAAAATGATTGATCTCATCGGTGATACGATAGTCGAATTTAACGGAGATGAGCCGGAACTTATCGAAGACTATATCTCAGAATTACAGGAACTGATCCCTGAAAACTGATTCCGGTTATATTTCTGTTTACATAATTTTGAATTTATCTCTAGTTTCATTATGGAGGTTTTTATAAATGGAAATCAGAAAAAAGGTGCCGAAAAGAATTGCCGGTACTCTAATAAATTCGTTAAAGGGCGGTGTTGTACCCCGTATAGGTCTCCCCTATGTAACAGTCGGGAGAACTGCGGAAATACAGGCTCTTTTGCATGATGTTGATGTTATAAGCGACGGCGGAGCATCCTTCCGTTTCATAGCAGGCCGTTACGGAAGTGGAAAGAGCTTTCTACTTCAGACTATCCGAAACTATGTGATGGACCGAGGCTTTGTCGTAGTCGATGCTGATCTCTCTCCCGAAAGGAGACTCCAGGGAACACGTGGGCAGGGACTCGCAACCTATCGTGAGCTTCTCCGAAATATGTCCACAAAGACACGCCCGGAAGGCGGTGCGCTAACTCTCATCCTCGACCGATGGATCAGCGCCGTACAGGCTGAAACTCTTCAGGAAAACGAAATGACACCGGATGATCCCACACTTTCTTCTGCCGTAGAAAAGAAGATCCTGCAGGTAATCTATTCCATGAACGAACTGGTTCACGGTTTCGACTTTGCCCGTCTCCTCACCATGTATTATCAGTCCTATGTAACGGGTGACGAAGAGACAAAAGGAAAGGTCATCAAGTGGTTTCGAGGAGAATATAATACAAAAACAGAAGCCAGACAGGAGCTTGGTGTCACCATTATCATTACTGACGACGACTGGTATGAATACTTAAAACTCTTTGCCTGGTTTCTAAAAAAAGCCGGCTACAGCGGAATGATGATAATGATCGACGAACTGGTAAATATCTATAAGATACCAAACTCGATCACCCGCCAGTATAACTATGAAAAAATACTTACGATGTACAATGATACATTGCAGGGAAAAGCACAATATCTCGGCATTATCATGTGCGGAACTCCCCAGTGTATCGAAGACAGAAGACGCGGTGTTTACAGCTATGAAGCTCTCCGTTCCCGTTTGCAGGAGGGCAAATTTTCAGTTGAAGGTGCACGAGATATGCTTGCCCCTGTTATCCGCTTAGACGCGCTCACAGCGGAAGAAATGCTGGTTCTTGTTGGAAAACTCGCCGATATACATGCCGATCTCTATGGATATGAAAACAACATTTCAGATGAATCACTTGCCGATTTCATAAAGATCGAGTTTGGACGTATCGGTGCCGACTCCAAGATCACACCGAGAGAAGTGATCCGTGATTTTATAGAGCTCCTCGACATCCTCTACCAGCACCCGGATCAGAGTATTGAGAGCATCCTGTCATCCGATGAATTTAGCTATGCTAAAAGCCTCGAACCAGGTGACGGACCTTTAAGTGGTGCTACCGATCAATTTGCAGAATTTACGATCTAATACTATAACAAACGTCAAAGGACTTTGATACATTTCGCGTACCAAAGTCCTTTGATTGTTCAACTATAGGAATATATTTCTTCAACCCTAACATAATGCACCGGAACCTCCTCCGGTACGAGTTCGCGGATCCATTCTGCCGCGTACTCCATCCCAGGCTCCTCAAGGCTGAAGTGACCTACATTAAAGCAGGCTTTACCTCTGCCAAGCCTTGCAGAATCACGGATATATGACAGCAAATTCCACTCGATTATCTCTCCGGGAATTACTGCATCATATCCACCATGTTCAAGTTCTTTTATGATAGCTGTCGCATAGTCGCGGTAATTACCGTTTTCATCTTCTCTTTCTGCTCCAAAGATCCCCGGACAGAGATGAGCTATTATAGCAACCTTATGTACCTTATCTTCGAGATTACCAATAAATCTGAGTCCCTTCAGATTAAACTTATCCGTAAGAAAACGTCCCATCTCCCCAACTGTCATTTCCGGTATCTCAAACGGAAAAAACATAGGTACATCTACATCCTCTATCATATATTTTTCCCACCCAAGCCTCTTTATGACTCCGGTAAAAATGCTGTCAGGCTTATGCGCATGCATATGGTCATGATCACGCCATATGGTTATACCATATTTTTCAATGAGCTTTTTCTTCTCATTAACAGTCACATTTTCAAAATCCGTATGCCAGTCCGTATAGTCCGGTGTCATATAAAAAGTAGGTTCATGAACTATGAGCAGATTGGCTCCGAGTTCCGCTGTCTTCTCAATCGCATCTATGGTCGGCACGATAGCAGTAACTATTCCTGTACACTCGTCAGACGGGTTACCGGCCTTAAAACCGTCACATGTTACGCTCTCATCGATTCTCGGATGATAAGCCTTTATTCTATCTATAATTTCCTGATGTGTCATTTATAAAACCTCAAAACCCCAATATCAGCCTGTCCTTCGTTTTCTCCTCGATCCCTGAAAGAAAAGAAAATGCCTTGTCTGTCATTCTTTCCCAAACATCAAATTCGTGATTGCCTGTTGTCTCGGCAAAAACATGATAAATATCATTTTCCGAAAGCATGCTGTCAAATCTCTTTACTGCTTCAAATACAAGTCCATCACCATTACCGCAGGTGATAAAAAGCTCCGGCATATTTTTATCTGCCTTATGCCTCGGATACTCACTGAAAAGGTTGCGCTCGCTTCCGAGGAACTCCTCATCCGATCCAAAATAGCTTTTATAAACTTCCGGTCTAAAACCTATCTCCGGAAAACTGCACAGGAGATGCTTCGGATCCACAGCAGGAGAAAAAGCAGCGATCTTTGAAAAAATATCTCTGTATTTAAGTCCGTTATAAAGAGCTCCATATCCTCCCATTGAAATTCCGGCTATATATGTATCTTCCCTGTTTTTTGACAGAGGAAGTATCTTTCTTGTTTCTTCTATAAGTTCTTTCCCGATAAATTGCGAGAAATTCTCGTTTCTCTCCGGATGGTCTATGTAAAATGAGTTGCAGCCATCAACGAGGATGATCGCCATTCCCTTTAATTCACACTGCTTTCTGAGATTCATATAAGTCAGTATCCCGGCTGCATCAAGGCTGTATCCCGGCAGGAAGTAGCAGGTCCTGAAAGGAGCCTCCCACTGTACTCCGCTGACACCATCAGTCGGCAGAAATGCCTTTATCTCAACATTTCTATATAATGACTTAGATGAAAATTCCATTGTTAAATATGCCATAATACCCCCTACTTCATTCCGTTCTTTACCCATACAGAGGGTGTACAGCCAAACGATCTATGAAACGCATTAATGAATGATTTTACGTTAGAAAATCCATTTTTCATCGCGCAGTCGAGAAGTTTTTCTTCCGGATTTCGTCTAAGCATCTCCACGCTATGAGACAGCCGGATATTTTGCAGGTAGTCATGGAAGTTGCTGCCTACATGTCCCCTGAAAGATCTGGATAAGTGTGCAGAGGAATAATTGAATACCTCCGCAACCTGCGACAGAGTGATATTTTCCGAATAATGCTCCTCTATATAATTAAGCACATCCTTTACCGCTGCCTCTGACTTACCTCTTTTTGATGCATTCTTTTCCTCGGAAATACAGCTAACATTTATGATCTGTAAAAACCTGAATAACAACTCCATTTTTTTTAGTTTTATGGCTGTACTGCTGTTGTCACCCCAAAAAGCCAGATCCTCCGGTGTTAAATCCGCACTGTGTTCCAGATTCCACCTAACATGTTCTGCGCTTTTATCGGTACCACTCTTTGAACCGTTGCTCAGATTTTTATTCTTCTCCAGCTCACCGAATTCAAGCATGAGTTCTCTGACTCTCTCATAGTCCTCGCTAGCTTTCTCAGGAGCTTCCAGCCAGACATCCTTACCGAGCCAGTTATCAAGAAAACTCTTTGATATTTGAACCGTCACACCCTTAAAAATATCTGTTTTTTTGTAAAAATGATCCGAATGGATAACTGTTGAATTGATCACATTCCACTCGTCAGCAACTTTTATGACCTGCTTCCCATCAACATAACTCATAACCCTTCCATCTGTGACAAGGTTAAATTCTATGTTTCTGTGCCAATGAAGGGGCGTATAGATATTTTCTCCTTCAAAATCATGTACATAAATCTTGATGGGTACCTGGTTATTTTCAAACTTCTCAACCTGATATAAAGCTGTCATTCATATATCCCTTACTTAAAAATCAACTGCGCAAAATCCCTGATGCACATCCGCCATGTATTCCAGTCATGAGTACCCTTATAAATCTTTCGTACTTCACTTATGCCGCTTTTTTCGACGATCTCATTATCTTTCTCAAAATATTCGAGGAAGGGATCCTCATCCCCGATCGCTCTGAAAAATACCCGAAATACATCCTTATCCTGTAATTCTTCCAGGAAATTCAGATGACTATCGTCACTCGGAGCCCGATCTACCATATCAAGCTCTGATGCCTGTATCCAGTCATGAAGAAATCCACTGAAAATTCCCAGTGACGAAAATAGTTCCGGATGCGTAAAACCGCTTATAGCTGTCTGCAGTGATCCCATTGAAAGGCCTGCCATAGCACGCATTTCCCGAGAACCACCGGCTCTGTACCGGGACTCAACAAACGGGATCACGTCATTTAATAAAAATTCATCAAAAGCCCGGAAATCCACCAGTTTCCTACCTTCACTACGTACCTGAACCATTCCGCAATTCATCACGACCACAAACGGCCTACATTTCTTTTCTGCAATGAGGTTATCAAGGATCACCGGAAGTTTGCCTGTAGTGCACCATCCCACCTCATTTTCTCCATGTCCATGCTGGAGATAGAGCACCGGATACAGTCTGTCACTGCTGTCATATCCATAAGGTGTATAAACAAGACATCTCTCCCATTCATCCGTAATAGATGACCGAAAATACTCTATTCCTACTCGCCCCTGAGGAACGTCCTGCCTTGTATAAAACGCCTCATCTTTATCTGGAAGTTCAATATAATTACACGGTCTTGAATATCCATATCCGATTGGCAGATACGGTGACAAAAGTTCAGCCCCGTCAATCTTTAGAAGGATATAGTTTACGCCGCTCTGAAAAGGCAGCTCTGCCTGCCACACACCTGCATCATTCATAACACAGTCAATTTCCTGGTCCGCATATGCAAAAGATACACTCTTTGCCTGAGGCGCATAAAAATTCAGACACCATTTCCCATTAAGCATTACCACCGGTTCCGGCATCCCCTCAGGCAAAAGAACCGGATCATTTGATAGAAACTGCTCTGTATTTAATTCCTTATGATCCATCCGCGATTTCACCTCTGTCCGATCTTTTCAAGAATGTATTCCATACCATTAAAAATATATTTATTCCAGAAATTCCAGTCATGTATTCCAGGGCCTTCTTCGTACTTGAAATCCGCCTTTTCCTCTGTAAGGAACTTACGCATGATCTGATTTTCGTTATAAAGGAAATCCTCTGTTCCGATCGCCATATATATCTCCGGGATATTTCTTCCCTCGTTTACGAGCTTCTTATAAAGAACCTCCGGATTCTTATCTGACTCGGGAAGCGTCTCTAATTCACCAAATACCTCGCGATAATACTCATAATTTGCCAGGTCATCGCTGTCTCCGGGCTTCATTTTTGAGATCGTATGTATTATCAGTGCAGAAGACAGCGCAACCACTCCTCCAAATGTATCCGGATACGCAAGAGCTGTATGAAGCGCTCCAAATCCACCCATGGAAAGTCCACCGATCAGCGTATCCTCGCGTCTTTCGGATAAACCAAATACTTTTCTCGTATACTCAACGATTTCCTTACCTGTATAATTCTCATACTGACAACCGGTAGCTTTTCTATTGAGATAGAAGTTGTTGCCTGCAGTTATCATGATCACTGCAAGATTATATTTAAGTGCCAGATCCTCTGCTGCTCCGTTATATTCCCAGTCGCTGTGATTTCCTGTAACACCATGAAGAAGATATAAAGTCTTCATAGGTCTTGAGAAATGTGGATTTCCTGCCGTAAGGACTTCCGGATAATCATTCGGGATAACGTATGTAAACTCAACCTGTCCATTCTGACATATCGAATAGAAACGCATTGTACCTGTTGCCATTTTTTTCTTCCTTTCTTTTGTCACGTCCTTGCTGTCTCTGCAGCAAGTGCTTCAACCTCAGTCTGCTCTACATCCTCCTTCTCTGCAGCCCGTCTTCTGATCTCGAGTTCTGCACGGATTTCCGGATATTTCTGATCGAGGTGATAGAAAACATTTATCACTGCTACACTTAGCATCAGTATTACCGGCAATCCTATATAGCAAAATTCGATAGCTCTGCATGCAGATGCTGTCTGCTCAGCCGCACCGCCTACATATCCACCTGCATTAAGTATTGCAGTGATAAGGAGAGATACCAGTGAATTTGCGATCTTTATGCTAAATCCGATGAATGCCATAAGGAATCCCTGTATCCTGACTCCATTTTTCCATTCACCATAGTCAACTGCCTCTGCGCACATTACATAAATGATACCATTTATAAATGCCAGACCTACTGATGCGATCACTGAAAATACTATTACTAAAACTACATTGTTCTTTCCGACAAGGGTTCCAAGAGAACCAACAACTGATAAAACAGCTCCGGTGCATACCAGATTTCTCTTTCCGATTTTTGATGCGATAAAAGGAATAGTCAGTGTGATCGGAATTCCTATGATATTTGATATAGAAAGAAGAGTTGATGCTATTCCTGAATTTTTCAGAACATTTGCCGCAAAATACACTGTCGTAGTTGATTTTATTACTACCACTGCGATAGTAAACAGTGAAGTAAGTGCGCAGATGATCCACGGACCGTTCTTCATAGCCTTAAGCATATCCACAGCTGTTACTTTCTGACCTGCCTCGGTATTCATACGCTCTCTCGTATTCAGTCCATCGATCATGATAAGAACCGCACCAACGATACCGAAAACAGTGGCAACTATTCCATATCCCATATATTCATTACCATTACCAAGAACCTTTATGAGACTCAGAGCAAATGCCGCAACTGCCAGCTGCCCGAAATTTGTTCCAAGGCTTCCGCACATATTTACACCAAGACGATCCTTTGAATCATCTGTCATGGCTGTGAGAAGAACATTCTGCGGGATGAGAACTGCTGTATAGGCTAATGTATAAAGGACATAAGTCACAAGAGCATATATGTACTTTGTCGTACTATCTGCACTCGGTATATGAAACATAAAAAAGCAGATCACTGCCATTGGTATCGCACCAAACAGAATATAGGGTCTGCATTTTCCAAATCGGCTCTTTGTATTGTCAACGATCACCCCCATAAGAACATCTGAGATAGCGTCCGCAATACCTCCGACCATCATGATGGTTCCTACCTGAATAAGTCCAAGCTTTATCACATCCGTGTAGAAATACATCATAAATGTTGAAACAATAGTTGTTGCCAGGCAGATTCCCATATTGCCCGACCCATAGCTTATTTTTTCTAAAAGTGACATTTTATTACTTTTTGTACCCATAAAAGACCTCCAGACGATATATGTCATTTACGGGTATATTATGCGGTTTTTGCATGTCAATCTCTTTCCTTTTATGATCATCCGCATTGTCATTTTTTGATATTTCAGTTTTTACCATATCAAAAAACGACATTGTTTTCTATCCTTGCTTTACAGAACCTAAGTCAGTAGACTTGAAATATATAGTTAGCCGCTTTGCACATCATTTTGACCGGGAGGTTCTATGAATATTTTTAATAGATATGCTCCTTTTATACAGGATTTCATATATGAACATGAGTGGGAAAACCTGCGTGCTATTCAGGTTGCGGCGGGCGATGCCATCTTTAATACCGATGACAATGTGCTGCTATCTGCGTCTACTGCATCCGGAAAGACTGAGGCTGCGTTTTTTCCTATTCTCACGCTTTTTTCAGAGGAACCGCCATCTTCCATCGGTGCTATTTATATTGGTCCACTGAAAGCCTTGATAAATGACCAGTTCGGACGACTTCTGGAACTCTGTGAAGAGGCTGAGATTCCTGTTTGGCACTGGCATGGTGATGTTTCACAATCTCATAAAAGCAAAATGCTGAAAAATCCTTCGGGGATCTTACAGATCACGCCGGAGTCTCTGGAAGCTCTGATGCTGCATAAACACGCCATCATCCCCAAGCTTTTCGGTGATCTGCGTTTTATTGTAATTGATGAAGTTCATTCCCTCATGCGCGGCGATCGAGGCGGCCAGACCATATGCCTTATCGAACGTCTTGCACGAATGGCAGGTGTAAATCCACGCCGTATTGGTCTATCCGCGACTATAGGTGATCCCGAGATGACCGGTAAGTTCCTTGCATCCGGTACAGGACGCGGAACCGTGATCCCTGTGATCGAAAGCAAGGGGCAGACCTGGCGTATTTCCATGGAACATTTTTATGTATCCGGTCCTCAGGCAACTGATCCTGTCAGAAAAAATACAACTTTCAATGATGAAAATATCATTGATGTGGATGTTATTAATCACGTGAGTCCGGAAAGCGACAACGTAAATATTCCTCTTCCGGTTCTTGAACAGGCGTCTGACAGCGCGCCTCTCGCCGCTGATCCGGGAATCGGATATATTTTTGAACATACACGAGGCAAAAAATGTCTTGTTTTCTGCAATTCCAGAGAGGATGCGGAAGCAGTGACCACTACTCTCCGCCAGTACTGTGAGGCAAAGCACGAACCTGACAGGTTTCTTATCCATCACGGAAATCTTTCTGCTTCCTACCGCCAGTCTGCTGAAGAACTGATGAAGGATGAAGATACTTATCTTACTACTGTTACGACTTCTACTCTGGAGCTTGGTATCGACATCGGACGGCTCGAAAGAGCTTTTCAGATAGATGCGCCGTTTACGGTTTCTTCTTTTTTGCAGCGTATGGGACGTACCGGACGAAGAGATCTTCCGCCTGAAATGTGGTTTGTGATGCGTGAGGATCCGCCGGAGCCTCGCGCCATGCTTCCTGAGTGTATCCCGTGGAAACTTTTACAGGGTATCGCCCTTATACAGGTTTATCTGGAGGAAAAATGGGTGGAACCTCCGCGCCTCGACAGACTTCCGTACAGTCTTCTTTATCACCAGACTATGAGCACTCTTGCGTCCGGCGGAGAGATGACGCCTGTCGAGCTGGCTTCTCGCGTGTTATCTCTCAGCGTTTTTTACAGGGTAAGTCAGGATGATTTTCGTGTGCTCCTGCGTCACCTTTTGGAGACTGATCATATACAGTGGACAGAGAGACAGGGGCTTATCGTGGGTCTTACCGGCGAGCGGATCACGAATAATTTTAAGTTTTATGCAGTTTTTCAGGAGAATGAAGAATATAAAGTCAGATGTGAGTCCCAGGAACTCGGCACTATCGTTATGCCGCCTCCTGCAGGTGAAAAAATCGCCATTGCCGGTCATGTGTGGGTTGTGACTGAAGTTGATCACAAACGTCACGAAGTTTATTGCGAGCTTATCAAAGGCAATGTTCCGGCCTACTTTGGCGAGTGCCCGGGTGATATTAATACTCATATTTTGGAGCGTATGAAAGCAGTTCTGTCTGAGGACAGGTTTTATCCTTATCTCATGCAGAATGCCACTGCACGCCTTTCTTCTGCCCGCAATGCGGTCCGTGCTTCGGGAATTTTACAGAATCCGCTTATTTCTCTTGGCGGAAATATGTGGGCTCTTTTCCCATGGCTTGGTACTTATGCTTTTCTTGCTCTGGAGCGTTTCCTGCGTCTTCGATGTGGTCAGCTCCTCGCCATGAAGGGTTTTGATGCTTCGCGCCCATATTTTATTCAGTTTACTATGAAAGCAAGCCGCAATGATTTTTTTGATATTGTGACTCAGGCTGCTGATATGCCGCTTGATCCTATGGATCTGCTTTTTCCGAATGAGGTTCCGGTTTTTGAGAAGTATGATGATTTTCTGCCGAAGGAGCTTGTAAGGAAGGGGTTTGCATATGGTGTTCTCGATATCGAGGGGATGCTGATGCGTGTACGCGAGTGGAAGGTTTTTGCTACTTCGGGACGAATTGAAGCGCGGGAGTGATTTGTGACATAGTGACGGACGCCCGCAGGGGCAGTAACATAGAAATGAGGTGCATCGTGAAAACTGTTTTGACATTTTTAAGAAATTACAAAAAAGAATCTATCCTGTCACCGACCTTCAAACTGATGGAATCGCTGATGGATCTGATCACTCCGCTTGTTGTTGCGGCTATCATTAATAAAGGCATTGTTAACGCGGATTTTACTTATGTTATACAGTGCTTTTTCTTTTTAATCCTTCTCGCTGCGTTAGGTCTCGGATTTTCTTTTACCGCACAGTGGTTTGCGGCTAAAGCCAGTGTCGGAGTCGCGACAGAACTTAGGCAGACACTTTTTGATCATATCCAGAGTTTATCCTGCTCAGAGCTCGATACTCTCGGCACAGACACGCTGATCACACGTATGACAAGTGACGTAAATCAGGTGCAGAACGGTGTTAATATGACGCTCCGACTGCTCCTCCGAAGCCCGTTTATCGTGTTTGGCGCCATGATCATGGCCTTTACTATCGACTTTAGATGTGCGCTGATCTTTGCAGTGATCATACCTATCCTGAGCGTGGTGGTCTACGGGATCATGCTCATGAGCATACCGCTTTTTTCAAAGGTTCAGTCTTCGCTTGATGCACTTCTCGGAACAACCCGTGAAAACCTCACCGGCGTGCGTGTTGTCAGAGCTTTCTGCAAGGAAAAGGAGTCAATAGACGAATTTGACCGTCAAAGCGAAGCTCTTACAAAGATGAACGAATTTGTCGGAAGGCTTTCTGCTCTGATGAATCCTGCAACCTATGCGTTGATCAATATCGCAACCATTTTTCTGATCCGTGAGGGTGCTATTCGCGTAAATATCGGCGGAATAGCCCAGGGAGATCTGGTAGCACTTTATAACTACATGGCTCAGATCATAGTCGAGCTTATAAAGCTTGCCTCTCTCATCATCACTATAAATAAAGCGCTTGCCTGTGCTAAACGAGTAGAAAACGTTCTCGATGTAAAACCCGGAATGACATATCCTGATTCCATTTTAACGGAGAGCGACAGTGATATCGAAGTAGAATTCCGCAATGTTTCGTTTTCATATGCTGGTTCGGATGAAGATGCCATTACGGATATCAGCTTTTCTGTAAAGAAAGGTCAGACCGTTGGTATCATCGGCGGAACCGGTAGCGGTAAATCTACCGTAGTTAATCTGATCCCAAGGTTTTACGATGCAACATCCGGTCAGGTATTGGTGAACGGTCAGGATGTAAAGACTTATACGGAAGGTTCTCTCATAAAACAGGTTGGAGTTGTCCCTCAGAAAGCAGTTCTTTTTGAAGGCACGATCCGCGACAATATGCTTTGGGGAAATGAAGATGCTACTGATGAAGATATCTGGAACGCCCTCGAAACTGCGCAGGGACGTGAAGTTGTCGAAGGTAAAGACAATAAGCTCGATGAAAGGGTAAGTCAGGGCGGACGAAATTTCTCCGGCGGTCAAAAACAGCGGCTGACTATCGCCCGGGCGCTTGTACGAAAGCCGGAAATACTGATCCTCGATGACTCTGCAAGTGCACTCGATTTCGCAACAGATCTGAAACTCCGTCGTGCCATTGCAGGACTTGATGGAAATATGACCGTATTTATCGTCTCGCAGCGAGCATCCAGTGTACGTGCTGCAGATATGATACTTGTCCTTGATGACGGAAAGATAGCCGGACACGGAACTCATGATGAATTGTTGGAATCATGTGAAGTTTATCAGGAAATCTACTATTCTCAGGCTCCTGAAGAACGAAAGAACAAAACAGTAAACAGGAAGGAGGCACTGGCATGAAAACAGATAGTAATAGCAAAAGCAACAGCTGTGATACTCTTTTCAAAGTAATGAAGGTCATTGGAAATTATAAGATACTTCTTGCGCTAAGCATCATCCTTGCCGGTATTTCCGTAGTCCTTCAGCTCTATGTTCCTATTCTTTTTGGTAAAGCAATAGATCAGATAATCGCAAAGGGCAAGGTTGATTTTAATGCCGTGTCACAGTACGCTTCACAGATACTGGTACTGATACTTATCGCATCACTTGCTACATGGTTCATGAATCTCATTAATAACCGCCTGACATACAGAACTGTACAGGATATCCGTGCAAAAGCCATACGTCAGCTTCAGGTACTTCCGCTCAGTTATCTTGATTCTCACAGTAACGGAGACATTGTACAGAGAGTTATCGCCGACGTAGATCAGCTGTCCGACGGTCTGCTGCTTGGGTTTACACAGCTTTTTTCCGGAATTGTCACGATAGCAGTCACTTTGATATTTATGTTTTCAAAGAATGTTCTGATAACTGCTATGATCATTGTAATGACTCCTCTGAGCTTCCTTGTAGCGAAGTTCATTGCCTCAAGGTCATTTCACATGTTCAAAAAACAGACTGAGACCCGGGGAACACAAACTGCTCTCATTAATGAGCTCATAGGTAACGAGAAAATAGTTAAGGCTTTTGGCTATGAAAAACGAGCCTCTGAACGGTTCAGTACGATCAACGAAGAACTCCGTGATTATTCACAGAAAGCAGTTTTCTTCAGTTCTCTTACAAACCCGTCCACACGTGCCGTAAATAATGTGATCTATGCTCTGGTAGCTCTATTTGGAGCAAACAGGATTTTAAGCGGTGCTTTGACAGTGGGTGACCTTACGGTTCTCCTTTCCTACGCGAACCAGTATATGAAACCTTTTAACGACATCAGCTCAGTCATTACAGAGCTTCAGAATGCTCTTGCCTGCGCTGCCCGTGTATTTGAACTCATAGAAGCTGAACCTCAGACTCCTGATGCCGAAAATGCACTGCTCCCATATAGAGGTCTGGTAGATATAGAAAATGTAGATTTCTCATATGTTCCTGAAAAACCGCTTATCGAAAATTTTAATTTCCATGCTGAACCCGGAATGAAGATCGCGATTGTCGGACCCACAGGATGCGGAAAAACTACATTTATAAATCTCCTTATGAGATTTTATGATGTAAATCGCGGTTCCATAAAGATAGATGGACAGGATATAAACGATGTAACACGTGCTTCTCTCCGTCAGAACTTCGGAATGGTCCTTCAGGAAACCTGGCTAAAAAACGGTACTGTCCGTGAGAATATCGCTTTTGGAAAGCCGGATGCTACTGACGAAGAGATCATACAGGCTGCAAAAGAAGCCCACAGTTGGGAATTTATCAGACGTATGCCGCATAAGCTCGACACTGTTCTTACCGATGACAGTCTAAGTCAGGGGCAGAAGCAGCTCTTATGCATCACCCGTGTCATGCTCTGCGATCCCTCAATGCTAATTCTCGATGAGGCAACGTCAAGCATCGATACAAGAACAGAAGCTCTTATCCAGAAGGCTTTTGATAAGCTCATGAAAGGCAGGACAAGTTTTGTCGTGGCTCACCGTTTAAGCACAATCCGTGACGCAGATCAGATACTCGTAATGAAAGACGGTCACATCATCGAACAGGGTGATCACGACTCACTTTTACAGAAAAACGGGTTCTACGCAGAACTCTACAGATCACAGTTTGCACCCAGTACTTGAGCCTGTTTCCTTTAACTAAAAAAGGAGACTCAGAAAGACTATTTCTTTTCTGAGTCCCCTTTTTTATTTATGATCTCTTTTGTTTCTTAGTTTGCTGCAGGAATTACTGCGCCGTTGTACTTATCAGTGATAAACTGCTTGATCTCATCGGACTGAAGGATCTCAACGAGCTTCTTTATGCTTTCGTTGTCCTTATTTGCCTCTGTAACAGTGATGATATTAGCGTATTCGGAATCCTCGCCCTCTCTCATGAGGAACTTTGTAGTATCGATATTTGCCTCAAGCGCGCGGTTAGCATTTACGAAATATGCATCAAAATCATCAGCTGCAGGGATGATATTTGCCTGATCCATTTCAACGATCTCGATAGGCTTCTTGTATTCCTCAACCTGCTGAACAGTGGAGTTAATAGCTGTTGTGTCAGCCTTAAGTGTGATGAATCCTTCTTTTTCAAGAACCTTCAGAGCACGATATTCGTTAGAAGAGTCATTGGGGATGGCAATTACTGCGTTCTCCGGAAGTTCATCAACAGATTCATATTTATTTGAGAAGCATGTATAAGGTTCTACATGTACGCCTCCCATACTGTAGAGGGTTGTTCCCATTTCTTCCTCGATTGATTCCATTGCAGGTACGTGCATGAAGTATGCGAAATCAACTTCACCGTCAACAAGCATATCATTCCATGTTGCATCCCATGTTGTAGAAACAACATCTACTTCAATGCCGGCTTCTGCAAGCTGATCCTTTGCTGCTTCAAGGATCTCGCTGTGCGGTGTAAGGTCTGCGACGCACTTAAGAACAACTTTGTCTCCGGCAGACTCTGTGCTTTCCGGAGCTGCTTCGGAAGCTGCAGCAGATGCTGTTTCAGATGCAGGAGTTTCTGCCTCTGAAGCCGGTGCGGATGAAGATGCTGCAGGCGTGGAACCACCGCATCCTGCAAGAACTGCTGCAGAAAGAACTGCTGTCATCATTACTGAAACGATTTTCTTTTTCATAGAATTCCTCCTCTGTAAGCCTTTGTGGCCTTGATAAACTTGCGCTTCTATGGAAAGCGCGTGCTCCTCTGGGTGACAGGATCATTTATCAGATCAAATGGCGTTTCCTAAGTATCATGTAGGAAATGCCATTGCCCAGCATTTGAATAAGCTGAACCATGACGATCAGTACGACTATGGTCGCAAAAAGCAGATCGTGATTATAGCGTGTATAGCCATAGGTTACTGCGATGTATCCGATTCCTCCTGCGCCAAAGCTTCCTGCCAGTGCAGTCATGGAGATCACGATGATAACGGCATTTGTAAATGCGCGGATAAGTGACGGAAGGGACTCTGGAACCATGATACGGAAAAGGATGCGGGCATTTCCGCTTCCCATAGCCTTTGCAGCTTCGATCTTTCCCTTATCAAGTTCTAATAGACTACTCTCTACGAGACGTGCAAAAAATGGTACGCAGCTCGCGATAAGTGACAGTATGCAGGCATTTGAACCATAGGATTTTCCGATAAGTGCTCTCGCAACAGGGAGCATGACAATGATGATAATAACCTGCGGAAGTGAACGGAAGCAGTTGATGATGACGCCGAGGACGTTATGAATAGGAGAACAGGGGGTAAGTCCGTCATCTGCAGTAACTACCAGGACTAACCCGAGGATGATACCAAAGATAAGAACAAAAACAGAAGAAACGATTACCATGTAAAGAGTTTCTCCGATTGCAGGCACTACCTGTGCCCAGACTTCTGCACTGAATGAATGTAAAAGAACATCCCAAAAAGAATATTTATAAAGGCTCATGATTCTAGCTTTCTGCGGAAACTACCGCGGTTCAAAGATTTTATGATTCACTTCGAAACTTGTTGAAGACGTTAATAAAGTTTGCTGCTGTTTCGCTCTTTGGAGTTTCGAATATCTCTTTAACAGTTCCGGTTTCGACCAATCTGCCGTTTTCCATGACAGCCATCCGGTCACAGGCATACCTTATTACTTCCAACTCATGGGTGATAAGGATAACCGTAAGTCCGAGCTTTTTATTTATTTCTTTTATGAGATCCAGAACGGAAAGTGTTGTCTGAGGGTCAAGTGCGCTTGTTGCCTCGTCTGACAGGAGAACTTCGGGATCGTTAGCGAGAGCTCTTGCGATACCTACCCGCTGCTTCTGACCACCTGATAATTCACCGGGGTACGCATTGCTTTTTTCCGACAGTCCTACCAGAGAAAGCATCTCGTCAGCTTTCTTTTCTGCGTCCTGATTTGACATGCCTGTGAGCTTCAAAGGGTAGAGGACGTTTTGCCGGACCGTCATCGAATCAAACAGATTGAACTGCTGAAAGATCATTCCTATCTTTCTGCGCTCGGTATTTAACTCGTTCTTGTTAAGCGCAGTGATATCACGTCCGTCTATAAGGACTTGACCGCTATCAGGTTCTTCAAGCCGGTTTATGCAGCGGACCAATGTTGATTTACCGGCACCGCTAAAGCCTACGATTCCAAATATCTCACCCTTTTGTACGGTAAAATCAATTCCCTTGAGCACTTCAAGGGACTCCTTCTTCACACGAAAAGATTTGTGAAGATCTTTAACTTCAATAAAATTTTCAGACATGTCAGATCCTTTTGTTACTGATAATTATGATAGAACTTAATAAAAATAATCAACAAATCCATACTACTTCAAGTTAATGCTTTAGTGCAACAAAAAAGTTAAAGAATCCGGCATAGGATTTATTTTGAGATTAGGATAAAGTAATATAATAATGACAAGGTTGAAAAATCTGATAATCATAAAAACAAAGGATTTTAATCATGACGAAACTTATTGATCGGGCGATACTTAAATTCAAGATTAAAAATGTGCAATTAACTGCAATGATATGCCTTATCGCGATCTCAGCAGTTTTTTTATTTTACAGGATAAACAGCTACCCCAATGTATATACCGATGAGGGAAACGGCATGTACGACAGCTGGTGTATAGCTAAGTACGGGACAGACAGTCATCTTTTAAAAAATCCCGTATATCTCCCGGGGTACAGGGGACAGGGACAGTCCGTGCTTTACGCGGATATCGCAGCACTTTTCCTGAAAATATTTGGATACAAGCTCTGGGCATACCGGCTTCCGCTGCTGCTTATCTGCATATTAAATATGATCCTGCTCATGTACATCGGTACAAAAAGAAAATGGGAAAAAGAAGTTTTCTTTTCGGTATTGGCAGTTTCCACATCTCCATGGATGCTGACAGTCGCAAGATATGGGATGGACTGCAATCTGTCCCCTTTTATATTGTCTATAGCATCACTCACTTTTTATTATGGATGCACTGAAAATAGAAGCCATATGGTGAGAAAGACAGGGATGATAGCAGGAGCGGTTTTATTTGCTGCGGTCTGCTACAGTTACAACGTAAGCTGGATATTCCTTCCCGTATTTATGCTTATCCTTCTCACAGGATTAATAAAGGCTAAGGCTGTAACGGTAAAGGAGCTTATAGTTCCTGCTGCGATATTTTTGATATTTGCATTTCCGATAATGCTTTTTGCAGTGAGGAGTAATATTTCATCCCTTAATAATGATCTGAAGATATTATGGTTTACTTTGCCTAAACTTGCGATAGGCCGCGCAAGTGATTCATTTATAGATATAAGCGAAGGTATATTACCGGCGATCCGTACGAATTTATATAAAGGAATCCGGATGTTTGCAAATGGTACAGATAAGCTGTCATGGAACAGCCCCGGAAATTTCGGACCGTACTTTATGTTTACGATGCCTTTCTTTTTACAGGGGCTGAACGTGAGAATTAAGAGAAGACGCACAGATGATGTCTTTGTTCTCTCACAGCTAATTGGCATGATACCCATAATGCTGGTTGTCACACCCAATTATAATCATTGGATCTTTCTGCATTTTGCGGTTCTTTTTACCATTGGAACGGGGCTCTCGGATATTTTTTCCAAAGTCAGAGATACTGAGCCGCAGCGCAATTTTTTTAGAGCAGTGCTCATAACCTACGCCTTTTTTACAGTATGGTTTTTCAATCAATATTTTACCGCAAGCCGTTATACAGGATGGGATAGTGATTCAAGAAATAAACTTCTTGAACTTAATACAGATATGTACAATAAAGTGTATGTAATCACAGAACAGGCAGATTTCCTTGAAAACCTGAGATTTGCACTGCCTGTTTCACCTGCGGAATTTCAGGAGACAAAAGACAATCCGTATTCTGAAACAGATTACACGATGGAAACTACCTACTCTAATTTTGAGCTGGTTACAGACAACACTGAAATACAAGACAATTCACTGTTCCTTATACAAAAGTCAAAGGTGGAGGATCATGAAGCGCTGGTAAATAATCTTACCGAGACAGGCAATTTCCGTATGTATGAGTTGAACTATACTGTGTTCGAGAATTAAAGATACCGGATATAAATAAATAATTGCGAAAGCTTCATCAGAAGCGAAGCAATTCATGTCATTAGTAAGGGGCAAAAGGACTTTTGACCCTTTCATCATTAATATTTTAAAGGGATGCCGCATACTTAGGACGGCATCCCTTTTTTGATATCAAATTTAACCTTATATATAATAGTTATTCCACTATTTTTCTGATATCAGCAAGAATCTGCTCTGTTGTCATTCCGACTTCTTTCAAAAGATCTTCCGGATCATATCGGTCATAAAATTCCTTATTCAGTCCGTAATTCTTTACTCTCATGTTTTCAGGGCCATAGTATGAGGCAATTTTTTCACCAAATCCTCCGCTCAGGATGCCATCTTCTAAGGTTACGACAAGACTATGGTTTGATCTGAGCTCATCAAGAACTGCTTCATCTATACCTGATGCAAACCTCGGATTTATAAGTGTTGGTGTAAATCCAAGCTCAGACTTAATACTGTCTGCAAGTGCTTCGCCTCTCTGATAGAAATCGCCAAGCGCGATCACGGCAACCTTTTCACCCTTCTGCTCTATTTTGTAGCTGTCTATCTTGTCAAAGCTCTTATCTGCATCCCTGTGGCTAACCTGATTTCCCGGAATAAGTATCATTACCGGATGCTCCTTCTGATCCACAGACCACGAGAGCATGTTTAGGTATTCCTCTGCACTTGTCGGTGCAAGAACTATAAGATTCGGAATATTTGTGAATGCTGCCAGTCCAAATATTCCCAAATGTGTAACATCTGTAAGTCCGTCAAAATTGCAGAAATTCATAACCATGGTTACAGGATTATTGTTGATGCAGAGATCCTGTGAAATCTGGTCATAGGCACGCTGAATAAAGGTCATGTTTGTGAAAACAAGCGGTTTTGCACCATTCTTTGCGGCACCGGAAGCAATTGCAACGGCTGCCTCTTCTGCTATTCCTACATCCATATACTGCGCGCCCAGCTTCTCACGATTTTCCTTTGAAAGTCCGATTGCTCCTGGCATTGAAGGTGTGATCACTACAAAGTCCTTGTCCTTTTCTGCCTTTTCCATTATGTAATCGACAGTTAAACCAAGATAATTCTCTCCATCGCCAAAGGAAACTGTTGGCGCTCCACTTTCACGGTCAAAAGGAAGTGTCCAGTGCCATGTTTCTTTATTTGTTTCCGCCAGTGCATAGCCTTTACCCTTCTGAGTATGTATATGAACAACTATCGGATGGTCAATATCCTTTATCTTTTCAAATAAGGAAATCATAGATTGGATATCATTTCCGTTTTCCTCATAAATATAGTCGAGTCCGTAAGCTCTGAAAAGATTATTTCCGGCTTTACCATTCGTTTCCCTGAGTTCTGCCAAATTCTTATATATTCCACCATGAGTCTCAGCAATAGCCATTTCATTATCATTTACAATGATTATGAAATTTGAAGTCATTTCACCGGCAACATTTAATGCCTCCATTGCTTCGCCACCAGAAAGGGATCCATCTCCTATAATTGCTATTACATTCTCTCTGTCACCACGAAGGTCACGTGCCTTGGCAAGTCCGGCTGCAAGAGCTATGGAAGTTGAAGTATGGCCAACATTAAAAAAGTCATGCTCACTTTCATCAGGATTGGTATAGCCTGAGTCTTCCGAAAACTTCTCATCATCTATATATCCGTCACGCCTGCCTGTGAGGAGCTTATGCGGATAGCTCTGGTGTGAAACGTCAAACACAAACTTGTCTTTAGGAGAATTAAAGACATAGTGAAGTGCTATTGTTGCTTCAACCATTCCAAAGTTTGGACCGAAATGTCCTCCTATTTTAGTAAGCCTATTGAAAAGAGCTTCTCTCATTTCTGCTGCAAGTATTTCAAGTTCATCATTATTCAGTTTTTTAACGTCATCAGGGGAATTGATCTTTCTTAAAATCTCGTACATTTTTTACCTTCCATTCATTCGTGAGACTTTCAAAAACGTTTCTGTTTATGAAATGCTACACCCTTGAGTGAACTCCAAGTCAGCTTCTATCAGCTATCTTTTACCGGGTACAATCCTTATCCCAAGTAAGTACACCCGTTTTCTGCGCTATCTCATATCTGTTGATCTTATAGTCGAGCTTCTCAAGAGCGACATCATATTTCTTTTTTGCTTCAATGATCTGCTCTCTTACCTCTTTTAGAAGATTTGTCCGAGCTTCGATCGTCGAATCCCCTTCTCTGAAAAGCTTCACATATTCAATCAGCATTTCCACGGGAACTCCGGCATCACGCATACATACTGCGTTTTCTACCCATCCAATATCTTCTTCCTGATAATCTCTTATGCCTCCGGCAGTTCTTGTGACCTCCGGGATGACACCAACACGCTCATAGTAACGCAGGGTATCAGGCGTCAGATTGTACTTCTCACAAACCTCTTTGATTGTCATGGCATTTGTCTCCTATCTCTCACGCCGCAATTTTATCCGGCGCATTTGTCGATTCCATTAACAATGATCTTTCCTGCCGCATTCTCGTCATCCATAATGATCTCCGAAACCTCAGGGACTGAGATCACACCAGAAAGAGGGTTCTTTATACTGATAACAGGAGTTGTTATCGTTGCTTCAACCTCAGACTTTTCAAAAGCAAGATCCGCATCAACCATCTTGCAGTTAATGAGCTTCAGACCCTTGCAGTAACAAAACGGCTGGGTTCCGATTATTGTGCAGTTTTCGAATGTTACATTCTCACAATACCATGCAAGATATTCGCCCTTCACAACGCAGTTTCGCACAACCACATTTTGGGCATGCCAGAAAGCATCCTTTGTATCAAAGTTACAGTTCTCAAGAACTGAATCTGTGATGTACTGGAAAGAATATTTTCCATTAAGTGTCACATTATCAAAATGAAGTCTATCTGACCTCATCATAAAGTATTCGCTTTGGACAGTAGTATCTTTCATCGTAATGTCTTTTACCGACCATCCAAACTCAGGTGAGATTATTTCGCAGTTCTCAATTTTTATGTTTGAGCACTCGCGCAATGCCTTTATGCCGTGCATTCCGGAATTCTTTATTGCTGCATCGTTTGTATACCACAGCGCCGCCCTACAGTTCTCAGTCATTTCGATGTTATCAAGCTCCAGCCTATCATCATGCCAGAACGGATACCTTAAATTAAAAAAGCTATCCTTCACCACCACATTTCTGCACTCTTTGAAAGCACTCTCGCCATCTGCCGGACCATCAAATCTGCAGTCTGTCACCGTAATATCTTTACTCCCATAAAGAGCTCTTTCTTCATCAAAAATCTTATTTTTAATAACCATATCGTTCATCAAAGCACCTCATTCTCTAATAAAATCATCTGTATCTTCATCTTTCTCTCGGGCTCGATATGGTCATCTTACACCTTGGAGTTAACTCCAGGTCAATAAGGTTTTATGTACAAAATTATAAAAAATAAGTAAACTCTGAAAACATAAAAAACCCCATGACTTCATTACAAAATCATGGGATTCGCTCATGTTGCCTTAATTGTGAGAATGGTGTTTCAGCGATCTTTGCCCTTATACTCACTTTTTATCCACCTCGATATGTATGATCCCACAGTCTTAATAGTTAGTTACAACTTACTATCGAAGTAAAAAATATGCAATACTGATCCACGGTATTGCGATTTTTTCTCAATTATTAATCTAAATCTTAAGAAATCCTAAGATTCTGTTCACACTTTGTTTGGATATTTGAAACAATTATGTTCTATTATATGTACACATACAAAAGGATTCTCTTTGTTCCCCCTTCATTCAAACCAATCCTTTTGTATCTACATTCTTATAGGATATCAATCCAACACCCCTCATGAGATTTGATTTCCTAAATTATCACCCTATTAAAGTTTTTTAAATGAGATCAGCCGACCGGCGTTACCTCCGGACGGCTGATCTTGTTTTTTCAATTACTATCCAGTATCCTAAATACTTCCTGCATATCATCTGCAAAGTAGATTTTTGACAGATCTTCTTTTCTGACAAAATCTGCTTCACACATCTTTTCTATCTGTATTTTTAATGAGTCATAAAAACCGTTGATATTGCAGAGAATGCAACATTTATTATGTAATCCGAGTTTTGAGTAAGACATCACTTCCGCAATCTCTTCCAGTGTTCCGGGACCTCCGGGAAGCGCCACATAGTGGTCAGCAAGTTCTATCATCTTTGACTTTCTCTCAGCCATGGTCTCTGTGATAAACAGCTGATCAACATCTTCATACGCATGCCCCTGATCAACCATAAACTGCGGGATAACACCGATCGCATTACCTCCGGCTTTCAATGTGTGATCTGCAACAGTATTCATAAGCCCTGAGTTTCCGCATCCCCATACCAGTGTTCCGCCGTGGCTTCCGATGTAGTTTCCAATCTCTTCCGCTGCCCTGTTAAAATCCGGATCGTTACCCATGAGAGCACCGCAATATACCGCTATATTCATCTTAAACCGTTTCCTCCAACTCTTTTATACCAACGAGAAAAATCCCTTTTCCACGCTGTCCTCCGTCAATTTCACGGACGAGATCTATGATATTTTTATAACTCTTACTCTGCACAGAATTATGTGGTCTGTACCCATCAGCCTCCTTTGTGATGCATATGGTATGAGCCATCTTCATGATATCCAGGCAGTCATTATATGCCGTAAGTATCATGGCTCCTGCGCGCTCCGCTATCGCAGCAAAATCCTCTTCTTTATATGTCGCTTCTGCCTCAAATCCGTTTCTCGTAAAAAAATCCACCGCAGACTTGGGTGAAGTACCAAATTCCGCACCGAAGATGCATCCGTCCTCTTCAAAAGAACGTATCAGTGCCGCCATGTCAGGATTCCTGCCAAATGATCGCAGCACATTAAAAACAGCTATTACCTCACACCCTGAGTACTGAACCGTCTGGGTACCGTAACGCATATCGGTATACCTGCTCTGATCTTCTATATATCCGTTTCGCAATATATGACGAGGAAACGCTTCCCGGTTTATCAGGAGATTTTCATCCATTAGACTTTTCCGGTCGATACGGAATTTAGTCCGGGTCACATCATCTACCTTTATATTGAACCACTTATTCCGACCGATCTTACGAAAAAATTCACAGAAACGTATGTAGTTTTTAGGTCGTACAACCAGTTTTTTTCTAAGAAAAGTATTCATAAATATCACGATACCACATATCAGGATATAAGGGACAAAATTCTTTTAATCCTGTCATTTTATTTAATTCTTACTATTTTCTTTAACGCGTTTTAAGAAATTTATGATTTAATATAATGTAAGAGAGTTTATTGTTTTTTGAATTGCGTGAGCTTCATCAGGATTTAGCAATTCGTAACATCATTTTTTGATTTATAAATCAATCAAAAAGGGGGACGGGTGCGTTGCGCGCCCTGAAAAGATTATGAAAAAGAGAATACTGTTTCTACTGACAACGGTGCTTCTGACAAGTTCTGTTATCACTGCATGCGGTGGTTCGGGAAGTTACGCCTCAAAGAGCAATGGTACCTATGATTCCCGTCAATATGAAAGTGCCGCAGCCGGAGCCGCCTACGAAGATGCTGCTGAACCCGAATACGCCGACGATTACTACGCTGAAGAAAGCGCTGAGGGAGAAAAAGGAAGTGATAATACCGGTTTCGACTCCGACAGTAATTCCTTCCCTGATGATTCAGGCGAAAATGTGACTCTCCGGAAAGATAAGCTCGTCTACCATGCTAATGTTTCCATCAGTACAAAGAAATTTGATGATACTTTATCCGGTTGCCGGGCTCTTGCCAATAAATATGAGGCGATCATCCAGAGCGAAAACTTCTCTGACAGCGACACTTCCTGGTATACTTCAGAAGAATACCGCTCCAGAAACGGTTATTCACGCTACTACACTGTAGAGCTCCGTATTCCGTCCAAAAACTTTGAGTCCTTCCTTAACTCAGCAGGAGATCTGGAAGGTGTCATTACAAACCGTGACTCCAATGTTACAAATATATCTGTCCAGTATTATGATGCGCAGGAAGAGATGAAGGCTTATGAAGCCGAACTTACCCGTCTCTATGCACTCATGGATCAGGCTACAGAAATGAGCGATATACTGACTCTTGAGGAACGTATTACCACGGTACAGACCAGCCTGAATCAGGTTAAGTCCAGTCTCCGCACCATGGATACTGACGTGGCTTATTCCTACATCACTCTGAATATTGATGAAGTTGCTCCGAGTGCTGTGATCACAGAAACTGATGAACCTACATTTGGCGAGAAACTTAAGGAAGCCTTTAGTCATTCCATCTCTGCATTTGTAAAATTCATTCAGGCTATTATCCTGATCCTTGCAAGTACCTGGCCATTCCTGATCCTGTTAGCACTGGTCATCATCCTGATCGTACGACTGATCATTAATCTGGACCGTAAGTCAAAGAAAAAGCATGCACAGCAATTTGAAGCAATGAGACAGAATCCGCCGATCAACAACGCTTCAAATAATATACCGGTCAACTTCGATCAACATAATATACCGGAAAACTCCAATAATGATCAGAACAAAAACAACAAATAACACTTAGTCCGGTTTTCCGGATCTATCACAAAGCGAGGAAGCACCGGCTTCCTCGCTCATACGCTTAACCCAAAACGACCGCAGATCAGCTCCCCATGCTGTATCTGCGGTCATTTTGTCGTTTTTATTGATAATCTCCCCTCAGAGATGTCAAATGTGACACTAATGCAATAAGTAATAACCCATAATCACTTTATCGAATTAACGTGCTCATGCAATTAGTTTACCATAATTCCCGGAACACCAAAGTTCTTTTTTAAATACAAAAAGACATATTTACTTAATTAAGTCATTATTACTAAAACTATATAGCAAGTTTTAACCACGACACTTCTCTTTATGCGATCAGATTTGCAAAAATGCCAAAAATGTACACAAAATCTATTTGCCTTTAAACAAAGAATCTATCCGTGTAAACTTCGTTTCCACTCCGGCGGTCGGGATATAGTAATATTCGTCCTCATCATCGTCCAGTTTCGTTGCAGCACCTGCCGTTGGGGCATATTCTGATACGCTCACACTTCTGGCTGCCAGTACTTTATCAACACCAAGTGACTTCACATGCTCAGCGCCGCCCTTAGCTGCGCAGACTACTACATAACTCAGGATCAATATTACAAGTATCCCGCTGCGAAGTTTTTTGATCATATTTATACCCCTTTCTTTTGTTAAAAGTGCAAAATAGTTCCCTTCTTAACCATTCACTTTTTGTTTATATATTATAATAATACGCATATTTTCCAAGGGGATGGGTTCTTTATCAGAAACAATACCGGACGTTTCTCATAACGAAAGTTTTTATAACAGATGCAACATCCTGTGCTATGCACTATACTTGTTTTCCTAAATTTTCTCTAAAATTGAACTTTTTTCTATACAAAACGAGCGCTCCTTTAAGCGTATACAATAACGCATACGTCTAAAGAAGCGCTCGTTTTAACATTCACTCGCTTAAATCCCGGTTATAAATATCTCTATCCCGATCAGGATAAGGATTATACCACCAAATACAGTTGCCTTATCCGCGAGTTTTTCGCCGAATTTCTTTCCAAAATGAAGTCCCACGATACAAATGATAAAGGTCGTAACAGCGATAAGTACACTACAGGAAAAAGCTGATGCTGCACGATAGGTCGCAATGGTGAATCCTACGGACAACGCATCGATCGATGTTGCTATTCCCTGCATGACAAGCGTTGCATTACTCAGGAGCTTTATATCACCAGACTCTTCTTCCTCCTTATCATTATCATCTTTTTTATCAAAAAGTCCCTCATATACCATCTTTCCGCCTATATACATGAGGAGCAGCAGCGCGATCCATGGGATGAATTTCTGAAATGCCTTAAAGTATTCTGCAATAGTATGTACACAAAACCAACCTATCATTGGCATTGCGAACTGAAATCCCGCATAGGTACCTGCTATCTTACAGGTGCGTCCTGCCGGCATCTTCGGCTCATTCAGACCATTTACTATAGATACAGAAAATGCATCCATCGCAAGCCCTATGCCAAGCATTATACTGTTAACAATAAACCTAACCATTTCAAAATCTCCTATAACCTTATTTAAAATCGAAGAACCCGGGCGCAGCATGCTGCCCCGGGTAAATGATCCTATAATGATCCCATGCACAGCTATGCCAAATAAGCCTGCATGAGTCTCGTTTTTTAAAATAAGCCAGACTTTTCAGTCAGTATGTTGACTTATTACAGAACCACGTCTGTTCTGCAAACTACTCCCTCATACGTTCAATGTAATCAGTAGCGTAATAGTAGCAGAACGGTGCCGTGTTAGTCAACGATAATATTCTTTATCTGCGTGCATCGATATCTTTTGTCGCTTATAATCCGAGTTTCTTTGCCTCGCCTTCGATCTTGGCTCTAAGGAACTCGCTGGACTCTTTTATCACACTCATGTAGTCCTGACCTTCCTGATACCAGAACTCACCTGTATAAGTCCGAACTCCCATTTCAAGACCGGCTTTAATACTTCTTTCATATTCCGTATGGCCGCCGTGTCCGAAATTCATGTCACGATATACACCAGGTTTTGTTTCCTTAAGGTGTATTGCAAAAATATGTCCGGCACCGGTCTTCATGTCATCAACAACATCATGACCATAGAGAACAGCTGCATTTTTAAGATTTCCTATATCCGGATAAACACCAAGCCACGGAGAATTAACAAGATCCACATACTTCATGGATTTCTCTACAGTATCCATGAACGGTGTCTCCATTGTCTCAAAAGCAAGGACAACACCCCAGCGTGCTGCATAATCTGTAGCCTTTTTCAGATTTTCAGCAAACCACTTTCTTGTGTCATCATCGCCTTCCTCGTAATACACATCGTAGCCTGCGAGCTGTATTATCGAGATTCCTGCATTAACAGAAAATCTGATAGCTTTTTCCATGATCTCCATGGACTTTTCCCGAACTTCCGGATCGTGGGATCCAAAGGGAAACTTTCTGTGACCTGATAAGCACATGGTGCGGATAGGTGTCTCAAATGCGCGAGCAAGAACACCAAGTTCTCTCTGCTTTTCCGGTGACCAGTCAAGTCTCTCACGACGCCAGTCCGTTTCATCAATGCTTATTTCAAACCTGTCAAAGCCGCCTGTCTTTGTGATCTCAAACATCTTAGGGAAGCCAAGTCCCACCGGAATAGCTTTTTCGTAGAGGCCTAATGAATATTCAAATGCCATAATTCCTCTCTTTCCGGGATCATACAGTCAGTGTATAAACAGCGATCTCGTCTGTCTCACGGTTAGCAGCAAAGAGCTTATGCGTATCTCCATCACGGAAATACATGCAGTTAGCTGCGCCTGCTCCCTGATCCAGTGTGTCATATACATACTTTCCGGAAGCCTTGTCAAAATGGATCGCAATGAGATCTCTGTCTTCCTCACGGTTTCCTACAAACGCATACGGTGTTCCTTCGATCTCAGCACCCCAGATAGCATGGATAAACTTCAGCTTTTTCTCATGCTCATATACGCTTACAAATTTGCCGTCTTTCTTTTTATAAATAGTAATAGTATCACCGTGGAAAGGTGACAGTACGAGAAGTTCACGCTCGCCGTCCCCATCAAAATCGAAATAAAGCATATCGCTTGTAGGTGTCTCAAGTATATTCTCACTTGTCCACTCTCCGTCCGGTGTTGCCGGCGGGATCACCTGATATACGCCATTTTCTGTTCCTACCATTACGAAGCTGTAGTCGCCCTCTGTGCACTTTGCAAAACCGTGGTTCTTGTAAAGACCGCTTGTAAGAGCTGTGAGCTCCAGCTGGTGATCTGCATTATAATCTTTGATGTTCTCAGGAAGCTTCGCTACCCATATTCTTCCCGGACATGTCCAGTCATTCTTAAATGCATGTGCTGATTTAAGCGTACATGCAACGAGATAGTGAACTCCGCCTCTTTCTACGATTCCAAATCTGTGTACAAAAGGAAGATCGCACAGTACGTGGCAGTTCCACTTTCCGTTTTCTCTTGTATAGTACACGATCTTTGCTTCCGCAGAATTATTTGGTGAATAAAATTTCTGAGTAGCCATGAGTATCGGCTCGTCTCCGAGAGGATACTGCAGCAGTGTCATTACTCCGCCTGGGCCTTCCCAGAGAGTATCTACCTGTTTCCCGTTAAGATCAAATACATAGCAGGGATTCTCTTTTTCAGCAGCAACAACCAGATGTCTTGCACCATCATATTCAAACTCAGTTACTGCATAACATTTCTCCAGGCTTCCAAGCACCTGTTTATCTGCTTTCATGAATTTCCTCCTCAAAACATTGTCGGATGTCATCATCCATTTATTCTTACAGTCTCTACCCGGATACCGTTCTCGCGGAAAGCATCTACAATAGCCGGATCAGCCATCTCATCTGTGATGATGTCTGTCACATGACCGATCGTACAGCTCACAAAACTGCTGTTTACACCGAGTTTCCTGTGATCTGCAAGGATAAATGCTTTTCCTCTTGTGCGTTCGATCATTACCTTATTTATGTCAACTTCATTCATCATTTCTGTGGTCATTCCATTCTGAATGGAAAGACCGGAACAGCCGAGGAACGATTTTTTGGCAGTTACCCGATTTAGGTTATGGATCGCAAACTCGCCTACCATGCTTCCTTTGACGTTTCTGAGCTCACCACCCGAAAGCACAACACTCACGCTGGAAGGCTTATGTGAATTTATTGCATTTCCATTATTGGTAATGACAACTACATTTTTTGCTGTAATGTACTGAATGACTTCCAATGCAGTGGTACTGGTATTAATGAACACCGTATCGCCATCTTCGATCAGGGACGCCGCATACTTTGCGATCTCATCCTTGCAGCGCTCGTTGATATCCCGGATATCTTCCGGTTTCTCATCCTTCGCTATCTTCGCACCGCCATAGTAGCGTCTGATCTTATTTGTATCCTCGAGGTACTGCAGATCGCGGCGGACCGTGATCTCAGAGACATCCAGAAAAGCCGCGATATCAGCCACATGCGCCTCTCCTGTCTTGGAAAGAATGGAAATGATCTGCTTTCTTCTGTTTTCAACTATGTCTCTGCTTCTTTTCATATTGGTCTTCCTCAAAAATAGGGGGTTCCCGTTATTCAGGACAAAGTCGCCCCTGTCATAACGGAAGACCCCCTCGTTTTCCTGTTTTTATTTCAGATCAAGACCTGTAGCCTCAACCTTTTCCTTGATTTCCTTAGCGGACATTACATTACGAAGTCCTACAACCTTAACTCCCTTTGCCTCAGCATCCTTAAACATGTTGATGAAGTTCTGCGGGCAGAGCACCAGATCATAGTTTACAGAAGTATTCTTTCCTTCTGAAATAGAGCAGTGATGTCTCTTGGAAATATTCCAACCTTCCTGCTTGATAACCTTCTCAAGTGTCATATCCATCATAAGAGATGTTCCGGAACCATTTGCACAGCATGCTAAAATACTAATCATTGTTATACCTCCTGTATTACCATAAAAACAATCATAAATCCATAAAATGTGCATATCCACAGGTTAAATTTCTCCCTGTGGCTATCTTACATCCCCGTCGGGCAGGCGGAATATCTCATCCGCTCCGCCGACGGATCAATCATTAAAAATTAGTAGGTTGTCTCGATGCCCTTCTGCTTCTTGTACTCCTCGTAGTCATCAACCTCAAGGAAGTAGTGCTTAGGATCCTTCATATACTGAAGCTGAGGTACTGCGATAAGGAAGATAATTACAATTGCAAGACCGATGAAGCCTGCGAACTTCATAACAACTGTGAAGATCGGCCACAGAACTGCCCAGTCCCACATTCCAAGGTATCCGCCGTACTTTGCAAGTCCTACCCATGTAGCGATTGCTGCGGAACCAAATACCTGAAGAAGTCCGGAAATGAACGGGAAGATAATAGCTGCCTTTAATCCACCCTTGCTGTTTGCAAATACAGCGATAGTTGCATTATCAAAGAACATCGGGATGAATCCTGCGATGATGATCGTCGGGCTGCCTGCGAAGATCAGTACGAGGATCGCAATGATCTCACCGATAGCACCTGCAAGGAATCCGATAGTTACAGCATTCGGAGAACCGAAGCTGAAGGAAACCGCACAGTCAACACCCGGAACTGCTGACGGAAGAAGCTTGTCAGAGATACCCTTGAAGGATACTGTAAGCTCTGCAACCATTGTACGAACGCCGAGCTGCAGGATTGCAAGGTTTGAAGCAAATGCAAGTGATGTACCAAATACATAGAAGAAGAAGTTATCTGTCTCCTTCATCTGCTCAATGCTTACGAAATAACCCTTTCCAAGAAGTGTAAGGATGATTCCAAAGAAGATGAGCATCAGGAGTGATGTACATACCATGTTGTCGTTAAAGAGCTGCATCCAGCCCGGAAGCTCGATATCTTCAAGCTTCTTATCAAATACAGACTGCTTTCTGTTCGGGTTCTGCTCAGCCTTCTTTCTGTCAGCCTGACCCATCTTGTCAGCAAGCCATGTAGAAATGAATACACCAAACATCTGCTGATGAGCAAGTGAGAAACCTGCACCATCTGTAAGTTCCTGAGCATAACCAACCAGCAAGTTGGTACCCACAGCCCAGTAGAGTCCCAGTACAACTGCCATGATGATCAGAGTTACGGTTGTCTGACCACGAAGTGCAGGAAGTGCGAACAGGATGAGCCAGAATGCAGTAGATGCCTGCTGGATCTGAACGTTACCTGTTGTAAATACGGAACGAAGTTTTGTAAGACGGTTCAAACGTACAAGGATCAAATTTGCAATAAATGCAATGGCCATCAGGATCATGACCTGAGAGAACGCGCTGCCCCCAACAATCGGATCTCCAGCATCAACACCAGCCTGTACAGCATTCTGTCCGTTATACGGATCAATGATCGCTGCCTGGAGGCCAAACCGATCACCCAGTCCATAAAGGATAGGCTTGATCGTATTTATCATTCCACTTGAACCTGTTGAAAGGATCATGTAACCAACAATTGCCTTCAGTGTACCCGACACTGTGTCATACCATGGCTTTCTCAGAAGCAGATAACCGATCAGTACGATAAGACCAACCATGTACTGAGGTTTTGTCATAATATTGTTGACAAAAAATTCCCATACTATCATATCTGTTTTCCTTCCCCTGCCCCCTTTAGGGCATATACCTTATTAAAGTTTATATTTTTCGGCCAGACGTAAGAGATCATTTTCATCCTTTATGTCATGCAGCTCTTCGACCAGATCCTCATTCTCAAGGAGTGCAGATAATTCCTGCATGTCCTTAAGATGGTCGTCAGGGTTGCAGGACGCCAGCGTAAAGAAAAGATCTGCATAGCTGTCCGGATCCGACTCATCAAAAACAACCGGTTTTTGAAGTTTCATGAATGAGATGGTAGTCTTTTTTACCATATCTCCGCCTTCCTGAGAGTGGGGCATTGCCACTCCCGGGATAAGTACGATATACGGACCGTACTCTTTTACGCAGCGGATGATCTCACCCGGATATGCTTCAGTGACCGTGCCATCTTCAATGATCGGAATACAGCACTTTCTGATAGCTTCTTCCCAGTCACTTACTTCGTCTACAAATAAACAATGCTTCTTATCTACAAAATCTTTTAACACGTGTACCTCCCAAAGTTCCTATTATTATTACAGTACTGATCTGAACGGAACATTCGGCTCATGATCGAAGCAATCGTGGAATCCTCTGTCGTGATGATATGCAAGTCTGTCCTTATCTGTAGGATATGTGTAATGTCCGCCAACTTCCCAGAAGAACGGATGGAACTTGTAATCCAGACGATCCTTTCTCATATCATAGAGAACCTTGATCTCATTGATGTCTGCCATGAAGTTTGTCCATACATCGTAGTGGATCGGGATAACAACCTTACAATCAAGAGCTTCTGCCATACGAAGGATGTCTGTTGTCTCCATCTTGTCCTGGATACCAACCGGATTAAGTCCGAAGGAACCAAATGCAACATCGATGTCGTAGTCCTTACCATGCTTAGCAAAGTAGATGGAGTAGTGTGAATCACCGCTGTGGTAGATGTTTCCGCCCGGAGTCTTTACAAGGTAGTTAACTGCCTTCTCGTCCATATCTGTCGGGCACTTACCACGGAGATCCTCACGATCCGGACCTGTAGAATCGGTTGTTACGATACAGGTTCTGTCAAAGGAATCAAGTGCAACGATCTCGAGATCCTTGATCTTGATCACATCGCCGGGCTTAACTGTGATACATCTGTCTTCCGGAACACCCCAGCCGATCCATGTCTCAACTGACTTTTTCGGTCCGATGAACGGTACAGGGATTTCTTTTCCATTTTCATCTGTTGTTGTCATTCCTGAGTTGATCACATGTGCTGCAAACTCAGCGCTCATATGATCCTGATGATAATGTGTTGCGAGAACTGCATCTACGCTCTTAACAGCGAAAGGATCGATAACGAACGGAACTGCTCTGAGGTTCGGCTGCATAGCATTAAGTCCTGCCATGTTTGCCATCTGATGTCCGGGCTTCATCAATCCGTCACCGTGTGTTCTCTTTCCATTGCCGGCCCACAGATCGATCGTTACATTTGCTCCGCCGGGTGTCTTGAACCAGATGCCTGTGCATCCAAGCCACCACATTGATACTGTGCCGGGCTTAACCTCGGTTCTTTCAATTTCTTCATTTAACCAGGTTCCCCATTCCGGGAATGTACTTTTGATCCATGATTCACGAGTTGTTTCACTAACCTTACTCATTTTTACCTCCTATACACGTTGTGGACCGGTTGGTTTTGTTCATTTTTCACATTATCTGTCACAACTGCATCTTCTTTATCCATCATACTGCTTTTTACGATTATTTCAATCATTTTATATGACTTATTGATCATTATATGATCGTTCTGACCGTTTTTACCCCTTTTCTACTATTTTCACAATTACAAACCACGGTTTTTATGCATTTTAAACCTTACTTAAACGATTACTTATTTAAGTCAATCATAAAATTCAAATTTTATACTCGTCAAAATGACATATACCACGATTCTTATGCTACAATGACCTTGGTCAATATTTTTATGATGAAAGGATCAAATAAATATGCTTGAATCAACAGAACTCGGTCTTTTATTTCTAAGCGTTGCCGGTGTAGCAGTCATCCTCTATGGACTTTCACTACTTGCTGAGTTTATGAAACAACACAGTAAAAGGAACATTCTTATAGGAGAAGTGCAGAATTGTGCGCACGAAGAAAGACGTGACGAAAAGGATCAACTGATCCAATACTTCTATAAACTGAACATAAGATATGAAGATGGAAGAAATATAAAGACAGTATCGCTGAACGATACTACAGAACGGAGCAAAGGCGAGAAGGTAAAGCTCATCCGTGACGGCCGGAGAGTTAAGCTGTTAAAAACCACTTACCCACAGCCTGTTTCCGCATTAACAGCCATCCTGTGCGGAGCCGGTATGATCGCTTTCCAGTATCTGCAGAAAGGCGCCGGCGACAGGATCGCATCTCTCGATGCCTCGATCGTTTTGCTGCTTGCCGCGATTTCGATCATTTTCACGTACTATTCTGACTATATACGAACAAAATCCGCTTCACAGACCGCCGGAACGATCAAAGATCTGCTTTTATATGAAACAGAGAAAAATACTCATAAAAGGATCATGAGGGCACCGGATACCTTCTATCCCGTTATCCGCTACACAGAAGACGGAACAGATAGAGAGTTCCTAAGCCATTACAGCACTAACTCAAAGAACGGTTTTAAGATCGGTCAGGAAACCACTGTTTATAAAAGTCCTGAAACAGGTGAAATAATCGAAAAGAAACCAAATACTATTCTGCTTATAATCGCAGTTGTTCTTATATTCCTGTCTATATCCGGTTTTATGAGTTTATAAACACCAAAGGATCCGGCTTTGTCGGATCCTCCATAAGTTAAAAACCCCGTATCGCCGTCATACCTGGCGATACGGGGTTTATTTTTCTTATATATACGATAGCTTATTCTGCGCTCTTTGAAAGATCGATAGATCTGATCTGCTTTCTAAGCGGAAGTACACTCTTTGCGTTTACTGAAAGCTCATCAACACCCATTCTAAGGAATGTCTCTGTGAGAGTCAGGTCCGCACCGAGCTCACCACAGATACCTACCCAGCAGCCATGTCTGTGGCCTGCTTCGATAGTCATCTTGATCTCCTTAAGTACTGCCGGATGATGTGTATCGGAGAAAGGCTCAAGCATAGCATTCTGACGGTCGATAGCACAGGTGTACTGTGTCAGATCGTTTGTACCGAGTGAGAAGAATTCAACTTCCTCTGCAAGCTCATCTGCGCAAAGAACAGCTGCAGGAGTCTCGATCATGATACCGATCTCAACATGTCCAACCTTCTGTCCCTCATTCTCAAGCTCTCTGCGGCACTCATTCATGATTTCCTTACACTCACGCACTTCACGTACGCTGATGATCATCGGGAACATAACACCAACATTACCGAATGCAGATGCACGAAGGATAGCACGAAGCTGTCTCTTGAAGAAATCCTTACGTGTCAGGCTGATACGGATAGCTCTGTAACCAAGCGCCGGATTCTCTTCCTTTGCAAGATTCATATAATCAACAGTCTTATCTGCACCTATATCACAGGTACGGATAATGACGAGCTTCGGTGCCAGAGTCTCTACAACTCTCTTATAAGCCTGGAACTGCTGCTCTTCTGTTGGATCTGAAGTGCTGTTCAGGTATACGAACTCTGAACGGAAAAGACCTACACCTTCAGCATCGTTTGCCTTTACAGCTCCTACATCTGAAGGACCACCGATATTTGCGTAAACCTTGATTGTCTTTCCGTCGATAGTAGTATTCTTCTTTCCGCGAAGCTCCTGGAGAAGTGCTTCCTTACGGATATCTTCGTTCTGCTTTTCCTTTAATGACTTTAAGAGGTCTTCTGTAGGATCTACATAGATACATGCATTGTATCCGTCGATGATAGCCATCTTTCCGTCCCAGGACTCATCGATCTGCTTACACTGGATAAGAGCAGGTACGTTCATGCTTCTTGCAAGGATAGCTGTATGGCTGTTTGAGCTTCCTTCTCTGGTAACCATACCAAGAAGAAGTGACTTATCGAGCTTAACAGTCTCTGACGGAGCGAGATCTTCTGCAACAAGGATACACGGCTCATCCTTACTTCCTATATCAGAACCGAAACCAAGGAGTTCATCAAGCATAGCATTTCCAACGTCGATCACGTCTGCGCTTCTAGCCTGGAAATACGGATCATCCATATCACGGAACATCTGAGCTGTATTAGCAAAGCCCTGCTTTACTGCATACTCTGCTGTGTGCTTCTGCTCAACAATGATCGTTTTGCAGGAATCGATCAGATCATCATCATCAAGCATATCTGCATGGAACTCAAAGATCGCTGCACTTTCCTCACCTGCTGATGCAACAGCCTTATCATAAAGAATCCTCTGATCTTCCTGAACCTTTACTCTGGCTTTCTCAAATCTATCAAGCTCCGGGATCGGATCCTCTACAAATTCCTCGTTGATCTTGTACTCTTTCTGATGAAAGATACGGATCTTACCGATCGCAATTCTATTTAATACGCTGGTTCCTGTTCCTACCTGCATCTATTTCCTCCTATTACTGTCTTTCCTTTTCATATCATGTTATGACACGAATTGCTTCGCTTCTGACCCTGTCATAATCATAAAGCCCGGATGAATGGGATGATCCGTTCAATCCGGGCTATAGTCCCTATATTTACGCTTTAATTAGAAATTCTCCTTAAGGAACTTCTCAACTGCTTCAGCAGCTGCATCTTCGTCAGCACCCTCAACTGTTACTGTAACAGTCTCGCCCTGCTTGATTCCAAGGCCCATAAGAGCAAGAAGCTTCTTCATATCTGTGCTCTTATCGCCCTTTGCGATAGTTACTGCGCTCTCGAACTTCTTTGCTTCCTTAACGAGAAGTCCTGCCGGACGAGCATGAATACCCATAGGATCCTGAACTGTAAATGTAAATTCCTTCATAATGTTTTCTTTTTCCTTTCTGATTAACCTTACCAAATTGCATTAAAACGCATGAAAAACATCCGATTGAAAACCTACCGTTTCACGATCGGATCATACTTAAATGACTGATTGAAGATGCAGAATAATGATTATTTATAGTATAAACGTTTCTTTATGCACATTTCAAGCTGTATTTTAAAAATACACGTAAAATACAATATCAAAATTTAGTCCACATCGTCATTTTGCACTATATCTGTCAGATAATATCACTTTACTTGATCAATATTTACACTCATACCGTTATTTTCGCGAAACGTGTGTTATAACAAAGAATCCGCCTAATTCGAAAAAACCTCCCGAGGATTTCAAAAATCCATCGGGAGGTTTACATAATTATACATTTTCTGTATCCGGTACGATGCCTGTAAGGGCAAGTATGAGATCTTTCATGAACTTTTTGAGCTCTGCAGCTCTGCCGATATGCTCGATTCCGATCTCGATAACTTTGCTGATGCCGCCTTTATTGTCTACATCTACGGTATCAGGCTCTGCAAAGTTTGAAACCATCACGAGACATCTGCCAAGGATTTCATATCCACTGACCGTTCTTTTTGCCATAAGGTCCATTGCATCATCTGCGATCTCCGCTGAGATTCCACTATTTATATCCTGGGTGAACTCTTCATTATCGACTTTGAAAGTTGCCTTCTTTTCGCCGTATACCATATATGAAGTAAGCTCTACTTCATCCTGCTTCACAACGATCTTGTCATTCTCGACAGTTCCATTCTGATAAAGACGGATACTTCCTCTCCATCTCTCATCAGAGTCTTTCTGAAGAGTTGCTGTAAGCTTGTCTACCTTCGAAATATCCAACTCGATCTTATTTGTGTAGAGCGGAGCCTTTGAAACATTCAGCAAAGAGTTTGCTGTCATGAAAAGTGTTTCTGACCTGTAAAAAAGGTCGGATGTGATTGAAAAATTATATGCTACTACAGGGAATTCCCTGCCTTCGGTGCTTTTGTACTGAATCATTTTATCTCCTGTCAAATCTGAACAACTGCATTATCAACTTCGTATTGTCACATACAAGCACCATAAAATCAACTTTTTCCTATCTCAAATCCCTCGATAAAATTTCTTAAGGTACATTCCTACCCCAAATAATCCTACAGTTTGGAGCAGGTGAAATATTACCGACGACCAAACTATCGCTATTTCATGATTGAATATAGTATAAGTCTGGATCTGTACAAGTGTTGCGGTAAAAATAAATAACGCAGTCAGACATATAGCCGCGATCTTCAGATATTTATCATTTAAGAACACACCTGTTATAAGGATGCCGAGCACAAGCGCGATCAACATTCCTATATATTTGAAACTATGCGATCCATTGTAGATAGCTGAGAAAGTCTGAAGCTCATTTATATTTGTTATGTCAACCTGTAACGACAAACCTGCTACAAATCGACGATACGTGATCGTAAAAATATCATAAACGATCCTGACGCCGATCAGAATAAACGCCCAGACTTCCAATAGCTGCCGAATTGAATATGTTGAAAGATTTGAAATTTCCTCCGGCATTACTTCTTCCTGAAGCTTCGCCATCTCTGAATAGTCATCTCTAGGTATAAGCTTCCTATAATGCTCAAGTTCCCTCCAGGCACACCAAAAAATAAATGCCGTAACTGCTATCTGAAAAACGGAGAGAATCCCTTGATACGCCCAAAATGCATCATCCAGCATATCGGGCAGCACAGATGACGTATCCTTTAAAAGAAAGCGCACTGCGACTGAACCAACCGTCATAACTGCATTTACGACCGCGGTCACGGATATTGCTTTTGATAAAATGCGCTTGTCGTGCTCGATGTACATTCTCTTCCCCTTGTGCTGCGTTTTTATAGATTTATCCTTATCCTTTTTGTATTTCGGATTTATGCGGACGAATATTCAGTTTACGCATTAATGTATTCAATATCAAGCAAAAAATTGTAAAAGGCAGGTGCATTTTACATAACACATCTGCCTTACTAATATCACTATGTTTTTTCAGGATATAAACTCCGAAAGATCCAAAGTCAATCCATCATATCCCTTTACTTCAATCTTTGCCGGATCTGCCATGATCTCCGGCATATAATCATTTTCTTTTAAATATCTGATAATCCGGTTTGCCTGCAAATCTACCACCAGATACTCATCAACACCTATCTTCTGGTAAATGTACAGTTTATCACCATAATCATTCTTTCTCGTCGCTTTTGATGTTACTTCTGCAACGAACTTCGGTGCTGTATGTACACCCTCATCATCTATCTTCGACGCATCACACACCACCATGACATCCGGAAGAAAATAATTATTGCTGCAATCTTCTGCTAATTCATGGCAACATAAAGCCGCTGTATCAGACATAACTTTACAGTCTCCGCCATGATTCTTTATATACTCACGAAAAGCCGAAGCTATTTCAACAACAACCATACTATGCTGCGGCGATGTCATATCCTGGATCACAAGATTCCCGCCAATAAGTTCCGCATGATTATCCATTGCAGCTACATCTGCAACTGTGCACTTTTCAGAAGCTACCATACACGATACCTCCATATTTCCGAATATCATAACTCTTTAACTATCTCCATAAATCTGTCATACGAATACGCTCCAGTATAACCCGGCTCTTTATTCTGAAATACCATATAATACTTATAAAGTCTTCCCGCTTGATTTGCCCACTCTGCTCCGGTCGCTGCCTTTGCCTTTGACTCAGGATTGTCCAAATGATCTCCCTTCGTTTCTATCATGAGTATCTTACCATCATTAAGCATAACCATCAGATCAGGATATGCTGTTACTGCTCCATTTATGGCAAAGCCCTTAATCGCAATTTATGTTTCACTTTTACCTATTCATCTTCATTTTAAATTATAATCAGAAGATTACAATCACTAGTATTAAAAAAAAACCGCCTATATGTTCATATCGAACCAAGACGGTTTTTCCAGACAATCTAATTTTTCACTTATCAACAGTATTTTTGAGAATACTCTTTAAGCATGTGCTTCAACGTTTTTTCTTCTTTCGGATGCTCAGGACAATATCTCCAATAACAACTCCATGTACTTATAAGCATCAGTAAATCTTAATAATACAGATTCACCATCTTCTGTCTCCACACAAATTCCATCAAATTTCTGCATCTGACTCCGCTCATAATCATCAAGTTCATCCCCAAAATAACAATTTGAATAATCATAGCCGCTCCCGATGCCCTTACAAAGATTTCCCAAAAAATCTAACAAATCCTCACTTGCAGCTTCATTGAGAAGCGCTATCATCGGAAAATGTTCTTCTTCACGTAAGTCACTCTCTTCTAAATATGTTTTATACATAAACGTTCTTCACACAAACGCGGTATGGCTAACTTTCCACTTAATGAGTTTAATTCCTGTCCAGAAACCATATATTCCACAAGTTATCACGCTGAGAATGAACCACTTAATCCAATTTCCGAAGAGACCGATTGCCGTGCCATCAAAGCTAAGTCTACGACCATTTATTACCGTATGTTTGATTTCCCAGTTATAAAGCATGGTGTACGCCCATGGCAAGCAAATTCCCAACGTACAGATTGTTACTAGTACCCCTAAAAGTTCATATCCGATTAACTGCATGAGTCCGCCGTCAAAATACGACTCCATTGTCGCTCCAGACTCTGTATGAGTATGTGAAACTATCCATTTTTTCAGCTTTATCCCAACCCAAAAGCTGTAAATACCGCAAGTAATAAGCGAAAGCAGCCACCACTTTATCCATTGTCCAAAAAGTCCGATTGCCGTTCCGTCAAAAAGTAGTCTTTCGCCATTTATCACTGTATGCTTCGTTTCCCAGTTATAAATCATGGTATATGCCCACGGAAGACAGATTCCCAATGTGCAGATCGTGACTAGCGTTCCTAGTATACGATATCCTATAAGCTGTAATAAGCCTCCATCAAAATACGAATTATTATTCATGTCGCCCCTCCCCCAAAATATTTACAGTTATCACCAATATCACCTAAATTTTACTATATTCAATTTACTCTTTTTGTACTTTATCCTATGCTATATACTTTAAATCATCCTTACAAAATATATTTCCATCCAATCCTCATTCATCCAAACTGTCCCCTAAAAAAGAAGAGAGCTGATGCACCGCAGTACAACTAACTCTCTTCCTTCCTTTGTCTAATTTTTCTGTTGTCCGCCAACTCTCCGGTCCTATGCCCGGCTTTGCTTCCCGCTTTTTCTGTTGTGGGCCAACTTTCCGGCTCGTACTGTCCGGTCACATGTCGGATTGAACCTGTCTTCCAGTCTTTCGACCTGACAGATTAGGTGTTAGACCACCCGGCACTGCACGCAGTACCCTTTTGTAATTTTATAATAACGAAATATTTCTGAATCGTCAACGTCATAAAAAAACTTGATTTTTGTCCCATCAATGACATTCTTCCCTGATCTTTTTCATAAAAAACTCAAATACTTCATATCCGTCCACGACGTCCGGTCTGTCGGCTGTGGGGCGGCATCTTTCGGGGTGCCACTGGAGGGTCCAGATGGGGAGTGTCTCATGATGGGCGGCTTCGATCAGGTGATCTCCTGCGTCACCTGTGCTGTAGAGATCAGTCTCCATACACTCTGCCTGAGTATCCACCGCCTGATGATGAGCACTGTTTATCCTGAATTTTTCACCAAAAATCTGACAAAGCCATGACTTTTCACAGGAAACAACAGCATCGTGCCTCTCATCTATAGTTGTGCCCTCGATGCGCTTGTGACGCTCGCTGTGAGGCACATCCTGTATGAGTGTTCCACCAAAATAAACATTGATGAGCTGATGACCTCTGCATATACCTAGTATCGGTTTCTTTGCCTTTACAAAAGCATCGAGCCACGCAATCTGCAGACAGTCCAGATCATCATTGATCGGTCCGCAGGCCGTATTTTTCTCGTGATACCTCACAGGATCTATATCCCCGCCTCCGGGTAAGAGCAGTGCATCGTACTCATCCGTGTTTATATTTTCCGCATCATGCCTCACAACCGGCTCTGCCCCCTGAGCTATCACTGCATTTTTATAATTTTCTATCGGCGCATCCAAAACAGGTATTACTATTTTTATTACAGACATTTTCACATCAATACATCCTGCCCTGTCCTCTGTCGACGACGTGCAGGATGTCCTTTCCAACTCACTTTTTGATCGAATTTAAGAAATCTTTTGCTCTCTGAGACTGCGGGTTATCAAAAAACTTATCCGGTGTATTTTCTTCCACGATCTTTCCATCAGCCATAAAGATCACGCGGTCTGCCACGTGACGGGCAAAATTCATCTCGTGTGTAACGATGACCATGGTCATTCCTTCGCTCGCAAGCTCAGTCATGACTTCCAGTACTTCATTTATCATCTCCGGATCAAGCGCACTGGTAGGCTCATCAAAAAGCATGGCAACCGGCTTCATGGCAAGAGAACGGGCGATAGCCACTCTCTGCTGCTGTCCTCCGGAAAGCTGTGCCGGAACCTTTGATGCCTGGGCTTCTACCCCGACTCTTTTAAGCAGATCCAGAGCTTCTTTCTTTGCTTCTTCCTTATTTCTATGAAGTACCTCTACCGGTCCCATAGTCACATTCTCAAGTATAGTCTTATGAGCAAAAAGATTAAAGGACTGAAATACCATTCCAACTTTTGCTCTGAGCTTCGCAAGCTCCTTTCCGCTCTGGGGAAGGGCTTCTCCTTCGATAAAAATTTTTCCGGAATCAATAGTTTCCAGTCTGTTAATGGTGCGGCACAGTGTCGATTTTCCCGATCCGGACGGCCCGATCACGACCACTACTTCACCTCTGTTAACAGAAAGGTTAATGTCCTGCAGCACGTGCAGATCACCATAATGCTTGTCAACATGCTGAAGCTCTATTACCGGTGTCTCCGATGTATCTGTATATCTGTTATTCTCAGCCATTTCAAATCCTTTCCGTATCATCGAGTCGCCGGTATTGTCTGCATCCGTCTGGCCACAACGACTGAAATTTTATTTATAAAATAATTTATCAAAATATAGATAACTGCCACCACCAGATATACTGACAGAAGCGCATCATAATTTGATAACAGAACTTTCGCATTCTGCATGAGATCCGGGAAATTGACTACATATGCAAAAGTCGTATCCTTTACGACAATGACCATCTCCGCGATAAGTGCCGGGATGATATACTGCATCGCCTGCGGAAATACGATCTTTATGAAAGTTCTCACTTCACCCATACCGATAGAAAGCGCAGCCTCTCTCTGTCCCTTAGGTACCGCATTTACACCCGATCTCAAAACCTCTGCAACGACACCACCGGCAGAAATAGCCACCGGCAATGCGATCCGCCATATTGATGGCAGATTGATACCGAGCTGCGGCACAATAAGGAAAAAGAAGTAAATAAGGAGCAGTGTCGGAACACCTCTGGTAAACTCAATGATCGCCACGCTCACCATCCTAAGTACCTTATAGTGGCAGATTCTCGCGGACATAAGTACGAAACCTATGATAAAAGCTGTAATTCCAGCCAAAGCCGCTGCCTCCAGCGTTCCTATGAGACCTTCTCCGAGAAATCTCCAGGTCGTATATTTCGTGAAAAACGACCAGTATTTCGCATCAAACTGTCCATTTTCATAAAATACTTTTCCAATATAATAAAGAACACCTGCGAGAGCCAGCACAGACAATGCTGTAACTATAGCAATCGCCTTTCTGGCACCGGGTCCCGGTGTCTCATATAGTGCATCCCGCACCGATTGCTGATGTACACTCATCGCATTATTCTCACTTTCTTATCCAGCAGATTTCCGAGCTGCCCTATAACTACCGCTGTTCCGCAGTACATCACTGCAGAAATCAGGAATGATGTGACACCGCCTGCCACACGGGTATTGATATATGAAACAAGACCTGTAAGATCCGTCGGATTTAATGGAACCTGTGATGCGAGGGATGTTGTAAGCATCGTCGCTATCAAAAGATTTGTAAGCGGAAGAACAGAGAAACGAAGCGCCTGCGGTATGACCACAGTTCGCATCATAGTCGTAAATGTCATTCCGAGAGATCTGGCAGCCTCTATCTGGCCGATCCCGATAGCATTTATGCCGCTCATCAGATACTCAGACGCGAAGGATGCCGGAATAAGCGTAGTTGCGATAAGCACGCACTGAAAATACGGAAGAACAAGACTCAGATTTGGAAGAGCATACACCAGTAGTATCAGTAATGATGCTCCGGGTATATTTCTGAAAATCTGCACGTAAAATTCTCCCGCTGCCCTAAGGGGCTTTATTGGACAAGCTCTCATGATAGTTATGATGATTCCGATAACCATCGCTCCCGCAAATGACATAAAGGTCAGCTGCCAGGTCGTGAGAAGTGCCTGCAGGTATTTCTCTCCATATTGAGAAAGAAGTTCTCCAATTGACATTTTTCCTCCTCTGTTGTTTGACACGAATTGCTTCGCTTCTGATGAAGCTCACGCAATTCTAAAATCGGATTTTTTACTTTTGACCCTGTCATACAAATTGCACCGCGAACATTATGTAAACTATCCGCGGTGCAGTCTTCATGCCTATATACTATTAAATTACTCGCCGACTGCCGGTGTTTCCGGTGCTTCGGAGATACCTGTGCGGTCACCGAGGCTTACCTTCCACAGCTCATCCCAAAGTCCCTCTTCCTCAATCTTCTTAAGGAATGTATTTACAAACTCAACACCATCAGAATCCTTCGGAAGTCCGATACCATAGTTGTCTTCCGGACCAAATACGTCACCTGCGATCTTGAACTTATCAGCTTCCTTTACAAGAGCGTTGAGCATCAGTGTGTAGTCTGTTACATAAGCATCTACTCTGCCCTGCTCAAGTGCTGTACGTGCCTCAAGGTCTGTTTCAAATTCCTGTACTGTAGCTTCCGGAGCAAACTCCTCAAGGATGGACGGTCCTGTAGAACCTGCCTGTGTAGCAACGATCTTTCCTGCAAGGCTGTCCACACCTGTGATCTCGCTGTTATCAACCTTTACGAGTACTGCCTGACGGGATGTATAGTACGGTCCTGCAAAAGAAATAACTTCTTTTCTGGAATCAGTGATTGAATATGTAGCAAATACAGCGTCTACCTGATCACTTGTAAGCACGGACTCACGTGTGCTGGAATCAACCTGAGTCACCTCATACTTGCTCTCATCACCAAGGATATAGCGTGTAAGGAGCTGGAAAAGACCTGCATCAAATCCACGCATCTTGTTATCTGTCTCGTCAAGCTGGCTGAAAAGCTGTGAAGTACGTACCCCACCGACTCTGAGCTTGCCTGCTTCCTTTACTTTCTTTGCCCACTCACTTGCTTCGATATCTGCATCATCAGCTACCGGTCCCTTTGCAAGGATCGCATCAAATGCAGCCTTATCGATCTCAACTGCCTGCGGCTCTGCTTCTGCAGCTGCTGTGGATGCTGTCTCGCCTGCTGCCTCTGTTGCTGCTGCCTCTGTTGCTGCCGCTTCTGTAGCTGCCGCGCTTGGTGCGGTTTCTGTCTTATTTGCTGATGTTCCGCATGCAGTGATACCTAATGCAGATGCAAGTATAAGTGCAGTGATCTTTGCTGTCGCTATGCTCTTTCTCATAATTTACCCTCCCACACCGCCTAACATTTACATAGAATCCATGCAGGCAGTGCGGTTTGGACATAGACTCTATTACTCTGACGCTGTGATACATCACAGCAGTTGCACAAATAATATCCGTTTTAACCTACTAAGTCAATATGAATTTAGCATTTTTTCATCGGGCAATTTTTCATATCGCAATTCCTGCAATCATGCTTCACATTAAATTCCGTCGGATCGTCTGATATGGCGTATATTGTTCCGGTTGATTTTATCGGTCGGAGCATAAGTCCATCTGTCATTGTGATCCCAAGCGTCTTTTCCGCAGAAAGTATTTCCCATGCATCTCTCTGCGCTTCCATTGGCAGAAGATTTGGTGGTTCATATCCTTTTCGAATTCCAAAACCTTTATCCATACTGTACTTTCGTATCTCCCGTGACAATTCTTCCCCAAAAGAAAAAAGCGCACTGTCCGCCATGAAATCCACCATCATACCTTCAAGCATGTCCGCTTCTGATCTTTCGCATATGTAATCCACGATTTCAGAGCCGAGAGTAACCATGGAATAGACCACTTCCCGTCCAACTTTCAGATCTTCATTTTCTCCCTGTACTCTGAGCTTCCCTGTTGCAAAAGCCCCCTTCGGGTGGATAATGCTTTTTATCTTTGCTTCCTGCGCTTTATAAATATCGCAGAGTTCCGCATAGATCGGATTGTCCTCAGTGCACTGCATAAGCGCCAATGCCGTTTTCAGATCCGGTGATATGTCTTTCCCTTCATAGAGAATTATTTCTCCCATTACTTCCTCATTCCTGCTCGTCAAACATCATATATTCCATATACAATTCGCTGAACATCGTATCGGACGCGAGGGATATTTCCTCTGCATTTTCTGCGATACGGGGCATTTCACCCAGTGCTTTTTCATTCGTAAGAGCGAGTACAGCGCCTTTAAGAGAAGTATTTCCCATAGCTTTTACTTTGGGTAAAAGTACTCTCGGTATCAGTCCTATATCTGCTGCCTTTTTCATATTTAAGAAATGTCCGAAACCACCTGCGATATAAACCACATCCAGTTCTTCAGGTTTTATACCGTATCGTGCGATCAGAACCTCCATACCGGCACGTACCGCACTTTTTGCTAGCTGAAGTTCCCTGATATCTTTTTCTGTAAATGTGATTCCCGGTGCGAGTTCATATCCATCATCAAACCATTCTTCATCCAGCATTCCCGTGTCATCAAGTATCTCTGCTTTCAGAAGCACCGCTGCTGTTTCTATTACTCCTGTGCCACAGATTCCAACAGGTTCAGCATTGTCTATAGTCGTGATCCACGGCTTTTTGCTTTCTTTATCGATTTCTACATTACATATCGCTCCGGCGATACTACCTGTTCCGCAGGAGATATTTCCACCCTCAAATGCCGGTCCTGCCGCCGTTGAGGTGACAAGTATCCTGTCCTTATCCCCTATAGCCATTTCACCGTTTGTTCCGAGATCAACCAGAAGCACTGGCTTTTCACTTTTTTGCATATCACAGGCATACATACCGGATACGATATCTGCTCCTACATAAGTCGTTACTCCGGGCAACATCGTGACTACCATATTATCAAGGTCTTTTCGGTTTAATGCCCGCTCTGCCGTGAACTCTTCCTGTTTTAGGGATACTGCCTCAAATGGGTATACCCCCAGTGTTTCACATGAATAACCCATAAGGAGATGCTGCATCGTGGTATTTCCGGCAACCATTATATTCGTTAGCTTTTCTTTCGGTACACTGTACTTTTCTATTAGAGAATCTATCAGTCTATTGAGATCATTCTGAATGGTAATTCTAAGTTCTGCACTATGTCCCTCGTTCGACGCCTGTATGCGGCTCACCACATCTGCGCCAAAACTCCGCTGATGATTTATGGATGTTAGTGTATCGATTTCGGTTTTATTTGTTATGTCAACCAGAGTTGCTGCAAGAGTTGTTGAACCGATGTCTATTGCTATGCCATATTTATGCGTTGGGTCCGCTTTTTCTGATAAAGTACTGTTCTTTTTTTCTCCACCAACAGCACTGATCTCTTCTTCGTCATTCCACTGTAATTCTACTTCCAGCGCATCTCTATCCTTCGTAACCTCCGCCATGCAGGCAAGTCTGATTCCTTCGGATAATTCTTTTTCTGAAAGGCATTTTCTATCCGCATCTGTAATGGGTAGATTTCCGGACTTCACTTTTATACGGCATTTTCCGCATACACCTCTGCCACCGCACTGAGCAGGCATGTATATTTTTTTTTCAGAAAACAGTTCTGATACTTTACATTTTCTTGTAATAGAAATCTCGGTAGTTTCTTTCCCGTATATCTTCATTCGACTCTCCAATATTCAACTTTTACCCTTATCATCATCACACTGTTATCATTATAAACAAAAAGAACTCCCGAGTGTCAGCTGTTTATTACTGACTCTCAGGAGTTCTTTATCATATATGGTTTATTCCATTACTGATTCTTTTTCTGTTTTTCCGTCTGTTACACGGTTTTCATAGCGTGTATAGATGATCCATGCTACTGCGCCAAAGATCACCGGACCGCTTAAGGACCAGAGTGTTGTCTTGAGGTCACCGTCGAGTGCCGGCTGGATGATCGCAAATACATTTGCAAATAACAGTGTCAATGTTACAACGTATCCCCAGAAGTTTGCTGATTTCTGAGACTTATATACTACAAAGCTCCTGTCGATCCCATCCATTTTTTTGAACTTCGGGAAGGCAAAGGAAATGAACATATACGGGATAGTCATACCTACATTTACCATTGCTGTCAGGATCACGAAGAACTGCTGCATTGTGTCACCGCCGAAAGATACCAGAAGGATCATTACACAAACGATCGCACACTGGATCCACATCGCATTCTTCGGCATACCGTCCTCTGCTATCTCGCCCATCTTTCCTGGCCAGAGTTCCTTCGGTGTTCCGTCTATCATCTGCTTTAAGGGAGAATAAACAAGTGTAAACATCGCTCCCATAAGCGCCAGAAGCATGATGAGCGCATAAACACGTGCAAAGCCGTGAGCAAGCGCAACCTGTGCAGCTTCAGATGCTCCAAATACCTTACCGAATGCTGAAGCAAAGTTTGACATGATCACATAGGAAACATTTCCAAGTGTAATTTTGTCAGAACCAAGAATCTCGCTGTAGTTTGTGAATGAACCTACCAGCATGATGAGGAGTGCATAACCAACTACGATAACTAATGCAGCTGTAACGATTCCCTTCGGGAAGTTCTTTTTAGGGTTCTCTGTCTTATCTACGAGACCGCCAACTGCTTCGATTCCGCCATATGCAAACAGTGCGTATACGATAAATGACAGGATCATTATCGGACTTCCCTGATATGCTGCATTTAACGGAACCTTGAGGGATTCCATTCCGAGGAACGGCTGCTCAAGCTGACCATGACGGGCAATGATCATGACGATAGAACCAACTACTACCATAACGTTTATCACAAGCACCGCTGTACCGCCGACAGATGTTACCTTGCTTATCTTATCGATACCCTTTGTATCGAAATATGTTATCACGATAAAGAAGATAACTGCCATGATACCGAGAAGTCTGGATCCTGACAGAAACTGTGATCCAAACAGTGACCATGTAGATGTATTATCTTCACCAAAAATGACATTTGAGATAGGTACCCAGATACCTGATGATACGTTTACCATCCATAATACATAGGATGTATACCACATAAATGTTCCGACAAATGCGTATTTCGGACCTACCGATTTACACATCCATGAGTACATACCACCTGTTTCATGACGAAATGCAGAGCCGAATTCCGCGATCATAAACGCGAATGGTACAAAGAACAGTATTCCCGCAATGACAAACCAGGGGATCGCCGCATATCCCATTAGATAGTAGGATCTGGGAATATTATTGAATCCGTAAACTGATGTAAAGATCATCAGAATGAGGGACATAAGTCCGAGTTTCTTTTCTTTCATGTTACTTACCCGATGTATTCTCAAAGAAATACACCATTCTCCTTACTTTTTAACTACATTCGAGCAGAACAAGTTACGCCAGGCTCGATAAAACCTCGCTGAGTGCTCTGCACAAAAATAGAGCTTCTATGAATGTTACAGAAGCTCCATAAAACTAAAATTAATTAGACGTTGGTTCTGTCAGCAATATATTATCGCACAACAGGTTAATAAAAATCAAGTTTCAAATTGTATACATTTTGCGCATTAAAATAGATCAAGTTTTTTCATAAATATCTGCTTCACCTCTTCCATCGAGTAGCCTTTTTCGTCCTCTACTGGTCTGCGAATGACAATTATCTTCATTCCAAGATCTCTTGCAGCCAGTATCTTTTCTTCAAAGCCGCCTGCTCGTCCGGCACTTTTTGTTACAAGCCAGTCTGCACTGTTATTTTGAAAGGCCTCTTTATTTTGCTCATAAGAAAAGGGACCAAGCTCATATACAGCATGTCTTATTCCAAGTTTCTCGCACTTTATCCGCGCTTCTTCCGTTGGAAGCACTCGTGCGATCAATCGGTTTTTGTAGTCAGGAATTATCGTATATTCCTGCAGTTCTTTGCTTCCTGTGGATACAAAAATCCTTCCGGCCGCATTTTCTACCAGATATTCCGCTGCCTCTCTGACGCTTCCTGCCGTCATATCATATGCAGAATCACTGTCCTGCGTATCAGCCCTGAGCAGACGTATATATTCTGTTCCTGTTTTTTTGCAGGCTTCCATAATATTTTTTGTTACTCTGACCGCATAGGGGTGCGTTGCATCCACTACCAACGCGTAATCCCGGATGAGCTTCTCCATCTCCGCTGCTTCGAGCCGGCCGGTATATACCGTTACGTCCGGCAGAAACATTTCATCCATTACCATTTCGCCGTACTCTGTAGCGACACTTACTCCGGTCTTTATATGATTTTTACTCAAAAAAGAAGCAATCTCCCGCCCATCACTTGTTCCCGAAAATACAAGGACTGTCATTTCCATATCTATTTCAAAACCTCATAGGTCTCATCACCATTCCAGTTATCCCAGGTTGCCAGATTTTGATATACATCGAGAGCCATATCAAGCAGAGGGAAAAGTGTCATAGCTCCTGTTCCTTCTCCGCAGCACATATCTGCCGTGACCATTGGAGAAAGCTTCAGTTCATCAAGAAGCATCCTCGCCGCAGGCTCCTTTGATACATGGGATGCCAGTACATAGTCTCGCGCCACCGGACATATCCTGCACGCGGCTATAGCACTTATCGCAGAGATGAAACCATCGATAACTATCGGTATATGATACACCGCTCCACCAAGGAATACTCCTGCCAGACCTGCTATATCCAGGCCGCCGACTTTTGACAACACATCTATCGGATCGTTTTTGTCGGGCTTTAATGTTTCTACTGCCTTTTTTATTACATCTATTTTTCTCTGCAGTCCTTCGCTTGTGAGTCCTGCTCCGCGTCCGGTTACTTCTTCTGCCGGCTTATTTAGGAGTACTGCTGTTACTGCGCTGCTGGTCGTGGTATTTCCGATTCCCATTTCGCCTGTAGCAATGATGTCATATCCTTTGTTTTTTAACTCTTTTACTTTTTCTATTCCGAGAAGTATGGCGCGGATCGTTTCTTCTCTTGTCATTGCCGGCTCTTGTGCCATATTTCGGGTACCGTACGCGATCTTTATTGCTTTGTCCGTGAGTCCCGGGACGTCCTCTGCGATTCCTATATCCACCGGATATATGTCACATCCTGCTCTTTTTGCCATATAGCACACGCTGGTGTCACCGGACAAAAAATTGCTGCTTACTACTGCGGTCATATGCTGTTTTGACTGGGTGACTCCTTCTGCGACTACTCCGTTATCGGCGCACATGATTATGAGTGCTTTTTTGTTTAGTGAGAAGTTGTCCTGTCCCCGGATTGCTGCGATCTGAGTTATGACGGTTTCGAGTTTTCCAAGGCTGAACAGCGGTTTTGTGACTGCGAGCCAGTGTTTTTTGCTAATTTCAACGGTTTTGGAATCTATTTCTGTTATGCTATTTAGAATTTTTTTTAATTCTTCTTCCATTTATAGTTTTTGCCTTTCAAGGTGTTTATATTCCATCATCCAAAATTCTATACACCATCTCCATATCCAGGTTTTCTCTGACTGCGTCTGCCAGGAGATCATATTGGTGCTCTTTGTATTCTTTCATGTTGAAACTTTTTACGTTGGTGCTGTCGAGGCCTTTGCTTTCCATGACTGCGCTGATCATTGCTGTTGCTACGTTTTCGCTGTCAAAGATTCCATGAACGTAGGTGCCATAGATATTTCCGGCGCATGCGCCGTCGGTCTTTCGTAATTTATCTTCGCTTATTGTGAGTTCATTCATGGGTTGAACACTGCCCTGTAGTTCGGAATTTCCCATGTGGATCTCATATCCTTCAAATTGTGTATCGTTCAGACAACTGAGTATACCGGTAACATTTTTTAATACACCGCTGACTCTTGTACGTGTTTTTTCTTCTTTAAAAATCGTACTCACAGGAAGCAGGCCTATCCCTGCGACCTCTCCCTGTTGTTCTACTCCGTTTGGATCAACAATTTTTTGTCCCAGCATCTGATATCCGCCGCAGATACCGAAGACGATCTTTCCTGCTGCCGCGTGCTGTTTTATCCTGGCTTCAAGTCCGTTTTCACGAAGCCACAGGAGATCCCCTATAGTATTCTTTGTACCGGGAAGCATAATGATATCGGGATTTCCAATATCTGACACCCGGTCCACATATCTGACACTTACTCCATCGATACATTCAAGAGCATTAAAATCCGTAAAGTTGGAAATTCTGGGAGTCCTTATTACCGCTATGTCTACGACTCCTACCGTTCCTTTTTTCTTAAATCTCTCTGTGAGACTGTCTTCGTCGTCTATATCGAGCCTTACATAAGGCACTACGCCTGCAACCGGTACATGTGCCCTGTCTTCCAGCATCTTTAGCCCCGGTTCGAGAATACTCTTGTCTCCCCGAAATTTGTTGATAACGAGTCCCTTTACATACTTTTTCTCATCTTCTTCCAGAAGCATCATTGTGCCTATGAGCTGCGCAAATACGCCGCCTCTGTCAATGTCACCCACGAGAAGCACAGGTGCATGAGCCATCTTTGCCATGCCCATATTTACTATGTCATCCGCCTTCAGGTTTATCTCCGCAGGACTGCCTGCGCCCTCAAGTACAATGATGTCATATTCCGCATCCAGCTTATTAAAGGCACTCATTATATCAGGCACAAATTCTTTTTTATGTTTATAGTAATCTACTGCCGACATCGTGCCAATGACTTCGCCCTTTACGATCACCTGTGAACCGGTGTCGTTTGTAGGTTTTAAGAGGATCGGGTTCATCGCCACATCCGGTTCTATCCCTGCAGCTTCCGCCTGCATGACCTGCGCACGTCCCATTTCCAGACCATTATCGGTGATATATGAATTTAACGCCATATTCTGAGACTTAAATGGCGCTACCCTGTAGCCGTCCTGCTTAAAAATACGGCAGAGACCAGCCGCCAGCAGGCTTTTTCCTGCATTTGACATAGTTCCCTGCACCATGATCTTTTTAGCCATTATTTTCCTCGTATATTTCCTTTAATGCTTTGATCAGACGGTCATTTTCATCTGTCTTTTTCACCGCGATCCTGAAATAATCATTATGTAAACCACAATAATTTCCACAGTTCCTTATCATGATACTTTTCTTTAGCAAAAGCTCATCCAGATTCTCATCTTTGACAGCCGCTGCCCTAAATAAAATATAATTAGCATCACTTTCAAAAACCCTGATCTTTTCAGCTGAAAGCTCACGCAAGGCCCCCATCATCCTTTTTCTCTCACGCCTTACAAATTCACGGGTTTCTTCCTCAATATTTTCTAAACCGCATGCAGCTATCCCCGCTGCTTCTGCAACAACTGATACGCTCCAGGGCTGTCGCATTTCCCGGATCTTTTCAAGTAATCCTACATCTCCACAGAGTCCATATCCAAGACGAAGTCCCGGGATCGCATACATCTTTGTAAATGCCCTGAGCACCATTAGAGTATGTTCATATTTTTGCAGACACGGTATGAATGATGCTTTTTCATATTCATCCGTAAAATCAAGAAAACATTCATCGACTACGAGAAAGGCATCACTTTCAACACATTTATCCGCGATCTTCACTAATAAATCTCTATCAACCAGTCTGCCCGTGGGGTTATTTGGATTGCAGATAAAGACCATGTCCACGGTATTATCTATCGTATTCAGAATGTCTTCTTTTATCCGGAATCCATCTTCCGGTGATAGGTCATAATACTTTTTTTCCGCTCCGATAACGTCAATGGCCTGCTCATACTCAGAAAAAGTCGGCGATACCAAAAGCACGCTTTTGGGTTTCCTCGCCAGCACTACATTGAATATGATCTCTGCCGCACCGTTACCGCATAGGATGTGTTCTGCCGGAACTTCATGTTTTTTTGAGAGCGACGTCCGAAGTCTCCTGCACTCTGTATCAGGATAATTCTCCACTTCTGAAAGTGCCTCACGAGCTGCCAGGACAACCTTTGGATGCACCCCCAATGGATTTATATTTGTGGAGAAATCCAGCATTTTTTCTTTATAGGAGTAGATATCTCCACCATGTTTCTTTGTCATTTATATTTCCTTATTCATAGATGATGTAAGGGTCAAAAATACTTAAGTCCGACCAGTCCAATAACTATCGCCAGCTCATTAATCTGAAGAAAGTATCCTGCGAGGTCGCCTGTGATCCCGCCGAAGTTGTGCATGCAGTTCCAATAGTGGTATGTAAATGTCACCACTCCTGCAATAAACATCACTATCGCGCCGGCAAGAGATATCTCCGCTGCTATCACGATCACAGCAACCGCATATATCATATCGGCAAGAATTACCGCCGCTTTTTCAGATGCCTCACTAAAGGTATTCAAGAGCCCTTTTTTTCTCGCATTTGGAAATACCGATACCGCAAGACCGCTTAACGCTCTGGAAAAAATGAAGTTTAGCGCGATCATCGGCAGCATAGATAGCGAAATATCACTTAAGAAACCGATATACAGTGCGAAATAAACAAGACCGCCAATTATGGCAAATGCTCCGGAATTAGAATCTTTTAGTATTTCAAGGCGCTTTTCTTTATCCGCATAGGAATTTATCCCGTCCATGGTATCGAGAAATCCGTCCATATGTATCCCGCCTGTGATAAATATCGGGATCACTGCCATGATGCATCCGATAAGTAAAGGCGACACATGTTTATTCAATAAAAATGTGCCTGCAAGATAAAATATCAGCCCTTCAACCGCTCCGATCAGAGGAAAAAAACACATAGCATATTTCATGCCCTTTTCATCCCATTTGACTCTTGGCATCGGTATCTTGCTGTACATTGAAAATACTATCATAAATGCCTGTATTGCTGTTTTCATCGTTCCTCGTATTCCTGTTGCCCGTCTGATCGTTACTGTTCACTCGCTTTCAGCTCGTTCACATAACGGATTTTGCCAATTAAATCTGCACAGTTTCACAAAGCGCTCTGCAAATTGCGGTGCAGACCTGTAAAATAAATGCGGATATCCGCAGATAGTATTTTTTATCCTATGCATACACATCCATTCACGTTTTCCGGATGGTTTGACGGCTTTCATTAATTCTCCGTTATCCGTACTGTCCCAGTAATGAAATTCATGGGCTTTTATCTGCTCACCATTATTGAGGAGTGATCCCCCCTCATCCGAAGAAAGTGTGATATACCCAAAACGCACCAGTCTGTCACGACGTACACATTTTTCGCCGGATAGAAATCCGACCATCCGATGCTCTGTGTGTTCCGTGTCTTCCATAAGATCATGCAGATACATAAATCCACCGCACTCCGCAAGGCATGGCAGGCCGTCATTTAATCTCGACAATATATCTGTCCGCATGGATATATTTTCACTTAACTCTTTTCCGTAAGTCTCAGGGTATCCGCCTCCTAAGAGCATTCCATCGATATTTTCAGGAAGATGCGGATCATTGATCGGGCTAAATGGCACCAGTTCACATCCTAATTCCTGTAATAACTCCAGATTATCCTTATAATAAAAGCAAAATGCTTCGTCCCTTGCGATAGCGATCCGGACTTTTTCTTCCTTTTTCGTCCATCGTACAAGCTCTTCACATTTTATAGGATCTGCCTCGCCCGCGATCTCAATTATGCGTTCTATGTCCATGCACTTTTCCGCGAGATCTCCGAGCTTTTCGAAACGCGACTGTATATCTTTTACCTCATCCGGTGTCATTAATCCCAGATGTCTGCTCTCCACCGCTATTTCCGGACTTGGAGGCATAAATCCCAGTACATCGATCCCAAGTTCTTTTTCTATGATCGGTTTCATGCTCCTGCAGACCATCTCGGAAATATTATTGAGTATCACGCCGCGAATGTTGCTGTCATCCCGAAATTCTATGATTCCTTTCAAAAACGGCACGATCGTCAATGCCATTCCTTTCGCATTAACTACCAGTATCACAGGTGATGCTATATTTTTCGCGACCTCATAGGTACTGGCATCGGTTTTATCAAAACTGAATCCGTCATAAAAACCCATCACGCCTTCAATGATATTTATGTCAGAATCAGCCGTGTGACGGGCATATAGCGACCGCATAAGTTTTTTATCTTCAAAAAAAGGATCGAGATTTACTGACGGTACTCCAAGCACTTTTTCGTGAAACATTGGGTCTATGTAGTCAGGTCCGCATTTACAGGATGAAACTCGTAAACCTCTGTTTTTCAGTGCTTTCAATATTCCGCAGGTCACTGTAGTCTTACCGCTTCCGCTGGATCCTGCGCTTATTAAGATTCTGGGATTATCAATTATCAATGTTTTTTCCCCGGTTCTAATGCAATTATATATACCGGATTCTGGGCCGCCATCATCTGATACCCCCCGATTTCCCGGCTCTTTGCAATGGATACGCTGGTAATATCAGCTTCCCATTCTCTCTTCCTTATGATCTCCGACACTTCACCTATGGTATTAAGGGCTGTGGCATTAATGACTATACGGATATCAGGATTTTCCTCTAATAGAAAATCAATGATTTTCTCCATATTTCCACCGCTTCCGCCTATAAATGCATGAGTCGGAACCGGAAGTTTTTTAAGGACAAGAGGTGCTTTACCCTCAACAGGGCTCACGTTGTCCGCTGCGAATTTACGGATATTTTTATTAATGAGTTCGATTGCCTCAGTCTTCCGTTCGATAGCATATACCCTGCCGTCGATGAGCTTTCTCGATGCCTCGATGGATATGGAACCCGTTCCTGCGCCTATGTCAAAAAGCACAGAATCCGGCTTCAGTCGAAGCTTTGCAATGCTCAATGTTCTTACATCGCTCTTTGTCATTGGAATCTTGGTACGGATAAATTCATCGTCGGAAATGCCATAAAGGGAATCATCGCAGGCCTTGTCATTTTCTATAAGTACCACATACAGAGGATCGATATTCGGAATATCCCCGATTTCATCAGGGATTATGGTGAAGACAGACTCGTCAGGATAGGACAGCTTCTGTCCCACATGGATCTTTACATAGCCCATATCATATTCCTGAAGCCTCTCTACAAAATCCGAAAGCTGTTCCCTGCCGTACATAAGAGCGAAAACCTTCGGAAATCTACGCACGTAACCCACAAGATTAGCTTCTCTTCCATGAACGCTTATGAGCTTCACGTCATCCCAGGACATATGGAGCTTCGCGCAGAAACTCACAACAGACGAGATTCCGGGGAGCACTGTAAACTCTGATTCCTTATAAAAGGATGCATTTTCAATGGCTTTTATCAGTTTCTTTGCACCGCTGTAAAATCCCACGTCGCCGGACATAAGGATCGCAATCTTACTCGTGTTCTCCTGGACCTGGAGAACCTTTACGATCTCCTCCGCCTTATAATCGTGATAGACCTTTTTCCCTTCCTGAAAAGGCGCTGTCATCCTGGCAGCTCCGATAAGCACGTCCGCGTCACGAATTGCTTTTCCTGCTTCGATCGTCAGGGATTCAGGATTTCCCATTCCGATCCCGATTAGATAAATACGCATACTCTCCACCCCTTATTTAAGTATTGTCCCCGCTCCTTAATTAACTTCATCTTATCGTACCACACTCTGGGACGTTGGAAATAATTCCTTATATTCCGCCACCAGTTCTTCGGCATTTTCGCTCATGCCGAGGAGTCCGTGCTCGTTTGAAAACATGATGATCCCTATAGTGAGTTCATCACCGGTTCTGTGGTTTACATAAAACAATGCCTTATCCACTATACGCTTCATAACAGGCTCAAGGATATCCGCTTCTTTCAAAACGCGTATCGCATCGTCTGTCGTAAGGCACTTTAAGATTGCGCGAACCGTTCCTATATCATCTGTCTCAATTGCTGCGCATGACGCCATGATCTCCATCCTGCCGTCAGCATTTCGGCTGTGAGTATTCATGATACCTGCGGCAAGCTTCACAAACTTGCCTATATGTCCGATCATGAGTACTTTCTTAAATCCGAGTTTCACCGCATGATCCAGCGTTTCTCCTACGTAATTACTACAGGTCACTGCCTGATTAAGATCCAGTCCCATACTTTCTCTTATAAAGTCCAGACCGTAATTTCCAGGCGCGATCATGAGGCGTTCCCCATCATTTGCCTGTTTTACAGCCATCTCGACCTTGATAGTATCTATCAAAGCCTGTTCACTCATTGGTTCTACGATTCCTGTAGTTCCGAGGATTGAAATCCCACCAACGATCCCCAGCCTCGGATTAAATGTCTTCTGTGCAATTTTTTCACCATTCGGGACACTTATCACGACCTCTGCTCCACCGTGAAATCCATATTCCTCGATCATTTCCCGAGCAGCGTCATATATCATCCTGTGCGGAACCTTATTTATGGCAGCTTCACCGATCTTCTGCCAGAGTCCGGGCTTCGTGACACGTCCTACACCTTTTCCTCCGTCGATCACGATACCCTGTTTTTCTGTAAGCGTAACCTCAGAAAAAATAAGCGTACCATTCGTCACATCAGGGTCATCTCCCGCGTCTTTTCTCACCGCACATTTCGCTGTATTTTGCGTAAATTCCGATTCTTCTATCGGTGTTTCTATGAGAACACCCTTAGGCGTCATCACGCTTTCTTTTTCTATCTTTTTTTGCTCAAAGATCATCCTGAGTGCTGCTTTTGTCGCTATTGCCGCACATGTTCCCGTTGTATATCCGCTTCTAAGCTCTGCCATGAAGTCAGTCCCCTATCGCCTGAGTTTATAGAGAAGCGCATTGCAGATAGCCGCTGCCACATTGCTTCCACCCTTATTTCCGCGCGCCACGATATGTGGAATCCCGCTCTCTATTATCAGTTCCTTTGATTCCACTACATTAACAAATCCAACAGGAACACCTATTACTAGCGCCGGGGTGAGCTTACCCTGTTTCACAAGTTCATCTATAGCTATCAGTGCGGTGGGCGCATTTCCTATAGCAAAGATCACCGGTCCCTCAAGCGCACAGGCTTTCTCCATACTGACCATTGCTCTGGTGATCCCACGTTCCTTTGCTTCTGCTGCCACATCCTCATCTGACATATAGCAGACAGCCTGCCCCCCAAAGCTCTCCAATATCTTCTTATTTATCCCTGACCATGCCATACGCGTATCAGTTACGATAGTTGCTCCGCCTTTAATGGCCTCCAGCGCTTTTTCTACTACTCCGTCAGAAAAAACCAGATTATCCGCATAGTCAAAATCGGCTGATGTATGTATTACACGTTTTACGATATCGTCCTTATCTTCTCCGAAAGTCCTGCCATTGAGCCTCTCTGTGATTATCTCAAAACTTCTTTTTTCTATCTCCATCGGTTTTACGATTTTGATATCACTCATGATCTGTTTTCCTTTTCATCAATTTATATGCCATAACCTCGTGGTGTCACAAGGCGTCCGTTTATCACCTGCGTCTGACTGTTTCCGACAAAGACTGTTGTGAACATATCAACCTGTTCATCAGCAAGTTCTTTTAATGTACAGATTTTTGATCTTTCTCCGTCCCGTCCTATATTTTTTACATAGCCGCAAGGCGTCTCCGGAACTTTATGCTGCATCATGAGATTGCAGGCTTTTTTCAGGTAATCGGCTCTTTTCTTACTTGACGGATTGTATAGGCAGATAACGAAATCCGCTTCAGACGCGAGTAGAAGTCGCTTCTCTATTTTTTCCCATGGTGTCAAAAGGTCGCTGAGACTTATCACTGCAAAGTCATGTATAAGTGGTGCTCCAAGCACAGCCGCTCCACTGCAGCAGGCAGAGATTCCGGATACTACTTCGATCTCGATCTCCGGATGATCTTTACACACTTCACAGACTATACCCGCCATTCCGTACACGCCTGCGTCTCCGCTGCACACCATAGCTGTTGTTTTGCCTTCAAGTGCATATTCCATGGCCTTTTTACAGCGTTCTACTTCCTGCTTCATATTGGAAATATAAACCTCTTTATCACCGATAAGATCCTGGATCAGTTCCACATAAACACTATATCCAGTGATGACCTGACTTTCATTTATCGCATCTATGGCTCTACCGGTCATCTGATCTTTTCCGCCGGGGCCAAGACCCACTACAAATATTTTTTTCATACTTTTACCTATATTGCACTATTGCCGCTGTTACGGCATCACCTTTTGTTTTTGGCACGACGATCTTTATCTTGTCATCATCCGTATATTCAAGTGCTTTTCTCACTGCACTCCGTTCACATACGTTTCCTGTTCCCGTAATATTTTTTACAAAATCCGATTCTTCAAACCGAAAATGTTCCGGCAGATCATTTAATTCGTCTGAACTATATGTCGTTAGTGGTACTTTTAATTTCTTTGATAGTTCCGTTATCGTCGGTTCATCCTTTTTTATATCTATGGTCGCTATATCTGAAATTGCCTTGATACTGAGATTTTCTTTTTTAAGAATATCCCTTAAAAGTGCTTCTGCATTTTCCTTATTTGCACCTTTTCTGCTGCCAACCCCTGCTATCAGACACATGGGAACCAGGTGAAGCGTATGACTCCATGTAGCTGTGAGATACGGCGAAATGCTTATTCCTGCCCTGAGTTCTGTCTTCCCGTACTCCAGATTTTCCGGTACTCCGCCGGTTCCAAAGATTTCATCTATATCTCTATGTACATCACTGACTATGCCAACTTTTTCTCCTCTTAACAATGCAGAAGAAATGTACTTTATGGCCTCCGGATTTTCGATGGTATATCCATGCTTTACAGCCCAGGTATCCACTGCCCAGACATTATTTATGTCTGTAGCGGTCGTAATTACCGGCGTTGCATTAAGGATTTCCGCTATACGATGCGCAAGCTCATTTGCGCCTCCGATATGTCCTGAGAGTATCGGTATTACAAAGTACCCCAGTTCATCACATACGATCACTGCCGGGTCTTTATCTTTTCTCTTTATAAATGGTGCGATCGCTCTGACTGCTATGCCCGCTGCCCCAATGAAAATCAGCGCGTCCGAATCACGAAATGCCTTTTCCGTCCATTCGGAAAGACTCTCCGTTTTTTCACTGTTAAGGCGGATGCATATTTCTTCCGAGCCGGTCAGTTTTTCATATAGAGTCTTATTCAGTTTATCTCCGTTTTTTGAAAATGAAACTGTACTTATCTTCATGATCTTTCTGTTTCTTTTGCAGCCCTAAATTCATGTGAAAACGAATGGTCATAGAGCTTTGACCTGTCATATTTGCTTCCGAGAAAATCACCAATTGTTATGAGCGCAGTCTTCGTTATGTTATTTTCTTTCGCGCTCTTTTCCAGGTCTTTTACCGTTGTACGAACCACTTTTTCGTCCTGCCAGGTGGCTTTGTACACTATAGCTGCCGGTGTTTCGGGTTCATATCCACCATCTATCAGACGCTTTGACAGTTCTCCAAGCATCCCTGTCGACAAAAAAACAACCATTGTTGCATGATGAGCCGCGAAGGATTCTATACTTTCTTTTTCCGGCACCGGTGTCCGTCCTGCCATTCTCGTGACTATCACGCTCTGGCTTACATCCGGCAGTGTATATTCTGCTTTTAGTGCTGCCGCTGTTCCAAAGAGCGAGCTTACTCCGGGACATACTTTATATTCAATGCCATGTTCATCCAATATATCCATCTGCTCACGGATCGCACCGTATATCGCCGGGTCTCCTGTATGGAGCCTTACGATATTTTTTTGTTCCCTTTCTCCTCTGATCATTGTTTCAGCGACTTCTTCAAGGGTCATCGATGCGCTGTTATATATCTCACAGCTTTCTTTTGCATATTTTAGAAGCTCGGGATTTACGAGAGATCCTGCATATATTATTATGTCCGCCTGCTCCAGTAGTTCTTTTCCTCTGACTGTGATAAGGTCTGCGGCTCCAGGTCCTGCTCCTACAAAATTTATCATTTGTCATCCTCGCTTTTTCTGTCTGTTACGATTATCGTTGAAAAATAACTGGTCTGTTCTTCCAGTTCATTTAGATCTCTATATATTTTCTGATCGCTCATTCCGCACTTTTCTACCATTACGGCCTGATTCATCATATTTTCTTCTCGTAGAACATCCCTTACATCAAGTATCGCGCTATTTGCTTTCATAAGGACTTTTGTTCCACTACGCTTTAGTTCTTCTCGGATATCTTTGTAATTTGACGGAATGACTGTGAGTACTTCTTCTCTTTCGCACAGAGACATTCCCAGTTCTGCCGCTGCCGCGCAGAATGATGTTACTCCCGGTATTATTTCGGTTTCAAAACCGTGGTTCTTTACTATCTCATGCAGCTGTATATATGTGGAGTAAATAGTAGGGTCTCCGATAGTTATAAATGCTACTTTTTTGCCGTCTTTTATGTATTTTTCTACTTCTTCGGCGATTTTTTCATAGTTTTCTCTGAGCTTCGCATAGTCTTTTGTCATCGGACTTTTGGTCTCGATAACTGTTTTTCCTTCCAGATATTCCGCGACAATATCGTAAGCTGTCCTGCCTCCGTTCTTTGTGACTGGGATCATTATGATATCTGCTTCTTTTAAGACACGTAATGCTTTTAATGTCACCAGTTCCTTGTCTCCGGGACCAACGCCTACTCCATACAGTTTGCCATGATTCATTCTTTATGCTCCTGATTCTTCTTCATTCTTTTTTATTATATTGGAGTATGTAGATGATTTAAATAACCGAGGGTACAAAAAAGTGACATAGAAAAGTGACGCGTAACTGTTCACACGTAAACGGAGCATTTACTGCGGAGTTTACGACAAAGAAAGATGAATAGCCATTGGATTTTGCCATCGACGAAGTCGATTTTATTGCAAAATCCGTTACGTGAGCGAGCTGTAAGCGAGTGAACAGTAACAGTGACGCTCGAGGACAGGGGCAGCATCATACACGTTCGCACGTCGCCTCGTCGTCAGCGCTCCGCCACCTATCACAGGTGCTTCGGCAACTCGGGCACTTTGCTCCTATGCGCTCCGCGCGGAGCACAAAGTCCCCTCAAACAGTGCCTCTCGCACCTGAGCTATGCTCGCGCTTCTGTCCTCGGCTTCCTATCACTCACTTAGTATGATGCTGCCCCTGCCCCCGAGCTGAATCCTAAACAGTACAATAAACGTAAACTACAATGGCATCTGCTATTCAGCGATGGTCACAGTTCTTTCAAACGGCTCTGATGATGATGACGACGACGGAGGAGGCGGAAACCTTGAACCCAATGAGGAAGGGTACATAGAAATAGGCCCCCTTAACTTCTACTACGACAAGGATTACACTAGCACAGACAACAAGACAAACTTAAGGATTCAGTTCGCCGGAGAAGCCGACTCAGACGAGTTCGGTATCATAGATAACTGGAAGGCATCACCTAATACGAAACTCCAGAGCTGGGGCTCGGGTCTTATAGCGGATATATCAGACCTCCCTGCCGGCAGGGACTCGATATATATCAAGGGAACTTACAAGGGTATAAAATATCAGTTTAATGCCAATATCGTGGCTACCCCGGGGATGTTCCACGATTCAATATATGACTTCGATCCTGCCACAGGAAAATTCAACTACAGAGACAATACGGTTGACCTCGGAGCGGTTCCTGCAATAATCTCCATGAGGGAATATGCCCCCAACCCATACTTCCCAGATGAAACGGTGAAAACTGGAGATTGTTCTGTATACATCACCATGGATAACTACGATTTTAAGCCCGACAGATGGACGTACAACAATCTATCCGACGGGCAGCAGACCATAAAAGAGGGTGTAGATGTTATCGGCCTGTCCTGCACAGACGATAGCTATTGCGCATCCAATGTCTCGGTATGGGTAGACGGCACCACCTATAGCTTTGTCATAAGTCCAACAAAAGAAGATGACCAATTCCAACAAAAATATTGCACTAATGTAAGGGTGAATGCGAAAGAAGGAAGTCTGGAATATAAATACGACAATCATATGATATCGTGGTGATAGACATCCTCCGCTAGTCGCACATACAAAAGCTCCGATTTCTACAACTACTGTAGAAATCGGAGCTTGATTTTTTTGCAAAGAAAAAAGCGGGTGATGGGAATCGAACCCACGTATCCAGCTTGGAAGGCTGGTGTTCTACCATTGAACTACACCCGCATGATTTATATTAAGTTTGTTGCTTTCTGTCGCAACGAAGATTATTATAACCGCACTTTCGTATTTTGACAAGTACAATTTTAAATTTTTTCAAAAATCCCCATTATTTTTATTGTTTTCATTTTCGTACATTTTACTATACTTATACTGCATCTTATGCTATTTTATTTAGCGGAGCGGTAACCCTGCGTATGCAGGGAGGTGATGCCGATGGTTACCTATAGTGATTTATTCACGTTTGTGATAATGATAGCAGCATTAACAACACTGTTTATCGAAGTCGTAAGGTTTGTCATCGAAATTATCTTAAAGATAAAGAAATAACCGCCCCTGTCTGGAAAACTAGGCGGTTATCTTTATAACTTTTAGTTGACTTAGCGGGGCTACCGCTCTTTCTTTATCTTGATTATAACAGTTATCTTTAATTATTCAACATCGTTATCATACATTATCGACTTTATCCTTAAAGTAATTCCAGACTTCCTGTCTGAAAACTATCTGAATCCCCTTATTAGGAATCCGAAGAGGCATCAGTGGCATTTCCTCTGTTACCGTCTTTGACAGATAACCTGTTTCCAACAACGCAGACCACAGATTTTCTCCACTCTCATGTATCCTATGATAAGGCAGATTATCACTCACGGTACAGTCGATAGTCTTTCCGGCAAGCAACTGCTCAAGGCTCTCATTTATATCTGCTGTTTTTCCAAGGAATCCATGGATAATATTCAAAGTTGTCTCTGATGTATTGACCCAATAACTCTTAGGTCCCATTGCTTCACTGTATGAGCCGTCTAAAACTGATCTCACATATGACAGAACATCCCATGGACAGTACATTTTGTCACGACCAAAAATGTATCCGTCATACCATTCTGTTACTATATCGTAACGATCCGAAAGTCCTGCATCTTCAAGTATTTTTTTCACATCTGCACTGGTAAAACCGATAGAAGCACCATAATTTGGAGAAAGCACAGTATAGGGGATTATGTTATTAACTCCGGTATATGTACTGTTTTTTACGGTATATAGACAACCAGACAGCATGACAGCTTTGATATTATCATTAGTTTTACACACATAGCTCAGCATGTGCTCAATCATATCCCGGACTTTATCATACTCCGGTGTTCCTAATGCCTTTGCCATCGGAACATCATACTCATCAATTATGACAAATACCTGCTTTCCAAAATGGTCTCGAAGCATTTTGCATATCAGCGCGATCGCCTGAATCGTATCTTCTTCACCACTTTCTTTTCTTTGCAGATTTTTGAAAAATTCCTTGTGAACTTCACTTACTTTATCGCTCTTAAGAAGATCTTGATTATCATCACAAATGGATGCTATTACTATCTGGAAGTTCCTATATATCTTTTCAAAAGTACTTCCAAACACTTCCTTGAGTGACAGGAACACAACCGGATATCGATTCATATATCCATTAACCACATCCGGGCATTCCATTACTTTCAATCCCTTGAAAATATCTTTACTATCCTGACGTATGTCCAAAAAATCTCTGAACATTGTCATAGTCAATGTTTTTCCAAAACGACGAGGACGGGAAAAAAGTACTGCTTTATCAAATTTATCAATAAGATATTCTTCGATTATTCCAGTTTTATCTACATAATACGAAGCATTCTCTCTTAATTCACGAAAGCTATCAAAAGAAGCTCTGATATTGATCGACATGCGTACCTTTACCTCCATCTACTGATGACACGAACTATCCTCTTTTTAATATATCCTTTTTCTGACTGTAAATCAAAAAATCCTTATGAAGCATAGTTTCACGGATTCAGGTTATTTTACACTATTAATAAGCCGATATATATATTGGCATAATAGACGTAAAGCTGTGAACAGGCTTACAACGGGGTGTATGAGTAAGGGTGTCATTATGATTGAAAATGAAAAAGATAATTCAGTTTTAGAAGAGATCTACAACATAGCTTTTAGCTTTTATAAGAAGATGGAAGATGCCGTATCTTTTGATCAGCTTGAGGTCATACGCGTTTTTTCCGAGCTTGGCCGGACTATGGTCAATTCTGAGCGTGCAAGCTTCTGGAAATGGGAAAAGGAAGAACATAAGGTAGTAACGTCGGCCTCTACAGGCACGGAGCGGATAGAGATAGCTGATTCCACGGGCCTTGTTGGAAGAGCGCTGCGTGAGAACAGAACCATTATTACGAATGATCCTTATAATCATCCGGATTTTAATAAACAGGTAGACCTAAACACGGGATTTCACACGAAATCTATTTTTGTCATGCCTGTAGATAATTGCTATGGAGAGACTATAGGTGCTTTTCAGGCAATAAATATCATGGACAGTCCGGAAGGATTTCAGCTTGAAAGAGACTCCAGAAGACTTTCACTTGTAGCTTTGGTCTGTGGTTTTGTGCTGGAATCCGAGTTGTTCATGAAGGATAAGATGGCTGCTGATGCGGCAAACAAGGCGAAAAGTACATTCCTTGCGCATATGTCGCATGAAATAAGAACTCCAATAAATGCTATCCTCGGAATGGATGAGATCATTTTGAGAGAAAGCAAAGAGAAAAACATTTCGTCTTATGCGATGGATATAAGGGCGGCGGGAAAGACCCTTTTGTCACTCATAAATGATATCCTTGACTTTTCTAAGGTTGAAGAGGGAAAGATGGAGATCATTCCTACCGAGTATGATCTGGGATCGGTCATCAGTGAACTAACGATAATGGTATCTGACAGAGCCGAAAGAAAAGGTCTGGAATTGAAGGTCGATGTCGATAAAAATATCCCATCGATACTGATCGGTGATGAAGTACGTATCAAGCAGTGTATTCTAAATATCCTCATTAACGGAGTCAAATATACAGAGAATGGCTCGGTAACACTCAAGATTTCCTATGAAAATAAGGACGATGACAATATTTATCTCATAGCACAGGTTATAGACACCGGAATCGGAATCAAAAAGGAGGATATGGATAAGCTCTTCTCTCCTTTCACAAGACTTAACGAAAAGAGGACCAAAAACATCGAAGGCACCGGACTTGGAATGAGTCTTACCATGAAGCTTTTGGAACTTATGGGAACCCGACTTGAAGTGCAAAGTGTTTATGGTGAAGGCTCTACATTTACAATAAAAGTAATTCAGGGGGTTGCCGACAGAACTCCTATTGGAAACTGGGAGAAGTCTGCAGAAAATGAAAAAGACATTTTCAACTACGATCAGGTATTCCAAGCTCCGGGAGCTAAGGTGCTGATGGTCGACGACAACACCATGAACCGCAAGGTATTTATTGGTTTATTGAAAGAATCGGAAATGGATATATGTGATGTGGATTCCGGAAAGGGCGCACTTGAAGCACTTTCATCCGAGAAGTTTGACATAGTATTTCTCGACCATATGATGCCGGAGATAGACGGTATAGAAGTTATCCACAGACATAAGAAGGATAAAGATTCCATAAATGCAGATACGCCTATAATAGCACTTAGTGCAAACGCGATCACAGGTGCGAAAGAGATGTATCTTTCGGAGGGTTTCACAGATTATCTTTCAAAACCGGTACAGGTTGATAAGCTGGAAGAAGCACTTTTTAAATATCTGCCGGAAGGCATGTGCAGCTACAAAAAAGTGGAGCGGTCTTCAGGAAGCTCCGCGCCACAGATTACATTGTCTGAAGACTTTCCTACTGTTGAAGGAGTCGACTGGAATTATGCGATGCTTAAGCTCCATGATGAGAAGCTCTTAAGAAATGTCATATCGGATTATGTAAACCTTGCAAATGCTGATATGGAAGAATTGACAGACCACTTCGAATCGCTGCAGAAAGCATTTGCTGAGAATGCGGATGATGATGAAAAGACACGTGCTTTTAAATCTTATGAAGTAAAGGTGCATGCAATGAAAAGTGCAGCAGCAATGTTTGGTGCACTTGAGATTTCCTCGTTGGCAAGGCTTCTTGAATTTGCAGCCAAGAATAAGAATATGGACAGGATTCTGACTCTCATGCCAATCTACACGGAGGAACGAGATAAAAACCTAAAACTGCTCAAAGAAGCATTTGACATTCAAGATGAATCTGCAACAAATGACAGCGGAGACAGGATTGAAGACAGTCTTTTAGCAAAGCTTTTGAAAGAGCTTTTGGAAGCTTTATCAGATATGGATGTGGACAGCGCTGATGCGATAGCCGCGGAATTGAAGACATACAGTTATGAAGATGAAATCCGTTCACTGATGGAAAGGCTGGGTGTGAGAGTTCAGGATCTTGATGAGGACGGTGCCAGAGAGATCATAAATAAGATTGCGGAAAAGAGGAGGTTCTCACTGTGAAAAATGTATTGCTTGTAGGCGAGTTTTCGGAGGTTTATCGTTCTGTTAGCGAGGCAATATCGGGAGAGTATCAGGTGCAGTTCTGCCCGGCGGTAGCTGAAAATGTACATGGCATGGTAAAGCTTGCAAAACCGGATCTGATCGTAATATGTATGCCTGGCTATGAGGCTGTGAATCCGGATATTTTCACAACCTTAAATAAGAAATGGGCTGCTATCCCTGTACTTTTGATATGTACCAGGGAAAATTATGAGCAGGTCAAATCTCACTGCGATGATCTACGATATGAATTATGTTTTATACCGATCAAAAAGCAGGAAATACTTGAGGCTTGTTTCTCACTTGTAGAACCTGATCGTGCTCAAAAGAAAAAAGAAGAAACTCAAACCGTTTGGTATGGAAACCCGCCTGCCAAATCAAAAAAGAAAGTACTTGTCGTTGATGATGCGGCAATCGTGCTTAGAAATGTCAAAGCAATGCTTGACGGTAAATATGAGGTACTTCTTGCAAAGTCCGGTGAAAAAGCACTGGAGGTAATTGCAGATCAGATGCCGGACGTTGTACTTCTTGACTACTCTATGCCGGGGATGGACGGGAAAGAAACCCTTAAGAAGATCCGCGAAATGGTCGGATATGCAATACCTGTAATTTTCCTTACCGGTGCTAAGGACAGGCATACAATAGTAGCGGTTCTTGCTGAAAAGCCAGCGGGCTATATCCTTAAGCCGCCGGACAAAGATGAAATAATGAAGAGGCTAGAGCAGGTGATCGGGAAGTAGTTCAACATAAATACTAATTTAAGAGGAGGGACCACTATGTCTTTCCCAAAATATGTTTTCATAAGCTATAGTTCAAAAGATATCGTAAAAGTAAATAAAATAGTTGAGCTCTTGGAGAGTATGAATGTCGAATATTGGAAGGCTCCTGAAAAAATTCCTGCCGGCTCCAGCTATGCAAATGAAATTGTCAACGCGATTGAAAATTGCAGTCTTTTTCTGGTAATACTGTCGGAAAATGCACAATCTTCGATATGGGTTGAAAAGGAGATAGACTGTGCTCTGAGCAGTGCAAAAGAAGTCATTCCTTATAATATCGATAATTGTGTGCTGGTCAATGCGTTTAAATTTTATCTTAATAATGTGCAGATGATACATGATACCCCGGGATCGCCGGAGGGAATTGATAAGCTTAAGGGATTCTTAAGACCTCTTCAACCTGCAGAGTCAAAGAGTTCCGGGACTAATGTCAATATTCCTATGGCTCCCGAACAAAAAATTCCTGCACCTAAAGCTCCTGATCCAAAGGCTGCTGCAAAAAAGTCAAATCTGAAGACAGCAACACAGATAGACAGCAATACGGTAGTAAAGCGATATCAAAGAGGCATGCGTATGGACGATATGTGGAATCTTAACCGTGTGCCTGTTGTCTGCAAGCATTGTGGCGGGAGTTTGACTCACGTAGCAGGGGGCGTTTATGTATGCAATGAATGTAAGGCAGAGAATTATGATGATTTTAGGACTATCCGCAATTATTTGATCGAACATGGGCCATGCTCAGCTTTAGAACTGTCTAAAGCACTTGGGATACCTATGAAAATAATTAAGAACTGGCAAAAATCACAATAGAAAGCGGCAGATTATGGATATTTCGATCTGGATAATCGGCGAAGACCGTAGGATGATGATAGATAATCAGCGAAAGATTAATAATTCCGGTTGTATGCGCGCTGTTTGCCTTCTCACTGATAAAGCATTCAAGGATATGGCGCAAAGGCTGAAAATCGACAGTAACAATAAAGATCTGCGGGTCAGCCCTCCTTCTCTTGTCATAATAGACTATGACAAGGCGGTAAAAAATGATTTTGAAATAATCGGTAATCTACGGGAAAACAACGATCTTGCCGGGGTACCTATTTTTGTAGCAGTAGACGAAAAGAAAGATGATATATGCGAGGCATTTTATGAGCGCGGAGTTATGGTTATCGTACATAAGGAGCTTTATAAATCCGAGCTCATAAGGATAGAAAATACGGCATGGCAGCACGAAAATACCAGATTATACGAGAAGAAGCTCCAAAAACAGACGATGGAGATTCAGCATGCGAAAGAAGTCTACCGGTTAAATCAACAGTTGGAATCAAGAAATAAAGTCCTTCAAAAAATATTCGGCAGGTATTTCTCAGACGAGGTTGTAAGCCTGATACTTGATATGGGTGAAGACGTATCCTTGGGCGGAGAAAAGCGAAATGTCACTATAATGATGACGGATCTGAGAAATTTCACATCACTGTCGGAAAAGATGGATTCAAACCGATTAACTTCGCTTTTGAATTTCTTCTTTGACAAGATGGTTGACATAATTTCTAAATATCGAGGTACAGTGATCGAATTCATGGGCGATGGAATGCTGGTTGTCTTTGGTGCTCCGCTTGCAGTTGAAAATCCGATAGACAACGCTATTGCATCGTCGATACTCATGCAGAATTCTATGGAATCACTTAACAGATATTTTGCCGAAAACGACTACCCTATGCTTGAAATGGGGATAGGTCTTCATTATGGTGAAGTATTTATAGGAAATATCGGTTCGGAAAAAATGATGCGTTACAATGTGCTCGGAAGTACCGTAAATACATGCTCAAGGATAGAAAGCTGTAGCGTTGGGGGGCAGATACTGGTCTCAAAGGAGATCGTGAACAATGCAGCAAGCCCGCTTGTTATAAAAAACGAAGTGGAAATAATGGCAAAAGGCATTGGAGAACCTATAAAAATATATGAAGTTACTGGAATGAAAGGCACATATAATTGTATTCTGGAATCCGTAAATGACAAAAATGAAGAATTTATACCTGTTGAAAAAGAGATCGAGCTTCATCTTTATCTGATAAATGGTAAACTGATAGATTCGGACTTTGTTACGGCGAAGCTGACAGGCATCTCAAAAAAGAAAATGTCTGTGAGAATCGATGAAAAGGACAGTAAAAATATAGATGTTTACACTAATGTAAAGATTTCATCAGACAGCAGTACAAGGGAAACGTCCGGTGAATTTTATTCTAAAGTAGTCGGACATAGTGGCGATATGTGGATTTTACATTTTACAGATTCGGGCAATGCCGTTGAGGATTTCATAAAACGTGCGACCGGATTGTAAATCAAAATTCTATGAGGATCAGTGATGGGATACATTGATTTATTCGAAAAAGTGACAGAAAAATTTAATTTTCCCGACTTATACGGACAAGAACATATCTTTTGGTTTGGCAGGGAATCACTGATTTTTCTTTCACTGGATAAACCACCGCAAAAACAGCTGCTTGAGAGAGATCTGTCCGAGCTTAAAGATAGCCTTGACGAGATCGGAAAGGCAGATACTGAACTGTTTTTATGCATATGGAAAGAAAACGATGAGTTCAGAAGTGTATTCAAAAGCCGGAGCAGCCGTGTCAGAGCGATGGATTTTCTGAATTATGTACTGTCTGATGTTGGTCTTGTTAAAGGAGATTCCGTATCATCTTACGGAAGGATAACAACGGCATCATTGCTTGTAAGGCTTGGAGAGCTTGGATTAAATGATGTAAGCAGCTATTTTATGCATATGACGCTGCAATATTTTGAGGATTGTGACTTGATAATCGCTGATGAGTATTCCAGGATAAACCAAAATGAAATCCTCAATATGAAACAGTACAGAAAAAAACATGTGCCGTGGGCGTTTGTGCGATCCGCTGATATCACAAAGAGCGGGACTCGCATAGATATACGTACTCTTGAAAATGAATCCGGCATTGATTTTACTGCCGGAGACGATACATACGTGATGATAGGGATCCAGGGGGAGGTCTATTATATTTCGGCAGCCAAGTTTGAAAAAACTTACAACGAGACCGATGAACCCTTTGATATTTTTACACGTATGACGATGTTTATACCCGAGATCAAGATCCTGCCTGATGGCAAATACATAAGTATAGATGAGATGGCCAGGATATGCTATCCGAAAAACACAAGCAAAATTTATGCTCAAAGACTCGACAGACGAGCAAAAGTTTTTCCGGTTTATGACAGAGAAAATTATTTTTTAGGTTTTGCCGGAGACTATATGGCTGTTCGCTGTGACGATCTGAGCGATATTTACATAATTAAAAGACAGATATTTTTGCAGACTTATGAGGAAGTCTAATGAATAAAGAGTGTATGGTATTAAAAGTATTAGGGTCACGGGGTTCTGTTCCGGTAGAGGGTGAACGATTTAAGGTCTATGGCGGTGCAACATCATGTATGAAGCTGCTTGTACCGGAAGACAGCGGAAGGACTGAAGAGATATTTTTCGATGCCGGAAGCGGGATCGTTTCTGCTAAGGTTGCTCCGGACAGCAATATCTCCATATTAATAAGTCACATGCATCTGGATCATATCCAGGGAATGCCTTTTTTTTGCGCTTTAGGTGAAAAAGGAAGAAAAATCGATATTTTTGCGGCACCAAGGAATTCTTTCAAGGCAGATGAAGCGATTGAAAGGCTGTTTTCTCCGCCTTTCTGGCCTTTGAGAATCATTGACTATCCGGCAGATGTGCAGATACATGACATAGAAGGCAGCTTTATGATCGGCAATATCCGTGTTGATACACTTGAGGTAAATCATCCCGGCGGTTCGACTACCTATAAACTTAGCTTTAATGGCAAAACAGTGGTCTATGCGGTGGACTACGAGCATCCTGAACCGGTGGATATGAGGCTTGCTAAATTCGTTGAGAATTGTGACCTGCTTATATATGACGGCCAGTATTGCTGGGAAGAGTATCCGGGCTGCTACGGCTTTGGGCATTCAATCCCGGAAATCGGAGTTGAACTTGCGAAAAACGCTAATGTTAAGCAACTTTTGATAACCCACCATTCACCTTCGCATGACGACAGTTTTATGCATGAATGGGAAGAACGGATAAATAAAATCTGCCCGATAGCAAGTTTTGCAAAGATAGGGCAGGAAATTTGTCTGTAATTGTAAAAGAATGCCAACAAATTTTCCTATAAGTTGAAAAAAAGCCATCTGACAGGTTTTCCCTGCCAGACGGCTTTCTTAATTTCCAGTCTTTATTATATCATCCAAGCTCTGCAGCGCGTTTCAGTGCGTCGTCGATGTGCGGGCAGAAATTTTCTGCACCGATCTTTTTCACAAAATCGTCTTTTTCCATGGTGTTCATAGGCTGACTATTTACGTGTGAGAATACAAGCTGGATATTTCTCTTCTCACATCTGTCTGCGAGTCCTTCAAGAGCGTGCATTGCTGTTGCGTCCAGGGCCGGAACACTTCTCATTCGCATGATGATGACCTTGATGTGATCCTCAACAGAAATCTCCGCTATACGATCTGCTGCACCAAAGAACATAGGACCGCTTACTTCATATACGCGAACATGCTTCGGAACCTGACGAAGTTCAATACTGTCCGGATCGGTTTCAGGATCATATTCCACCCAGCCCTTTACCTGTGTCTCATCAGCCATACGCTTCATGAGGAGTACACATGCAAGTACCATACCAACACCAATGGCTACTACAAGGTCAAAGCATACTGTAAGAGTAAATGTAACAACGAGAACAACTATATCGCTCTTAGGAGCAGTCTTGCAAAGATGCACGAAAGTTCTCCATCCGCACATATTATATGCAACGATAAAAAGAATCGCTGCGATCGTCGGCATCGGGATCAGTGCTGCATAGGGCATGAGGATCACGAGCACCAGGATAAGTACCATAGAATGAATGATACCTGCGATCGGTGTACGTCCGCCGTTTTTGATGTTGGCAGCAGTTCTCGCGATAGCTCCGGTTGCCGGGATTCCGCCAAACAGTGCAGAACCAATATTTCCGATTCCCTGTGCTACGAGCTCCATGTTTGATCTATGATGAGAATTAACCATACTGTCCGCAACTACGCATGACAAGAGTGATTCTATAGCTGCAAGTACAGCGATCGTGAGACCATTTGTCATGGCGCTTCTCATGGAACTCCACTCAATAACAGGGATATGAAGTGACGGCAGACGATTGCTTATAGTGTAAAGATCTCCGATGGTATTAACCTGCATTCCAAGACCCTTTACCATACCGATTCCTACGAATACAGCTATGAGTGAACCCGGGATCTTTTCTCCGATCTTTGGTACCATAGGCCAGATGATCAAAACCGCAAGGCAGACAAGACCTACGATAAGCGCATTTACGTTCATTGTGCTGAAATTCGCAGCGAGTGCCTTTACCTTATCAACTGTCTCAATAGTAACTGTTCCCTTAGGATAAGTAATTCCGAAAAAGTCCTTTATCTGTCCTATGAGAATAGTCACTGCGATACCTGCGGTAAAACCTGTGGTGATCGTATATGGAATGAAGTGGATCAGACTTCCAAGTCTCAATACACCCATGAGTATCAGAAGTATTCCCGCAACGATCGTTGCGAGCATCAGTCCGTCCATACCATTCGCTGCAACGATTCCGGCAACGATAGTCGCAAATGCGGCTGTCGGACCTGCGATCTGCACACGGCTTCCACCGAAAAATGAGATCAAAAATCCTGCAACGATCGCTGTATAGATACCTTCTTCAGGACCTACTCCCGAAGCAAGCGCAAGTGCGATAGAAAGCGGAAGCGCGATAATTGCAACAATGATACCCGCAATGAGATCTTTCATAAACTGTTCTTTTGAATAGCTCTTCATTACGGAAAAAAGCATGGGTTTTAACCTGTCTGTGTTCATAAATCCTCTTTTCTCCTTATATATTTAAGAAACAACTTTTCAAGTTTATGATTTTTTAATAATTATCACAATATGCTTTTCGACATTTTTTCCGCTTTATTAAATAGATGTTTTCGGTAAATTAGCCAAATAACAGCTTTTTCACTACTCAAGTTTTGACACAGACCGGGTAAAGCTTAAAACACTCAATTAAAATGATTAAAATAATCCGTTCAATCCAATATTTCTCCATGTTACTATATTCAGAAAAACGTCCAAAGGAGTCGATAACATGATCGAATACAAAGATATCCATGACTTTACATCCGAAAGCCTTAAAGATCTCTTCCTGTCCGTTGACTGGTCATCCGGACATTTCCCCGAAAAACTGGTCATTGCCATGAAAAATTTCAAAACCGTTTATTCCGCATGGGATGGCGAGAAGCTGGTTGGAATGATCTGCGCCATGGATGACGGTATCATGAACGCCTACGTACATTATCTCCTTGTAAATCCCGCATACCACGACCAGACGATCGGAAGGACTCTTGTAGAAATGACAAAGGAGCACTACAAAGATTACCTGCGCATCGCTGTCATTGCCTATGATGATGAAGCTCACTTTTATGAAAACTGTGGTTTCAAAAAGAGCAACGAATCTTCTCCTATGTTTATCACCTCACTTTGGACATGATATGAGTATGAGCAGCAAAAACCTCCGGCAGGTTTTCGATATCCTGCGCGGAGGTTTAGTTATCAATACACATCAAAGCAATCCTCATATGCTCTGCATATAAGCGTGATATTGTGTTTTTTTGCAAGTTTTATTGCATCTGCTGTGGGAACCGACTTTGATACCAGTAACGGTATCCTCGCATTTATGAGCTTTTTCACGATATCCGTGGGTACTCTTCCCGAGCTGTACAGCATACATTCTGACAGATTTATATCGTTTTCTACCGCATAACCTACCGCCTTGTCGATCGCATTATGACGCCCGATATCTTCGCAGGAAAACAATATATCCCCATCTTTTGCCAGCATACAGGTATGTGTTCCCCAGGTAAGATCATGTATCGGCATCCCCTGGGAAAATTCCCGGGCGAGGGTAAATATCCATTCCGATTTCCAGTTTAAATCGGGAATAGTCTCTACGCGCGTATCATTCTCTTTTCGATCTCTTATCGAGACCTCCACCAGATCCCTCGAAACGAAAACATCTTCACGCTCCGGATTTTTAAGCTGTAATCCCACTATATCTTCTTTACAGCAGATATGTCCATCAGACACCAGTCTGCCAATAACCAATTCGCGCAAATACTCATCTGTACAGGTCAGGAGGTAGTTTCCCACCTCCTTTTCATCCTTTCGTACCTGCACTTCCAGTTCATGCTCCATTAAGAGCTGAGCCTCGTTTTGTTTTTGTGCTCCGTCACAAAATATGACGGTTTTAGGCTGTGTTTCGACTACATTCATTTCTTCAGCCTCATTTCATCTTTGCAAGGCTTACCGCACATACTTTGTACTCCGGTATCCTTGCAAAATCATCAAGCGCCGCATTGGTCAAAACATTTACGGGCGAATCTTCAAAATGGAACGGCATCCATGTCTCTCCCTCTGATACCTTTCGTCCAACTCTTGCCGTTGCGGTTATCTCGCCTCTTCTGCTGCTTACCTTTATCCGCTCTCCGTTTTTGATCGCGAGCTTCTCCGCATCTTTATAATTGATCTCGATAAAGCCCTCTCCTGAAATATCAACGAGTCCCGGAGCACGTGAGGTCATTGCCGCAGCATTGTAATGGTAGAGTATACGGCCTGTAGTCAGATAGAACGGATAATCCTCATCCGGAAGTTCCTGAGATGCCTTATATTCTGCAGGATAAAGCAAAACTTTTCCGCGAACAGGTTTACCCACATGCATGATCGCAGTTCCGGGATGATCCTTATCAGGACATGGCCATTGGAGACCTCCCACTTTATCAAGTCTTTCGTGACTGATTCCATGGAAACTGGGCGTAACCATAGCGATCTCATCCATGATCTCAGCCGGTGTAAGGTATTTTTGTGGATATCCCATGGCATTCATGAGATCAATGATGATATCCGTATCCGGCCTCATATCACCATTAAGCGTCACTGCCTTTCTGATCCGCTGCACACGCCTCTCTGTATTGGTAAATGTTCCCTCTTTTTCCGCGTAGCTGACCGCCGGCAGGATCACATCTGCGTATTTTGCAGTCTTTGTCATAAAGAGATCCTGTAACACAAAGAAATCCAGGCTTTCCAATGCCTTTTCTATATGGTGAGAGTCGGGATCGGAAACGATCGGATCTTCGCCGCAAATATACAGACCTTTTATTTTTCCCTCTATAGCAGCCGGAAATACTTCGGTTGCCTTTAATCCCGGAGTAGGATTCAGCTCTATACCCCATGCTTTCTCAAACTTTTCACGAACATCGGGATTATCTACTTTCTGATATCCGGGGTAGTCCGTAGGCATCGCTCCCATATCGCAGGCACCCTGTACATTATTTTGTCCTCTTAGCGGATTTACTCCGCAGCCGCTCTTTCCTATCTTTCCGCACAGTGCCGCCATATTCGACATGCTCATTACACCTTCTGTTCCTGTCGAATGTTCAGTAACCCCTAGACAGTAAATGATAGGTGCCTTCTTCGCGCCTGCATACATTCGGGCTGCTTCCACAAGTTTATCCGGATCGATATGGCATATTTCTCCAACTTTTTCAGGTGTATAGTCCTGAACCAGCTTTTTCAGTTCTTCAAATCCCTCTGTAAATTCATTTACATAATCATGGTCGATCAGATCCTCTTTTATCATTACATGCATCATGCCGTTAGCAAAAGCAACATTTGTCCCCGGACGCAGCTTAAGATGTATATCCGCTGCCTTTGTGAGCCCTATATCTCTAGGGTCCACAACGATCAGTCGGGTTCCATTTTTTACAGCTTTACGGATCCTCATACCAACAACCGGATGTGCTTCCTCAGGATTTGATCCCACGAGCAGGATGCAATCCACGTCCTTTGTAATATCACTTATGGGGTTGGTCATTGCACCGGAACCAAGTGTTTTTGCCAAACCTGCTACTGTTGCAGAATGGCAGACACGGGCACAGTTATCCGTATTATTCGTTCCAAAGCATGTCCGCACCATTTTCTGGACCATATATATGTCTTCATTTGCCGATCTTGAGCACGCAAAGCCGGCAAGACAATCACCGCCGTACTCTTTCTTTAGTCGCATGAAGTTTTCCGCTGTGTAGGAGATTGCTTCCTCCCAGGAAACTTCTCTGAATTCACCGGTTTTACGGTCACGTATCAAAGGCTTTGTAAGTCTGTCCTCAGCATGCACAAAATCAAAGCTGCCTGAGCGACCCTTTACGCAAAGCCTGTAATTATTTGAGGCTCCCTTTGCCGGCTCTACATCAACGATCTTGTTATCTTTCACAACCAGATAGAACTGGCATCCAGTCGCGCAATGCGGGCATGTCGTCTTTACCTTTACAGTCTCCCAGCTTCTGTAATTTTTTCTTCTTTTAAGTGTCAGTGCACCTGTCGGACAGACACTTGCACAATTACCGCAGGACTCACATCCTGAAGTTTTATAATCCTCTCCAAACGGAGGTTTTACCGTAAGCCGATTGCCGCTTCGCCCCAGCGTCAATACGCCGTTTCCAGCGATATTATGACAAATATTTATACATCGCTGGCACTGAATACACTTGTCAGGGTCGTAACTTAAAAATGGATTGTCCGCAATGATACGGTTTGCTTTTTTCTTCCCCGTTCCCTGATAGTCCGAATGTTCTACGCCGTACCTATTACAAAGATCCTGCAGCTCACAGCTACCGTTTTTCGGGCAGCTCATGCAATCCAGCTTGTGATCTGCCAGTATCAGATTAAGTATTTCTCTACGATACTCCGTAAGCTTATCGCTTTCGGTCGTGATCACCATACCGTCCCTGCACTTTGTCCTGCAGGCAGGCAGGAAACTTTCAAATCCTTCTGCTTCTACCATGCAGAGGCGGCACATACCTATATCAGAAACACCTTCCATATAGCAAAGTGTCGGTATAAAAACATTTATACTCTTCGCTGCATCTAAAATCGAAGACCCTTTTTCTACCTTAACCGGAGTGCCGTTTATAACAAGATCGATCATCTCATTCATCTCCACAGCCTCCCTTCATAGCACCGCACCCATGATGGTCGCAGCGCAGGCATCTTCCGGCTTCTCTCATAGCTTCTTCATAAGTCATTAATTGTTCTACATGTTCAAAGCTCTGTTTTCTCTCGTACGGATCTTTTTCCTCTATCTCAGCTCTCGCAGTCGGAATACATGGATTTGGAAGCGCTATCGGGATATCTGCATCACATTCGATCTTATGATGATACCCAAGGTACTCATCAATGTTATACGCAGCAACCTGTCCTGCTGCGATGGCATTTATTGCAGTCGACGGTCCTGTCACGCAATCTCCGCCTGAAAAAACACCCGGTATATCCTGAACCACACATTCTTCATTAGCAAGGATCCTTCCTCTGTTCACCGGAATCCCCGCTTCCTCAAAGCTTTTCACATCACTTCGCTGACCGACTGCCAATATCAGATAATCACACTTAAATCTATACGGATAATTCGACGAATGTTCCGTCGTCATCATGCCGTACTGATCATACTCTGCTACTATCTCAGGCTGGAGCCAGACCGCCCGGACTTCATTTGTTTCTTCATCTGCTTCGATATTTAAGAAACTCAAAAGTGTCCTGAAACGAACGCCCTCCTGCATAGCGCCCTCAATTTCTTCCGGAAGCGCTGTATAGTCATCTCTTTTTCTTGTAAAAACGTGAACAGTCTCAGCATGAAGACGTACCGCCGTACGTGCTGCATCCATGGCAACATTTCCTCCGCCGATCATAGCCACTCTTTTCCCTGTGAGGTCAGGCAGTTCTCCCTTAGAAGCAAGCTGCAAAAAGTCAGCCGCAGGGATAACATTTTTCGCATCTGCACCATCAACCGGCATACGATTTCCGATCTGTGCTCCAAGCCCCAGATAGACAGCATCAGAATTTTCTCTGATCTCTTCGAACGAAATGTCTTTACCAACTTTTGTATTGTATCTGACGTCTATATCACCGATATCTATGATCGCTTTTATATCCCGATCCAGTTCTTCCTTCGGAAGGCGGTACTCAGGTATGCCGTATCGGAGCATTCCCCCGGGCTTTTCATGTTCTTCATAAACTACGACAGAGTGCCCCATAAGCGACAGATAATACGCTGCCGTAAGTCCCGACGGACCTGCTCCGATGATCGATATTTTCTTTCCTGTGGAAACATTCTTTTTGGGGCTCGGAACAGTATCTGCCGGCGCATTATCTACGGCATATTTCTTTAATCCGCGAATATTTATTGCATCATCCACAAGTCCCCTTCGGCACTTTTTTTCACATGGATGTTCACATACCATTGAGCATGCTGTAGGAAAGGGATTTTTATTTCGTATCATTTTTACCGCTCCGGCATAATCTCCCTCTTTGATCAGAGCGATATACCCCGGAACATTTACATGCGCCGGACAAAGTGTCACACACGGAATGGTTTGTCTTATCTCCGACACACAGGTCTTATGACTGATATGACTTTCATACTCATCTGCAAACTGCTCCAGACTTTCAAGTATCAGATTTGCCGCAGATATTCCTACAGCGCAGTCCGAGCAGGCTGCTATCATTTTGCACATCCGCTCCAGTTTTTCCAACACATCACTGTCTGCTGTTCCCTGCAATATGCTCTTTAATATCCGATCCACTTCCACTAATCCATCACTGCAAGGCACACATTTACCACAGGACTGATTCATCGATATCTGAAGAAGTGACCTATACAACGAAATAGGACACATTCCGGGTGGATATGACCTCATTCTGGAACGGAACTTGTACAAAACTGTATCGATCCGCTCGTTCATGTTCCCTCTTTTAACGAGTTTTCTCACAAACTTCTCCCCCTTATCTGTATTTAAAAAAGCACAAAACGCACAAAATTTATCCCTTCAGCCATATGATTTTTGTGTGTTTTTTCTACATAATACAAAAAAACATACTCATCTTCAACTGACGATCAGAAACACGCATTTACTACTGGTTTAGTATGAAAGCTATCATTTTTTCTTATCACCCATAATTAGTTTTAAAAAATATTCTAAATCCACCATTTGCGCTATTTTAGTTACTAACAAAATTCAAAACACCGCGAAAGGAAAAAGCGTCATGATAATACGAGCGGCACTTGCAAGCAGTGACGGTATTCATGTTGATCGTCACTTTGGAGCAACTGAAGTCTTTGAAATTTACGAAATCGATACCATTTCTCATACCTACGAAAAAATAGACCGGCGTACAACCTGCAAGGCCTGCCACGAACATGTACATAATTCTGACAGATTAGAAAAAGCGATCCGCACGATCGAGGACTGTAATACAGTTTTTGCCGCTGCTGTAGGCTACGGTGCAAGAGCAGAGCTCATTAAGTACGACATCATTCCTGTAGAAACAGAATTATCAATATGGCGTATCACCCGAGGTCTCGCATATGGAAGGATGGAACTCCCGTCTCTCTACGAGATAAAGGAAAAAACCCGTAAATCCACTATTACAGGAAATGCGCGTAACAATCTGAAAAAACTGCAAAATATCCATCCCTGCATGGGAGGAGATGCACATTTCAAACGAGGCAGGATCCACTTGCCGGTGAGTCCCGAGTGCAACATCCAATGCAAATTCTGCTCCCGGAGAATGGATAAATCAGTTATACGTCCGGGTGTAACGTCCCTGATACTGACCCCGGAGGAAACACCGGATATTATCAGCAAGGCAAAAACTCTTTGCCCTGAACTCTCAGTAGTAGGAATCGCAGGTCCCGGTGATACGCTGGCATCCACGAAAGCTCTTGAAACTTTTGCACTTGTAAAAAAGCATCATCCTGAAATGGTATGTTGCCTTTCAACCAATGGTTTCAGGCTCCCTGACAGGATAGAGCGCATAGCTGAAATCGGAGTTGAAACCATAACCGTAACAGTTAACGCTGTTGATCCGGAGATCGAAGCCAAAATCAATAATTTCGTGATCGATGAAAACGGTGTGAAACATGAAGGAATTGAGGGTGCCAGGTTACTCATAGAACATCAGCTGCAGGGAATAAAGAGAGCTGCCGAACTCGGGATCGTAGTAAAGATAAATTCCGTACTTATCCCCAGCATCAATAATGATCATATTCCTGAGGTTGCCAGAGTCACTTCAGAGCTTGGCGCATCTCTCCTGAATATCATTCCACTGATACCACAAAACGAAATGGCAGACATTCCGGCGCCTTCCACTGAACTGATACAGCAAGTAAGAACCGAGGCAGGAAAATATCTGGAAATCTTTATGCACTGCAAACACTGCCGGGCTGACAGCTGCGGTATTCCCGGGCATGGTCAGGATCTCCACGGAAAACTTTATGACAAAGAAGTTGCTGAAACTTTCAGCCATGGCTGAAACATAAGGAGGTTATATGGGATTTCCATTTAATGCAGCTATTGCAACAAACAAAGGTGATCGATCAGATGCACATCTCATGAAAGCATCGACCTTTCTGATATTTCAGATAAATGAAGACGGATCCTATACACTTTTGGGAAACAGGAGACCACCATCTGTAAAAAACAAAAAGAAAGATGATATCACTGCCGAACGAGCAAATAACAGGTTTAGTGAAGCCTGCCACTGTGCACCTACCGGATACCGCCCAGGTGGCTGCGGTCACTCAGCAGAAACATTCCGACCTCTTACAGAAACTCTGAACGACTGTGCTTATCTGGTGTGTGCCAATGCAGGTCCCGCTGCCGCTTCAGCTTTCACCAAAGCCGGGATCACCTTTCTCACTGCAGACCTTCCGATAGGCGAGATCATTGAAAAGCTTTCGATATACGAACGCAGGTTGAATACCTTTAAACGCACATCCGACAGCATTTAGTCAGATTTATACCAACATTTACAGAGGAGAAAACATATATGAAAAAAAGGATCATTTCACTCGCACTTTCACTGGCTCTAACAGTAAGCGCTCTTGCAGGATGCGGTTCATCAGCTTCAGCTACCGGAACTTCCGCTTCTGCAGGAACAAAAGAAACTTCTGCATCCGATGAAAGCAGCACTTCTGCGGATCTTTCTGATGTCACACTTAAAGTATGGGCTTTTGAATATACGCCAGAACTCTTCAAAGCCGCAGGTGTCGATGACATTCCCTATAACCTTGATATCGTTTCATTCTCAGGCGGCAATCTTGCCTATCAGGCACTAGCGATCGATCAGCTCGATCTGACAATGGGAAGTGAGATACCCCCTCTCTTTGCAGCAGAAACCGAAGGCGGCGGAAACTTTGCTATAGTTGCTTCCTATAAATCTTCAACTCTCGGACAACAGCTCGTGGCAGGTCCCGGTCAAAATATCACCTCCGTTGCAGAACTAAAAGGAAAAAGAGTCGGATATGTAGAAGCAACCACAGCTCACTACTTCCTTGCAAAAATGCTGGAGGAAGCAGGACTCACCTGGAATGATATCGATGCCGTTCCGCTTTCCCCGTCAGATGGTCTGTCTGCTCTGATGTCCGGTGATATCGTAGCCTTTGCCTTATTCGGATGGGCTCAGATAAACGCCAATGAGGATGCCGGTGGTCATCTGCTGGAATCTGCTGAAGACATCTTATCCGGAAATTTCCACTATGCCGCAAATCTCCGCTCTCTTGAAGATGAAAAGAAGCGTGCGGCAATGGTTGACTTCCTGATCCGTATGGAAAAAGTTTTTCGCTGGGAGGCTGAACACATCGACGAGTATGCAAAGATCACCAAAGATTACACTTCTTTCGAACTTGATGTCTACGAAAAACAGCTGACAGACGATTTCAAAAAACAGAGAACAGAGATCTATACCAACAATACTGACGCTATCGCTTCTTTACAGGATGTACACGATACCCTGCAGGGATTAGGTGTTCTTGAAAACGATCTGGACGTTTCAACCCTATTTAGTGATGCTCTGACAGAAGACTTAAACGCCGGATTAAAAGCACTGGACTAATAAAAGGAGTCGCCAATGACCGCACAGAATACGATAAAAAGCCATCCTTTTTCGGAAGAAAACTTCCTGCGTGCCGCGCAATGGATAATCCCCATTCTATTGGTCACGCTCTGGGTCATATCAAAAGCAAGCGCCAGCTTCAAGCTGCAGCTGCTGCCATCTCCGGTTTCTGAAATACACCGTACAGTTGATATGTTTACCGACGGAACTCTGGTGGATTACGTGTTTGTAAGTGCCAGGCGTGCCTTTACAGGACTGATCATCGGATCAGTTCTGGGTTACGTCCTCGGCATGATCACCGGGCTAAATAAAACTTTCAACGCTTTCCTGAATACAACAGTCCAGATGCTTAGGACCATACCCATGCTTGCATATCAGCCGATCATGATAATCTTTCTCGGCATAGGCGATGAACTCATCGTATTCATGGTTTCCATGGGTGTATTTTTTTCCATGTATCTAAATACCTATGCCGGAGTTCAGGGACTTGATAAAGGTCTGGATGAGATGGCACGTGTTTACGGTTTTACCAGACGCGAATACTTTTTTGACGTAGTCCTGCCGGGATCAATGCCAAACGTTCTGGTTGGCGTGCGTATAGCTCTCGGAAGCATGTGGATGATGCTCATTGCCGCCGAATCCGTATCAGGCAACTCCGGTCTCGGATACATGGCTGCGAGAGCCAGAGAATACCTCCAAATGGACCGTATTTTTATGATCCTCTTTATCTACGCATTTTTCGGAAAAATGTCAGATACTATCGCAACTTCACTTGAAAATTATTTTTTACGCTGGCGAAAGACATGAGGTCAAAAAATGAACGGAATATCTATAGAAATAAAAAACCTTAGCAAAAAATTTGGCGAATTAAGCATCCTTGAGGATGCAAATATATCTATCGATCCCGGTGATTTTTTTGCGATCGTCGGAAAAAGCGGCTGCGGAAAAAGTACACTTTTGCGACTAATCACTTATCTCGAAAAACCGACCTCAGGAAGCATATTACTTGACGGAAAGCCAGTCGATCGCATTAATTCCGATGTACGCTTTGTCTTTCAGGATGCAAGGATCCTTCTCTGGAAAAATGTATTGGATAATGTCATCCTCGGTTCCCCCACAAGGAGCCGTGAAGATGCCCTATGGGCACTAAAAGCCGTTGGTCTCGAAGGCAGAGAAAAGTCCTGGCCGATCGTTTTATCCGGCGGTCAGCGTCAGCGCCTTTCCCTTGCTCGGGCAATAGTCGGAAAACCTAAAGTTTTACTCCTTGATGAGCCGCTGGGAGCACTCGACGCACTTACACGAATAGAGATGCAGCAGCTTATAGAAAAGTTATGGAAAGAACAGCGCTTTACAGCCGTTCTCGTAACCCACGATGTTGCCGAAGCAGTCACTCTCGCAAATCATGTGATCGTGATGGACAACAAAAAAATCCACAAGGATATACATGTTGAGCTTGCCCGTCCTCGCGAACATAACCGTGATTTTGCTTACTACGAAGAAAAGATACTGAAATACATCCTGAAGCCAAAAGATACGAAAGGAGCCGAATATGTCATTTAATGATCTAAAAAACGGAATCACAAATGCAAAACTTCCTGATATCTACATAAGCGCGCCGGGAATAATCCACGATGCCGGAAAACACATAAAGAAATACGGAAAAAAGCTGCTGATAATAGGAAGTTCTACCGCTTTATCCAAAACAAAAGAAATATTAAAAGAAGTCTTTGATAAAGAAGGTCTTCAATACGAGTTTGAGGAGTTCTCAGGTTATCCTACTGAAAAACAGTTTCAGCATTATGCCGATCGTGCAAAAGAGATCCGGGCTGATGTCCTTGTAGGCGTCGGAGGGGGACGGGTTCTAGATACTACAAAAGCAGCAGGCGATATATTATCACTTCCTGTAGTCTCCATCCCGACGATCGCTGCTACCTGCGCTGCATGGGCCGCTGTAACAATAGTATATAACGATCAGGGAGCTGTGACAGGCGCCAGAAATAACGCCCATACACCAAGAGCGATAATCGCCGACACTTCCATAATCCTTGATGCACCTGCGCGCTACATTCATGCCGGTATCATTGATACTCTTGCAAAATGGTATGAAACCGCTCCTAACCTGTCTTATGCACCTGATGATATTACATTACAGGTAAAAAGTTCTGTTGCAGAGATTGCCTATAAGACACTGACAACTGATTTTGAAGAAGCACTAAGCGATATCGAGGCTCATAAAGTCACAGAAAAAACGCAGGCGATCGTCGATGCGATCATTTATCTCGCAGGACTTGTAGGAAGCTTAAATGGCGTGAATTTCTACGGAGGCGCAGCCCACACCTTTTACAATGAAGTCACCTCTATATCTGAAACACGTGATTACCTGCATGGAGAACGTGTCTCCTTTGGATTATTGCTTCAATTTGTACTCGAAAAATGGAGCCGTGAGAAATATGAAGCAGAACTTCCTTTCTTTGCAAAGCTAAAGCAGCCTCTTCGACTAAAAGATATCGGTATCACAGAGCACATTGACAGATCTGTAAAAACACTTGGCGATAAGATTGCTTCCGGGCTGGATTTTGCATGGTTCCTTCCGGAGAAATATACTCCTGAACAGGTTACAGCAGCAATCCTTGAAGCAGACCGTATCGGAACTGAATTTCTGGAGGCGTACACATGAGCATAGCGTATAGAGAAGCCCTTGAAAGTTCAGTTCCATACGTTCCTGCCAGAACAGTTCGTTCATTAAAGGAGGAACTGCACGTCGATAAGATCATAAAACTCGCCGGAAACGAAAATAACCTCGGTTCATCACCTTCGATCATTGACGCTTTGTTAAATTACCGGGATGAATACAGTAGGTATCCGGACTTTGCAAATACAGAACTTCTTATACGACTCACAAAAGCCCTGAATGTCAAAGACGATCAGCTGATCTTTGGAAATGGTTCCTTTGAATTGATCACGATCATTGCCAATACTTATCTAAATGCCGGAGATGAGAGCATTTACGCGGAACCAAGTTTTGGATGGTACAAAAATGTGACCCTGCAGGCAGGAGCTATACCTGTTGCCGTACCGGTTAATAACGATCATGCCGTAGATCTCGATAAGATACTTCAGGCTATAACAGGCCGCACAAAAATAATCTGGATCTGCAATCCAAATAACCCGACAGGAACAGCCTTGAATCAAAAGGAACTCACCTCTTTTCTTAGTAAAGTTCCCGACCACATCCTCGTAGTTCTGGACGAAGCATATATAGACTTCTATGCCGGAAGTGACCGACCGGATACGACTGCACTTATACAAAAATATGACAATCTAATAAGCCTCAGGACCTTTTCCAAGCTTTACGGTCTGGCTTCATTAAGACTTGGCTACGGAATATCCAATCCCACTATCATACGTGACCTTCACCGTGTTAAAACACCCGGAAATGTCAACGCGGCGGCACAGGTTGCCGGAGCTGCAGCTCTCGACGATCATGAATTCACTGCAAAAGTATTGGAAAATAACCGTTCAGGATTGGCACTTTACTATGACACTCTTGAGGATCTCGGTCTTGAGTATATCCCATCCAACGGAAACTTCATCATGATAAACACAGGTCTCGACAGCGATCAGGTTGTCTCAGAATATCTGAAACACGGAATTCTTCTAAGAGGCGGAAATGAATTTGGTATGCCCGGATGGCTGCGAATAACAATAGGTACAGAGGAAGAAAATAAGCTGGTTCTTGAAATTCTTAAAGAAATAATTAAAACCGGCCCAAAATAAAAGAGAGGTACAAAATGAGCGGATCTGCACTTGCTCCCAAAAAGAAATACGACGGTATACGAGAACACCGTCCTGAAACTTACAATGATTACGGTGCCGGAAGCCGGTTTCTCGAAGAAGGCTTTCGAAAAAAATGTCTGAAAAACGCTGACCGCAGCTTTGCGCAAGGTCTGCAGTGTCAGCAGATCAACAGCATCAATGCTCTTCAATCAATCGAAGATTCCGTATTTATATCACACTCACCACAAGGCTGCGTTGGCTGCGCTGCCCTTGGCACCATGCAGTACCGCATAGGTCAGGCACATCGAGGTATCCGAGGAAACCGTACACCAAAGGTGATCGTTACAAATCTCGATCAGAAAGATATCATTCTCGGCGGTGAGAAAAAATTACGCGAAGCAGTTCACGCAGCAGAAGACCGATATCATCCCAAGCTGATCTTTGTCTTTACTTCCTGTGCATCAGGTATCATCGGTGACGACATAGATATGATCCTCGATGAACTGCAGGATGAAATAAACGCCAGACTTGTTCCTATACATTGTGAAGGCTTTAAATCAAAGGTCTGCGGATCAGGATTTGACGCAGCGTTTATCGCCATCGGAAAGTATCTGCTTGATAAGGAAAAACGTCCCACCCAAAAAGGTCTCATAAACCTGTTCGCTCCGGTATCCATAAGTTATAAGGATCAGCTGGAAATCGAACGCATGCTGAACCAGATAGGAATCACCTGTAACTACATCCCGTTCTACAGCTCTCTTGATAAGATTCAAAATATCACCGCTGCCGAAGCCTCCACTGCTGTATGTAAGGTCTTTGCAGACGAATTCATGAAGCAGCTCTATGAAGACTATGGCATCCCATACTCACACACTGTAATGCCAATAGGTATGCGAAATACCGATAAATGGCTTCGCGGCGTAGCAAAGATTTTTCATAAAGAAGCAGAAGTAGAAGCAGTGATCGCCTCCGAGCATAAGCGTATCGAACCTGAAGTCGAGAAAATAAGAGCGCGCCTCGAAGGAAAAAGAGTATTTATCTGCGGCGGTACAGGGCGATCTTTTGCAGCTGCGGCACTGATAGACGATTACGGCATGAAACTTATAGGTCTGGAAACACCGACCTACGATATCGATGCTCAGACAGATATAGAATACTTGAACGGTATTCACGGCAATTTCGTTGTCGATATTGCAAATATGCAGCCTTTTGAGCAGGTAAATCTCTTAAACAGACTGAAACCTGATGTTTTCATCGGTGTTCCGGAATGGGCGGCAAAACTTGGTCTGCCTACCACCCATGTCCTTGATATGAAACGTCCCACTTTCGGTTATGACGGACTGCTCTACCTCGGAAATAAGATTGCAGACCAGCTGGAAAATCCGGGATTTAATAAGAAGCTTGCATCCCATAGTAAGCTTCCTTACAAAGCATCATGGTATGAAACAGATCCGTTTAAGTTTATAGATAACAGCGTATGGAAAGACTAGGAGGAATCAAGAAATGTCAGTAGTAACAGAAAGCGCTCGCGGAGCATGTGTACTTGGAGGCATAAACGACGTTCTCAGCGCGATACATCGTTTTGCTCCCATTTATCATTCCGGTCCCGGATGCTGTATGCAGACCTGCGCGGGCGAGCACAATAATTCAGGATTCCTTAACTCCGTATCCCTTCCGAGCTCAAATATGCTCGAAAAAGAAGTTGTCTTCGGCGGAGAAAAAAAGCTAAGAAGCACCATTGAAGGCGCAGTTGAGATCATTGATGCAGATGCATATTTCGTGTTGACCGGCTGTACCGCAGGCATTATCGGAGATGATGTACAAAGCGTAGTGTCCGACTTTCGTGATAAAGGCGTAAAAATATATGCTATAGATACGCCCGGATTTGCCGGTGACTCTCTTTTCGGATATGAAGCAGCCTTTAAGGCGCTCCTCGATAATATCGTTGAAGCAGGACTCCCAAAGAAAAAGGGACTCGTAAACCTATTTGGGATCATCCCTTTCCACGATCCGTACTGGTTTGGAAATCTGGAAGAGCTGACTCGTATCCTTGAAAGACTAGGACTGACCGTAAATACATTTTTTACCAGAAGACAAGGTCTGGAAAATGTCAGAACTTCTTCTGCCGCAGAATTAAATATTATCGTAAATCCTTACCTTCTAAAAAAGGCTTCTGAAATCTATGAGAAGAAATTTGGTGTTCCCTCTCTCCGTATCCCCGGACTCCCGATCGGAGCAACAGATACCACCATTTTTATACGAAAAGTCGGTGAAGCTCTTAATCTTGATCAGGAACTTATAGATCAGGTTATTGCAGATGAAGAAGACCGTGTTTACAGCATCCTTGAGCGTACCGGACAGTCCCTCGGCTATAATCGTTTCGCTGTAGTCGGTGATCCTAATTTCGCGATCGGCGCCACGAGATTCCTGGCAAATGACTATAGTCAGAGCCCTGAAATAGTCGTTATAACAGAACCTCAATACCGTCCGGAAGACCGCGAACGTATCGTAAAGCAGCTGACAACCCTTGAATATGCAAGATCACCGGAAGTAGTGTTTGAAAGCGATTATTTCAAGATCACTCAGGCGCTCGACAGACATCCGGAAGTCGATATGCTGATCGGAAGCTCACTTGAAAGAGAATATGCTTCTGCGCATGACATTCACTGTGCAGTCGCAACTTTTCCGATTTTTGACAAAACTATACTGAACAAAGGCTATGCAGGATACAATGGCGGACTCTCACTCGTCGAAGATGTCTTTAACTTTAACTAATGATCTGAAAAAACAGGAGAAAAAAATGCGACAAATTGCAATCTATGGAAAGGGTGGAATCGGAAAATCCACCACGACTCAAAACCTTACAGCAGGACTTGTAGAACACGGAAAAAAGGTGATGGTCGTCGGATGTGATCCAAAGGCAGATTCCACACGGCTCTTACTTGGTGGTCTTGCGCAGAAAACGGTTCTTGATACGCTTCGTGAAGAGGGTGAAGACGTATCCCTTGATCACATCGTAAAAGAAGGCTTCGGCGGAACAAGATGTGTCGAATCAGGCGGTCCTGAACCCGGCGTAGGCTGCGCCGGACGAGGCATCATCACTTCTATCAATATGCTGGAAAATCAGGGAGCATACACTGATGATCTCGACTTCGTTTTTTATGATGTCCTCGGAGACGTAGTGTGCGGTGGTTTTGCAATGCCGATACGAGAAGGAAAAGCGCAGGAAATCTACATCGTAGCATCAGGAGAAATGATGGCGCTCTACGCTGCAAACAACATTTCAAAAGGCATAAAGAAGTATGCCCGAAGCGGCGGCGTACGACTCGGCGGGATCATCTGCAACAGCAGAAACGTTGATCGTGAGATCCCACTTTTACGCGCTTTTGCAAAGGAACTGAATACTCAGCTTCTGTACTTTGTGCCAAGAGACAATATAGTGCAGCACGCAGAAATAAATAAACAGACTGTGATCCAGTATAAACCGACCTCTGCTCAGGCACAGGAATACAGAAATCTGGCAGAAGCCATCATAAACAACACTTCTCTGACAGTCCCGACTCCAATGACTCAGGAACGGTTGGAGGAAATCCTTCAGGAATTCGGTTTGATGGAATCTGCAAACGAATATCAGATCTAAGGAGACTCTATGAGCAATCAGATAGAAACAAAGTTTGGTCTTTTAGAACCAAGTCACACAATGGATGGCAGAAAAAGAGACCGCAAGGCTGTAGAATACTATGAATCCGGCACCCTTAAAAATATCTATCTTGAAAATGCTATAGAAATCGACACCCCGGTCGGAGCCGTAAGTGCAGAATTTCTGACCTTCTATGAAGGAGGAAATCTGCACCGTGTCTTTCCGCTTTTCGGAAAGATCACCGGTTACTGGACGGAGGACGACGAATATAGTCTGGCGCAGGAAGTTGATATCGTACTTCCAACCGGAAGTACTGTGACCTGCAAACCTCTATGCCTCTGTTTCTATCCGTCCGGCTCATTAAAAAGTCTCACCATATGGCAGAGAAGTCCCCTAAAGATCGATACTCCTATAGGGCCTATTACCACTATTCTCGGTGCTTCATTTTATGAGAGCGGCGAGCTGGAGTCCATAGAACCGCTTATAGGCACAAAGATTCAGACGTCTATCGGCTCAGCCACGCTCTATGACCCTGACTCATTTCCCTTAAACGCTGATAATAATTCTCTGAAATTTGATAAATCAGGAAATCTGATCGAATTATCAACTATCCATGATCATCTTTTGATACTTAAACAGGACAAGATCGTTGATGTCATCAATCCTCCGGAAACTACTTCCATGTTCTTTGAACCGGTTAAAGTCCTCCATCCACTGAGAATAAGATTCTGCCCAAACGAAATCTCTCTTTCAACAGGTTCCGGAGAAAGAAAATATTCTTTAAGAGAATTTACTGTAAAGCTTCAGCGCTTCACATAACCGGCATCACTCCGCTATCCAAAACTTTTTCACCCTCCAGAACCTCATAAATTATGCCCTGTTTATACGGACCTCTGCCCCATCGTCCTTTTAACTTATATGTCTTATTGTAGCTTCTGCCATCCTCCGCTATGAAAGAACGTACATATGTGGAGACCCCGGCATTTTTTCCACCCGACGTCGTGTAGTAATCTGTGATGGTAATATGACTGATCCTTACATTTCCGGAATGGATTGAATCCAGCATCTTTTTTCTTTTTGTTGGTTCCGCTATGATAAAACAATGTGCTGCGAAAAAAAATATCAGGATCATCCCAAGTAATGCGAATGATAAAAGGACTCCCAGAAAAATGCCTTTTCCTGAGGCGGATACTGCCTGTGAAACAACTGCAGCAAGCATCCGTAAAACGATCAATCCCAAAATAACAAACCCGGATCCAACAAACCTCATCATCCACACCGGACGATACCAGATTCTTAACACATTACAGATATATTCATTTTCTGCTGAATTCGGATTTTCTCCTAAATATCTAAGCATACACGCCTTCTTTATTCGTCAAAATACATTTTTAATAATGCCATATTTCTCAGTATATCACGTTCTTTTCTTCCTCCTATCCTGCTCAGGCAACTTATTCCTTAAGATTTAATTAACCTGTTCCTATTGTGCAGTATGGTATCATAATGCTAAAAAGTAATATGAGGATCGTGTTTTTTAATTATGAAGATTTTCTACCATCTGCCCGGATTATTTGATTTTTTTGAACTATATAAAGTTTTTCTGCCTCTTTTTAGAGAACATAGGGAATACTTTTATGATTGGTGTGAGATAGGATCTATATACGGTGCTCCCATGAGCTGTATCTGGGGTGGAGGACGTGTTGGATTTGGTGAGGCAGCCCCTTCAGATGTCGCCTCTTTAATGAATGAATATAATATATCCACCAGACTTACATTTAGTAATTCTCTGATCAGAGAAGAACACCTCTCTGACAGATATTGCAATAAATTATGCGCACTATTTGAAAAAAGCAGCAATACTCAAAGTGGAATCATTATCCACTCCGATCTGCTGCTTAATTTCCTCATAAATAAATATCCTGATTTTTACTTTGTTTCGTCAACTACAAAAGTTATAACAGACTTCGATCAGTTCAGGACAGAACTTGACCGAAGCGAGTTTCGCTATGTTGTGCCCGATTTCCGGCTCAACAAAGAATTATCAAAATTAACTGCTTTGCCCGCTGCCCTTAAGGACAAAGTTGAATTTTTATGCAATGAATGCTGCTGGTATGGCTGCTACGACCGCAAAAACTGCTACGAAAATGTCAGCAGAAAAAGTCTCGGCGAAAACTGCCCTGACCATATCTGCGTTTCACCCACCGCAAGCCGGGGGTATCGTTTTTCTGACGCAATGAAAAATCCCGGATTCATCGGTATAGAAGATATTAAAAATATCTATGCTCCTGCCGGTTTTTCCAATTTTAAGATCGAGGGGCGAGGCTTAGGCAGCGCCATCATCCTTGAATTTCTGCTCTACTACATGACCAAACCGGAATATCAGCTAAAAGTCCGTGAAGAAATATATCTGGACAGTATGCTGGATTTATTTTAGCCCGGCTCTTATATGATCTCCCCGGCTTACCACCACCTGATACCCAGTCTTTGATACTTTCAAAGTCATACACCGGATACACTCCGCAGCCTCATCTCCGGTGCAGATCTTGTTATCGTACAACAGATATTTATCACGTACATTCTTCGGAGACAGGTTTGGCATCACGACATTTGCTCCGGCAGAAATGCCCTTTTCCCGTCCAAATGGATCGATCGTCCCAAGCGCCGTTGTAGCCGGAAGCAGTACCTCCGGTAAGATCAGACGAACAACTGATAGCAGGCGGAGTGTCAATTCTGCCGATCCCGGCTGATAATCTGCGTATTCTGTATCGTGATGAGGAATAAACGGGCCGATCCCAACCATCTCAGGCTTAAATTCCTGTAAAAATCGAAGATCTTTTATCAGATGTTCTATTGTTTGATAAGGCGAACCGACCATCATACCGCATCCCACCTGATAACCGATATCTCTCAGATCTCGAAGGCATTGCATCCGGTGCTCATATGACATATTTCCCGGATGGAGCTTTTCATAATGGCTCTTGTCGGCAGTTTCATGGCGGAGCAGATACCTTTCTGCTCCGGCTTCAAAAAATCTCTGATAACTTTCTTTTTCCTTTTCTCCAATAGATAATGTAACCGCTGCATCAGGATGATGCTCTTTTATCCTACGTATGATGGCAACGATCCTATCATCTGTGAAATATGGATCTTCTCCACCCTGAAGTACAAAAGTGCGAAATCCAAGCTCATATCCCTTATCGCTGCATGAAATGATATCTTCTTCACTCAGGCGATATCTGACAGCGTTCTTATTTTCCCCACGGATTCCGCAATATCTGCAATTATTTTTGCAGTAGTTTGTAAACTCTATCAATCCCCGGATATAAACATCTTTGCCGTAAATCTGCTCCCGAACTGACCTTGCTTTTTCAGTTAGATAACTGTCAAAGTCAGGATCATCACACAAAAGAACAGCAGAAAACTCCTCATCCGACAGATTTTGTTCTGATTCAAGTTTATCTACCAAGTCACGGCAATAGCCAGGACTTCTCGATCCAATCTCTGTCATCGTTCAATCTCCCATATACTTTAAGTCATTAAATAGCCATTTTTACACAGTATTTTCACATGTCAAACTCCTCTAGCGGAAGTTCAATGTCTATAAATCCTGAAGCAAACGGACCCATATCGTATGGTGCAAAGGAATATGTTACGCAGTCTTCTTTGAAAAATACTATGCCGTTGAGATTGACATAATCGTATGCGGTATCATAAGCTTCATCAGCATCCGTCGCGAAGTATTTATACCCATCCTGCGTTTCTAAGTAATCTTCCCTTGTCTTTTCAGCTACGAGTTTCTTAAATTCTTCCTCTGATCCCGAATAAAAGTCCTTCGTTTCCATACGCTTTCCTGTCTGCAGGTCAAATATATACTGCTCCTTACCCGGCATGCCATGAGCACCTCCGCCATACCAATATGAACTATAATCAACTGTAAGGTATCTGTCTTTCAGGATATTTACATCTTCCACATAGTATTCATTTGTCTCGCAGTACTGCTCAGGATACTCCTGGTGCTCTTCGCACGTAGACTCTCCCATTACACTATCTTCTAAAGCTCTGTCTAACCTGCCCTTAAATTCATCCTGAATAAAAGTATTGATCTCATCAGCATGATCTGAATATTTGCTATCAAGTGTAAAGAACTCCGCATAGACCTTATACAGGCTTGTTCCGCACTTAGGGCATTTTTTTGTTTCAGAATTAAAAGATATCTTTCCGTAGTTATATGCTTTTATCTCTTTTATCTCATAATCCAAGACTTGTGTATCGCCTGATAAAAGGTCGTATCTACTCCATTTGAGCGAACTATCAGATAAACTCTGATAGAATAGGTTGTCTCCGAAAATGCAGGCAATCTCTGTATTTCTTTCAGATAACGGAATATTTCCCTTGGTAAAGATATTTTTCAGATCACCTGACTTAAAGTCATAATCATATACATCAATCGCATTTGATCCAAAGTCTTCCGATTCCGATACAAATCGGCATCCATCGGCGCTCATTTCCACATATCCGACATTTTTAATGTCTATAGGCGTTGAAAATTTCTTTTCAAAACTATAGAGATTGTATTCTGTCTCACGACTATTCTCGGGCGTAATTCCATAGATCATCCAATTTTTATCGTATGCATAGACAGTTGCACTACCTCCTGTATTCAGCATATCGAGATCATATTTATCTCCCTTGGAATCAATAACACAGTAACCACTCCCGGTTTCACCAACTTTATGCGCAACAACAAAGCCTATATTGTCCATAGCTCTTTTCAAGCTAAAGCAATGACTGGAATCGAAAGCTCCATATCCGATGTTTGCATGAGTTTCTTCAAGAGAATACTGAGCAAAGTAAGGCTCCAGGCTGTCATAGTGGTTTTCTTCAACTTCATAACCTGAGCCATCTTCTTTTTTTGAAACCACATATTCTTCAAAGTCCAGAGTATCATCGTCAGAAGACTTGTATTTATAAACACCTATGTATGCTTTTCCTTCATACACATCGATATACTGAACGCTATATTTTGTCTCCAGCAGGGCTTCTGCCTCACCTGTTCCCAGGTCAACGGCATATACGGTTGATTCGGTGCCATCGTAGGGATTAATATACACAAAAACAACATCCCCGCTCACGGCCTCTACCATGTAACCATTAATATCTTCTTTTGTGTCAGCAATCTTTTTTATAGCATCATTTACTTCTGACAGAGAGATTTCTCTAACTTTATTCCCTTTATCATCAACAGTATAAATCGTGTCCGCATCATAAGCGTAGGGAAGCATAAAATCATGCGCGAACCCTTCTTCATTGTTCTCCTCGGTTGACGCTTCCTCTGTTTCATCCTGATCCTCCCGGGATTCGGCTTCCTCTGCTTCATCCTGATCCTCCCAGGATTCATCTTCCTCACTATTTCTCAGTATCTTCTCCTTCACGTTTTCCGCGCTATCCGATACCAACTGGGTTAATGATCCACAACCGGTAGTTCCCCCCGCAAGCATCACGCTCATTAGGATTAGTAATACTCTTTTTTTCATGTCTCTCCTCCGCCTGGTTCTGATCAGATAAATTAAATTGTCATTTTTTTCAAAGGAATCCATTCATCTTCCAGCATAGTCTCCCCAGTAAAGTCAAATCCATTTTTCTTATAAAAACGAATACCTCTCTCATTTTGCTCCAGAACCCACAACCATTTTGCACCTTTATCTGTAGTTGCAAAATTTAATAACTTTGTACCGATCTTCTCCCCTTGAAACTGAGGTTCTACATATAGTTTTACAACTTCATCCTGATCTAATCTGATCATACCTTTAACAACGCCGTCATCATATACATACGTGTCCTGCAATATGTTTTCGTTATCAGTATACTCTCTTGCTACATCAATAACATTCAACTCACCAAAATAGAATTCTTCGTTCTTAAATATAGGGAAGAAATTCTTTCTGTAATTTGTAACGATCATTTCTGCAATTCTGGATGCATCTGACTTTTTTGCCTGTCTGATATTCATGTTTTCTCCAATCCCTTTTGACATTCCCTTACCTTTTAATCGATTAATTCAATGTCGCTCTTTTCTGGATTATAACATCACATAACAGCAGATTCATACAGCTATACTACGACTTAATTAACTTTCAAGATTTCCTTAAATATTTCTACAAAACTGTTGTATCTGAACTTTTATAACGCTTATGCTCTGAAAGGTCACTTCATAAGAAAAAAATCGTCGCTCCCGATATATTCACTCAAAATCAAATACTAACTTATTGGAATTTCCTATAAGTTAAAAAATCCCCCTATCAGAATACTACAAATCCGATAGGAGGAAATCTTTACTTATTCCGTTTTTTCTTCATTCTTCACAATGGCTTTTACTATATTTGTATCATGGGTGGTATCGTTTTGATTTCTTATGATTGCAACCACAAAACTACTCTCCTAAGTAATCAATAGACTCCTGGGTTCATCCGGAGATACCAAACAACTTACACATAAAGTCCTCCTTCTCTCCAAACATTTCAGCTACAATAATGATATCATCTTCTTTGTAATAAAACAGATGATTATGGTTAACATACAAAGATCTAAAACCCGTGTCTATTCCATACTTTGCTGCGATCTCACGGGTTCGTGGTTTACTGTGATATGCTTTTAAGGCTATCCATATCAGTAACCGTAATGAACCCGTTTTCATGAGAAACTACTCCATCCTTCTTCCAGACAGAAATGATCCTGGAAATAGTTTCTCGCTTTGCTCCGAGCATATTTGCCAAAAAGGTTACCGTTAATTCAAAGCCGATCTGTTTTCCCTCCGAAGTATCCTCTCCAAAATCCCGGGCAAGCTTCCATAACTTTGCAGCCAAACGCTTCTCCATAGGATAGGTTCCATTGGAATTTCCAACCTGGTGGTATAATCTTCTGGTCTTCCTCGCTAATGAATCAAAAATCTCACGGTATAATTCCACGTTTTCTCCCAGGCACTCCTGTAATCGGCTTCTATGGATGCAGAGAAGTTTCGTATCGGAAAGCGCCTTCGCACATATGCTGGTTTTTTCATCCTGCATGACAACCTCATTTAACGCTTCTCCGTCAGTGCAAATGAAGATAACCTTAATCTCGCCATATCTGCTGTTTCTATAAAGAGCAACAAATCCGTCAAGAACAATGTACAAGCACTTCACTTCTTCCCGCTCCATAAAAAGGATCTCTCCCTTTTTAATCGTGATGATGTTTCCAGCCTCATATAGTGCGTTTCTGCTCTTCTCGCTTAAAAGATTTAATAATCCTCGCTCAACCACATTTTTCATAGTAAAAGTTCCATTATCCCTTCATAAGAAGAAACCTTTGCTTCTTTAAATACTTCATAACCTGATCCCGTGATCATTTTGCTGCAGGCCGGTCCGATAGAAATAATTTTATCCGGGAGAGCTCTTCCAAACTTTTCAATAGAAAAAGATGCATTACTTCCACTGGTAAATATAGCCATGTCGCACGTTTTGACATTCTCTATCACATGATCATCTATAGCATCCATTAACTGCTCATTTTCATAAGAAATTATCTTAGTCAGCCTAACCCTGCTATCTATGTTTTTCTCAAAAAGCTCAGAGGTATTCTTTTGACAAAACCAATAAATCCCAGACTCCGGATCAATATGCTTATTTAATAATAATGCTAATCCCTCTCCTGTTTGCTTTTCAGGAATAATATCCGCATTAAATCCAAAGCCTCTTAAGGTTGAAGCCGTCTTTTGACCTATGCAGGCAAATTTCATATTTGAAAGCACCCTAAGATCAAGATTATTTACCTCAAAAAGATTCCAGAAAAATGCCTTAACTCCGTTAGCACTTGTAAAAACAATAAAAGAATCCTTTTTAAGTGTACTTAAAAAATGCAGATCACATTTCAGAGGTCTGATTCTGCCGGAACATACCGTCACAACCTCCGCTCCCTGCTCAGTAAGTTTTTCCTCCAGGTCATTTGCAAAAAATGAAGTTCTCTTTTCTCCCAAGGTATAATCAAACCCTCGTATGACCGGAAGGAAAATTTTTAATCCAAATAAATGTCGCTTTTCAAAAAAGCAAAGCTCTTTTTCTAATCCGACCACCTCACCTACTACAATGATAGCGGGAGAATCTATGCTTGCAGAAGTAACCGCTTCTTCTATTCCCTCCAGTGTTGATACTACTTTTTTTTGGTGATCAGTAGTCCCATTTGAAATCACTGCAACCGGAGTTAAAGGATTTCGTCCGACTGATATCAGTCCTCTTGCAATCTCTCCTACATGCGAAAGTCCCATAAGAAAAATGTAGGTCACGGTCTCATCTGTAAGCTGTCCAAAATCAATATCCGAAAGTGAATCCGTTTTGCTATGCGCGGTGATAACCTGAAAGCCCTTCGAAATTCCCCTATGAGTGACAGGAATACCTGCGGCAGATGCTGCAGCTGTTGAAGAACTGATCCCGGGTACAACTTCAACCTGTACTCCCTTATCGATCAGATACAGCGCCTCCTCTGCCCCTCTTCCAAAAACGTACGGATCTCCACCCTTAAGGCGGACAACTATTCTATGATCACAGGCTTTTTCATACAGAAGCTCATTAATTTTTTCCTGCGGTAGTGTATGTAAATGATTTTCTTTTCCAACAAATATTTTCTCACAGCCCTCCGGCGCGATGGAAAGCAACTTTGGATTTAACAATCTGTCATAAACGATACAATCTGCTTTTTTTAGGTACTCCTGACCTCTGATCGTCATAAGACCGAGGTCACCCGGGCCTGCCCCCACGAGCACAACTTTTCCTAACTTGTCCATTATCCCCCCTCTAATTGCCGCCTAATATCCAAAACAGCTTTTTCGATCAAACCAGTATCAGCACTTGTTCCCTTAACTGTTGAAAATGCCATTTTTTCTCCGTTTTCATCTCCAAAAACTGTTTTTAGAACAAATTTCCCACTCTCTTTATACGCATGTGCGCCGATCGGAAGATGGCAGTCACCGCCTATCTTATCAAGGAATCCACGCTCCAGAAATGTAATACTCTCTGCTTCTTCATTACTTAAGGAATTAACCATTTTCATCAACTCTTGATCATCAGCCTTAAGTTCTATACCGAGTGTCCCCTGTGCCGGTGCCGGGATCATCTCCTCTGTGTCAAAATAATAGCAATTGTCCGTCCCAATATCTAATCTATGAAGCCCCGCCGCAGCCAGAACTATTCCATCAAGCGTAGTTCCATCCTCCAGACCTGAAAAAAGTTTCTTTATTCTGGTATCAATATTTCCTCTTATCGGAAAAATATTCAGATCAGGTCTTAACTTTAATAATTGATAAGAGCGTCTTTTACTCCCGGTAGCGACATTTGCTCCCTGCGGCAGATCTGACAACTTATTACCGGACTTTAATATGAGAACATCTCTGGGATCCTCTCTGGTCCAGGACTTCGCAAAGATCAGACCATCTGCAGGCTTTGCCGGCATGTCCTTCATAGAATGAACTGCCAATTGTATGTCATTATTTATAAGAGCTTTTTCAATTTCATCAACAAATAAACCCTTGGATCCTAACTGATCCAAAGGTTTTGTCAAATCCTTATCACCTGTAGTCTTTATAACAGTGATCTCAAACTGATGCTCAGGGAAGCTCTTTTTCAGTGCATCGCAAACATAATTCGTCTGAGCCAATGCAAGTTTCGAGCCTCTTGTTCCTATTTTTATGAGCATTGTCTACTCCTTACCAAGCCAATTCTTCTAAAGGCAGGTTTGATCTGATATGCCAGACGTGCCGCAAGCACACATAAAATAAAATCAGGGATTATGGTGATCAGGCAATACTGAACCACCACTACTACAAAAGATACTGCTTCTCCAACATACAGATTTTTCATGAAGTAAAAATATACTGCACCAAATCCATAGTAGACAAATAAGCCGACTGTAGCAGGGATAACAAGCTGCCAACCCTTTAAGCCGCTCATACGCTCAGCTATATATCCGATCACGTATGCCGCAAACGCAAATCCCAAGAGGAAACCAAAAGTGGGTTTTAAGATATATCCGATACCTCCTCCGGATGCAAACACCGGAATACCACTTAATCCTAACAGTAAATATACTGTAACACTAAGCGCTCCCAATTTTGAGCCCAGTAATAAGCCCGCCATCAAAACAAAAAACCACTGAAGCGTGAAATGCATGGTATACAACGGTAACGGAATATCAATTTTAAGGAATGCGCCGACTATAATAAGTGCGGCAAATAATGCGGTAATCGTTAACTCTCTGGTATTTAATCTCATCTTGCCCTCCGTGTGATTTAAGTCACACACATAATAGCACAGAATTATCCTAGTAATCAACTATGAATTTCATTGAATAACAACTCAAATTAGAATAAAATAATTTCAAATTATTATCGAGGAGTGCACAAATGGCTTATTTTCCAATGTTTATAAACCTTACTGATTCCGATTGTCTGATCGTCGGCGGCGGAAAAGTCGCATATAGAAAAATAAAAGTGTTACTGGATTTTGGAGCCAGAGTTCATGTTGTGGCAAAAGATATTAGTAAAGAAGTGAAGCTCCTTTCACAGGAAGCGGACTGCCTGTTTCTGGAGCAAAGAGAATTTAAACCATCTGATCTGGACAATAAATGTCTTGTTGTAGCTGCAACAACTGACTATACACTAAACTCTCAGATAGCCTCATTATGCAACGATGCCAAGATTCCCATTAATGTTGTAGATTGCAGCCAGTTGTGTACATTTATCTTCCCCTCATATATTAAGGAGCAGAATCTGGTCGGAGCATTTTCCAGCTCAGGAAATAGTCCTGTAATTACACAAATACTGCGTGATCAGGCAAAAGAGATATTAATTCCGAAACTTGGTGAGATAAACGAGCTCCTTGGTCAGTGGAGATCTCGCCTCATCGAACAGTATCCATCAGAAGCCGAACGCAAAAAAGCGATCCGGCACCTGATAGATTTTGCCCTTTCTTATGATGGCATCCCCTCAGACGAACAAGTAGAAAAAGAACTGCATCGTCTAATGTGATCTCCCCGACTTACCACCACGCGATATCCTGTCTTTGAAACTTTCAAAGTCATACACCGGATACACTCCGCAGCCTCATCTCCGGTGCAGATCTTGTTATCGTACAACAAATATTTGTCACGTACATTCTTCGGAGACAGGTTTGGCATTACAACATTTGCTCCGGCAGTAATGCCCTTCGGTCTAAGGAAAGGAACATATACCGGAAAAATAGCTGCTATATGTTATCTCGATTTTGTAATGAGTGTGTAAATCGTCTTACTTCCATAATACGTTCGTTTCCGTCCGGAATCACTACGTAGTAAATAATATAATTTCCCACGTAAATCCGATAATATGGATAATCACGTTTCTTTTTTGATGGTACTGGTTCGTATCCTTCAGGGTTATTCTCTAATCGATCAAGAATAGCTTTCTCAACATTATTAAGAAGATTCTCTGCCGCCGTAGAATTTCCTAAGCGATTTGCAACATATAGTACCGCCGATTCTAATTCTTCACGGAAAAGCGGTAAGTATCTTAATGTATATTTTTGATTAAGCATTCAACTTCCCCTTAATAGATGCAAACACTTCATCATGTGTCAGTCTCATATCAGTCGAAGCTGCTGCCGCATCAGCAACATCCATAATATACTCTTCCGGTTCTGTCATTCTTGAATATGCATCAAGGCTAAGTACCACCATTGCTCCATATCCATTTTTAGTCAAATATACAGGCTCTCCACTTTGAACAATCTTTTCAATATCTGTAAACTTATTTCTCAAATCGGAAACCGGTCTTATCTGCATCATATGAATCACCTCCATTCACTTATCATAACTTTATCATCTTTATGATAGCACAGATAATTGAATTCGACAATTAGTAGGGTTCTCTGCTGATTAAATATATACTCGCTTCCTGATATCCCGGTTAATCTGACAACAATCTGCCATCTTACCATCCTGTTCCATCTTTCTCGAAGTCACGCCTTCATGGATTGTCGGCTCCGTACCATGATGGCGAATAACCATAGATTTAGCATATACAGAATTAGAAAACAAAAAATATGATCTCTATCAGGTAATCAATGATGATGAATCCGATTGGATTTTTTGCCGTGTAAAGGATGGCTGCTTTGTTTAACTCTCCGTTTCTATTTTCTGAATCGTTTCGTGTGAACTACTCGGCAATTGAATTGCCGAGCATCTGATGCGCGTTGAAAACTTCAACGTAGGTTCAGGGTGCGTCCATAACACCAATACTGCTGTTTAGGCAGCTACTTTTATTACATAAGGTATTTTGATAGACATGGGATCCAGTTCCATGTCTATTTTATTTTTAGCCAGATACAGACGGAGGATATTATAAGCTCCCACACAGTCTGCGTTCCATGAATTTGTCCCGTCCCTGTACAGACCTCTGCATACACGGTTAGACTTCACTGCATGTATTTTATCTACCTTTGGCATGAGAGGGCTTGTCTGACTTGAATACGCTTCGCTCTGCCCGACAAGAGTAATACCTTCTAATGCAAGCTTATATTTCAGCATGATAAAGATCTTCTTGTAAGGGAGATTGTGCAATTTCTGGTTTGTAACTGCTCCAAAGTTCTTATCCTTGCGTATATTTGTGATATCACCGATCACCACTGTATTAATACTGTTTCTGATGCAGTAGTTTACAATGGATCTTGTTATTTTATGCAGATAATCGAGAATAGCATCATTTTTCTTTTTGTACAGACGCAGCATATGCTTTGAAGGTTTCGGATATTTAACACCTTTTTTTGCCTGCATCATTGCCCACTGTCCCTGCACTCTTGCAATCTCTTTATTGTAATAATGACATAATGCAAGATACTTTCTTCCGGCAATAAAAGTATTGCCATCTGTATCATAACAAGTCATCAGATTATGCAGCCCCAGGTCGATAGACAGATATTTCCCATTATCATCTAATGCCGGAACGTCAGCTATCTCATAAATGACGATGACTTTGCAAAGTCCATTCTCAGGTGGATATATCTTTATCTGTTTGATGGCGTCAGTGTCCTTGAAAATCTTATTTTCAAGGAACAGGTATTTGTCACTGATACCATAATTCTCAGACATATAAGACATTAACTGCTTTGGAAGAGATAACCTAATCATCTGAGAACCAGGTTCATGCACGATCGCGTTCTGCATATAGGTTATGGCAATACCATCATGCTTGAATCTTGGAGGTTTTGGGTTCTCAATCCCTTTGGACTTCTTCAGTGCGAAAAATGACTTCCATGATTTATCGAGAAGCTTGCATACTTCCTGTGCTGTCTGAGAGGGAAGCTGTTTAAACCACATATCATTTTTATGCGCTTTTTTCTGGTAATACCAATTAGGGTAATCAACAGAAAGATTCAGCTCCTTATAATGAAGGCGTTCATAATTACAGACATTCCAGAGCTTATAAGCTGCGTAACACATATGACCAATGATGTTGGAATAATCGCTATTCAGTTTTATCCTGGTTTTATGCGACAACAGCATAATTTTACTCCTTCAATAAGATTTGCTCTGCTTTTCAATATATCTGCGAATATTTCCTTCTGAGACTGAGCCTATGGTCTCACAGTAGTACGAATGATTCCAAAGTTCTCCCTTCCATAGTTTTTGACGTATCTCAGGGAACTGTTCAAAGAGCTTCCTTCCGGTAATGCCTTTTAGATACTTAACTATGGTTGTCACTGACAGTTTTGGCGGAGCTGACACAAAACAATGTATGTGATCACCTTCGCCACACTCAAACAACTGCACGGTAAAACCTTTTTCCGCAGCTATTTCCTGCACCAGGTTCTTTAGGTAAGCTTCAACTTCTGGAGATAATATTTTCCTTCTGTACTTAACAGACCATACCATATGGTAGTTTATATTACATACAGATGTGCGGTAGTGTACAAGATTTTCTTTCATACACATAGTATACCAAAGTAAAAGAAAAACGTAAACATCTGTTTGTGGCAAATGTCTACGTTTTCTCACCGGTCGCTTTCATCTCGGTAATTGAATTACCGAGGATTCCCGCTCTTTGTCCTAAAATAGCCTCTCTCAATTCTGTGAGCCACGTTGAAAATGCTACCACATCAAAAGCATAAGTTTTATTAAGCTCATACTCATTTTCCGCCCAAGTATCAATAGGCGATTCGTTATGCTGGATCAATGCCTCAAGCTTATCCAGTGATTTATACAACTTAGTTTCCTTCGTTTCCTGCGCATCCATTTCTTTATACAAATCTGTAAAATCCCTGGATAATTCCGCTGGTAAAGATTTGACCCATTGATTCAAAAAATTATCTTCAACTTCTCTATCTGCGTCAGTCTTTAAAAATGTAGGAATATCACCAGTAAATATACTTCAACTGATACCTTTTCTTTCTACTTCTCTGCTTCCTTCGTTTTGAACTGTCGCAAATTTTGCGACAGTTGAATTATCCAACTCTTCTTTCAAAGCATTATTGATATGTTTACCAATTGTCTTAACATCTCTATCAAATAGTTCCGCCATTTGATTCCTATTCAGCCAAACAGTATCCTGTTCAATCGGAACTCTTAATTTTATTTCATTATCCCCAGTTTCAAATAATACAATTTCATTTGTCTTGCCCATTATGCATTTCCTCATATATTTTCTAAATTGTTATATATATTCATCTCATAATTTCTACCTTTTCATATTCACCACTCCCTGAATCAATCACTATCATCTTAGATTCTCCGATTTGAATACCATTGCGATAGGTAGAAAAAACATCCGTTGAAATAATCCCATTATTCTCATAAATCTTCTCTACAGGAGTATGTCCAACCACCTGTTTATACCGATTACTTCTAAACATTTCTAAATTTCTATATTGTGGTCTAAACCAAAGCGGTGATTCATCATTCCACAAGTAAGACTTCGAAGCATTATTTACAGCTTCCACGACCTCATCAATTTCCGCCCCTATCAAATCTTCATCCAACTTTTTTACAGCCTCTGATGTTAATCCTCCATGCATAAATAACACCTTATCTATTCTATGAATAAAAGCAATCTGAAACGGATTCGAAAGACTGCGTTCAAGTTCCTCAAGTTTACTCAGAACAATTCTTTCTGCATACGGCGAATATCCTGTCTCGAGTTTTCCCCATGGATAACTTATATCATGATTTCCATAGCACCATAATGTTTCCGGAAAAGTATTCGCAAATCGTATTGCTCTGTCGAATGTTTCCTTATAACACTCAACCTGAAACTCCATATTCCAATCATCTGGTATATCCATAAGGCAAACAGCTCTGTCCACCTTACCAGATCTAAGTATATCTTCTGCCCTGTCAAATAACCACGCTTTCAAATGCACATCGGGAATAACAAGAACTTTCATAATCTATCCCCTCTTTGAATGTATTAACGTTATTCAAACGTATTTACGATAATTGTATTACACTTATAGGCATGCCATATATGACATGCCCTACTATACCTCTCTTATTGCACTGAGATATCCCCGAAGCCTTTCTTTCTGTTTCCGGTTAAGAGAATCTATCTCCAGCAGCAATTCATAATTCTCCGTACCTGCTGTGCAAACAATATAATCAAGTTCGGGGTTCTTACCCTCCGGTTCCTGTAATATTTCATAAGGAGTTACATTAAGGACTTCGCAGATAGTCATTATTTTATCCGCTGCCGGATTGGTTTTCTTTCTTTTCCAATCACTTATGGTACTCTGTGATATACCAGTCCTCCTAGAAAACTCAATCTGAGACAAACCTCGTTCATCCATTATTTTGAAAATTCTTTCACTTATTATCATATGTCCAATACCGATAAAAAAACTATCATTGTTAAAGCGAATACAATTCGTTTATACGATTTTATAATAACCTAACATCTACCGTCAACTAAAAAAATTAAATTCTACCCCTGTATTTTTCGAGCAATTCTCTTGAGTACACCTTATCCATATCCGATTCCCTGACTATCCTCCATAATGCTGCCGCTGCTTCTAGTCGATTTTCGAACACCCTTGTTTCATCGTCTGCACAATAATCCTTAAGGAATTTATTCCATTGCAATGCCGCTTTATCATATACTGCATAAGTTTTCTTTCCATAATATACATCAAGCAAATCTCTAATAGTAAAGGAGTCATCTTCACTTTCCCTTACTTTCTTAACTGTTGCCACCATATCTACATTAAATTTGAAATGTTCTTCTCCCGTTTGTTTTGAAAAGAACTCTCTAAACCTATTGCCGAAAGTGAAACCACACTCTATAAGTCCGGTATCAAGCGTAAGTTCCGTAATAACAGGCTTCTTTTTCTTTCGTAGTCTCTTTTCCGGAAGAATCTTTACTCCAGAGAAATACGCTTCAATCACTTTGTTCAGCTCAATCTTTCCGCTTGGTGCTTTTAATCCATGATCCCTGCATATCTTTATCAATTCTTCTCTGTACCAATAATACTTGCAAAACTCAGCATAATCCTTTATATTGTCAAACTCCGGTCTATCCATAGTCTACTATATTTTTCCTCATGTATATTCTAAGCATTATCTGGGCTTTATCACTAATTTTGAAACTGTAATGAATATAGTCGATCTCCTACTGTAAGCAGCTTCACTATGAAAATCAGCAGGCTCAGTAAATATTTGGAAGTTTCGATGGAAATTTTATATGACGTTGCTGCCGATTAATTTCCGGCAGCGTCATATTTTATGCCAAGATCATTTTTCTCAAAAGCTCAGGTGTTGTTATGGTTATAAATAAAGTTGATGTAATATGCGAACACAAATCCGATGGATCCATCATTCCTCTGAGATTTCAGATTCTCGATGAAGACGGAGCCTATCAGCGATTCACGATAAAAGGATACAAACTAAATGAAGTAGACGGAGCCTACACGACCAAAGACTGTCTCTACGTCTCACGCGGCACAAATATCTATGAATGCAAGATAGATGTTTTGGGCTATAAGAAATTCGTGCGGTTATATTACTTCGTCGATAAGTCTCAATGGAAGCTGGGGTTTGATTGAATGATCAAGCCCCGGCGTTTTTTCAATACTAACTATCCGATTTTCTCAGTCTCATTTTAATCTCATGCCAGTCTCACGTAGTCTCATTTTCATTTGAGACTACTATGAGACTATAATATAAAACACCCCATTTTTACGCCTTTTTCTCTTTTTCCAGTCTCATGTAGTCTCATTTTTACTTGAGACTGCGTGAGACTAAGATGAGACTAACTATTATAATTTCCACAAAGACTCATTTTTATCATAGACCGCACCTGTGATTTTCTTTATCTTCGCATAATCTCTAAATACCGTAGATCTTGAAATATCAAACTCAGCCATAACCTGCTCTACTGTCAAATGCTTATTTTCGCATATAAGATTGTAAATGGCCTGTTCTCTTTCCGACAATTTTTTCTGATCACTTGCTTCTTTAGCAAATTGACAAATACAATGTTGGTGACATTTTAGCAGGGTTATTAAGCTGATTAACAAAATTTTTCTTCATATCCTTTATCAGCTTTTTATTAATGCCTATCGGTTTGCCACCATCTTCAACACCCATGATAATATAACCGCCATATCTGTTAGAAAAAGAACATACAGTTTCATAGACATCATCATGTATTCCATTTTGACAGGCTTTATACTCTACTGTTATTTTCTCATCTTTTCCAAGCAGCTCTTTCATTTTTTCTATTGTCACTAATTACAAAAAGTGACTGAAAGCCTTGAAAAATCAGGCTTTCAGCCACTTTGAAACTTACTCCAGCTCTATAGTCCCAGGCGGCTTACTCGTAAGATCATACATTACGCGGTTAACGCCCTTAACCTCATTTATAATTCTGTTCATACATGTCTGAAGAACACTCCACGGTATCTCCGCTGCCTCAGCTGTCATGAAATCAGAAGTGATAACACCACGAAGAACTACGGCATAGTCATATGTTCTGAAGTCACCCATAACACCGACACTTCTCATATTGGAAAGGGCTGCAAAGAACTGACCCTTACCCATATCGATTCCTGCCTTGGAAAGCTCCTCACGATAGATAGCATCAGCTTCCTGTACGATGTGAACCTTCTCAGGGGTAACTTCACCTACGACACGGATACCAAGTCCCGGTCCCGGGAACGGCTGACGATAAACCAGCTCTGCCGGTATTCCGAGCTCAATACCTGCCTTACGAACCTCGTCCTTGAAAAGAGAACGAAGCGGCTCAACCGGCTGCTCTTCAAATCCGAGCTCAACTACCAGATCATGGGGCAGTCCGCCAACATTGTGATGCGACTTGATCACAGCGCCATCTTTACCCATTCCGCTCTCAACTACGTCAGGATAAATAGTTCCCTGTGCCATATACTTAAATCCGCCGGTACCTGCAAGGCGACGAGCCTCCGCACCAAAGATCTCTACAAACTTATTGCCGATGAGCTTTCTCTTCTGCTCAGGATCAGACACACCCTTAAGCATCTCAAAGTACTCTTCACCGGCGTTAACACGGATGAAATTAAGATCGAACTTTCCGTTAGGTCCGAATACAGCCTCGACCTCATCACCCTCGTTCTTTCTCATCATGCCATGATCTACAAATACGCAGTAGAGCTGCTTTCCGATAGCCTTAGAAAGAAGAACTGCTGTAACAGTAGAATCAACACCACCCGAAAGACCAAGAAGTACACGATCAGAACCGATCTTCTCACGAAGCTCCTTAATTGTAGCTTCAGCAAAAGAATCCATCTTCCACAGACCCTTGCATTCGCATACATCTATTACGAAATGCTTCAGCATCTCAAATCCATCTTTTGTATGAACAACTTCCGGATGGAACTGTGTTGCATAAAGCTTTCTGGAAGCATCTTCCATAGCTGCAACCGGGCAATTTGATGTATCAGCGCTGATCTCAAAACCCTTAGGCGGCTCTGCGATGTAATCCGTATGGCTCATCCATGCAGTTGTCATTGCCGGGATTCCTGCAAAAATAGCCGAATCACGCTTAAGTATAGTTACATCTGTATGACCGTATTCACTAACCGGTGCTGTCTTAACCTCGCCTCCAAGCAGGTGTGCCATCAGCTGAGATCCATAGCATATTCCGAGAACCGGAATACCAAGGTTAAAAATTTCCGGATCAAATGTCGGTGAATCCGCTGCATATACACTGTTAGGTCCACCTGTCAGAATTATTCCCTTTGGATTTAATTCCTTAAGTTTATCAAGACCGATATTTGAAGGATGAATTTCGCAATATACATTGCATTCCCGAACCCTTCGCGCGATCAGCTGTTTATACTGTCCGCCAAAGTCCAGGACAATAATCTTTTCCTGTTCCATGTTTCCTCCAATCGCAGAAATTGTGTTTAATCATTAAACTATACATGAAAGAATATAGCTTTGCAAGTATTCGGGCATACTGTTTCAAAGAAAAAGCAGAGCCGGATTTTCCCCAGGCTCTGCTTTTTGATTCATCATGATTACAGGATTAAAAGTACTTTTGACCCTTACATCATTTAATATTAGATAGAACGATCATGTGTTTCACGAAGTCTGTTCAAAGCACGTGCAAGCGACAACTTTGACATCTTGTACTCCACAAGGGACTTTCTCTGTCTCATCTGTTCCTTCGCACGTTCCAAAGCAGCCTCGGCTCTTACTCGATCGATATCTTCCGGTCGCTCACAAGTATCCACCAGGATCGTACATCTGTTGTTAGCAACCTGTGCTGTACCGACGCCAACGATCACACGATGCCACTCATCATCGGGCGTCCTGAATTTCAGTGAACCTATGTCCACCGCAATGATCATCTCTTCATGATGTGCGAGCAATTCTATCTGTCCATCAATCGTCGGTAAAATGACTGATTTTATCTTGCCTTCAAAAAACACACCATTGCTGGCGATGATCCGAAAGAAATAAGTATCTGCCATTACACTTTTTTCGCTTTCTCTGCTACATCATCAATTGTGCCGACGTTAAAGAACGCTTCCTCAGGATACTGGTCAGCTTCACCGCTGACGATTGCTGAGAAGCCCTTGATAGTATCTGCGATAGAAACATATTTACCCGGAATACCGGTGAAATTCTCTGCTACATGGAAAGGCTGTGACAGGAACTTCTGGATCTTTCTTGCACGATATACGATCTTCTTCTCATCCTCAGAAAGTTCTTCCATACCAAGGATAGCGATGATATCCTGCAATTCCCTATATTTCTGAAGCATCTGCTGAACGCTCTGTGCAACTTCATAATGCTGCTGTCCTACTACATCTGCTTCCAGAATTCTGGAGGATGACTCCAGCGGATCAACCGCCGGATAAATACCCTGCTCAACGATCTTTCTGGAAAGAACCGTTGTAGCATCCAGATGTGCGAATGTTGTTGCCGGAGCGGGATCTGTAAGGTCATCCGCAGGCACGTATACGGCCTGTACTGATGTTACGGATCCGTTTCTTGTAGATGCGATCCTCTCCTGAAGTTCACCCAGATCATTTGCCAGAGTCGGCTGATATCCAACCGCAGACGGCATACGTCCAAGCAGAGCAGACACCTCTGATCCTGCCTGTACAAATCTGAAAATGTTATCAATAAAGAGGAGCACGTCCTTATGCTGCTGATCACGGAAATACTCAGCCATTGTAAGTCCGGTCTCCGCAACTCTCATTCTGGATCCCGGCGGCTCATTCATCTGACCGAATACCAGAGCAGTCTTCTTTAAAACTCCTGATTCAGTCATTTCACTCCAAAGGTCATTACCCTCTCTGGAACGCTCTCCAACACCTGTAAATATTGAATATCCACCATGCTCATTAGCGATATTCGTTATAAGCTCCTGGATAAGCACGGTCTTACCTACACCGGCACCACCGAACAGACCGATCTTACCACCCTTGGCATATGGTGCCAAAAGGTCGATAACCTTAATTCCTGTCTCAAGCACTTCCTGTACCGGAGACTGATCCTCAAACTTCGGCGGTTCTCTGTGAATAGACCAATGCTCTGTATCCTTCAGCTGTTCACCGTTATCAATAGTATCTCCGAAGACATTGAACAGTCTCCCCAGTGTCTTCTCACCGACAGGTACCGAGATAGGACCGCCGGTTGAAAGAACCGGCATATCTTTATGCAGTCCTTCACTGGCATCCAGCATGATGCACCTTACCACACCATCACCGATATGCTGTTCTACTTCCATGGTGCTGCGGCCGTTATTATCGACCACCAGCGCATCTCTAATATAGGGAAGGTCGTTCTTGTCTTCAAACTCCACGTCCACGACAGGTCCCATGACCTGTACAATTTTTCCCTTGTTCATATAGTTCCTTTCTTATTTCCGTCGTCTGCCATTCTTGCGACCGCCCTTACTCTTTGCCTGCTGCGCTTTCGCACCACTGCAGACTTCAGTGATCTCCTGCGTGATATTAGCCTGTCTTACCCGGTTATACTGGATACTAAGATCATGCAAGATACGATTCGCACTTTTATTTGCAGACTGCATAGCCATCATTCTGGCGTTCTGCTCCGAACAAAATGATTCAACCAGAGCACTATATATATATCCATTTGTACAATTTGGTACAACGGCCTCAATAACTGCCTCAGGCGATGGCTTTAAGATAAATTCCTCCTGCATTACATCCAAAGGAATTTCTATCTGAGGTTCACTTACTTCCAAAGGAAGAAGCTTCTGTATCATCGTTTCTGCTTCCATACTGTTTACCATCGCAGTATAAACAATGAATAATTCATGTATGGTTCCCTCTGAAAAAAGCTCCAGTAATCTGAGGGTGATCATACGCGAACGATGCAGCGAAGGGTTCTGCGCTGTATAGTGAAACTGTTCATCGATCTGTATTCCCCTGCTTTCAAAATACTGTCTTCCAAGTTCTCCGACTACGAAAAGCATGGTATTTTTATGTTTGGCCATTTCCTGCTCAGTAAGCTTCAGGACATTATGGTTATAAGCACCCGCAAGACCCTTGTCTGCGGTGATAACCAGGTAAGCTACAACCCTCTCCTCTTCAGGAATTTCGCCATAATCATTAAGATACGGGCTGTCTGCATTTGGCATATGTCTGCGAAGACGATCGATCATCGCCTGCATTCCATAGAAATACGGCTCAGTCTTCGTCAAATCCCTCTTCGCCTTCTGAAGCTTTGTCGAAGAAATCAGATACATCGCATTTGTAATCTTCTGCGTCTGCTTTATGCTATTGATCCTGTCCTTGATTTCTTTCGTGTTTGCCATTCAATTACCTGCATTTCATTATGTTTAAGCTGTCTCGCTTGACATCTGCTGCTTATATTCCTTAACAGCCTCAATGATCTGGTCTTTCAGATCATCTGTCAGAAGCTTCTGTGTTTCCAGCTGGCTCATTATGCTCTGGTTATTTTCAATAATATAATCGAGCATTCCGCGCTGGAATTTCTTTATTTCCTTCTGAGGAACATCCATCATCATACGGTTATTTGCCGCGATAAGCGTAACAACCTGCTCAGCCATAGTAAGTGGATGCTCAAGCGGCTGCTTCAAAAGTTCCATCAGTGCCTGACCATGATTTAAGAGGTCCTTAGTAGACTGATCCAGATCTGATGCAAACTGTGTAAATACAGCCATTTCACGATACTGTGCCAGATCGATACGAAGAGAACCTGCTGCTTTCTTCATAGCCTTTGTCTGAGCTGCACCACCTACTCGTGATACAGAAAGACCTACATTTACCGCCGGTCTCTGTCCGGAGAAGAACAGGTCACTCTCAAGAAAGATCTGTCCATCAGTGATAGAGATAACGTTTGTCGGAATATATGCAGAAACATCTCCTGCCTGTGTTTCAATGATCGGAAGTGCAGTTATGGAACCTCCGCCAAGCTCCGGTGACAGTCTGCTGGATCTCTCAAGCAGTCTGGAATGAAGATAGAATACATCACCGGGGTACGCTTCTCTGCCGGGTGGTCTTCCCAGAAGAAGTGAAATTGAGCGGTATGCCACAGCATGCTTGCTAAGGTCATCATAGACAATAAGTACGTCTTTTCCCTCGTGCATGAAATGCTCAGCCATCGCTGTTCCGGAATACGGCGCAATATACTGAAGCGGTGCAGGATCACTTGCAGTAGAAGAAACAACGATAGTGTAATCCATCGCCTTATTCTTCTTAAGTGTAGTAACCAGCTTTGCTACAGTAGATGCCTTCTGACCGATGGCAACATAAATACAGATAACGTCCTTACCACGCTGATTGATGATCGTATCAAGTGCTATAGATGTCTTACCTGTCTGACGGTCACCGATGATCAACTCTCTCTGTCCTCGTCCGATAGGGAACATAGAATCAATCGCAAGGATTCCTGTCTCCATAGGCTCGCTTACAGATTTTCTGTCTACGATACCAGGTGCAGGATTCTCGATCGGTCTATGGCTGCTTGCCGTGATAGTTCCCAGACCATCGATCGGTTCACCTAATGCATTGATAACACGTCCTAGGAATTTCTGACCAACCGGAACGCTTGCCTGACGACCGGTTCTAACAGCATGCATTCCCTCACGGATTTCCTGATCGCTTCCAAAAAGGATACATCCAACGTCATCCCAACGGATATCCATTATCATACCCTTAGTGCCATCATCAAAAACAATGATCTCGCCATACTGAGCGTGATCAATGCCCTCAAGGTTTGCAATACCATCACCAACCCAGGTAACTGTACCTACTTCGTTACTCTTCGCCTGCAGTTCAAATTCTTTTACATCTGCTTTAAGAATATCTATCAGATTTTCAGCATTTGTCTGCGCCCTGTGTAATCCCTTAGCAAGGACTTTTTCAAGCTGGCGAACGCGTCCTGCATTACTCCAGTCATACTCATGACTGCCATATTTCAGTATGAAACCTCCGCCAAGGCTTTCATCTTTTTCAAGCTCCAGCTCAATATTATCAATTCCGACTTTGTCTGATAAAAACTTCTTTATCTCGGAAAGCTGTTTCTCGCTAGGTTCTGTGACATAGATCAGTTTACCCTTCTCTACAGTCATTTCGGAATTAATATTACTCAAGATCGTCCTCACCTGCCTTATTCAGAAATTCATCATACAGGCTTCTGTCCACTTGCGCATTGCTGGATGCAGCCGCAATCTTCTTTGCAGCTTCTGCCACGATATCAGCAAGTTCCCTATCCTTCTCAGCCTGACGATTCTTCGCATCCATTTCTGCCTTTTTATTGGCATCTGCGATGATCTCATCTGCGCGTGTTGTAGCATCCAGAAGAATCTTATCGTACTCTTTAGCTGCCTTTCTGGCAGACTCAGCCATTGTTTCTTTTTCGTTAGCCTTTAATTCAGCAACCTTAGCCTCATACTGCTTCTTATATTCATTAGCTTCTTCATTTGCCTGTTCAGCTCTCTGCTTTTCCTCTTCTATTAATGCTCTTCTCTTTTCGATAACAGCATTAACCGGCTTAAGCAGGAAATGTCTCAGGATCAGATAAAGAATAATGATATTAGCAATCGTGATCAGGATGCTGACCGGTTGAATGGATATGATATCCATGCCTCATTGCCTCCTTATTTACCAATAATAAATATGATCAGAATTGCTGCTACCAGAGCATAAATAGCTGTTGCCTCTGCAAGAGCTGCACCGAGGATCAGAATGTTACGGATTTTTGACTCAGCCTCAGGCTGACGTGCTACCGCGTCAGATGCTTTACCTGTCGCGATACCGATACCAACACCTGCACCAAGACATCCAATCGCTGCAATACCTGCTCCAATCGCTGTTAAACTCATATTAATCTCCATTCCGGAACGTACTCCATCCGGTCTTAAGAAAACCATTCAGACCGGCAAGCATTTCAGTGACGTTCCACACTGAAATGTTCTGCACACTCTCTGTTTTTTATAACAAGAAATGATTTTCCACCATTCCTGCCTACCATATTATTTACATCATGAACAACTACAAATTTTACTCGTCATTCCGATAACTGCCCTGTCTTCGAGCAAATAGGCATCTGCTTCTTTTCTACTCAACAGCCTCACCTATATAAATAGATGTTAAGAATACAAATACATATGCCTGAATTAATCCATCAAATACGTCAAAGTAGAAACTAAACGGGATAGGTACTGCAAACGGTACCAGACACTTCAACAATTCCATAATAATGAAACCACCGAAGATATTTCCGAAAAGTCGCATACATAAAGACAACGGACGGATTGCAATTTCAAGAATGTTGATCGGCGTTATTATCGCGATAGGCTGTGTCTTAGATTTAAGATAGCCACCAAAACCTTTCTTAAAAATACAAGCCGTTTCTACGATAACGATACTTGCCAAAGCCAGTGCAATCGTGACATTCAGATCCTTTGTAGGAGGTTTCATAAACGTATACCCCTCAGCAACCTGTGTCTCCAAAATTGCCGATAAGTCTGATATCGCAATAAACACCATAACTGTAATGATGTATCCGGCATAGCCAATAGCGTGTTCACCCAGCATACCTTTTGTGACATTCTGCAGCCACTCAACCAGAGTCTCGACAAATAATTGCCTCTTCCCAGGATTTTCAACCTTGAGGTTTCTGGTAAGCAGTAAACACACCACCGCAACTATCGCCAGCAACACCCAGGTGTTTACCACTGACTCCGTAATTGCGACAGGGCCAATCTTGAACAAGGTCTTTACACCAAGTTCTTCGATCAGCTTCTCTCTTAGATTCAAAATCTCACCTCCCAAGCTTTTCATGAAAAACTGCCTGTTTTTCATATGTAGGATCATTTTAATTCAGGACATATCAGCACCATTGGTACTAAATTTTGTCCATGAACAGCAACAAACATTTTACTCTGCGAATTGAAATGTGTAAAATATATATTAATTATTTTCACTATACATTTTTGATATATCAAGCTACAATAACTATGTTTTTTACGATTTGTGCTTACATATACATCTTTTTTCTAACAGCTTCTGCCGAAAGCACTTTGACCTGTGCAGATCTCTCATAATGCTATTCCTCAGATTACCGTTCGAAATATTTCTGCGAACTTCATTATGCTCTGTACTCTTTTCACAAAAGCAAATATCATTTCTATACATTCTGCTATATCAAAATGATATTTATAGCTCCACCAGAATATGAGATATCGCCTCAATCATAATTGAGAAAAACATCTATATTTCCTTTATATCGGCAGAAAACTTCACTATTAACAACCTATCTATGATCTATTTTAAATCCTAGATAAGTTATTATTACGCCACACTTATTTTTATCGGCACATTTTTAAGATTTAAGGAGTTCTTATTTATGAATGTTAACTACGATTATTATAGAATCTTCTATTATGCGGCTAAATATCAGAATTTTTCACGTGCAGCAATTGCTCTCGGATCAAGCCAGCCTAATATAACAAGAACTATTAATAAATTAGAAGACGAACTTCATTGCAAGTTATTTTTAAGAAATAACAGAGGTCTGCAGCTTACCCCTGAAGGAAAAGAACTGTATTCACATGTCAGCATAGCTATTCAACAGATACAACGTGGTGAGCAGGAGCTTACAGATAAATCCCGATTAAAACGCGGAGATGTTTCAATCGGAGTCAGCGAGACCGCCTTAAACATCTTTCTACTCGACAAACTCCAGAAATTTCATGAGCAATACCCGGGAATCCGACTTAAAATAATGAATTTCTCTACCCGCAGTGCTATCAATGCACTGGAAGAGGGAATTATCGATCTGGCTGTTGTAACTACTCCTACCGAATTACAATCTCCGATGAAAGAAATCCTCCTCCTACCTTTTCACGATATCCTTATCGGAGGAAGAGCCTTTTCGTTCCTAAAGGGAAAAACTATTCATCTAAGTGATCTGGCTGATTATCCACTTATACGTCTTAATAAAGCAACAATGACCTATCAATTTTTTGAGACGCTTTTCCTGTCTCACGGATTACTCCTTCGCGGTGATACGGAGGCTGCTACAACAGATCAGATTTTATCTCTTGTGATCCATAATGTAGGCATCGGTTTCCTTCCTGCCCCCTACGCACACGATTTTATCAAACGTGGTGATATATTTCAGATTCCCATCTATGAAAAAATACCTGAACGTCGTATCAGTCTTATTTACGACAGCAGGCACCCATTCAGTACAGCTGCACAAGCAATGGAAAAGCTATTGATATCAGAATAATATCTGTAATAATCCGGCTATGCCGGATTATTTGCTTATTTATCATCAATAATTCCAAGATTTTTAAACAACAAAAAAACCTGAAAGCATATACTTTCAGGTTAAGAGGCGACAACCAGAATCGAACTGGTGATACGGGTGTTGCAGACCCTTGCCTTACCGCTTGGCTATGTCGCCATATAATACCAAACAAGACACATATAAAAACTCCCCGAGCAGGGCTCGAACCTGCAACAACTCGGTTAACAGCCGAGTGCTCTACCATTGAGCTATCGAGGAATATTGATGTTATATACATCAAAAACCGAACATCGAATCATTTTTCACATCCGGGAATAACTCCCGATTTATCTTGGACAAGCACTCGACCTATTAGTAATGGTCAGCTGCACACCTCACGGTGCTTCCACCTCCATCCTATCTACCCTGTACTCTTCAGGGGGTCTCGCGGATCTTTAAGATCCCTGGATATCTCATCTTGAGGTCGGCTTCACGCTTAGATGCCTTCAGCGTTTATCCGATCCGGATTTGGCTACCCTGTTGTGGAATTG
>KL370803.1:0-126585 GCA_000701625.1 Lachnospiraceae bacterium MC2017
CTGATTGTCAATAATATTGAACCAATCAGACCCGACAGAACCTATCGCCGCCAAGCAAGGTTCAAATTACCCATGAGCTTCTGCTATAGAAATTAAGCATTGCTCATAACTAACTATACCTCTTTTATCCATCTACGAGAAGTCAAAAAAGAACTTCTTATAGGTTTGTTAAAGTTACCCTTTTTCATGAATACTACGCTTCTTGAACAGGTTTATACTATAATTATTCTCATTTTGAACAGTTCCATTTATGTAATCTCTTAGATCAACGCCTAAGTGTACAGTTTTTCAAAGTACAATTACCTATTTGCTATGATTGTCCCCTAAAGTAAATGACATTGGTTCACGCGTAAACGGAGCATTTTCTGCGGAGTTTACGACCAATGACGTTGAATAGCCACTGGATTTTGCTTATCGCCGCAGGCGATTTAATTGGCAAAATCCGTTACGTGAGCGAGCTGAGAGCGAGTGAACAGTAACGTTTTGAATTATGTTATGAAAAGCAAAAAATACGGCTATTTGCGATAAAAAGTCTTTTAGATTAAAATATGGATCGGGCTTTCAAATTTTTTAACTGCCTGTGGCGGAAAGGAATAAAGATGTCTCGAAATCGTAGGAATAGTGGCGGGGGCGCATTTATAACAGTAGTTTTTATAGTTGCAGTTTTTATGCTTGGTGTTTTGGTAGTTCTCTATACAAATAATCCGATCAAGCGGAAACTGGTATCGATGGCTGTGAATAAGATGCTGGATGAAAAAATCGAAAATATGGAAGAAACGTTAGATAGTGACGTTTCTACGGAAGAAACTTCAAATAATCACATTTCAGAAGAAAAGGACAGTAACGAAGTTTCGTCTGCTGAGAGAAAGGCTAACGAGGTACTTAAGTCTATGTCCGAGGAGGATCGTGAGACTGTAACGGATATCATTACAGAAAACATGACTCCGTCCACGATTAATGAGGTCTCAGAGTATATTGAGTCCAAGGATAAAGAAGGTCTAATGAATTATGCTAAGGAAAATCTATCTGATGAAGATTATGAGAAGCTGCAAGAATTGTATAAAAAGTACTCGGAAAACGGGCAGATAGATAGTGCTGCCATAGAGCAGGAATAAACAGTTTGGTCAAAATCATAGTTTATAGACAGGATCAGAAAAATGAGTAATAAAGATAATAATGAAAATGTAGCATTTGAATTGGTAAAAACCGAGCATATCGTGCAGGATCACTGGATCGATTTTCGGAGAGAAACCTACCGTATGCCGAACGGAATGGAAGCAGGGCCTTTTTACAACTATAGCCGCAGAAGTTACGTAGTGATAGTGGCATCTGATGAAGATGATAATTATCTCTGTGTTCGTCAGTATAGACACGGACTGGGGTGCGTGACTACAGAATTTCCGGCAGGTGGAATCGAGAGAACAGACGAAAAAGAGTATGCAGGTCGCGGAGAGCGCAGGGCCTCAGAAGAAGACGCGTTTCATGCGGCGAAGCGTGAACTGCAGGAAGAAACAGGATATATTTCTGATAACTGGACACATCTCATTACTGTTCCTTCAAATGCTACAGTTTCCGATAACTATGCCCATATTTATCTTGCACGAAAATGTCGTAAAGTCAGTGATCTGGAACTTGATGAAACGGAGTTCTTAAATGTTGAAAAGCATTCAGAAGCAGAAATGGAAGAATTGATCAGATCCGGAAATTTCCAACAGGCGATACATATACTCGGCTGGGAACTTCAAAAGAATAAGTAAGTAAGCGTAATTTCGTCCCGTCAGGATTCAAGTCCTGACGGGATTTTTGATCTTATAGGAAATTCCGTTGAAATTTAAAATTTCTATAAACTTGCCGAAATATTACTTGCAAAAAATTTTTTAAAGAGTTAATATGTAGCACGCTACGTGTAGCACACTACACATGTGAAATGACAGGGTACTAAGTAAAAAATCCGATTGTTATTGCACAAAAAACAGATACAAAAGTAAAAAATCCGAAACAGGTAATGGGGAATTATGAAGGTACGATCAGGAGAAGAGATCATTAAAGAAAATCAGGTACACAAGGACATCGGTTTTCTCGTAAAAACCATTTCTGAACGATTCAGATCATCAATAGGAGAGGCTGTTTGCGAAAGAGGGCTCACTATGTCCCAGATGATGGTGTTGCAGATCATAAGAAAAAACGGCGGTTCATCCAATCAGAGAAATATCGAGCGTATATTGGAAGTAGCGCATCCAACAGTAGTTGGGTTGGTCGCACGTCTTGAAAAAAATGGATTTGTGACTTGTAGAACAGACCCTGAGAATCGAAGAAATAAAATTGTCGAAATGACAGACAAAAGCTATCAGGCATTTGAATTTTTTGAGTCAGGCTATCAGGATTTTCAAAAGGTGGTATTTAAGGGGTTCAGCTCAGAAGAGAAGGAACAGCTTCTTTGTTTTTTAGAGAGACTTCGCGAAAACCTGGAGTCAGATCCGAGAAAGTCGGAGACAGAAAAAAGGTAAACTATCCGGATCATAAACTGTCCGGATTGAATATATATTTACAGGAGGAACCTGAATGGTAAAAACATTATTACAGAGTATTCGGGAATACAAAAAAGCGTCTATTCTAACACCAATCTATGTGGCGCTGGAAGTTCTGCTTGAGTGCATACTTCCGTTTGTTATGGCTGATCTGATCGATCACATGGATGGAACATCTATGGATCCGGTGATCAAATACGGTCTGGTGCTGCTTATTATGGCATTTTTGTCATTATTATGCGGTGTAATGTCCGGAAGAGAGGCTGCTACTGCTGCCTGCGGTTTTGCAAAAAATCTGCGTCATGATCTGTTTTACAGGATACAGACCTTTTCCTTTGCAGATGTAGATAAATTTTCATCATCATCACTTGTAACCAGAATGACAACAGATGTTACAAATGTTCAGAATGCATATATGATGGTCATCCGTATCGCAGTCAGAACACCGCTTATGATGATCTTTTCGCTGTTTATGGCATTCTCAATAAATGCACGGATGGCTCTTATCTTTGCAGTAATGGTACCGGTTGTAGGAATAGCTATCGGAACTATCATCCGTACGGTATTCCCTATTTTTAAGAGTATCTTTCATAAATACGATGCCCTTAATAATTCGGTACAGGAAAATGTATCTGCTATCCGTGTAGTTAAGGCATTTGTTCGTGAAGACTATGAGCAGGTTAAGTTTAAGAATGCATCTGATGAAGTAAGAAAAGACTTTACCAGAGCAGAGAAGATCATCGCGATGAATAATCCGATCCTTACTTTCGGCATTTATGCATCACTTACACTCCTTAGCTGGTTTGGTGCAAATATGATCATCTCATCTTCAGGATCATCGCTTACAACAGGTGAGCTTACATCACTTATCACATACGGTGTGCAGATCATGATCTCCATCATGATGCTGTCCATGGTATTTGTAATGGTATCCATGGCTACAGAGTCTGCAGAGAGAATCGTAGAAGTGTTGAGATATGAGCCGACCCTCGTAAGTCCTGAAAATGGTGAGACAGTTGTTCCTGACGGAAGTATCGACTTTGATCATGTTTCCTTCCGTTATTCTTCGAAGAGTAAGAAAAAAGCACTGTCTGATATCGATCTTCACATTAAGTCTGGTGAGACTATCGGTATTATCGGAGGAACAGGTTCATCAAAGACTACACTTATTCAGCTTATTTCCAGACTGTATGACGTTACAGAGGGAACTGTAAAAGTCGGTGGAAGAGATGTAAAGGAATATGACCTTAAGTCTCTTCGAGATCAGGTTGCGGTTGTGCTGCAAAAAAATGTACTTTTCTCAGGAACTATAAAGGATAACCTGCGTTGGGGAAAGAAAGATGCTACGGATGAGGAAATTCTTCATGCCTGCAAGCTTTCTCAGGCAGATGAGTTTGTACAGCTTTTCCCTGATAAATATGACACATGGATCGAGCAGGGCGGTACTAATGTATCCGGTGGTCAGAAGCAGAGACTTTGTATCGCAAGAGCTCTGCTTAAAAAGCCAAAGGTACTGATCCTTGACGATTCAACATCTGCTGTAGATACAAAGACAGATGCGCTTATTCGCCGCGCATTTGCACAGGAAATCCCTGATACTACAAAGATCATAATCGCTCAGCGTATCTCATCTGTTCAGGATGCAGATCAGATTCTCGTTATGGAGGGCGGAAAGATAGTAGAGCAGGGTACACACGATGAATTACTCAAAGTTAATGGTATCTACCGTGAACTTTATGACACACAGACAAGAAAGGAGGCGTAAGTCATATGAATAAGAAAAAATCTGCAAATGCAGGCACATTCCCTCGTCTCCTGAAATATGTTTTCAGTAAATATCCGGGAACGATTATAACTGTTATTATATGTATTATCTTTGCAGCGCTTTCATCTACAGTTGCAACTGCTTTTATGCAGAGGCTGATCGATGAATGTATTGTTCCGGGTATGAATAATGGCCTGGACAGTGTTTATACAAAGATGGTTTCCATCGTACTCACCATGGCTTTTGTATATTTCCTCGGTGTAGCAGGAAACTTTATCTATACTCGACTCATGGCTACAGTTACCCAGGGTACACTTAAGTCACTCCGTGATGATATGTTTTTCAAAATGGAGACTCTTCCTATCAAGTATTTCGATACGCATGCTCACGGTGACATCATGAGTACTTATACAAATGACGTAGATGCGATCCGACAGATGATAGGTCAGTGTATTCCGATGATCTTTCAGTCAACTCTTAGTATCGTGTCTATCCTCTTGATGATGCTTTACTACAGTGTATGGCTTACTATTGTTGTCGTAGTTGTGTGTTATCTTATGATGCTGATATCAAAGAAGTATACCGGTGCCAGCACCAAGTACATGATCCGTCAGCAGGAGTCACTCGCTGCAGAGGAAGGCTTCATCGAAGAAATGATGGGCGGTCAGAAGGTCATCAAAGTATTTACACATGAAGAAGAGAGTGAAAAGGCTTTTGATGAATATAATGAGAAGCTATTCATAAACGGCGAAAAGGCTAATAAAGCCGGAAACGTGCTGATGCCGATTCTTGGAAATGTCGGAAATGTGATGTACGTGCTGCTCGCAGCTGTTGGTGGAACACTTGTTATCCTTAACCTGCCGAATCTCAGACTTATCGGTATTTCAACAGTTTCAATAGGTATCATTGTTTCTTTCCTCAGTATGTCACGTCAGCTTTCACAGACTATCGGACAGGTGTCCATGCAGGTCTCAATGATCGCTATGGGTATCGCTGGAGCGAGCCGTGTTTTTGAGCTAATAGACGAAGAGCCTGAGCATGACGAGGGTTATGTAATGCTCGTAAATGCTTATAAGGATGAAAACGGCGAGATTCACGAAACTGATAAAAAGACTGATTTCTGGGCATGGAAGCATTATCATAAGGATTCAGACACAACGACTTATCAGGAACTTAAGGGTGACATTCAGCTTGAAAACGTTGATTTTGGTTATGTGCCTGAAAAGCTTGTACTTCATAATGTAAGTCTCTATGCAAAACCGGGACAGAAGATAGCTTTTGTAGGTGCTACAGGTGCAGGAAAAACTACCATTACTAATCTGATCAACAGATTTTATGATATTCCGGATGGAAAGATCCGTTATGACGGAATCAATATTAATAAGATCAAAAAGCCGGATCTACGAAAGTCTCTCGGAATCGTATTGCAGGAAGTAAATCTTTTTACCGGTACAGTTATGGATAATATCCGTTATGGTCGTTTGGATGCTACCGATGAAGAATGTATCGCAGCCGCAAAGCTTGCAAATGCAGATGATTTCATCACAAGACTTCCTGATGGATATGATACCATGCTTACAGGTAACGGCTCACAGCTCTCACAGGGACAGAGACAGCTTATCTCTATCGCAAGAGCCGCTGTTGCGGATCCTCCGGTTATGATTCTTGATGAGGCTACAAGTTCCATCGATACACGTACAGAAGAGCTCGTTCAGAGAGGTATGGATAACCTCATGAAGGGCAGAACAGTATTTGTAATTGCTCACAGACTCTCGACAGTTCGCAATAGTAATGCTATTATGGTGCTCGACCACGGCAATATCATTGAACGTGGAACACACGACGACCTGCTTGCACAGAAGGGTACATATTACCAGCTGTACACAGGAGCATTTGAATTGGAGTAAGAGTTTTAATGGACGGAGCAATTTTTGACATGGATGGTCTTCTCTTTGATACTGAGAAGATCTGGCAGAGAAAATGGCATGATATCGCTGATGAAATGGGCGTTACCCTGCCGGAAGAGTTTAAGAATGAGATCACAGGATCCAGTGGTCCCTTCATGAACAGCGTGGTAAAGAAGTATTATCATGTTGAGGACGGAACCGAGATCATGAAAGACTGTTATGAGCGTGTGCATGAAGAAGCGCAGCGCCATGTAGATATGAAAAAGGGTGTCGTTGAGATCCTTGATTATCTTAAAGAGAATGGTTTCCTTATCGCAGTTGCCAGCAGTTCTTCAAGAAAGCAGATACTTCACAATATCCAGTCAGCAGGTATCCAGAACTACTTTGATGCTATTGTGAGCGGAGTAGAGCTGAGTCGAGGAAAGCCGGCACCGGATATTTTCCTGAAGGCTGCAGAGCAGATCAAGTGCAGACCGGAAGACTGCTATGTATTTGAAGATGCGATAAACGGTGTAACAGCCGGACATGCAGCAGGTTGTAAGACAGTCATGATCCCGGATATGCTGACACCTGATGAAGAGACGATCAAAAAGACAGTTATGGTATGCAATGACCTCATTGAGGCAAGAGACGCCATCAAAGCCGGGAAGATCTGAGAATTGATTTTTTGATAAGTTAAAAAAGACCGACAGTTCAGGATAAATGAATTGTCGGTCTTTTGGTATCAATCAATGTGAAGATCTTCGTCCAGCCATGTGGCGTCTTTATCTATTTTCATGGTGAAAATACGTGATCTGTATTCCGGATATTTATTTTCATGGAACTTAAATAGTATTTTACCATCGTCAATTTCGCCCAGGATCTCGATTTTTCCAAGGGGATGACTCATGCAGTAGCGCACACTTTTTCCGATACCGTTTTGAAGAGATTTAGCATCATCTACGATGCGTACGCCCTCTCTAAGAGGAATCTGAAAACGGCTCTTTACACCTGTAACAGGTCTGCACTGGAAAATATAGTAGGGTACGATACCTATACGTGTGAGACTGCGCAGGAGTTCTCCAAGCACTGCCGGATCATCATTTACACCGCGAAGCAGCACAGTCTGGTTGCGTACCTGCAATCCACATTGCTGAATAGCACGTACAGCTGCGGTCGATTCCTGCGTAATTTCACGCGGATGATTAAACTGCGTTACAAGATACAACTGTTTTTTATTGGAGTATTCCTTAAATAAATCTAATAGTTCGTCATCCTCAGTTATTCTTTGCGGAAATGTGACAGGTATACGGGTACAGATACGTATCAGATCCAAGTGGGGAATACTGCACAGCTCCTCAAGATAACGCCTGATCACATCGTTTGAATTCATAAGTGAGTCACCACCCGAAACAAGAACATTGGTGATCTCCGGGTGAGAGCGTACATAGGAGGCCGCTTTATCAACCTGTTTATTTAGCTCAGCTTCTGACAGTCCCACAAGCCTCTTTCTAAAGCAGTGCCTGCAGTACATGGCACAGGCATTGGTAGAAAGGATCAATGCAGACTGCGTATATTTGTGCTGAACACCTTCCTGCTTGGTGTTGCTATTCTCGCCGCTGGTATCGAAGCTTCCCTCTTGTGTGAGTTCAGATTCGGACGGGATACACATCCTTGCGATAGGATCCTCTGGATCATTCAGATCGATAAGAGAAAAATAGTATGGTGTTATCATCATCGGAAAACGTGAGATGATCTCCTCGTACATTTTTCTGTCTGATTCTGAAAGCCCCAGTTTATCGCAGAGTTCATCTGCTGTTGTGATACATCTTTTCAGTTCCTCCTGCCATGACATAAAAGATCCCCTCCATAACTACCGATATATAGTCTGACTAAGAAATGACTACGCCTCAAAGTTGATTACAATTCACCAAAATATATATGCATTATTATACAACAAACAGACGAATAACGCATCTTTTGTCATCATAATTACTTAAAAATATTTAAAATAGAACATTGTATGTGTGAAAAAGTGACAATGGTTAGTGTAAAAATGGATTATTGACACTTATATCATGATCATGACGCAAAGGGCTCCCCTTCAGATTACCGGGGAGCCCTTTATTGTATGCGCAAAAATGCTATAAACAGCATATTTTTACACTATAATTAAGAATAAAACAAAAGTGTGTGGGGAGCATAGCGCTCTCGTTCTGAAAGTATTGGAGGAGTGCATACTGCATGAAAACAATGCAGAATCTAAAACACTATTTGATCTTCATAGTATGCTTATTTCTGCTGTTTCTCTGGGGGACTACAGTACAGGCTGATCCGGGAAATGATGAAACCGATGTTTTGGTGGTAGGGGTTCCGGAAGACAGATGTCCTGTATTTTATATAGATCCCGAGACAAAGGAAACAGTTGGAATAGGTGTTGATCTTATGCGCGCAGCAGCCGAAGAGGCCGGGTATAGTGCGTCTTTCAGGATCATTTCGGAAAAAACAAATAAAGATGCATTGGATAATCCTGATTATGACATAATTATGCCCTTTGGAAGCGCAATAAAGAGTTCGGCCGGTAAGGAATCCATAGTTACTGAGAATCTTATTCAGACCCCATTTACTATTGTGACTAAGGATAATAAAAAACGGTTGGCATTAAATGAAAGCCATATAGGAATGCTGAGTTCTTTGGCAGGTGGAGCGGATACCGTAAAGCAGCTTTATCCCGGAATAGAGATTACTTTATATGATACGATGGCGGATTGCGTTAAGGCACTAAGAGCAGGAAAAGTAGATGCTCTTATGCACAATTCATATGTATGGAGTTATGTTTTACAGAAACCATCTTATTCTGATCTTAATGTACAGCCTGCAACTATGTTTTCCATGGACTTCCGTGCCGGAACGCTTGATACACCGGAAGGAAGAGCGATAGTTGATAGATTGAATGCCGGTATTGATAAATTGAGCGATACCCGTAAGCAGGCAATTGTTCTTGATTATACTTCGAGGCGCTTATATCAAAATGATTTCTGGGATTACATTTATGAATACAGATTTCTTTTGGTGCCGGGAACGATATTCTTTATATTATTTATTATAGGTATTGTACACAGACAAAGAGCTATTCATAGAAAACAGGAAGAAAAGATTCGTGAGCTTAAAGAACGGGATACGCTTACCGGAGTACTTAATCTGGATGGATTTAAGAAGCGTGTTGAAGAACTTCTGATTACTTATCCTGAAAATCAATATCTTCTTTCGTTTAGTAATATCAAGAATTTTAAATTTATAAATGAAAGCATGGGGCGAGAGACCGGAGATGATCTCCTTCGGTTCTGGGCTCAGAAGTCAATTGCAACATTCTCTGATGAGGAAGCAATTGGAAGAATTACCGGAGACAGGTTTGCTGTTCTTCGAAAGTTTACTGATGTAGAGCAGATGGGCAGAGATGAAAAAGAGGTTTTTGAGCCGCTGAGAAATTACTTCATAGATAGAGGAAAAGAAATCCAGCTTCAGATATGTACCGGTGTCTATGCGATCACTCCGGAAGATCACAAAAACATTGACGTGGATCGTATGCTTGATTATGCCCGAATTGCTGAAAAGAAGGTCAGGGAAACATTAAAGGTCGGGTATGAGTTTTATAAGTCAGAACAGTGGGAAAAGGGAAAGCAGATTGTTGATATAAGCGGGCGTCTTCCGGCAGCTCTTCAGGCTGGTGAAATACAGGTATGGTATCAGCCGCAGGTGGATTATACCTCCGGCGCTATAAGTGGAGCAGAGGCATTGTGCCGCTGGAAACATGCAAAGCTTGGGTGGATTTCTCCGGGAGTTTTTGTGCCTACGTTGGAAGAAACCGGTATGATCTTTGATCTGGACAGGTATATATGGGATAAAGTCTGTCAGGATCTTCATCGTTGGAATTTAGAAGGACATCGGCGTTTTGTTTCTGTAAACCTTTCACGTTCAGACATAAGAGAAGATAGGAATATTGCTGGCGTTTTCTATGACCTTGTTCAAAAATATGAGCTTGCGCCGGAACAGCTTAGGATAGAGATAACTGAAACGGCATATGTCGAGAAAGCGGATTTACTGCTAAGGACCACGGCTGAACTTCGTGAATATGGTTTCCAGGTAGAAATGGATGATTTTGGAAGCGGTTATTCGTCATTACATATGCTAAAAGAAGTGTCTGTTGACCGCATAAAGATGGATCTGAATTTTCTTACAGGATCAGGCAATATGGAAAAAAGCCGGGTAATAGTTACGCAGGTAATTAAAATGATTGAACTGCTCGGAATGAATCTTATCGCAGAAGGAGTCGAGACCAAAGCACAAGCTGACTTTCTCAAGGATAGAGGCTGCAGTGAGATGCAGGGATATTATTTCTACAAACCCATGCCGGTTGAGGATTTTGAAAAGGTATTAGAAGGGTGATATAAAACAAAATGGCAAAATTATATTTTAGATATGGTGCAATGGGTTCTTCTAAGACCGCAAACGCACTTATGGTTCATTATAATTACATTGAGCGTGGCAGTAATGCAGTATTATTGAAGCCACAGCTTGAGAATCGTGATGGTGAAAAAATCATAAAGTCCAGAATTGGCTTGAAGTCGGAATGCTGTTATGTTGAAGATTTCATAACTGAAATTGGTACGAATTGGGATGCTGCAAAAAAGTATGACGCTGTAATTGTTGATGAATGTCAGTTTCTCAGTGCCGAGCAGGTCGACTGGCTGTCTGACCTTGTGGATTTTGCAGAGATACCGGTTATCTGCTACGGTCTTCGTACGGACTTTCAGAGTAAATTTTTCCTGGGCTCAAAACGCCTTATGGAGATTGCAGACAAGATCGAGGAAATAAAGACAGTTTGCTGGTGCGGACGAAAGGCTGCGATAAACGCCCGTATTTCTGACGGAAAGATAGTCAGAAACGGCGAACAGGTAATGATGGGCGGGAATGAGAGTTACATAGCGATCTGCCGGAAACACTTCAAACTAGGAATGCTTTCGGCAGAGAAGTAAATTATAATCCAAATTCTTTGCACAAATTTTTGTAACGTGCCTGTTCTTTTTCTTTGATCGGTTTTGACAGGTCATTCATGATGTGATGCATCGCATCGGCATCTTTGAGCACTTCATCCATCGGACTGTCCGTAACAAGCTTGTCATCATGGTGATAGATCGCAGAACAAATAATATCTGTTTCTTTATCATCTGTCAGATTAAGCTCAGTGAGGATAGTCCGTGCAAGTTCAGCTCCTTTATGTGCGTGGTCATCATAAGAGCCTGATTTATATGCATGCAAATCGTGCATCATTGCAGCCATAGACGCAAGTTCGGAATCCAAGCCTCTCTTTTTGGCGATAAGAGTAGCCGCAAGAGAGACTCCGTATAAGTGGACAAAAGCACTGTTTCTCTTATCCTCATCAGTCATTTTATTTAGTTCTCGATCTACATACTTTCTAAGTTCTTTTAATCTACTCATAGATACCCTCCAAGTCAAAAATCGCAATGCTTGTTTCGTGACCTTCTTTGTATTTTATACTAACATGTAGAGATATAGGTCTCAATGATTATCGAAATATGAAGTCTTAACTAGCGAGCATATGTTGTAAGCAGTATACTTATTGTTAAGTGTTAACAGATTCAATGAGGTGATCGTATGTTTTTTAGGAAAAATACAGTTAGGAAAACTTACGACAGGGATAATCAGAAGCCGGTCTTGAAGTGCAGCATCTGCAATGGAGAACAGGTTGCAGGATTTTTGAATGTGCATAATAATGTATTTGTAGACGTAATGCTTATAAGAGATCATGATGATCTTGAGCGATTTAAAGCTCAGTACGGTATATCTGAAGAAATAGAGAAGATATACTGATTTTATCAATAATGTATTCAGAGAGGAGACATATCATGCCATTTATTTCAACAAAAACTAATGTAAAGATTTCAGATGAGAAGGAAACAAAACTTAAGGAACGTTTAGGACAGGCAATTTCAATTATTCCCGGTAAAAGCGAAAGCTGGCTCATGCTTGCTATCGAGGGTGATATCCCTATGTATTTCAGAGGTGACAATACACAGCCGGTTGCATTTGTTGAGATAAAAACTTATGGAAGTGCATCTTCTGATGTTTATGAAAAGATGACAAAGGAACTGACTGGTATTTACGGAGACATACTCGGTGTAGCACCGGATCATATGTATATCCGTTACTTTGGTTCTGATGATTGGGGATGGAATGGATCCAATTTTTGATGAGATGAAAAAAGTACCGGTATGCAGTTCTCTTTCTAAGGCAGTATCTTTGGTGTGTGGAAGTGAAGCCGTTATAGTGAAGAAACAACCGGTTCATGGTGGAGATGCCAATGAAGCCTATAAGCTTTTTCTTTCAGATGGGACAACGTTGTTTCTAAAAGCCAATACTTTATCAAACATCGATTTTTTCAGGGCGGAATCAGAAGGAATTGCTGCGATAAGATCTACAGGAAAGATCAGGGTTCCGACCATATATGCACGAGGTAAGGATAGCAGCTTTTCTTTTCTTCTCATGGAATACATTGACAGCGGAAGAGAGCATCCTGACTTTTGGGAAAAACTTGGGTTTGATCTGGCATCAATGCATAAAGCTGATACTGTTCAGTTCTTGAGCAAGGGAAAATATGGTTTTGAGAGTAATAATTACATCGGAGCCGGAAAGCAGAAAAACACACCGAAGGACAGTTGGATTGAATTCTTTTCCGAGTGCAGGCTGCGTCCGCAGTTTATGCTTGCTGAAAAGTATTTTGACAGCACCATTATAAAATCTGCGGACAGACTCTTGAATAATCTTGACAAATTTTTGTTTGAACCGAAAAGACCATCTCTTTTACATGGAGATCTTTGGTCGGGAAATTTCATGTCAGATGAGTCAGGACTGCCGGTCTTGATCGATCCGGCAGTGTATATCGGCTGCAATGAAGCAGATATAGCCATGACAGAACTTTTTGGTGGATTTGACAGAAGATTTTATGATGCTTATTTCGACAACATAGATATGGTCCCTGGGTATGAAGAACGGAGAGAACTTTACAATCTATATCATCTGTTAAATCATCTTAACTTGTTTGGAAGCGCGTATCTGTCAGCGGTTTATAGAATTATAAAAAAGTATGTAACTACTTCATGATCTTCAGCGAATATTCATATGCAAATAAAGCGTCTTTATCATCAAGCCGGATGCCGAAGATCTGCTTCATTTTGTCGAAGCGGTAAAACAATGTTGATTTATGAATAAAGAGCGCGTTTGCAGTTGCAGGAGCACTTCTGTTATTGTCAAAATATGTTTCTAGTGTGCTTATGTAATTTGTTCCATGTTCCAGATCATATTTTTTCATGAACTTTATCGAAGGGTGGATGGATGCCTCTACGAGAGCGGGTTTATTCATCACATTCAATATATGCTTTAAGTAGTAGTCTTCATAAAAGATGATGGGAGACTCGTTAAATGTCGATAAACGCTGGGACAGAAGCCCCTGACACTGGTTAAAGTAAGCGGCACTGTCCAATAGATTATCGTATGTATAGCTGATGGTGCCGATCATATGGTTCATCGTGAGAAAGGTTTCCAGTCTGTTTAATTGTTTTTCGTCGATTTTTCTCATAGTTGACGTGGAAACCAGTGTTACAAAGCGGTTTCCAAAAATACCGGTTATACTGTTCGTAAAAATGGTAGAAAGCTGGTGTATGTAGTAATGATAAGCCATCAGTCTGTTGAAGTTTGCTTCAAAGCTGCACGTTAAGATATAGTAGTATTCCTTTGGTTTCACACCGAGAAATGACAGCTGTGTGAGGGAAGTTTCTTCGTCATAGCGTCTGCTGAAAAGGTCTTTTAGATACACATCGTATTTGATTCCCTGAGGATTATTATAGGAATCGTCCTTTTGCAGCTGGATAGAAACCATCTGTCCGAGCACGTGGATTAGATCCAGATCACTTTCTGTGTGTTTGCGTTCTTTACACTGTACGCAGATATAACCTACGACTGCGTGCTTTATCCGTATACTTTCAAAAATCCATTCAAATGAATAGTCTTCAAATTTAGTCGCAAAAGGATACACCGAGTGATAGATTCGCTCGGTGATCTTTTTTTGTTCCATATCTTCAGAATTTTTGGCACGTACGGATAGCCGGTTATTTCTGATCTCCAGATCGTTATCAACAGAAAGCTCAGGGTATGAGGCAATGATGCCGTAGCTGCTGTCGCAGACAACGATAGTATTGTTCAAATATTTGTAAGCCGTCTTTAGCAGAGAATCTATTCCGTAGCCTTTATGAAGGATGCTGAAAAGAGTCTGTTTCTGCATATCTATCCTTTGATAGGACAGTACTACATCTTCTATGAGATTGTAGAGCTCTATGAGATCAAGAGATTCCCTAATAAAGATGGAATCGGAGACCGGTTCCTCATTCCCTGTCCCGACAAAGATAATATCTCCGTACACATCGGTTTTTCCATAGGAATCATATTTTGCGAGATACAGTACATTTGGATTTAAGTGTCCGATAGCAGCATCTGTATCATTTAAAAAGCGTATTCCGTCTGTAGAATGCCTTTTGGCGTAGTTTCCCTCTACGATTATGCCAAATTTTTTCTCTATAGCAGTAACGATATCTGAAATATAAGCCATATTAAGTAAATCCTTTAAAACTGATGAAAGTTCATCCGACGTTTGTCGGAAAAAAGAAACGATATTTAATCATTTTACTATATATCCATTGGATGTAAATAAGAACAATCCATGATAAATTTTTAACTAAGTTAGCGCACAGCGCTTGCGTGAAAAACCCGACAAAGTCGGATTATTTATTATAGGAGAAATCTAATGGGTATCAAAGTAATGGGCGTTACAGCCGGAAGAAAGAACAGCAACAGCGAAATATTGCTGAAAGAAGCACTTATTGCCTGTGAAGAAGCAGGTGCAGAGGTAACAATGATAAACCTCAAGGACTACAACATCCTTGATTGCACAGGTTGTACTTCATGTACTATCGGAATGTCACAGGGCAAGAATGTTGGTTGTGTTCTTGATGAAAAAGATGACAAGAAAAAGATCATGGACGTGCTTCTGGATCAGGATGCTGTTATCTATTCCGTTCCGACATATGACTTAATGCCGTCAGCAACTTATCTTTCATTTGCACAGAGAAGTCTTAGCTATGAGACAGCTTTCCTTGAGACGATCGGTGCGATCGAGCATAGAGACAGAGTTGCAGGACTTATCTCTGTAGGTGGTTCTACACGTGCATGGCAGTCAATGGCACTGGAAGGCATGCAGGCAACAATGTTTACAACAGATATGAAAGTTGTAGATATGATTCTCGCAACAAGAGTACCGGGACCTGCACAGTGTCTTCTTAACGATGAACTGATAGAGCGAGCACATAAGCTTGGTGAGAATATCATAAAAGCAGTTAAGACACCTGTTGAAAAGAGAGGCTGGCTCGGAGATGAAGACATGGGCTGGTGCCCGAACTGCCACTCCAATGCACTTGTACTCGGTGAACCTCAGTGGGATGGACTTCATTATCCTATCGAGTGCCAGGTGTGCGGAGCAGGTGGAAACCTCGAGAAGACAGAAGATGGAAAGTGGAAGTTTGTAATTCAGGAAGATGGTCTGTTAAAGGATCGTACGACAGTTGAAGGACGAGCAAGACATCTTGAAGAAATCGGACGTACACAGGGCGGCTTTTTCGAGAATCCGGAAAACAGGGAGATTGTTGGCAAGAAAATCCTCAGATATAAGGAGAAGACTTTTAAGGGTGTTTAAGACAATAACTTTTTAGAAAAGTGGAGGTACAAAAAATGGAACAGTTACAGTCAGACGTAATCGTAGTAGCAGCTGGTCTTTCCGGATTAGCAGCAAGTATCGCAGCAGCAGAAAACGGCGCAAGCGTTATTACTTTTGAAAAATCATCCACAACAGGTGGTGCAGCAAATATGGGTATGGGTCCTCTCGGAGTAGGTTCCAGGATACAGAAAGAGCACATGATCGCTCTTACTCCGGGTGAGGCTTTCAGAAAGCATATGTATTTCACCCACTATCGTGTAGACGCAAGAATGGTAAGAGATTACTACTTTAAGTCAGGTGACACTATCGACTGGCTTATGGACATGGGCGTTGAGTTTGTAGGTGTTCAGAGAGCTTTCAGCGCACCGGAGGCAACACGTGCTTATTCTGACGGTGAGTTCACATGGCATGTAGTAAAGCCTGAGGACGGCGGCATGCCGGGTCCGAGATGCGCAACTGCCATGACAAAGAAGATGACAGAGAGAGCAAAGGATCTCGGTGTAGAGTTCAGATTTGAAACACCTGTTAAGAAGATCATTATGGAAGACGGCGCAGCAGTTGGTGTTATCGCTGTTGATAAGAACGGTGAAGAAATCGAAGCAAGAGCAAAGTCTGTGATCATCTGTACAGGCGGATTCGGTGACAATCCGGAGATGATCAAGGAGCAGACCGAGTTTGAGTATGGCAATACTATTTATAACTTTGCGATCCCGGGAATGAAGGGTGAAGGTATCAAGATGGCATGGGAAGCAGGAGCAGGCAAAGAGCCCTGCATCATGGAGCTTATGTACCAGCTGCCTGACAACATGAATCACTTTATCCTTGATGGCGCTTTCCGCCAGCCGTGTCTCTGGGTAAACAGAAACGGACAGAGATTTATGCCGGAGGATCAGATCGCAAATACAACCTTTACAGGTAATGCGATCGCAGCACAGCCGGGTAAAGTTGCTTACTCTATCTTTGATAGTAAGCTTCTTAAAAAGTACAAGAAGAAGGGACCGGATATCGTATCTCACGTTCATCCTCACGACTTATTTGATCACTTTGATGAGCAGTGGGAGAGAGATCTGGCGGATGGTTATGAACCTATCGTTCAGGCTGACACTATCGAGGAACTTGCTGAGAAAGCCGGCATTGATGTAGAGGGTCTTGTAAATCAGATCGAAGAGTACAACGAGATGTGCGAAAACGGATACGACGAGATCTTTGAAAAGGATCGTGCATATATGCAGCCTATCGAAAAGGCTCCGTTCTATCTTTGCAGAGAAAATGTAGGAGCTTACGGATCGCTCGGCGGAGTAAAGATCAACCACAAGACACAGGTTCTTACTCAAGACGCAAAGGTTATTCCGGGTCTTTACTGTGCAGGAACAGACGCGTGCAACATTTTCGGAGACAGTTATCCGTTCATCCTTTCCGGAAACACAATGGGATTCTGCCTGAACAGCGGACGTATCGCCGGTGAAAATGCTTCTGCAAGCGATGAGGATTTTGATGATTTTGAGTAAATAACAGAGGTTTGACTTAGATGAAAATTTTTATTGATGGAAAAGAAATTGAAGCAAGAGAAGGCGTGTCCGTTCTAGATGCGGCTCTTGAAGCAGGCGTTTTTATTCCTCATCTTTGCTCTCATCCTGATCTGGAAGCAAAAGGCGGCTGTCGTCTCTGCTCTGTTGAAATAGACGGAGTAGAGGGGGCAGTCCCCTCTTGTAAGACTATCGTGGAAGACGGCATGAAGATCACGGTTAATGGACCGGCGGCAGATAAGGTCAGAAAGATGGCAATGGAGCTTATCCTTGCTACTCACCCTGCTGATTGTACCGGATGCCCGAAGTACGGAAAGTGCGAGCTCCAGTCCATGTATCAGTATATGGGCGTGAGTCCTGAGAGATGGAGAAAGAAGTCCAGAGCAGTTCCGAATGATGAGAGTAATCCGCTCATTTCACATCTTTTCACACGATGCGTGAGATGCGGACGCTGTATCCGTGCCTGCCAGGAAATGCGCGGTGTAAAGATACTTGATTATGTAAAAACTGATGCAGGTATCCGTGCAGGTGTGCCTGACGGCAAGAGTCTTGCAGACGCAGGCTGCCGTTTCTGCGGTGCTTGTATCGAAGTTTGTCCGACAGGTTCCATCATGGACGCATTTAAGATAATGAAGCCTGAGCGGTCATATGAAGAAAATGTGGTTCCTTGCAGAAGCACCTGTCCGGCACATATCGACATACCGGAATATATCAGGGCCGTAAAGGAAGGCGACTTTGACAAAGCAGCTGCGATCATCAGAGAAAAAGTTCCTTTCCCTGAAACACTTGGCTCTATATGTACAAGAAATTGTGAGAGTAACTGTAAGAGAGGTGAGATTAACTCTCCTGTATCTATATGCAGACTGAAAAAAGCTGCTGCAGTAAATGAGAGCGGTGCATGGAAAGAGCGAGTTCGTAAAGATCCTGCGACCGGCAAAAAGGTAGCAGTGATCGGAGCAGGACCGTCCGGACTCACAGCGGCATATTACCTTACAAAGAAAGGTCATGAAGTAACTGTATTTGAGAAAAATGAAAAAGCCGGCGGTCAGTGCCGCTACGGTATTCCTTCATACAGACTTCCTGATGAACTGCTCGACAGAGAGATCAATACTATTTTAGAAGCTGGATTTACATTAAAGACCGACACAGAATGTAGTGAACCTGCAAAGCTTTTAACTGAAGGCTTCGACGCAGTCCTTATTTCAATCGGAACACATCAGGGAACAAAGCTTCCTATTGATGGAAATGATCTTGAGGGTGTCTATGTAAACGCTGACTTCCTAAAGGCTGCAAGAGAGGGAAATCCTCTCCCTGTGGGAGACAGAGTAATGGTACTCGGTGGCGGAAATGTTGCGTATGACTGCGCACGTACTGCTATCAGACAGGGAGCAAAGGAAGTACACATCGCCTGTCTTGAAAATCTCCAGCAGATGACATCATCGGCTGATGAGCGACAGGAGGGCGAGGAAGAAGGAGTTATCCTTCATGAAGCACATTCTTTCCTGCGTATCACAGGAGAAAACAAGGTCAGCGGAGTAGAACTTAAAAAGGTGAATAAGTTCTATTTTGATGAAAACAGAAAAGCGATCCTGGAGCTTGAGGAAGGTTCAGAGCATATCGTTGAAGTCGATAACGTAATATTTGCAGTAGGACAGAAGCCTCTTGGCACTGATAAGATGGGCGTTGAGCTTACTCACGGACCGTATATCTCAGCAAATGACAGCAAAACATCTATGGATGGTGTCTTTGCATCAGGTGACGTAGTGACAGGAACACGTTCCGTTATCGAAGCGATCGCAGGCGGAAGAAATGCAGCGATGGCTATTGATAAGTATCTCGGTGGAGACGGAGATATCAGCGAAACACTGACAGATAGAAAAGAACCTGAAAAATATATCGGACGTATCGAAGGCTTTGCAGGATTAGAGAGGACAGAAGCCGAAGTGATGGATGCAGATAAGAGAAAGTGTGGATTTGACGCCATAGAGAAGCCTCTTACCTGTGATCAGGCCAAGTGCGAAGCCGGACGATGCCTGCAGTGTGATCTAAGAACAAAAATATCCAAAGTAAAGCTTTGGAATGAGTACTAGGAGGATAGAAATGAGTAGCACAGATAAGATCAGAGAATTAAAAGAAGATCAGTGTGTCGTTGATGTCCTTCTGAAAACTGTTCAGGGTCATGCCTGCAAAGACTGCGGAAAGTGTGTTTTTGGTTATGAAGGTATCACACAGCTTGAAATGATACTTAAAGATATTACAGAGAAGAAAGGTCGGGCATCTGACAAGGCTCTTTTAGAAGATCTTTGTGAAATGATGAAGAACCAGTCGCTTTGCGAGGATGGTGCTGATATCGCAGATGCGGTAACTGAAGCACTCAGCTCCTATGGAGATATTTTTGACGAACATATTTCAAAGAAAGCGTGCCGGGCAGGCGTATGTAAGAAGTTCATGACTTATCACATTCTGGCAAGCAAGTGTATAGGATGCGGTGAGTGTATGGATGTTTGTGAAGACGAAGCGATCCTCGGAAAGAAAAAATTTGTACATGTTATTGACCTTGACGAGTGTACTCTCTGTGGTAAGTGTATGAGTGCCTGCGATGAGGACGCGATAGTTATGGCAGGTGCAGTTAAACCCAAATGCCCGAAGAAACCTATTCCCTGCAAAAAATAAGAGGATAAATATATGAAGAAATTCGGAAAATATTCAAGAAGCGTATCCATCATCGGTGTAGGATGTACGCCGTTCATGTATACGGTAGATAACGAAGAAACTAACGGACTTACAGAAGGTGAGCTTTTCGGTTATGCAGCACTTAAGGCAATGGAAGATGCCGGCGTAAACCCTCAGGATGTGGATTTTTATTTCCACGGTTGTGCAAGCCCGCTTAATGGATCAAATTACCTGACTCCAAATGTACAGATCGCAAACTGGTTTGGAATGAAGGGTAAAGGTTCTATCCATCACTCCGAGGCATGCTGTACAGGTTACCTTGCGATCGAGCAGGCTGTAAATGCAGTTGCATCCGGAAAGTATGACTGCGTACTCACAGGTGCGGTTGAATTTGGCGACAGCACACCGAGCCCCGCAGATAATGTAGAGTCTCCTAAGCATCCGTACAAGCGTGACAAGATGACTATGGAGAAGTTCTTAAAGACTACTTCATGGCTCTATGACCGCACATATACGAGAAGCCTCATGGCAGGTCAGGAACTCATCTATGATGATGCTGCAGAGTGGTATGTCCGCACAAGAGGCATTTCTGCTGATGATATGAATAAGACTCTTAATGCAATGTGCGTAAATAACAGAAGAAATGCTTCTGTAAATCCTCTTGCTATCGAAAGAACAACTTACGAGGAACTTGCAGAGAATGCCGGAATGACACTTGATGAGTACATGAACTCACCATATAACCCGAAGATGGGTGATTTCCTCCGTGCCGGTGGTCTGGAGCTTAAGTGTGACGGTGCTGCAGCATGTATCGTATGTGCAACAGAAAAGATCCCGGAGATCGCAAAGAATCTGAAGCATAAGCCTATTGAGGTTCTTGGCATCGGAAGCGCAGCATGTGAAGCAACTACACCTCACTTTGAAGTTCGTGCAACAGAGGAAGCTGTAAAGCAGGTATATGAGTCAACAGGACTTTCCGGGGATGATCTGGATCTGTTCTTTGCAAACGACTTCATTATCACATCTCACCTTGTTTCAGCAGAAATCGCAGGATATCTGCCTTACGGTGAGGGTTGGAAATATATCTGTGAAGGACGTACTGCATGGGATGGTGATAAGCCAATTAACTCTAACGGAGGAAGAACTTCCTTCGGTCATGCTCATGCTGCATCCGGTCTTGCTGATATGTATGAAGCCTGCAAACAGATGTGGAATGAATGCGGCGATCGTCAGGTAAAGAAACTGCCGAAAACAACAATGCTCCGCGGATATGGCGGCGCTCAGAATGTAGCTGCTATCATCATTCGGACAATGGACTGACAGGGAGGATTTACCATGGCTATTAAATTAGAGAAGATCGTTGAGAAATTTTATCTTTCCCTGGAAGAAGGAAAGATCATGGGACGCAAGTGCCCGAAGTGCGGACATGTAGAGTTTCCGCCTGTATATGCCTGCAATGAATGTGGAAATTATGAGACTGAATGGGTTGAACTCAGCGGAAAAGCAAAGCTTCATTCTATCGTTCTTCCTGCGGCTCTTTCTTCAAAGCCTGAGTACAAAAAAATGGGCAAGTATGCCTACGGTGAAGTAGAGATCGAGGAAGGAACAAGACTTAATGCAGTTGTCCGCGGTATCAGCAGGAAAAACCGTGCAGAACTCACAGAGAAGCTTCCTCTCAATATCCACGCATCGATCATTGATCGTGACGGCGGCTTTAAAACAGTTATTTTTGATCTGGATGATGAGTACTTAAATAATTAAGATGTAAGGGTCAAAAGTAAAATTCCGGATCAGAATGATCAGTATTCATATAGCAAACATAAAAAGGAGATAAAAACAATGTCAAGACAGGAAATTTTAGAGCAGGTATTAAATATGGTAGCAATGGCTTATAAGAAGGATGTTTCCGAGCTTTCAGAGACAACTTCTTTCAAGACTGACTTAAACGGTGCATCCGTACAGATGGTAGCACTTGTATCCGAGATCGAGAATGAACTTGATGTAGCTCTCATGCTCGCTGACGCAAGCGGATGTGAGACGATCGCAGACCTTATCAATCTTATCGAAGAAGAGCTGTAAGAGGGAAAAAATGAGTGTAATAGACAAGATTTTTGAAAAAGCAAAGTTGAATCCTCAGCGGGTGGCTTTTCCTGAGGCTCTCAATGAAAAGATGATGCAGGCCGCATACGAAGCAGGATCTGAGGGATATATCATTCCTATACTTGTAGGTGATAAAGTTGAGATCGAAGCTGCCATCAAAGAGCGTGGTTATAACGCAGATGTATTCAGGATCGTAGATGTTAATGACGAAGAGTACAAAACACTTCTTGTTGAAAAGTATACAGCACTTCCTGATACACGCTTAAAAGAAAAGGCTCTTCGCCGCCGCATGGAAGATAAGCTCCAGTTTGCAATGGTAATGCAGGCATCAGATGAAGCAGATGTAACATTTGCAGGAATCGACTATACAACAGGTGACGTACTCCTTGCAGGACAGATGATAATCGGCATGAAGCCCGGAATTGCTACGATTTCCAGCATCGGACTTTGCGATATCCCGGGATATGAGGGAAGTGAAGGATCACTTCTCGCTATCGGAGACAGTGCTGTATGTACAAATCCGAATTCTGAACAGCTCGCAAGTATCGCTATTTCTGCATGTGATACAGTAAAGTCTCTTCTTGACTGGGAGCCCAGATGCGCATGTGTCTGCTACTCAACACTCGGAAGCGGACAGGGTGAACTTATTGATAAAGTTACAGAAGCCGTAAAGATCGCAAATGAGCTCCGTCCTGATCTGGCAATAGACGGCGAATTCCAGCTCGATGCAGCGATCAATCCGATTGTCGCAAAGAAAAAAGTCGGCAGAGAGAGCAAAGTTGCAGGTCAGGCAAATGTGGTTATCTGGCCGGATCTCAATGTCGGAAATGTAGCTGTAAAGCTTATCCAGCAGTTCGGTCATGCAGATGCTTACGGTCCGATGCTTCAGGGCTTTAAGAAAGTGGTTTGCGACTGCTCAAGAAGCGCACCGGTGTCAGAACTTAAAGGAAATATCGTGATCAGCGCAGTAAGAGCTGCAGGTGAAAAGAGATGAAAAAATATAAAGTATTTGCAATAAATCCCGGATCGACTTCCACCAAGATCGCTCTATTTGAGGGTGACGAGTGCATTTATACACAGAATGTATCTCATGACGCCGGAGAACTCGCAAAGTATGAAACTATAAGTGACCAGCTTCCGTATCGCAGAAATATGATCTTTGATCTTTTAAAGGAAGCAAATATCTCAATAGATGACGTTGACGTATTTGTAGGTCGCGGCGGCGGACTCTTTGCCATGGAAGGCGGAACCTACGAGATCGATGATCTGATCCTCGAACATGCACGTACAATGGCAAACGGAGTTATCCATCCGGCAGCTCTCGGCCCTCAGCTCGCGGCTGAGTTTGCATCAAAAAATGGTGCAAGAGCAATGGTAGTTAATCCGCCTGATGTAGACGAGTACCAGGATCTTGCCAGAATGACCGGTATCAAAGGCATATACCGTACAGCACATCTTCATTCACTTAACTTAAAAGAAACTGCGATACGTCACAGTAAAAACGTACTTAATAAAAAGTACGAGGATTGTAACTTCATTGTGTGCCATATCGGAGGCGGTGTATCCGTATCTGCTCACAGAAAAGGAAAAATGGTCGACGGATTTGATATCGTTGGCGGAGAAGGCCCGATGGCGCCTACACGCTGTGGAAGCATCGCAGTTGCCGATCTTTTAAGATACATGAAAAAAAACAATCTGAGCGTGGACGAGGTAAAACCTCTTGTAACAAAAACAGGTGGTTTTGTAAATCATACAGGAATCTCAAGCGCAGTCGAACTGAAAGAAAGAGCTGCCAAAGGCGATAAGTACGCAGAAATGGTATGGCACAGCATGATCTATCAGATAGAGAAGTGCATAGGATCTATGGCTGCGGTTCTTCACGGTGAAGTTGACGGTATCCTCCTCGGAGGGGGCATGGCGTACAATGATGATCTCGTGCAGTTCATAAAGGACGCATGTTCTTTTATTGCACCTGTATTCGCTTATCCCGGAGAATTTGAAATGGAAGCCATGGCAGCCGGTGCAATCCGTGTGCTGAACGGTGAGGAAGAACTCAAGAAATATACCGGAAAGCCTATTTTTAGCGGATTTGATTTTGAGATGTCAGGGTCAAAAGGTTAAAATCCGATTGTGCTTGCACAAAGAGGATTGAGACCTTGGGACCCGCAAAACACGAGCAAGTAGCGTTATTACGCGGAATGCGAGTGTTTTAGGATTGCGGGAATTGCGTAGCAATGAAGCAATCCGTGACATCAGTAAGGGGCAAAATTTACTTTTGACCCTTACATCATTTTGAGTGACTAAGGTGAGATCATGTCTGAGAAAACTATAAATAAAATAACGCTTGCATTGGGGATAGCTCTGCTTCCCCCAATATGGGCGGTTCTGTCTCCTTATGTCGGGATCACGACAGGCGCTGTTGCGCTTATCTGCGCAGGATTATATGTAACTAATGGAAATAAGGTAAGTGATGCATTAAAGATCACGCTTGGATTTCTATGCGGTGACATCTGGGCAGTACTTGCTGTTTTTATAATGGAGAAACTGTCATTTAACCCAAATACAGAACTTTATGGTACACTTTTTGTACTCGGAGGAATTGCAGTACTTATAGGTGAGACCATACCGAAATATATCTTTACCCCGGCATGGCTCTGCGGATGGGCAATCGGACTCACTATAATGGGACCTATGAGTATCGGTGAGATAGGAACACTTCCCATACAGATAGGCGCTGCGATGATAGCCGGAGTTGTTTATGTAGGAATAGGCGTAGATGCATTTCAAAAAAAGCTGATATGTTTTATTCGAAATAATAAAGCAAGATGATAGAAACAAAAAAACTTTCAGACAGGGTATTTATATTAAAGGACCGTCTGGACTGCTATGCAAATTTAATACTAGGAAGCGAAAAGGCACTTTTATTTGATACCGGAAGTGGTTCGGATGATCTGAAAGCGGCAGTGGAGGAAATAACATCTCTGCCGCTTCTTGTAATTGCGAGCCATGGTCATTTTGACCATATCGGAGGCAGTATCTTTTTTGATAGGGTCTATATGTCGAAAAAAGACAGGAATATCGTCGAGTCCTATGAACTGGAAAAACTTCGTGAATGGATAGATAAGAACTATGACTCTGATGATTTCAGACAGGTAAAGGACCTTGATTTTGATAGTTTTACTCTTGGCGATATAGATGGTCTTATAGTTGAAATGCCCGGTCATACCAGCGGTTCTGTCGGCGTATACCTTCCGGAATTAAAACTCTTGCTAAGCGGTGATGCGCTTACGCCCGTCATGTGTCTGTTTTTTATGAATCATGGAACGATAGAAGATGAGCTGAATACTATAAAAATGGTTCAAAAACTTGATATTACACATTTTTTGACAGCTCATAGTGATATACTTTTTTCTGTATCAATTCTTGATCGAATGAAGGACTGTCTCATAAATTCTAAAGGTAAAAAATTTCATAAATATAGATATCCAAGACCTCCATTTAGTGAAGGTTATTTCTACCTTCATTCTATGGAAGATGAATCGGTTGGAGTAATAGTAAGCGAGCGATAAAAATGGTTAATCCTTCAGATAAAGATAGTAACTGCTGTGCAGTGATAGATATATACATTTTGGATATCAGAGAAATTAATGGGGAGTGTGACAGTATAATTTCTGTTATTGCTCCTCATTATGTTCAGAAATATAAAAATGCCAAAGAACCAGATGAGAAAATGCGTGAACTGGGAGCTGGTTTTCTTCTTTATAAATATCTGGGCATAACGAGTGATGAAGATCTTTCTTTTAATGAATATGGAAAGCCGTTTTTGAATAAAAACGGTGACTCAAGATGCTTCAGTTTGTCTCACAGTGAAAAATATGTGGTACTGGCAGTTTCAGACAGAGAGATCGGCGCAGACATCGAGTGTAGCGATAATCTGACCCTTAACATATTGAAAAGGGTATTACCGCCAGAAAGATTCAAGAAATTAGAGCGTGAAGATTACACTGATGAATTTCTTTTACAAAATAACAGACATGAACCATGCAGCGAACGGAAACTTGTATGGACAAAAAACTGGACAGCTGTTGAAGCTGTTCTGAAAGCTGATGGGAGAGGATTTTTCCTTGATATTGAAAATGATGACTCCTTTATGGACGGATGGCATATCGACAGTATCTTGATTGATGAAAAATATGTGCTGAGCTGCGCATGCCATGCGGAAAACACTGTTATACATAATGTTTTAAGAGCGGTCTGAACCGAAAATAATTGGTTCAGACTGCTTTTTTCATTTTTTTTTAACTCTTTCTTTTTAACTTTAAAATCGTGTATGTACCACTAAAAAAATCCTATATTACAGACGATAAAGGTAATGTAGATTGCGCATATGTTGCAATCCGATAGTTAATTATTGTCATAAAAAAGAGGGGATGGATTATGAACAAGAAGAAACTAAGAAAAATCATGTCTTTATTTTTGATCCTCGCAATGCTTTTTGCATGTACGGGGATCAGCGGATGCGGAAAGAGCAGCAATAAGGATACGATGTCTTATTGGTCTCCTGATTCAACTGCCGCTGCGAGCTTGAAAGAATATGTAAAAAAGGTTACAGACAAAAAGGATACAGAGAATTTTATTCCCGAAAAAGACCGTATAGCTGTTTTTGATATGGACGGTACTCTGACTTGTGAGACCTATTACACCTACTATGACACTATGATGTTCATAAATTACTGCCTGAAAGATCACCCGGATAAAGTATCGGATGAGCTTAAGGCTGCTGCGGCTGAGATACAGCCCGGATATAGCGCAGGAGAAGAGCTTGCGAGAAACTTTGCTAAAGCCTATGCCGGAATGACCGTTCAGGAACTGTATGATTATGCTGTGGAGTTTGGGCAGAGAGAAACAGAGAGCTTTACCAATATGCGTTATATCGACGGTTTCTACCTTCCCATGGTTGAGCTTGTGAAGTATCTGTATGAAAATGACTTTACTATCTATGTCGTAAGTGGTACAGAGCGTACGACTACAAGGGCTATCATTGATAATTCTCCTATAAGCGAATATGTTTCTCCGTCTCACGTGATCGGAACCGAGTTTGAAGTTAAAGTGCGTGGATCAGAAGACGTAGCTTCAAATATGGACTATAAATACGCTGATGGAGAGGATCTGGTTTTCACAGGCGGATTTATACAGAAGAACCTGAATGCCAATAAGACAATATGGATCGATAGAGAAATAGGTCAGAGACCGGTGCTTGCTTTTGGAAACAGCGGCAGTGACACCAGTATGATGAACTATGCTATAGATAAGAGAAATCCATATCCTGCAGAAGCATACATGATCGTGGCAGATGATGATGTACGTGAGTGGGGCACACAGGACTGGGATGAAAAATCAGCAGCATATACCGAACAGGGATATGTGCCGATTTCCATGAAGAATGATTTCCAGCAGATATATCCTGAGAATATATCAAAAGCTGACAAGCAGTATACAGAAACTGCCGATGCAAAAGTTGCCGATAACAGTAATGCTGCTCAGACTGACGTGAAAAAGGATGAGACAAAGCAGGAAGAGAAAAAAGATGAGACGGAATCATCTGATGCGAACACTACTAATGAGATCGTGAACGATGAGAATGTCAGAAATTCTCTTTCACGCGAGGGCTGCACACTAGAGCAGGTTGTAGTTCTTAGCCGTCATAATATCCGTTCTCCTTTATCAGGTGCAGGTTCTGCGCTGGATACGATCACACCGCATGAATGGTTCAAGTGGTCATCTGAAGCAAGTCAGCTGTCAGTAAGAGGCGGCGACCTTGAGACAGATATGGGACAGTACTTCCGAAAGTGGCTGGAGTCAGAGGGATTATTTGAACCTAATTACAGACCTGCAGACAATGTTGTAAGGATCTATGCAAATTCAAAGCAGAGAACGATCGCAACATCTCAGTTCTTTGCAGCAGGACTTTTACCTGTAGATAATGCAAAGATCGAGTATCACGCTGATTTTGATACCATGGATCCTGTGTTCAATCCTGCACTTACATATTCCTCTGATGCATATGCAGAAAAAGCAGAGTCCGAGATCCATGAACTCTATGATTCTGCGATAAATGATCTCGCAGACAACTATCAGCTTCTTGAAGATGTGATAGACGTTAAGGATTCTGATGATTATAAAAATGGTAATTTCACAGGATTAGCGACTGATGATTCAGAATTTGCTTTTGAAGAGGGGAAAGAGCCTGCGGTTGCCGGTTCACTGAAAACCGGTTGTCAGATAAGTGATGCACTTATCCTTCAGTATTACGAGGAAGCGGATGCGAATAAGGCCGCATTTGGTCATGATCTGTCTCCTGAGGATTGGGTAAAAATATCCGAGATCAAGGATGTTTACGGAGATGCTTTATTTACAGCACCCTCTGTAGCTGTAAATGTAGCACATCCTCTTCTTGAAGAGATGAAGAAAGAACTCGGCACAAAGGGCAGACAGTTCACATTCCTTTGTGGACACGACTCAAATATCGGAAGTGTATTAGCTGCACTGGACGCAGAAACATATAGCCTTCCGAATACGATAGAAAAAAAGACACCTATCGGATCAAAGCTTGTAATTTCCAAGTGGAAGGATAGTGCAGGCAAGGAAAAGATCAGTCTTGATATGGTATATCAGACGACAGATCAGCTTCGTGATATGTCACTCCTTGGAACAGAAAATCCTCCGGGAATCTACAGCCTGAAGTTAAAGAATCTGAAAGCAGATGAAAATGGTCTGTACGAAGTCCAGGATGTTCTTGATCGCTTTACTGATGCAATAAATGCCTATGACACCATAATGGAAGACGAATCATCACAGAAAGCTGCATGATGTTTACAATTATATGCATACGATAGAAAGTAAAGAAGCATTTTCCTTTGAGCAGGCCTTTGGAATCATAGAAAATGACCTCGGAACACATTTTGATCCGAGGCTTGGAGCACTGTTTTTAACCTGCCGTGATAGATTTGAAGCATTATACAAAAGTCTGGAGGAACAGGAGAGCTCCTGAAAAATAAATATAGTGTGACAAAAGATCCGGTATATTTTCGACTATACCGGATCTTTTTTGAATGCAATGTATTAGATGCTAACTATCGTTTACGTCTGTCATGCGTCTTGTAATACTCGCGTTTCGCTTCATACATACGCTGGTCTACGATATTGATGATCTCGTCCATGGTATTTATGCCAAGATTAAAAATACCCCATCCAATAGAAACCGAGAGTTCATACGGTTTACCGCTGACCAGATTGTAATTGGAAATATTGCGCTGGATCTTGTCGATATATTCCTGACCTACAGCCTCATCACCGGTATTCAGTAAGGCTATGAACTCGTCTCCTCCATAGCGGACGACTATCCCTCTCGTTGCAACAGTCATGTTTATGATACCGGAAGCCTTTATAAGTGCCACATCGCCCTCAGAGTGACCGTAGGTATCGTTGATATTCTTAAAATTATTCAGGTCAAACATCATTAATGCAAATGACTTTTGGCCGAGTTTTAGGTCTTTGAGATAATGTCTGTTGAAGAGACCCGTAAGATTATCAATCTGTATAGTTCTATTTTGGATATACATGACCATAAGAGTCAGTCCAATTGCTGCACTTGGCCATATAGACGAAACTCCGTAAAAATGGGTCTGAACAAAAAGTCCGAAGAAAACCGGCGAAACAAATGAAACAACAGGGAAAACTTTGAAAATACCACCGTTGAATCGTGCATAAATATAAATTACGACTGCAACAGTAATAAAAAAGGTTCCTATGGCAGTATGGAGAAAATAAGCAGATAAACGATGGTATCTATTTGATTCATCAAGATAAAAGAGTATAGGGTGGAACAGGTTAATGAAAAGAACAGCCAGACCGATTATATCGGCTACAGCCATAATCCTGATCAATATTTTTGAATTTTTGCCTCTGCAAATATTTTCGATAAGCAGCAAAAATGCAGGACCAAAGATAAGGTTTGAAAGGTACAACAAGAAATTCCCGACATAAACTACCATCCATGCAAGCTTTCCGGGATGACCATCAAAAGCAAATACTATCGGATCAATGATACAGCAAACAATAGTAGTTATATCCAGAATATATAGAATAATAGCATCCTGTTTTTTTAGCAGATGGAATGAGTTTTCCAGCAAGATGCCAAAAGTCAGCATAAGCCCCATTCCGTTGGCAATGAAAATCGCGAGCAGATTAACTTCCATGATAATCCCCCTTATCTCTCTATTTGTTTATATCGGCATTTTTATAAATAATCTGATAAAGAGTAATGATGTATACAGCACCCAAGAAAGTGCAAAAATCTACACATGGTTAGGAGTACAATAGAAGAACATCATAGTGATCAGGCATATATGAGGGGATAAAAGATATGTTGACTAATAGGATCGTTAAGCGAAAAGATATGTTATCCTGTGCACTTTGCAGTGATGCGCCATGTACAGCTGCCTGCCCGCATCAGGATCCGGCAAAAGCGCTCAGATCTATCTGGTTTGATAATGAAGATGTTGCGGCGTTGGAACTTGCGGACAGTTATCGCTGTATTTATTGTGATGCTCCTTGTGAAAAGCGATGCATACGAGCCGGAAAGGTCCCGATAAGGGAGATAATCCAGAAACTCTGTAAAGAGGTCAAAGAACAGGCAGAAGTTGAGCTTCCGAAAAATGAGGATAGACTTCGCTGCGATATTTGTGGTGTTGAATTGGAAAATCCATTTTTGCTTTCGTCATCCGTAGTCGCATCTTCTTACGATATGTGTGCAAGAGCATTTGAAGCAGGGTGGGCGGGAGCATGCTTTAAGACTATATGTTCCTTTGATATTCATGAGGCTTCACCCAGATTTTCTGCCATAACAGGTGATAACGGAAGCATTGTAGGATTTAAGAATATAGAGCAGCTTTCGGATCACAGCGTTGCTGAAAATATGGAAATTTTCAGGCGTCTGAAAGAAAAGTATCCGACAAAATTTATCCTGGCATCCATAATGGGGCAGGACGAAGAAGAGTGGGAAACGCTTGCCAGACAGTGCGAAGAAAACGGTGCAGATGCGATAGAACTAAATTTTTCCTGTCCTAATATGCAGGAAGACGGTCTGGGCAGTGATATAGGTCAGATACCTGATCTGGTTGAAAAATACACCAGAGCTGCCAAACGCGGTACAAGTATTCCTGTTCTCGCAAAGCTTACACCAAATGTTGCGGAGATGAGTCCTGCGGCTGAAGCAGCCTTGAGAGGCGGGGCGGATGGAATAGCTGCCATCAATACAATAAAGAGTGTTATGGGAGTGAATCCTTACACATATGTGTCTGCACCTGCAGTTAAAGGCAGATCTGCTATCGGAGGTTATAGCGGAAATTCAGTAAAGCCGATAGCTTTGAGATTTATTTCGGAGCTTGGAAAGAACGGGAGTCTCGCAGGAATTCATATCAGTGGCATGGGAGGTATAGAAACCTGGAGAGATGCATTGGAATTTATTCTCATGGGAGCAGGGTCAATTCAAGTAACAACGGCTGTGATGCAATACGGTTACCGTATAATAGACGACCTGAAAGCGGGCCTTAATTACTATCTGACACAATTTGATGTCAGAAGTGTTAAGGACATCATTGGTGCTGGACTTGATTATATCAGTGAAAGCACGGATGTACTGGAACGTGATACAGTTCTGTTTCCTAAGTTTGATAAGACAAAGTGTATAGGTTGTGGCAGATGTTTCATTTCATGTATGGACGGAGGTCATCAGGCAATACGATTTGAGAACAGAACTCCGCATTTAGATGGCAGCAAATGTGTGGGATGCCACCTTTGTATACTGGTATGTCCGAATGAGGCGATCTCGCCATCAAGAAAACGAATAAACAGGTGATAGAACAAAGACAAAAATTTCCTCATTCCCGATTATCGGGATGGGGAAATTTTTGTGCGTTAATCAATATATTTGGTGTAAAATAGTAGTTAATAAAAGGTCTGTAAGTGTGGACAATAAGACCACGAGAACATGAAAACAATTATTGAAAAGTATGGGAGGACGTAAAAATGAAGTGGCATAAGTTTTTTGCATGGGCGACAATTATTTGTTTCTTGATAACGATGTATACCGGTTATAAAAAGAAGTAAAAAACGGGGCTTAAGTGTTTTATTGTCTACATATTGTGCCTGCAATATGTCAGACAACAAGTTTCATGTGAAACAATTGTGTGATTCTTTGAATGGGGAGGGTTAACATCATGATGAAGTATTTACAAAAGATAGGTAAATCCCTGATGCTTCCTGTTGCGGTTCTTCCTGCTGCGGGTATTCTCTACGGTATTGGTTACTGGATCGATCCTACAGGGTGGGGAGCAAACAGTGTTTTGGCTGCGTTTCTGATAAAGGCGGCGTCTGCCATTATTGATAAGATACCGATCCTTTTTGCCATAGGTGTATCTGTAGGAATGGCGAAAGATCATGATGGAACAAGTGCACTTTCAGGTCTGGTATCATTTCTTTTGATCACGACACTTCTCGGATCTGATGCAGTTGCGATGTATAAAGGCGTAGATGTTTCAGAGGTGCCGGCTGCTTTTGGAAAGATCAGCAATGCCTTTATCGGTATACTTTCAGGTGTGATCGGTTCCGGATGTTACAACAGGTTCAAGGGCACAAAGCTTCCCGACTGGCTCGGTTTCTTTAGCGGAAAACGATGTGTAGCGATCGTAACTTCCGGTGCATCGATTGTTACCGCGGCTATCCTGTATTTTATCTGGCCTCTTATCTATTCAGGGCTCGTTGCTTTTGGAACTTCCATTATAGGAATGGGACCTATAGGAGCCGGTATATACGCAATGCTTAATCGTGCGCTTATCCCCCTCGGACTTCACCATGCGCTAAACGCAGTTTTCTGGTTTGACACCGCAGGGATCAATGATCTCGGTCTTTTCTGGTCAGGTGCGGACGGAGCTGTTAAGGGTGTGACAGGACAGTATATGACCGGATTTTTCCCTGTTATGATGTTTGGACTCCCTGCAGGAGCTCTCGCTATGTATCACACAGCAAAGGACAGTAAGAAAAAGATCGCAGCAGCTCTGCTGATGGCAGGAGCTCTCGCATCATTCTTTACAGGTATTACTGAGCCTCTTGAATTTTCATTTATGTTTATGGCTCCGGGACTTTACCTTGTGCACGCAGTACTTACAGGTATTTCGACAATTATCTGTTCTTTGCTTCCGTTCAGGATCGGATTTAACTTCTCGGCAGGTCTTGTAGACTGGATCTTGAGCTTCAAGGCACCCATGGCAGTTAATCCCTGGATGCTCATACCGGTAGGTATAGCATTTGCAGTGAGCTATTACTTTATCTTCCGTTTTGTCATCCTGAATTTTGATCTGAAGACACCCGGCAGAACAGATGATGAAGAGGAGATGGAAGAGGAAGCTGATTCAAAAACTATCTCTGCTGATCGTGATTTTGCCGCTATGGCAGTATCTATCCTCGAAGGACTTGGCGGTGAAGCAAATATTAAAGAACTTGATTACTGTGCGACAAGGATCCGTACAGAGATCGTTGATTACACGCTGGTAGATGAAAAGAAGATCAGGCAGTCAGGCGCGGCAGGTATTATCAGACCTTCAAAAAACACGGTACAGGTAATAATCGGTACAAAGGTACAGTTTGTATATGATGAATTAAAGAAGATCACAAATGTATGATATGAAATGAAAGAGAAGCAGACACATTTCGGTGTGTCTGCTTCTTGGGTTAGATCGGAATTTTTGTAAATGCCGATATCACTTGATCTTATCCAGTTCTTCAAAGCTCATGGTAAATTCTTTCATATCATCAAGTCGTAAGAGGATCCCGCCTTTATAGGACTTGTCATGGATGTCATGCCAGGCACATCCACCATCGATGTCGATGATATTATCTAGTTTGTAAGAAGATAGAACAGTGTGTTCCGGATCTGCGCGGGAGACAGGAACGTGCCCGACAATAAATGTCCACGGCTTATATTCGGCATATAACTCCGGTTCCACATAAAGATCCATTCTGAAAGGAGTGTCCCAGACTATTCTCTTTGCGGTTCTATAATCAATTTCATTATAAGGAACGTCGATCTTGTCTTCCTTGAAAAACGAATGTGTCAGTAAAAATTGCTTTCCGTTTACTTCGACCAGTTTAGATAGACACCGGGTCTGAAGCCAGTTTAGGATCTTTAATCGTTCATCCTTTTTTAGAAGCTTGTATTTGTAATAGGTCTTATTCCCACCGTTTCCAAATACCCAGAGTTCACCATCAATTCCCGGGAGCTTTTCATAATCGTTTGTAGCACTGCCGTCCATTGCTACTCCGTTTAACATCATAAATTCATGATTTCCGAGAAGCATGTCCATATTAGGTTCATTCATGACATATTGCAGGATCTTGATGCCGTCAGGTCCACGATCTATTGCATCTCCAAGAAGATATAGTTGGTCTTCATTAGAAAAATCAGCTTTTTTCAGGAGTTCCGTTAGCATTTTATACTGACCATGCAGATCGGAAATAACGTAAGTCGACATGATTCACCTCCTCATCTATAAGCATCTGTTTAATTTTTAATTGCAAACGGTCATATTCTAAATAATATCATAATCAATTTTTTTCACATCCTCAAGGGTTACAGGTGTTTCTCACACACAATGTAATTTGCTTTAGTATATGACTGAACTTAGTAGATGGTTGTTTTTTAATATTTGTAGACTTTAGTTTTGATGAATATATTTTCATGATCGAGATGAACTAAATTTAGAAAGAAAACAAATAAATTTATTCAAGAAGCCGATAGTATGCAATTTGAGGAGCTGGATTTATTGAAAAATGGAATGTGAACACAAATCCTTGTAGATTGGAATTGTGTTCTTTTTAAAATTCGCAAGAAGTTGCGAAAGTCTCTTGTGAATGAGTATAGGGATTATTATAATTAAATAAAAGTGTACACAAAATTGCAATTTGTAGTTTTTGTTAGGGCGGTGGTTATTATGGCAGTTTCTTATAAAAGACTATGGAAATTACTGGTTGATAAAGAAATGAGCAAGGCGGATCTTCGTAAACAGTCCGGAATAGCTCCGAATACAATGACTAAATTGCGCAGAAATGAAGATGTCTCATTAATTGTGCTTGGAAAGATCTGCAAAACACTGAAAGCTGATTACGGTGATATTATGGAATACGTTTCGGAAGAGGAGACGATATCATGAGTCCAGAAGAAAAAGCACGGTTGGAAATAGATAAAAAGCTCGGACAATCCGGGTGGATCGTTCAAGATATGAAAGAGTTAAATCTTGGCGTGGGACTGGGAGTGGCAGTACGAGAATTTCCGACAAGTACAGGTCCAGTGGACTATGCTCTTTTTATCGATGGAAATCCGGTTGGCGTAGTTGAAGCCAAGAAAACTGAAGTTGGAGAGAAAATCACAACAGTTGAGGAACAGTCTTCTAGGTATGCAAATAGCACCTTTAAGTGGGTTCAGCAGGAATATGAGATTCGTTTTGCCTATGAAGCCACAGATTTGCATACGATTCTGAGACTGCCGACAGGAATATTCTATAAATGTGCACTTTACATTGAATAAACATCCTATGACTTATGCAGACCTTGAGGATTTTATTACGTGCTATAATCCTGAGAATCGCCATATGAGAAAAGAAACATGGTCAGAGGAAAATCCTGATGGTCGGTGGCGTAAATTTGTAGTAGGCGGAAAGGATGATCAGGTTCTGAATCGAGATAAGACGAGTCTTGATATCTTTTGGATAAAGGATAAGTCTCTTGCCGATTTGGATAATCTTCCGGCGCCAGATGAACTTGCGGATGATATTATCGAAAATCTGCAGAGTGCATTAGATAGTTTCAATGAATTAAAAGAACAATTGTGAAAATAATGATTATAGAAAAGCTAATCCAGTAAGTTCTGGGTTAGCTTTTTTTCTAGGTTTTGTAGACAAGAAATCCTGACGTACAAAATATAGAATATTTAGTTGACAGTACATAAAAAAGTACGTACAATAAAATTGCACAAAGCAACAATAGTGTACACAGGGAGAAAACAAAATGGCAAATGATATATTTTCTATGAGATTGAGGCAATTAAGGCAGAAAAAAGGAATAAGTATGGAGGAGCTTGCACAGGCTCTTAAGGTTACAAAAAGTAGAGTGAACATGTGGGAAAATAATGGGACGATTCCACGTAGCAACGTATTGATTGGATTAGCAAAATATTTTAATGTCACAACTGATTATCTTATAGGTAACGATAATACAGATGCTTTAGATCCATCAAACAAAAAACTGAATTCATTACAGAGAAATCTGGGAAAACTTGATGAAGAACAGTTAAAAAGGGCAGAAAATATATTAAAAGAAGTGTTTATGGATATTTTTAATGATGACGAGGAAGACGATGATGACATCTAAGACTCCGGATTTTTCAAAGGTATACTCGCTGGCAAATGAAATATTAGTTGCAACTAAAAGCATCGAAACATTTCCTTTTAGCATGAAGGCGGTTATTAAGGAATTTTCTGATGCGCAGGTATGTTCATATAGTAAGGCTATAAAAAAATATCATGTTCCAATAACCGATTTTGGAAGTGATTCGGCACATCTAGAAGAGTATTGTGGGGCAAATATTATTTTTTACAATGATAAAGAAAATAAAGCCAGGTTAAGATTTGATTTGGCCCACGAATTTGGTCACCTCATGCTGGGACATAAAATGAATTTATCGAAAGATGATCCTTTATATAGTGTCCAGGAAATTGAGACAAATTGCTTTGCGGCACAATTACTTATGCCGGAGCAGTTGTTACGAGAATGCGGAAATAGAGGTTATATAATGTCCGCTGCGTATATTATGCAATCATTTGGAGTTTCTAATATGGCATCTGAAAAAAGAAGAAAAACGCTCGCAAAGACGAACTATGAATGGAGAAATCGTTCAGAAAAAATGTACGATGACATAATAATTGAGCGTAATAAAACCTTTTTGGACGCTATTGCACCAGTGAACTTCAAAGATAATAGCAACTATTTTTGGGAAGATGAATATGAAAGGCAGCGAGAAAGGAATAGCTGGTTTTCGATGAGAGGTAGGTGATGACCGTATCCCGTATGAGAACAAATTAATCGGAGGGTATGTTATGCAACCTCACCTAGACAATGATTTGCATAGTATCCCTCCATACACTAAGAAATAAGGAGGCGACATTTATGACAAGTCGTGAAATGCGGGAGAATCCGCTGTTTATGAGAAACGAATTTGAAGTTGAAGGAAAGTGGGGCTTCCCTATTATCAAGAAACAGGGGATTGATTTAAGTAAAATAGAATTAATAGCCTGTTCGGATGTAAGTAGAAATGATACAAAGAACCTTCATAAGGGAGTACATTTCTTTGTGGATGATTTTAGATTTGAATCAGTTTATAATCATCCGGAAAAAGCGTTGGAAAGATATGGAAAGTACAAATTTTTGCTAACACCTGATTATTCACTGTATGCCGAAATGAATCCGTGGAGGCAGATAGAATCTATTGGAAAAGCAAGATGGGTTGGAGCAAAGTGGCAGAAAGCAGGAAAAATTGTTGTACCTACCATGAGCTGGGGATTGACACGCACTTATGAGTTTTGCAATGACGGAGTTGAGAAAAATTGTGTCGTTGCAGTAGGAATGATCGGGTGTAAAAGTAACAAAAGAGATTTTCTTCGTGGCTACTATCAGATGATGAGCCAGATCGAGCCAGAAGCCGTAATTTGTTTTGGAAAACCTTTCGACGAGATGGATGGCAATCTAATAGTGGTAGATTATCGTGAATCAAGAAAGGTGGTGAGATAAATGGGAGGAAGAGGCACTTTTGCAGCCGGAAATCCGGTTCCGTATACATACGAAGTAGATACAGATTTTTCTCCGGATGGAAAATTTCATGGAGTTAAGGTTTTAAAGGGAATTGAAGGAACGGGAAAGCACGGTCTTCCGGAATCTTCACATTCCAGTATAGCGTATGTGAAAATGAACCCAGATGGCACTTTTAACATGTTGAGAGTTTATGATAAGAATCATAATCTAAGGCTAGAAATTGCTTATCATTCGGAACAGGTGATTGCGAAGGGAAAACCGAAGGTACTTCACTACCACACTTACGGAACAGAGTTCAGTTCTACATATACAAAGAATTTTAGTAGGACAACACATATTTTGCATAAAAATTCCAAATTATATAAAAAGTATAAAAAATTCTTTAAGGGGGTAAACTGAGTATGATAAATGGAAATATTGATGAGTTTATGGACAAGCTTTGGGATGGAGAAGAACTCATATACACGTACAATGGGAAAAAATACTTTTCTCAGGGTTATAACTTGGATAATGGAACCTATCGATTTGAAGTACAATTATGGGAACCACAGGCTGATGTTTTATGGAGCATAGAAGGTCTTGATAGGCAGCAAAGTCGAGAGGCTTTTTTGAATGAACCACTCTTTGAAGGAAAGAAATTTTGGGAGATTGAAAAGGAGATTGAATGGGTAGATTATTAAAAAAGCGCATTTACTGAACCATGAAGGAACAATAAATACGCTGATTTGTAAGGTATGCTATGCAACCTCACCTAGACAGGAGTTAGCATAGCATATCTATAAGAAAAAATCTATGAATTTTTATGTACAATATTTGGTACGAAGATGCAGATAAAAGCATCTTTTGTTTATAAATGTCTACTAAAAGACATGAAAATTGAAAAGGAATTTTGAACCCAACATCATGTAATATGCGTTGTGTAAAAATCATTTAAGGAAATATAGTAAAATGGATAATAAAACAGAATGGGCCAGAGCAAAAAATCAACTTGTAGATGCGATAAAGGAACTGGGATTTCCGGAGGAACTTGGTGTACAGATCGCAAAGCAGCTCGGCAGCCCGAAAGCAATGCAGCGAATGATGGCATATCTTTATAATGTTAAACCCAGAAGCGCAGAACTCATCGTTGACGAAATGCTGGCAATCTGCAGCGATATCGCCAGATGGAAAGACAAAAAAGAGAGCGAAGAGGCAAATGCCAGATATAATGATATTTTGAATAACGGGTTGGAAAAATAAAATTGAGAACCCGGAAAACCCGGGTTCTCATCAAAATCAATCCTGAGAGGACATTTTATCATCAATCTATCAAAGCCTTGATGTCATCATCGACATTAGTGATTCCTGCGATACCAAAATTATCTATCAGTACTTTTGCTACATTCGGTGAAATGAATGCAGGAAGTGTAGGACCGAGGTGGATATTCTTTACTCCAAGGTATAAAAGAGCTAACAGAACTATGACAGCCTTCTGCTCATACCAGGAGATATTGTAGACGATAGGAAGCTCGTTCACATCATCAAAGCCAAAGACTTCCTTAAGCTTTAATGCGATAAGTGCAAGTGAATAAGAATCGTTGCACTGACCTGCATCCAGCACGCGTGGGATTCCAACGATATCACCGAGATCCAGTTTGTTGTATTTATATTTTGCGCATCCGGCAGTGAGGATGACAGTATCCTTAGGAAGAGCCTTTGCAAACTCTGTGTAGTAACTTCTGCTCTTAGCACGGCCGTCACAGCCTGCCATAACTACAAATTTTCTGATAGCACCTGACTTGACTGCATCCACAACAGTATCAGCGAGGGCAAATACCTGCTCGTGTGCAAATCCACCCACAATTGTTCCAGTCGCTATCTCTGTAGGAGCAGCACAATTTTTGGCCATTTCTATAATCTCAGAGAAATCTTTTGTTTCTCCATATGGAGCATCAATATGTTTACATCCCGGGAAGCCTGCGGCTCCTGTAGTAAACATCCTGTTCTTATAACTTTCTGAAGGCGGAACGATACAGTTTGTGGTCATGAGGATCGGACCGTTAAACTTCTCAAACTCTTCTTTCTGCTTCCACCATGCATTTCCATAGTTACCGGCAAAGTTTTTATATTTCTTAAAGAAAGGATAGTAGTGCGCCGGAAGCATCTCTGAGTGTGTATATACATCAACGCCTGTTCCCTGAGTCTGCTCTAAAAGCATTTCCAGATCCTTGAGGTCATGACCTGAAATAAGTATACCGGGATTATTTCTGACACCGATATTAACCTTGGTGATCTCCGGATTTCCGTATGCAGAAGTATTCGCTGCATCGAGAAGAGCCATTCCGTCTACACCATATTTTCCTGTTTCAAGAGTCAAAGCGATGAGATCATCTACAGAAAGTGAATCATCAAGTGTACTTGCAAGTGCTCTCTGGAGAAAAGCATCTACGTCAGCATTATCCTTTAGCAGAGCATTTGCATGCTTTGAGTACGCTGCAAGTCCTTTAAGACCATATGTGATAAGCTCTCTTAATGAACGGATGTCTTCGTTTTTTGTAGAAAGAACGCCCACAGTTCTGCCTTTTGCCATAAAACTATCTTCATTGCCGTTCCAAAGCGCTGCATCAGCGAGAGTATCCTTGTTTTTAATCTCTTTAAGTAAGTCTTCTTTTATAGCAAGTGTCATTTTAACTCTCTCGGTCAGAGCTGCGAGGTCAAAATTTGCATTTGTGATAGTTGAGAAGAGATTAACGGAAACTAAATGGTTTACATCTTCTGAAACACTCTTTCCTTCACTTCTGAGCGCAGTAGTCACAGCGGAAAGTCCTTTTGTAACAAAGATAAGCAGATCCTGCATTATTGCAACTTCGGGCTTTTTTCCACATACACCTGACATAGTACATCCTGTGCAGCCTGCTGTTTCCTGACACTGATAACAAAACATCTTATTTTCCATAGTCATTCTCCTGTTCATGGTAAATCCGGCAGAACCGGACTTCGTAAAATCATGAACAGAACTATAATCAAAATTTCTAAATAATGATGTTGCAAATGATACGTTTTGATATTATTTCAGAATGATCAAATCTGTGACAGTTATGTGACAATTGGACATATATATTAATATCAAAGTGTTCTAAGGATTCTATTTTTTGACGATACAAAAAATGGAACATTATAAAAATCAACGCACGATTTATGAAATGGGGGAGTAATGTATGGATATTAAGTATTTATTGTTTTTGCAAGGACTACGAATGGCAACAGGAGGCATTTTTGACGAGGTTTTTAATGGCATATCAAAGGTTGCGGTAGATATCATGCCGTTCCTTCCGATATTCGTTTTTTGGTGCGTAAGCAGGAAATGGGGCTATCGTTTTCTTACGACTCATGGAGTTGGAGAATTGGTAAACGGTATCATAAAATTAACGGTATGCGCTTATCGACCGTGGATACGTTCGGATCTTATCGAGCCGGCAGGTGATTCTAAAGTTGCTGCCACGGGTTATTCGTTCCCGAGTGGACATACCATGAGTGGAACGACAACATATGGAACAACCTTCGCCTGGCAAAGGGATAAACGGAAATGGCTGGCTGTGATCTGCGGTGTAATGATCGCACTGACCGGGTTCTCAAGAAACTTCCTGGGAGTTCACACACCGCAGGATGTTATCGTAGGCTTTTCAGAGGCAACGATCATCATTGTAATTGTGGGTATAGTTCAGAAAAAAATTAACGGTGATGACAAGAAACTTGACATTCTTTCAATAGTAGGTGTGATAGTAGTCATCGTGACTATTATTTATATTAAGACTAAGCCCTATCCAATGGATTACGTTGACGGCGTTCTTCTCGTAGATCCTAATAAAATGATGAATGACACCTTTAAGGGATGCGGAGAGGTCCTTGGAATCATAGCGGGAAGCTATCTCGAAAGACATTATATCCGCTATGAAATCCCAACAGGTGCGAAAAATCTGCCAATTCTTGGATTTGTGGGATTTATTATCGCATTTTCCTGGAAAGAATACCTTGCGCCGGCAACATTTGGATTGGCATTTGGCGGACACTGGGGTAACCTCATATCCAGATTTATTCTCTATCTTTTTGTAGTAGCGATCTGGCCAATGTTTATCCAAAAATGGGCTGAGTAAAGATAAACGGTGTTTAAAAAACGTAACGGACTGACACGGAAAGCATAGTGTTAGCACCGTTACGTTTTTGCACGATAGTTCCTTAGAAAGTGCAAAATCAGACCGACAAAATGTTGTACACTCTAGGTGAAGAATGCATTGTAAAAAGGGGAGATTATCAATGAAAGAAAAAAGAGGTTATAGAAAAAGGCCAAAACTAATTTTGATCGGGCTGATGATATTGATCATCGCTGTTTCACTATCAGCATGTTCTATGAATAACACGCCGGAAGGGAAAATAGACAAAGTTATTTCAAAAATGTCACTTGATGAAAAGATTTCCCAAATGATAATTCCGGCTATAAGAACCTGGGATGAGGAAAATGTGACAGAGTTGGATGCATGTCCTGAACTCAGCGAAGTGCTTCAAAGACACCAGTATGGCGGCATAATCCTTTTTGGCGCAAATATCAGTGGTAATGAGCAGGTAGCTAAACTTCTGTATGATCTTCAGGATAATAATAGTGCTATTAATTCCGTTAAGACACATATTCCGTATCTGACACCGGTTGATGAAGAGGGCGGTATCGTTATCCGTTTATCATCCGGAACACGTATGACAGGAAATATGGCACTTGGAGCAACCGGTGATGCGGAAGTAAATGCCGGTAAAACAGGAGAGATCATAGGTGAAGAACTGTCAGCATTGGGCTTTAATACTGATTTTGCTCCGGACATTGATGTAAATAATAATCCCGCAAATCCTGTGATCGGAACCAGATCTTTCTCAGATGATCCTGAGACAGTCGCAAAGCTTGGGCTTGCTTATTCTGAAGGCCTTTCAAAGGATAATATAATCGCAACCTATAAGCATTTTCCGGGGCATGGAGACACAGGTGTTGACAGTCATATCGGAACACCGTCTGTTGAAAAAACCTATGAGGAACTGTTAAAAACGGAGCTCGTACCTTTCAAAGCAGCGATAGAGAATGGCGCAGATATGATAATGACTGCGCATATCACATATCCGCTGATAGATGAAGAAGTGACCTTTGGCGACGGTGTGACAAAGGGATATTATCCTGCCACTATGTCCAAAAAAATGCTGACAGACATCCTTCGTAATGATCTGGGATTTTCGGGTGTAGTTGTGACGGATGCCCTTGAAATGGACGCGATCCGTACCGCAGGTCTTGTTCCGGGAGAAGAGGATTCGACGGAATACAGGGTAAACATCGCAGAAAAAGTAATCGACGCAGGCGCTGATATACTACTGCTCCCGGCTGATCTTAAGGACGCTGAAGCTGCCACATTCTATGATGAATACATTGCAGGAATAGCTGCAAAAGTTAAATCCGGCGAGATCAGTAAGGACCGGATAAACGAAAGCGTAAAGCGGATACTGCAGCTTAAAGCCAAGTATGGCATATTTGACCCTGATAAGAAAAATAATTCTTCTCAGAACGGTAACGGACAGTCTGTTGAAGAAAAAATAGAGAGTTGCAAAGGAATAGTAGGATCAGAAGCACATCATGAAACTGAAATGTCGATTGCGAAAGATGCGATCACACTTATTAAAAATGATGAACTTCTGCCTCTTAATAATGAAGAGAAAAAGATAGCATTTTTATGCAGGCTTAAAGATGATGAAAACACTCTTAATTTTATAATTGATGAATTAAAAAAGACTGGCGCGATTTCGGCCAGTTCAGATGTATCAGTGGATTATTACTATGATAATACAGATAGTACGCTGAATTATACGGATGAAATGAAAGCAACGGTCTCATCTGCTGATATAGTAATAGGCTTTTCTCACGCAGCCGGCAGCAGCGCACTTGATACAGAAAATCCTCAGTTTATAGCTTTAAGCAGTGCGATAGAAGATACACATAAGGCCGGAGGAAAATTTATCCTTATAAGCCAGAATCTGCCTTATGATGCTGCCATCTATCAGGATGCGGATGCAATTATTCTTGCATATCTGGGAAGTGGACTTGGTATCGATCCAACAGAAAAAACTGACAGTGCCTCCGGAATACCTGCACGAAACGCAAATATCATCGCCGCTGTGGATACAGTCTTTGGCTTAAATGATCCAAAGGGTCATCTGCCTGTAAATATTCCGGTTGTAGAGAGCAATGCGGACGGAAGTCTTAAATACGGAGATAAATATCTGTATGAGAGAGGATTTGGACTTAGTCTAAATACAGCCCTGCCAAAATCTAAACCGGAGATTCATTATGAAAACGCAAAGGTAAGTTATCTCGGACCGGAAGGCACATATACACAGGAAGCCTGCAGCGTGTTTTTTGATAAAAAGGGGAGCTACATTCCTTATGAGACCGTAGCGGATGCTGTGGATGCACTACTTAACGGTGACAGTGAATATGCGGTTATCCCGCAGGAAAATACCATCGGTGGGCCGGTTATCGATTATCTCGATATCGTTGTTGGTGAGGAGAGTGTTTCTATTGCAGGAGAGATAGAGCTTCCTATAAATCAAAACCTTTTGGTCCGTCACGGTACAGAGCTTAAGAACATCAAAAAAGTGTACTCGCATAAACAGGGGATTGCCCAGGGAAAAGAGTGGCTTACAAAAAATCTTCCGGACGCTGAGATCATTGAAGTATCGAGTACTGCTGAGGGTGCCAAAATGGTATCTGAGGGGAAGGATATTTCACAAGCAGCTATTGCATCGGCAGCGTGTGCAGATGTTTATGGACTGGAAATTTTGGCTCAGAGTATCCAAAATAACGATAGTAATAAAACGCGGTTCTATGTGCTTTCGAAAGATGAACCTGCAAAAACAGATGGCGGGAGATTGGTTTTCATTGCTTCCGGGAAGGCGGAGAATCTACCGTCTTTGATGACAGAAGTAGATAAGCAGGGAATGAAACTTATCACAATACATGACCGTCCGAAGAAAACGATACTTGGAGAGTACGATTATCTCATTGAATGTGCAGACTGCGATTATGAAAACTATGAGAAACTGACTGGGAATTCGTCTTTTGAGTTCAGATATCTTGGAAGTTTTGAAGTTAAATGAAGGTAATATATAGAGAGAATGCCTTATTTTTTGCCGTGTTTCATCCGATATATTTTCTGTGTGGCTGACTAATTGATCGGGTTTAAATATTATTTGACTCTGTCATTATAAACATACAGGAGGGGTTATCAATGAAAGTACGAAAGCAAAGCACGATACTTAAGATAATAGTATCAATAATGGCGATTTTTCTGTTATCTAATATTGTTTTAGGGGTTTTCGTTTATAAGAAAGCCAGTCAGATGCTGAATCAGCAGATCAAAAAACAAACTGAAGGTCTTGCATCAACCACAGCTGCTCTGATCGATGGCAGCATCGTTGCATCTGTACAGCCCGGTGAAGAAAATAATGAGGAATACATGAAGGTTAGTAATGTACTCACTTCTGTACTGGAAAGTTCCGGAGTTGAATACGTATATACTATACGCAGATCATCCGGCGGAGCACTTGAGTATTCCATAGATTCACAAATAAGTGATCCATGTGTGATAGGTGATGCTTTTGAGGATTCAGCTGCTGAGGCTGCGCTGAAGGGAACAGTTTCTTCCAGTAAAGAACCTTATACAGATGAATGGGGAACACATATAACGTCTTATAGTCCTATCTATGACAACAACCAGATCGTTGGTGCTGTAGCTATTGATATAAGTGTTGACTCTGTTAAGCAGCAAACAGGAGCACTTGTTAGGAGCATCGTCATTATATGTGTCATCACAATGATCATAAGTGCGATACTATTAATCGTGATCGGACGTGCTTTAGGACACAAATTTGCTCTCCTTAATGACAAGATCGTAGAATTAACTAATGGTGAAGGTGATCTTACTCGTACCGTTGAGATTAATTCCGGAGATGAATTTGAGGTTATTGCCGGCAGCATAAATACACTTATCAAGTTTATTCGTGATATGTTGCTGACTATCAGAAATGAATCTGATCAGCTGAGTCATACATCTAATAGTATTGCAGAAAACGTGCATTCTGCTCATGATAATGCCAAGTCCATATCATCAACTATGACTGATATGAGTGCAACGATGGAGAATACTTCAGCATCCATAAACAACATTACAGAACTGATGACTGATATGACAGGTTCATTCAATGATATCGTAGCTGAGATAGAGACAGGAAAGACTTTATCAAAGGATGTACATAAAGCAGCTGTTTCCAGCGGAGATGCAGCAAAAAAAGAGCGTGAGATAACTGTAGAAAAAGTTGAAAGAATTAAAGAATCCGTATCGGACAAGATCGAACGTTCAAAATCTGTCAGCAGGATCGAAGACCTTACCGGAAATATAATTGCAATTGCTAACCAGACAAATCTATTGTCACTTAATGCTTCTATAGAAGCAGCACGTGCTGGAGAGATCGGTCGTGGCTTTGCGGTTGTTGCATCGGAGATAGGTGATCTTGCCAGCAATTCACAGCAGGCAGCCAGTGAGATCAAACAGGTTTCATCAGAAGTTATATCCGCTGTAAATGAACTTGCTGCCGAGGCACAGAGTCTGCTTGATTTTGTAAATGAAACGACGATCCTGAGTTTTGACAAACTTGCTGATATCAGTGATGAATATCAGAACTCTGCTGAACGTATCGATGAAATGATGGAACGTTTCTCTGCTACTACAGCACAGCTACAGAGCAATGTATCCAGCATCCAGGAGTCTACAGAAAATATAAACAGTTCTGTTGAAGATGTGGCGAACAGCGTAATGGATACGACAGAGAAAACGGTAGCAATGACAGACAGTATGCTGAAGATCGACGAAGATGCATCGTCTAGTAATATGCTTTCAGATAAACTTCAGGCAGAAGTCGGGAAGTTTAAGTTGGAATAAAGTAGGATAAGATTAAACAGATGCCCCTGATCAAAACTGGTCGGGGGCAATTTTTGACTTATCGGAAATTCTGTTGGATTTCTATAAGATGACAAAAAATCATCAAGACGATATACTTATGAAAGATGTGAAATTTGGAGGAACAAATGATTACAGGTGAATTAAAGAATAAAATTGATGGACTTTGGGATGTGTTTGCTGCGGGCGGTCTCGTAAATCCGTTGGAAGTAATCGAGCAGATAACATATCTCATGTTTATCAGAGATCTTGATGACGTAGATAACAAAAAGGAGAAAGAAAGCGTGATGCTCGGACTTCCGTATAAGAGCATTTTCGCAGATGAAGTAAAGATCGAAGACAGAACGATCGAAGGTCGTCAGCTCAAGTGGTCAGTGTTTCATGATTTCCCGGCTGCGCGGATGTACACTGTGATGCAGGAATGGGTATTTCCGTTCATCAAAAATCTGCACAGTGATAAAAACAGTGCCTATACCAAGTACATGGATGATGCGATATTTAAGCTTCCGACACCGCTGCTTCTGTCAAAAGTCGTAGATTCACTGGATGAGATCTATGAACTGATGAATAGCTCTCAGGCAACGGACGTTCGCGGAGACGTATACGAGTATCTCTTAAACAAAATCGCATCTGCCGGCAGAAACGGACAGTTTAGAACACCGAGACACATTATACGTATGATGGTCGAAATGGTAGATCCTAATGCTGATGACGTGATCTGTGATCCGGCATGCGGAACATCAGGATTCCTCGTATCTGCGGCTGAATACCTGAAAGAAGTAAAAAAGAGCGAAATTTTCTTTGATAAAGCGAAAAAAGAACATTACATGAACGAGATGTTCAACGGTTTCGATATGGATAGAACAATGCTTCGTATCGGTGCCATGAACATGATGACACACGGAATAGAGAATCCTGTTATTGAGTATCGTGACAGTCTCTCAGATCAAAATTCAGACAAAGAAAAGTATTCGCTTATCCTCGCAAATCCGCCTTTCAAAGGAAGCCTCGATGCAGATGCAGTATCCGCAGATCTTTTGAAGGTATGTAAGACAAAGAAAACAGAGCTCCTGTTCCTGGCACTTTTCCTGCGTATGCTTAAAGTAGGTGGTAGATGCGCGTGTATCGTTCCGGACGGAGTACTTTTCGGTTCATCAAAGGCTCATAAAGATATCCGTAAGCAGATAGTAGAAGAAAACAGGCTCGAAGCTGTTATTTCCATGCCTTCAGGTGTTTTTAAACCCTATGCTGGAGTATCAACAGCTATCCTTATCTTCACAAAGACAGGACACGGCGGAACAGACAATGTGTGGTTCTACGATATGACAGCGGACGGCTACAGTCTCGATGATAAGCGTACACCCGTAAACGAAAATGATATCCCGGATATCATCGAAAGATTTAAGAATCTTGATAAAGAAGCTGATAGAAAACGCACAGATAAGTCCTTCATGGTTCCTAAAAAGGATATCGAAGACAATGACTACGATCTGTCGATCAATAAATATAAGGAAGTCGAGTACATTCCGGTAGAGTATCCGCCGACAGAAGAGATCATGGCAAATATCAGAAGTATCGAAGCCGAGATATCAAAGGAAATGGATGAACTGGAGAAGCTGCTGAAAGCAGGTAATTGAACGACTTTATTTTGAAATTGTAAATAATAAATTGAGATTTGCCGAGGTAACGAGGAGTGCCTGTCAATGAGCTTGTAGCGAAATGCGAATAAAGCACGATACGTACGTGATAATTGAATATATGTTTGACGACAGAGTGGGAAGATGCTAAGATAAAAGCATAAGAAAAGTGCTACCGATAGACGGTTAGCCTAATTTAGTTTAGTTATAAAGATAACCGCTCTAAGTTTCTCAGGCTGGGGCGGTTATTTTTGTGTCTTGCCGTCATGCATCCCATGCATGTAACCAACACTGTATATGGCCGCGCAAAACGCGATCACAGATATTAGGTCACTAAGGGTCAGCATTTGCAATCACCTCCTTTATCAAAGATTTCTCATACAAGATTTCTATGATGAACAGAGGTCACAGTCCTCTGGAAAAGGACTAACCGCCTACCGTAAATGGTAGCACCGAGGCTTTATTATACAGAACATATATTCATGAGTCAACGATAAATATGGAAAGAATAAGATTTATCGAGGTAACGAGGAGTGCCTGTCAATGAGCATGAAGCGAAATGCGAATGAGGCACGAATGATAATTGAATATATGTTTGACGGATAACGAGCGATGGTGGTACTATAAATATGAAAAAGGTGCTACCGATAGACGGTTAGCCCTAAATATTCTTAATTGGTCAAAAATAACCGCTCAAGTTTTCCAGGCTCGGGGCGGTTATTTTTGTGTTTTGCCGTCATGCATCCCATGCATGTAACCAACACTGTATATGGCCGCGCAAAACGCAATCACAGCTATTAGGTCACTAAGGGTCAGCATTTGCAATCACCTCCTTTATCAAAGATTTCTCAAAAGAGATTTCTATAATAAACGGAGGTCACAGTCCTCCGATTGAAGGACTAACCGCCTTTCTCTGCATAAGTTCGATAACGTAAATCATAGATTTCCTATCTCACTTAACCGAAAATGGTAGCACCAGTTATTTATTATAACGAACATATATTCACGAGTCAATATGAATAAATAAGTAGAGAAAGATTTGTAGGGATGATGGATGGAGAAAATACTATTAGAAGATTGCTGTGAAATACTGGATTCTAAGCGAGTTCCAATTACTTCTTCAGATAGAGTAGAAGGACCGTATCCGTATTATGGTGCGAATGGAATTCAGGATTATGTCGCAGAATATATATTTGATGATGAGTTGGTTCTTCTGGCTGAGGATGGGGGGAACTTTGGGTCAAAGGAAAGACCGATTGCTTACCGAGTCTCTGGAAAGTGCTGGGTTAACAATCACGCTCATGTGTTAAAACCCAAAGAAGGGCTAAATGTCGACTATTTGTGCTATTCTTTGATGTTCTATAATGTTGGTGGAATGGTAAATGGGGCTACTAGGCAAAAACTTACTCAGGCATCAATGAGACAGATGTTAATTCCGAAAAGAACAATGGAAGAACAGAAATATATAGTCGATTTGCTAGCAAAGGTTGTTGCTGTAAAAGAAAAAAGACAACAGGAACTTAATGAATTCGACAACCTCATCAAAGCCCGATTTGTCGAGCTCTTTGGTGATCCAGTTACAAATGAGAGGGGCTGGGATACAAAACCATTAGAGGAAGCGTGTTATTCGATAGTTGACTGTCCTCATTCGACACCTTCTTACACTACAGATGATACGGGATTTATGTGTATTCGTACATCAATTGTTAAGAAAAATCAAATTCTTTGGGATGAAATTGAGTATATTCCGGAAGAAGAATATGTAAAACGTATCCAGCGTAAGAAACCAGAAAAAGGCGATGTGATTTATACAAGAGAAGGTGCAATCTTAGGTATTGCAGCAGTAATTGATCGAGACTGTGATGTTGCGCTTGGACAACGCTCGATGCTTTTATCACCAGATCAGAAACAGTGTATGCCTGAATTCTTAAGTATGGCAATAAATTGCGATTCATTTTTGAATAACGCACTGAAAGGGATGAGTGGTTCAGCATCTCCACATATAAATGTTGGTGATATTAGAGTATTTAACATGATAATGCCACCAATTGAATTGCAGAAACAGTTTTCAGAGTTTACAAGTCAGGTCGACAAATCAAAAGTTGCTGTACAGAAGGCATTAGATGAAACTCAAATTTTATTCGATAGTTTGATGCAGGAATATTTCGGCTGAAATGGAATATGTGTTTGACGAATACCGAGCGGTGGTGGTACTATAAATATGAAAAAGGTGCTACCGATAGACGGTTAGCCCTAGAAAAATAATCGCTTAAATAACCGCTCAGTTCCTAGGCTTGGGCGGTTATTTTTGTGTCTTGGAATCACGCTTTCCATGCATGTAACCAAGACTATAGAACGTTGCACAAAGTGCAAGAACTGCAATCAAGTCACTAATGGTCAGCATCAATCAAGGTACCTCCTTTCAAAGATTTCTCGTATGAGATTTCTATGATAAACAGAGGTCACAGTCCTCTGGAAGAGGACTAACCGCCTACCGAAAATGGTAGCACCGAGGTTTAATTATACAGAACACACATTCATAGGTCAACGGCAAAATTGGAGCGAATGGGGAGATGATATTATGACAAGGGAATCTTTTTCGTTTGTTGTATATATGATTCATGCCTGTGCAAATAAGTGGGGCAAACTTCCTTCAGAAGTGTATTCCATTTTAAGTCAGGCAGATTGTATAAATAAATATTTGGTGGATTGTTACGATGTACTGCATACACAGAGCACAAATTATATCGTTGATGATATTGTTGAATATTTAAAAAACAGAGGAATCCAGATATGATTGTTTTTCATGGCAGCACGGATGGTGTAAAAAATCCTGATGTTTATCATTCTTACAGATCTTTAGATTTTGGTAAGGGCTTCTACGTAACAACAGTTGAAAAGCAGGCAAAAAAATGGGCTAGACGAAAAGCAGAATTGGCAAACAAAAAAAACGGGATCATAAACTGCTATAACATGTCAGAAAAATGGGACGACTTCAGGGTTAAAACATTTGATGATGACCTCAATGAATGGATTGAGTTTGTATGTGCCTGCCGTGATGGTTCTTTGGATTACAAAAAATATGACATTATTTTCGGAAAAGTCGCAGATGATAAAGTGTTTCGAGTAGTGGATATGTTTCATCAGGGAATTTGGGATAAAGATCGTGCATTGAAAGAAATAAAAGTATATGACACATACGATCAAATTGCTTTTATAAATCAGGAAGCCATAGATTCACTTTTGGAATTTGATTCATACTATGAGGTGTAGGAATGGATGGAGAAGTTCTTGAACGTGTTTATCAGGAAAGTCTTGAAGAAAGACTGATTGCATATATTTCCGAGGTAAATAGTATTTCATTGGAACAGGCAATGAAAATTTATTACAGCAGTAAATTAGCAAATAGAATCCATAACGGAGAAAATGACATACAATACCTTGACTACAAGGTTCTTGCAGACATATTAAAGACAACTGAACCGGAATTATTTTTGTAACGATTCCTTAAACGAAAGATACTGGTATCAACATGAGGAGATACCAGTATCATAAGTGTTATATATTTGAAGATTGTGATTTTAATTTCTCTTTTAATGAAAGATATTCTGTTTTGATTTTTTCGGGAAAATCTAAGTCTAAATCGATAAAATTATCCATGATATAATCTTCAAGTTTTTGCAATTCTGTTTCTTTATCAGTGTCTGTTCCGAGAATATATAGCGAAATCCCAAGTTCTCTGGCACGACGTTCTCTACGCTCGGTAAATTGACGTCTTTCATCAGTCATATCCAAAGGAAAGCTGTATGAACTTGTTGGTTTTGGTATAGCTCTTAAATCAAACATAGCTTGCCTCCTTGGTATGATTAGAGCAAGTCTTTTTTGGATAATAACATAAATATATTAAAATATGACTTTTGATGACTTTGTCATAATATCTTCACAGAAGGAGATATTAGTTATGGAAGAGAAAGTTGTATTTATCCTCAATGAGATGTCTGAGTATCTGTCAGTTTCACAGATGAAGAAGCTTCAGGAAGTAATGCTGAATGCTTTTGCAGAGAAAGCAGAAGAGAAGCGAAATATCCCAAACGAGGAATATTTGAGAATGTTTTTGGATGCAAAAACTATCGAGGGTTGTTCAGCACGGACGATAAAGTACTATCGTGTCACGATAGAAAGAATGCTACAGTGCATCTCTAATCCGATAAGACGTGTAACAACTGAAGATATGCGAGCGTACCTGTCCGATTATCAGAAAATCAACAACTGCGGTAAAGTTACTGTTGATAATGTTCGGAGAAATATTTCCAGTTTCTTTTCCTGGCTTGAGGAAGAGAACTATATATTGAAAAGTCCGATGCGCCGAATACACAAGATAAAGACTAATCAGCAGGTTAAAGAAATTATTACAGACGAAGACATAGAGAATCTTCGGGATAATTGTACCTGTAAACGAGATCTTGCGATTATAGACCTGCTTTATTCTACCGGAATCCGTGTCGGAGAACTTGTGAATCTTAATATTGCTGATGTAGATTTTGAAGCCCGGGAATGTATCGTTTTCGGAAAAGGTGGTAAAGAGCGCAGGGTCTACTTTGATGCAAAGGCAAAACTTCATCTACAGTCCTATATTGAAAGTAGAACTGACACAAATCCTGCTTTGTTTGTAACGCTAGATGCTCCATTTGATCGACTAAAAATCAGTGGAGTCGAGATTCGTATGCGTGAGCTTGGAAGAAGCATAAATCTTTCTAAAATACATCCTCATAAATTTCGCAGAACCATGGCAACAAGAGCCATCGACAAAGGCATGCCTATAGAGCAGGTTCAGAAAATCCTAGGACATTCCCAGATCGATACGACCATGCAGTACGCCATGGTAAATCAAAGCAATGTAAAGGCATCCCATCAGAAATACATTGCCTGAGGAAAAGTTCAATTGAGATTTGTAGGGATGATAGATGGAATATAAGAAAATTGGAGAAATTACATCTGTAGTGACGGGAGGAACTCCCTCCACAGCCAAACAAGAGTATTGGGATAATGGAAATATTCCGTGGCTCCAGTCTGGATGCTGTCAGAATTGTGATGTATTTGATACAGAGAAGTATATTACGCAAGATGGATATGATAATAGTAGTACGAGAATGATGCCACCTGAAACAGTAATGATAGCACTTACCGGAGCTACAGCTGGGAAGGTTGGATACCTAAAATTTGAAGCATGTGGAAATCAGTCTATTACTGGCATACTTCCTAGCAAGGATATGAATCAAAGATTCATTTTCTACTACCTTATATCAAAACGAGAAAAGATATTGGCGGATTGTATAGGAGGAGCACAGCCTCATATATCGCAGGGATATGTAAAGAATATAATGATTCCTGTTCCTAAATTAGAGGAACAAAATGCCATTGTAGAGCAGCTTACAAAGCTGAGCTCAATAATGGATGAAAGAAAGAAGCAAATAGCATTATTGGATGATCTTATCAAAGCCCGATTTGTCGAGATGTTTGGTGATATAAACATAAATAATAAGAAATGGGAAAGTGAGCCATTAGGTGCTCTTTGTACAATTGTTCGAGGTGGATCTCCTAGACCAATTGAAAAGTTTTTGGGTGGAAATATTCCGTGGATTAAGATAGGCGATGCTACAGACGGGGATAATATATATCTTTCATCAACTAAAGAGCATATTATCGAAGAAGGTGTAAAAAAGAGTAGGTTAGTTAAGTCAGGTAGTTTGATATTTGCAAATTGTGGAGTTTCATTAGGTTTTGCGCGCATTATAACTTTTGATGGATGCATTCACGATGGTTGGCTTGCAATGGAAGATATTGATAAAAGATTAGATAAAGTTTTTTTATTGCAATCATTAAATCAAATGACAGAACATTTTAGAGCTATAGCGCCTGCGGGAACTCAACCAAATCTTAATACAGCTATAATGAAAGCATATCAACAAGTGATTCCACCAATTGAATTGCAGCGAGAATTTATATCATTTGTAGAACAAGTCGACAAATCAAAATTTCGCCAATTCATTGCATAGAAACATAATGGCATATATATTTAGTCACTATCAGGAAATGAATAGCATTGATTTCCATAAGTACCCCGTAAAGAACCGCATAGAAGAGATCCACTGCATACGAAGCCTTGGCACGCAGGGCAAGAGCGATACTGAAAGCGAATGCCCTGCGTGCTTAGACTTCGTTAGCAGTTAGCTCTTCGCAATGTCGGTTCACCGGGGCGCGTTGGAAACAATGCTATTCATTTCCGTCAATTTTCATTAATTTTGTCATTCCACTATCCACGCAGAAAAGTAATTGACCAATACTTCAAGATGCGATATATTTCTATCATAAGATATATAAATCTAACAAAAGATAGATTATTCTAATATTTACGAGGTGGGATTTATGAAACGTACGAAATCTACTATGTCTATCGCAACCAAAAATATTTTGCAGTCAGTAGTCGTTGGCTTGTTGTGGATGCTATCAGGATTATGTATTCAGGCTGACAAACTTATTTTCTCAGTAGTTTCTTTGATATCATTATTATTAGCAGTTACCCTGCAAGTCAGTTTGGGTTTTGCCAGAGCTGTTCCGGGTGACGAAAGATCTGAATTTAATCATATGAAAGCGAAAGCGAGTGCCTATACCGCAATCTTGTTGGGACTTCTTTTATGGAATATTGTTGCCTGCCTTCAGACATTATTGAAAATTGAGTTATTTAAATTCAGCCGCGGCTGGATTCTGATCTTTATCGGCGTCGTTCAGGTCATCGAAGGAATTTACTTTCATCTATACGAAAAAAGAATTTGATATATGAATTGTCACAGAACTGCATTTCATATATTTTGAAAACAATGGAGAATCCGATTGATGCCGAAATTAAAAACGAGAATACATGAATTTAGAAAAGACATGAATCTGTCGCAGGCAGACCTTGCGCAGATGGTAAACGTGAGACGAGAAACCATTGGAAGCCTTGAAAATGGCAAATATAATCCCTCATTAAAGCTTGCTATGGATATAGCAAAAGTATTTGGGAAACCGATTGAAGAGATCTTTTTCTTTATCCCGGATCCGAATGAAGACGACGATTAACAGATGTCAAAAAACTTCTTTTAACAAGCTTAGTCACTATCAGGAAACAATGCTATTCATTTCCGTCAATTCAGCGGAAAATAAAAAAGACTTACCTAAAATTGTGGCATAAACCGCGTAAAATCGTATAATATGAGTAGGAAAAAATTATTGAGGGGTCGTTGATTATGACAACGAATTTTGACTATCTGAAAAAAGAGCCGAAGTTTAAGAGTTTTGCGGGTGTTGCGATTTCTGCGGAGAGGATCGTTCTGATGGATCCTGAGGCGTGTATCATGAACTGTCGCCGTGCCATGGAATTTGCTCTGAAATGGATGTATTCCGTAGAATCAACTCTCAGTATGCCCTATCAGGTAAATCTGCATAGTCTGATGAATGACGAAGACTACCGTCAGATGATCGGTCCGGATCTCTGGAAACGTATGGATTTCATACGTAGATGTGGAAATAATACTGCCCACGGTGCGAAGAAACTTGGACGTGATGAGGCAATGCTTTGTCTCGAAAATCTTTTTATCTATTTAGACTACATTTCTTACTGTTACTCCGATTATTACGAAGAACGAACATTTAATCCGGGACTTATCGATGACAGGATCAAGCAATCCAAAGAAAATCGTGAAAAAGCTGCCGCTACAAAGGCGGAGTTAGAAAAGGAGATCGAAAACTCTGCTAAGAAAGATCTCGATCTGCAAAAGCTCCGAGAGGAAAACGAGGCGCTCCGGTCAGAACTGTCATCTAGGAGAGCAGAGAAGCAGCAGACCTATGTGCCAAAGCCACTCGATCTGTCTGAGTATAAGACGAGAAAAATCTATATCGATATCATGCTTCGTGATGCAGGTTGGACAGAGGGAAAAGACTGGATAAATGAAGTCGAATTGCCTGGTATGCCTAATAAATCAGAAGTAGGGTATGCGGATTATGTTCTTTATGATGATACGCATAAACCGCTCGCAGTTGTCGAAGCAAAGAGAACCTGTGTGGATGTGGTAAAGGGACGTCAGCAGGCTAAGCTCTATGCAGACCTAATAGAAAAAGAATACGGAAGACGCCCGGTAGTGTTCCTGACAAATGGATTTGATACACGTATAGTTGATAATCAGTATCCTGAGCGAAAAGTTGCCGAGATTTATTCCAAACGTGATCTTGAGAAGCTTTTTAATCTACAGGCAATGAAAACGAGCTTGGATCACATCTCTGTAGATAAGAATATAGCAGGACGCTATTACCAAGAAGCGGCTATCAGAGCAGTTTGTGACAGTTTTGATCAAAAAAACCGCAGAAAAGCTCTGCTCGTCATGGCAACAGGTTCCGGAAAAACAAGAACAGTTATTGCTCTGTGTAAAGTATTATTAGAAGCCGGATGGGTAAAGAATATTCTTTTCCTTGCGGATAGAAATTCGCTTGTTACACAGGCAAAGAGAAGTTTTGTAAATCTCTTACCGGATCTCTCGTGTACAAATTTATGCGAGGATAAAGACAATTCTAATTCTCATTGCGTTTTTTCTACCTATCAGACAATGATGGGATGTATTGATGATGTAAAGGATGAGAATGGCAGATTATTTACCAGCGGACACTTTGATCTCGTTATATGCGATGAAGCGCACAGATCAATTTACAACAAGTACAGAGACATTTTTATGTACTTTGATGCACCACTCGTGGGTCTTACAGCTACGCCTAAAGATGAGATAGATAAGAATACTTACTCAATTTTTGAGTTGGAAAACGGCGTCCCTACGTATGGCTATGATCTGGCGCAGGCAGTTAAGGACGGTTATCTCGTTGACTATATGTCTATCGAGACAAAGCTGAAGTTTTTGACAGAGGGTATTCATTACGATGAACTCTCTGATGAGGATAAGGCTGCTTTCGAGGATACTTTTGGTGATGACGAAGGAAATGTCCCTGATAAAATAGATGCCTCCGCCCTTAATTCATGGCTTTTTAATGAGGATACGATCCGACAGGTACTCAATATCGTGATGCGTGATGGTTTGAAGATACAGTACGGAGAGAAGATCGGAAAGACCATTATCTTTGCTAAGAACCACGATCATGCTGAGAAAATTCTTGAGATTTTTAATAAAGAATATCCAAATCTCGCCAAGGGTGCTAACGGTCAGGCATTTGCAAAGGTTATCGATAACTATATGACCTATGCGCAGAGTGCAATCGATGAGTTTTCGGATGCAAATAAATTGCCTCAGATAGCTATTTCTGTAGACATGCTGGATACGGGAATTGATGTGCCGGAAGTTCTTAATCTGGTTTTCTTTAAGAAAGTCATGAGTAAGGCAAAATTCTGGCAGATGATCGGTCGAGGTACCAGACTTTGCCCAGGACTTATTGATGGAGAAGATAAGTCAAAGTTTTATATCTTTGATTTCTGTGGAAATTTTGATTTCTTTCGCATGGGAGAAGGTCGCGCTGTTACGAATGTTATGGCTCTTCAAGGAGCAATCTTTAATCTTGAATTTCAGATAGCCTTTAAGCTGCAGGACATCAATTATCAGTCAGAGAGACTTATGGAATACAGAAAACGCCTTGTAGAGATCATGGCGGGGAAAGTTCGTGAAGTAAAGCAGAATGGCAGTAGATTTGAGGTTCGTCAGCATATAAAATATGTTGATACATACTCAACAGAGGATAATTATAAGGCTCTATCCTATGAAGATACTTTACTTGTAAAGGAAGAACTTGCCCCCTTGATCCTGCCGGACAGTGATGAGGCTTCGGCAGTTCGTTTTGATGCTCTGATCTATGGATTGGAACTCGCACAGATTGCAGGACGAAAGTACGGACGTTTGAAATCGGATCTTATGAAAAAAGTGACTGGTATTTCGTCTGTTGCAAATATTCCTGAGATACAGGCCCAGGCGGAACTTATCAATAAAATTCTGCAGACTGACTATATAGAAAGGGCAGGTGTTGATGACTTTGAGCATATCAGGGAAAGCCTTAGAGACTTGATGAAGTATGTTCATCCTATTAAATTCAAATATGATACTAATTTTTCAGACGATATTTTGGATACTACATGGAACGAATCCGAGCTTGAAAATGATGAACTGAAAAATTACAAGGCCAAGGCAGAGTATTATGTTCGTCAGCATCAGGACAACATAGTTATCGCAAAATTAAAGACTAATCAGCCGTTAACGGAAATGGATGTGCAGTCTCTTGAAGAAATCCTCTGGAAAGAGGTAGGAACAAAGGAAGATTATGAACGAGAGTGTGGAGAGAAACCTCTTGGTGAGTTTGTACGAAGCATTGTAGGACTCGATATGAATGCTGCAAAAGAAGCTTTTTCGGAGTTTCTTGATAACACCAATCTCGACAGCAGACAGATTTACTTTGTAAATCAGATTGTAGAATATATTGTTCATAACGGTATGATGACTGATCTGTCGGTTCTTCAGGAATCACCTTTTACAGATCAGGGTAGTGTAGTGGATATATTCAGCGATATTTCGGTATGGCTATCGATTAAAAAAGTAATAGACACCATTAATGCAAACGCAAATGCTGTTGCGTAAAACTGTTTTTGGACAAATAATTTGCCCCTTGATCAGGGGCAATTTTTTTACCATAAGATGAAATGACAAAATACCATCTAGGCAATATAATTAGACGAGATACGAAAGGTCAATCTGGCCTTGAGGCTAGCTAAAAACAAAACGAAACAAATGATGTCAGGGGGTGGTATAATTTACTATGTCTAAAAAGATAAGAAAAACAAGCGAATACACGCAGGCGAATTTTTTTATGATAGCAACAGGCGTTATCCTATTGATGTACCTTTATCTGCTTGTATGTCTGTATCCGTTTTTGATCGAGCCTGGATATGCGGTAACGTCTCGTGTAAAGTATGCCTTTTTGATTTCTGTTTCATATGGTTTTAGTGTTGGTTCATTTTGGATACCGACATTTGTCCCATTATCCTTGTTGCTAATACTTATAGGGAATGTAGTTTATATAAAAAACTCCGGCAAGGATATAAAAAGTTTTATAAAAAAACTCAAGTTTTCATCAACGGATATCATGGTCTCTCTTTATGCTCTGTTCGTTATCATATCCGCAATCGTTGCCCCATATAAAGAAGGCCTCCTTTGGGGAGCCGTAACATGGTATATGGGTCTTGCATCTCAGTTTTTATTCATTTTTTTATATTTTATAACTTCACGATTTTTCGACCTGGATGAGCTTAAAGGCCTTATTTATATGTCGTTTGCAGCATCGGCTGTCATCTTTGCTATAGGGATACTGCAAAGATTTGGTCTGGATGTATTTAATCTGTATGCTGGTCTGGAGAATAAATTGTATATTTCCACGATTGGCCAGCATACGCATTTTTCTTCATATATGATTTTATTCTATATTCTGGGAGTGGTCACAGTTTGGATCTCAGAGCCAAAGTCAATGATGCGTAAGATTGCCATCGCACATCTTGTTTTGGCATCATGTCTGCCATGCATCCTGAATGCTGATATGATCTTTTCCGGCTTGTTTTTTGCCTTATCGTTCCTATTTATAAAGTCCTTTGACAGTATAGAACGGATAAAGGCTTTCTTTGAAATTGCATTGATAATCTTACTAACATGGAGATTAATCGGCATCATCTGGTATCTGGCAAAACCTGAATTTCGTTTGGAGCCTCTTCCAAAGTTCATTATGCAGTCACCATATATATGGATTCCCATAGTATGTTTGTTGATAATCTATATGTTCATATGCAGGAAAGCAGGAGAGAAAGTCAGATTTAATGTAACAAAATACCGCTATGCAGGATATTTATTTGCAGGTATTTTAGGATTTGTAATAGTCGCAATTGTGGTTTATATAATCTTAAACACAGCGCAGCTCCTTCCTCTAAATTTTCAAAGCAATGCGAATTATCTGTTTTTTAATTATAATTGGGGAAACGGAAGAGGAGCAATTTGGCATGACAGCGTGATGTCATTTATCGAAGAAGTCAAAACATCACCTCTGAATGCATTATTCGGAGCCGGACCGGATCAGTTTGTTCATGTCCTGGATGACTATGTACATGAATGGCTGGTATTATATACGGATAAGACTGCATACAATGCTCATAATGAGTGGTTGAATGCCTTAATTAATTATGGATTATTTGGAGGTATAACATACCTTGGTATTTTTATATCTGCAATAGTACGCTTTATCAGAAATCGTAAAGCAGAACCTGTTGCACTTGCTGCTAGTGTTATCATTGTTGCATATTGTGCACACCAATTTTTTGGGTATCAGCAGAGTGTGAGTACTCCATATATTTTCATAACGATTGGAATAGGAGAGCAGGCGGTCAGGAGGAATTCTTAATGTCTTCTTTTGAAAAAAAGAGATCGGTATTGATTACTGGAGGCTGTGGGATGATCGGTTCCAACCTGGTAAAACGACTTGTAAAGAATGGATGGGACGTTTCTGTAGTCGATAATCTCTGGCGTGGAAAAACTGAGTACCTGTATGATGACGGCAAAGCACTAATAGATCTTGAGCAGAAATTTTATAATGTGGATCTTTGTGATCCTGATGCGTGTGAAAAAGTGATTGGAAGTACAGACTATATAGTTCACCTTGCGGCAAGAGTTGCCGGTATAGAATATGTATTTGAAAATCAAAGTGATATATTCCGGATGAATAATCTAATAAACTCAAATGTATTCCATGCAGCAAGGAAGAAAGGCAAAGATAGGATAAAAGGAATAATTTATGTAGGAACTGCATGCAGCTTTCCTTATAACAGACAAAATACATTGAATCCCGAGCCATTAAAAGAGGAAGAACTATTCCCGGCATATCCGGAGTCAGCATACGGATGGAGCAAACTGATAGGGCAGTTGGAGCTGGATTATCTTGAGAAGGAGTCTGGGATTCCTTGCTGTACTCTGATACTTCATAATGCATATGGCTCACCGACTGATTACGGAGATAGAAGCCAGGTAATACCTGCATTGATACGCAAAGCTGTGAATTTTCCCAATGAAGAATATGTCGTAATGGGGAGTGGAGAGCAGGCAAGAGCTTTTATTCATGTAGATGATATCATAGACGCAATAGTCCTGGCTTTGGATAAAGGATGGGGAAAAGGCTACATACAGATAGGACCTTCATATTGTACCAGTATCAGGGAAATTGTAGAGATGATAGTTGGAATCTCAGGCAAGAATATCAAGCCGCGGTTTGATATATCAAAAGCTGAAGGCAATAAGGCAAGATGTGCAGATTATTCAAAAGCTGAAAGAATTCTTGGATGGAAACCAAAAGTCGGATTGGAAGAAGGTCTGCGTAGATGTTATGAATGGATTGAAAATAATATACTAGAGGATGGAGCAAAACGTAATGTATAAATCATCTGGCGAAAGAAAGCGTTTATTGCTTGTATCAACGAGAATATTCTGGCCTATGGACGCCGGACACAAGATTCTTCTGTATAATTATTGCAAGGGTTTATACGATTATTACAATTATGATATCTATATGTATACTTTTTTGGAATATGGCCAGAGTTTCTGTGAGGAAAAAAAACCATATTTTATTAAAGAAGTATTTTTGGCAAAAAAGCCCGGATACATTCAGATAGTTCGAAATATCATCAGGCATTCCTTTGTAGGAAAAAACAGATGGTCTTTTCAGAGCTCGTTATATTTTAGTAAATGTAACTGTAAAAGAATTGAAGAACTGATTAGTAAAATTAAACCTGATGCTGTGCTGATGGATCTTGTCAGATTATCACAATATCATGTTACTTTGAAAAATTTTAATGGGCTGGCGGCTATTTTCATGGAGGATGCACTATCGAAGCGATACATTCGACAGGCAGATGCAGTCAAGAATAGTGCGGGGATAGGCGGTAGATATGAGCAGTTTTTACCCGTGTGGTTCAATAAGATCATTAATTTACGCGGCTTGAAAAACTATATTTTAAAAGCCGAAAGCAGGCGGCTTAATAGAGAAGAACTGGAAGCTGCCCAGAATTATGATGCTTTGATATATGTAAATAAATTTGAAACTGAAGACATGAACATACGCTCCAAGAGGAATAATGCATATACAGTTACAATGGGGGCTGATTGCGACTATTTCGGAGAAGAGATAGAGACAAAGAAAATCCAAAATACATTGTCATTTGTTGGAAATATGATGGTGGCAGCAAATGCTGACTCGGTTCGGATGATTATGGATAAAATAATGCCGCTTATTCCGAGTAGACCTGTCATTCATTTTATTGGTCCGGCTCCTGATGCATTAAAAGAGGAGTATCGTGACAATCGCCAGTGCATATTTGAAGGTATGGTTGACGACATTAGAAAATATGTAAAGTCAACGATGGTAGTATTAGCTCCGGTTGCATACGGAACCGGAGTAAAAACAAAGACTATTGAGGGTATGGCAATGTCCATGCCGGTGGTGACTAATTATCTTGGGATTGACGGCTTATCGGCAGAGGTTGGTAAAGATCTGCTGATGAGTGATGACTTTGGAGAGATGGCTGATATGGTTGAGCAGTTACTGCATGATGAGAAGAAGCGGCTTGAATTAGGGAAAAATGGTTATGAATATGCAAAGAGGATGCACCGCTGGGAAGATATCTATAAAGTGTTCGGTGAAATAGGGTTTTGAACTATGAATGCAATGAACATTTACATTGATTATACTACGGTTATAGATCTTGAAAATGATATAGGCACATATACTGGTGCCGGAAGCTATACAAGAGATGTGATATCTGTTCTGAAAGAGCATGGAGTTGATTTTAAGATTCTGGTATACAAAGACTATGTTCCTCAAAAAAGATATGAAAGAGAGCTGATGCCGGATGAAACTGTGCTGATAAGGATAAAAGACATCACGGTTTTTGATTATTCAAATGGTGGTGTTTTATTTTTACCGGTGATAACCGGTCGCATTATGGCAAAAGCAGAACGGATCAAGAAAAAATATGATAATCTGAAAATTTATGCTGTAATTCATGACAGACAACATAATATTTCACATTTTGATCCAATGGACAGATATTTCCATGAGGGTATCTATAGGGTATTATCCGTATTATATGTAAAATATATAGTGAAAAAAATTGTATATGATTTTTTATATCCAAGATGGATTAAGTCTATAGATAAAGTATTTGCTGTATCAAATTATACGCTTCAGGAGTTGAATCATAAAAATCTGAAGAGAATAACATATCTTTATCAATCAACATCCGTTGCAAGATACTCTCCTTCACTAATGATGGACTATGATGATATCGGGGAGTATATACTATTTGTGAGCGGTGGAAGGCCGGAAAAGAATCTTGGAAGGGCACTGCTTGCTTTCAGAGATTTTTGCAAAAAGACAGATACAAAATGCAAACTATGTATTACCGGGATTGACAGAAAAAAATTGTATTATATTGCAGATCGGCTAAAACTTACACGTAAATTTACAGATAAGTATATTAAAGCTTATGATTATGTTAATGCAGGAGAACTTGCATATCTTTACAAAAATTGCAGGTATCTTCTTTTTGTATCAAAAGGTGAAGGTTTTGGTCTTCCGGTTCTTGAGGCAATACAGTTTGGAAAGACGGTATTGTGCTCCAGGCAGTCATCGATTCCCGAGGTTGCAGGGGGCATTTTATATTACGTGGACGCATTTAATGTGGCTTCTATAACTGAGGGTATGTTATATCTAAATGATGATAAAAGACTTTTATATAGAGAAAAACTGGTTGAAAAAAAGAAGCACATCATTGATGAGCAGATTGAGTTGGATAAGCATGTGTTGGTGGATGAAATAGTTGAAGAATGAATAATAAACCAAAGATAGATAAGATATTGGAAAAAGTCGTTCTTGCTGCGCTAATAACGCAGATAGCCTTTATTTTGTATATGAATCTGTTCCGGGCAGATACCATCATCGATTTTGATTCGTCAAGTGCATATATGCATGAAATGGAGATGGGAAGCCAAGGTAGGATTTTTCCGACAGAGTACAGCTATCAGGCATCTATGGATCTTGATGGGGCAGCTATTATATCGGCATTAATTTATCATTTCACGGAGAATATTTTTCTTTCACGGGGTATCGCCAACAATCTGGTGGTACTTTTGTATATTTTTGTCGTTAATTCGGTGTTTAGGAATCTTTCCCTTTCAAAGACGTGGAAGAGATTCGGCATTTTATTGTTTTTTATCCCCTATAGTGTGAACATTTTAGGATATTGGCGGACATTATTTGTGGGCGGAGGCTTTTTTGCTTTTAGAGCACTGGTGCCGCTGATTGTGATCAGTCTGTTGACAGATATTAATAAAGGAAAGAAATTCAAAGAATATGCACTTAGAGTAATACTACTTTTTACAATAGTATTTCTTACCGGGTTGAGCAGTGGAGCGTATATTCTCTTATGTGCAGTATTTCCTTTGATACTGTGGGAAGTACTGAATGCCTTTATAAAAGCAGACTATACTCAGATTTTATCAAAGAGGACAATTATTGGGAGCACAGCGTTTTTGGCTGCAATTTTTGGATTAGTGATGCAAAAGATCGTAGGATTTTCTTCCACGGCAGACAGTAAGGTTATCCTGAAATCAGATAAATGGATCGATGCGATATTTTCAAGCTTTGCGGGACTATTTGAACTGTTTGGAGGGCTGACGGTACATGAGAATGTTAAGCTATTTTCTGCTGAAGGTCTGGGAACAGCTGTTGATTTTGCAGTTACCTGCATACTGATAACAGCAGTGATATACACCTTTTTGAATTGCATAAAGAAAAAAAATATATCAGACATGAATGGATATATCTTTTCTGTTATGTTGGTAAATATGCTGATGTTCTCTTTTCTTGATCTGAAGTATGGAGACACGGTATTTGAGAGCAGGTACCATCTGATACCAATGCTGCCGTCCTTTTTTATGCTGACAATTATGCTGGAGGAGCTTTACAAAAGTCAATTTAAGGCTGTGCAGGTACGAAGCCTTCAGGTTATGACATTAGGAATCTTTATCCTTTCAATGTTGTATGGGGATGCTCAATGGGTTTATGCGAAAACAGCGCTTGGATCTGAATATCTCATTGAGCTTAATCATATCATTGAAAATGAAGGAATCAATACAGCATTTGTTGTCGGAGAAGATAGCAAGGATTTGGGGAGAAAGCTCAGAGTTTACAGCAGAGATACACACTATATTGTGGTAAATGACGGTGCAAAGTCAGCTTTCCGCACCACATGGGGAGGAACCACACGGTATCTTGATAACTCAATGCAGCCGGGAAAGACAGCTATCATTGCTTCGCCGGAAGGATATAAGACATTGCCGGATTACCTTGTTTCAAATATGGAATACTTAAGAGATTATGACGGACTAAAGATATATATTTCAGATGAGAGCAGATTTGACTGCGTTGGAGGCATTATAGCTGAAAAGGATAAGGTTGTTGATTTCCCTTACTCTCCGGGATATTCATTTGAAAATGCAAAGCTGTGTGATGACGGTTCGCTAATTATGAAGAAGGGTGGAGGAAGTCTGAGAAGTGAATACTATGGTGCGGAAGGAACGTGGGATTACAAGATTTATTATGATATGCCAGATAGAGCAAGTGATGCCTCCATGGAGATCACAGTAGGAGATAGCAATCCGGTTCATATTATGCTGGATAACACAGCCGTTTCTGCCAGAATTGGCGATGTGTCAATGTCGGGAAATGAAATAGTATCCTTTATTGTAAGCGGATCGGAAGGAGTCAGAATAAAAAGTATCGAGATCAGTCGCAGCGAGTAAGAGGAGAGAATCCGTGAAAATACTTATATTTGCCGAAGTGTATTATCCGGATGTCATGGGTGGCGGCGAATTTTCTACAAAGCAGATGACAGAGGGACTTGCAAAAAGAGGGCATGAGGTCATTGTCTACTGTTTGGGAAAAAAAATGCAGGAAGACGAGATAGAAGGTGTTCGCGTAAAAAGGAACTATATAAAGGGTGTGAGCGAGCATTTTTTGAGCCTTTGCAAAAATAATCATATCACGGCAGCTTTTACACAGTTTGATAAGATTATGCGGAAACATTCTGATCTTTACTTAAATAAAAAGTGGTACGAAGTATACAAAAATATCATTATCAAAGAAAAGCCGGATCTTGTCCATACGGCATCACCAATGTCTTACCTCGGAAGGATAAATCTGTGGAAGGCAGCCTACGATTTAGAAATACCTCTTTCGCATGTGTGCAGGGGACCGAATCTGTTGGAATTAAATTTTCCAGGCGGAATGTTGGATGATTATAACAGAAGTAGAAATGCGAAGGCTTCCTTCTATTTGACAGCTCTTGCAGCACCATCACATTATATGCTTGATAGACATAATCGTGCAGGGATCAGTGGGCAAAAATTTAATGAAGTTATATATAACGCGGTGGATACTATTGAGGTTTTACCTACTTCACAATTTATCAAAGAGAAGGAAAAAATGGTTCTCTACGCCGGAGAGATCAGTGAGAAAAAGGGAATCCATACTTTGACAGAGGCTGTAGATGGAATGAAAGGTGTAAAACTGCTCCTTATCGGAAGTGGAGAGCTGGCAGAAACAATAAAAAAAGTCGGTAAGACAGATGTTCTCGACTGGATGGATAGAGAATTTTTATACGATTATATGAAAAAAGCAAAGGCAGTGATCCTTCCGTCTAAATGGAATGAGCCCTTTGGACGCATAATTATCGAGGCAATTAATAATGGAACAATTGCTATTGGAAGTGATAAGGGCGGAATTCCAGAGGTTCTTGATTTTAATGAAGATTATATTTTTCACAGCGGGGATGCAGACGGTCTCAGAAGACGGATTGAAAGAGTCATAAGTATGCCATCTTCCGTATATATGAATGAAGTACTCAAGCAGCAGAAAATTGCATGTCGTTTTACAGATGAGACATACATAGATAATTGGGAGAAATTCTTTTTGCAGCAGCTTGGCTGACTTTGGGGATTATGAATAATATTGACGAAAAGATCGCACAGTCTGAATCGCAGTGGCGGGAATACAGATATAAAAATATGGGAATTCGTGAAAGCGCAGGGCGGCTTTGCGATGCATTTACCAGAAGTGCCAAAAAAAGGATAAACTGCGCAATTCGAAACGCATTATCAGGAGTTAAAGCAGCAAAGTTTCAGCTTTCGTATGATGAGAAAAAAGAAAACATAGTCATTTCACTCACAAGTACAAAAGGTAGAATAAAAAACATATTTCCAACATTAAATTCGCTTGTGTCACAGACTGTCAGGCCGGATATCATTATCCTATGGCTCGGCAGCAATATACGTTATCCGCGATCAGCCATATCAAAGATCAAATCGATGGGAGTAGTGGTAAAATACCGTAAAGATCTGGGTCCAAATACAAAATATTATTATGCCTTCAGTGAATACAAAAAGAATGTGATCATTACGATTGATGATGACATAATATATCATAAGGATATGATAAAAGAATTGTATGAGACATATCTGAATCATAAGGGATGTGTTATTGCCAGGCGTGTTCATAAGATAAGGTTTGGAAGTGACAGACAGCCTGTAAGATATAGAGACTGGATATGGGAGTATAGAAGCACAGGTTGCATGGGTGATGATCTTTTTGCAACGGGGTGCGGAGGAGTATTGTATCCTCCGACTGTCATTTCGCTTAAATGTTGGGAGAATACAGATTTTCTTGAAGTATGTCCTACGGGTGATGATATATGGCTGAAATTTTGCGAGCTTTATTGTGGAATAAAAGTTTATCCTGTTAAAAACGCAGGTTTTAATAAAGATGTTGCGAATCTTGGAATAAAAAACTCAGGTTTGGCGGCAGTAAATGTAGATGACGGAATGAATGATAAGTATATGAAGTCATGCACAGAGTATTTTGGATTTAATGATAATCTGTGTGAAAGAGTTTTGGGGGAAGGATTAAAGAATGGAATCAAGAACGCTTAATTCAAAAAGAAATATCCTTACCGTTATCTTGTGTAACTGTCTGATTCCAGTTATGGCTTTATTTGTAAATGCTGCCGTAGTCAGATGTTTAAGTGTGGAATATATCGGTCTTGCAGGTACCTTTAACGCAGTGCTTCAAATGCTGAATCTTGCTGAATTGGGATTTTCCACTGCCATGACAGTCAACCTCTATAAACCGTTGAAGGACAATGATATTGTCAAAGTCAGAGGGATTCTTTCATATTTCAAGAACGTATATCGGATTTTGGGGATTATTATACTTGTAGCTGGAATTGTCGTTTGCCCGTTTCTTTGGAAACTTGTTGGGGACAAAGGTACGATAAGTGAAAACATATATATTCTATATCTTTTATTCCTGATAAATAAGGCATTGGGTTTTATGCTTTACGCACATAAGGAGGCATTGCTCAATGCAGCCCAGCGTTTTGACATCATAAAAATAGTTCATATCAGTATATATGCAGTAAGGAGCTGTCTACAGCTTTTGGTAGTGATCGTTTTTAAAAATTTTTATCTCTATGTAACAGTATTGATATTGGGGACAGTCTGTTACAACATTGTCTTGGATATCATTTCTAAAAGGAAGTTCGCTCAGTATTATCCTGAGGGAAAAATCGATGAGACGACAAAACAAATTGTAAAAGAGCAGGTCGCTGGCTTGTCTGTTTCAAATGTATTGGGAGTCAGCAGAGATTCATTGAATTCTATTTTGATCACATCGTTCTTTGGTCTGTACGTTGCCGGACAATATTCAAATTACTGTGCGATTTATGATGCGGTTATAGGATTTTTTTTAGTGACGACAAAGGCCATCATGTCCAGTATCGGCAACAGTATAGTGTCTGAAAACGTAGAAAAAAATTACAAAAACCTCACAAAAATGGAATTTTTACAAAATATAGTCACGACAGCATGTACCGCGTATCTTCTTTCATTGTATCAGCCATTTATGAAAATATGGATGGGAGAAAAGCTGATGCTTTCTGATACAGTCATGATGCTTTTTGTTTTGTATTTTTATATCAGAGCCATGAGCGAAGTGAGAAACGCTTATTTTTCCGCTTTGGGATACTGGTGGAAAGCAAAATGGATATTTGTAACTGAAGCGATGGTTGTTATCAGTTTGATGCTTATTTTAGGAAAGCTGATGGGTCTTGCAGGAATCCTTCTTGCACCCTGTATTTCCGTTTTGACAGTTAATTATGTATGCATTACAAATCTCATGTTCCGAGAATATTTTAAAAACGGAAGGAATGATTACTATATAAATCGGATCATCTACACAGGGATAACTGTGGTGATCAGTGGGATAGCATGGTACTTTTGTAATTTAGTTCCATATGAAGGTATACCGGGGCTAATTGTGAGGATAGTAGTATGCACTATTGTATTGGTGATAACAATTCCAGTGATGATGTATTTGCTGAAAAGAGAGTATACGAAGGAGTCAATCGGCTTTGTTAAACAGATTATAATGGCAAAGTGAAAGTATGAATAGGATTATGATAAACGGAGACCGCTCGTACCTTCCTATTGATGGGATAAACCGTTATTTAATGGAGATGGTAAGAAGTCTGGATGTTATTGTAAAGAATGGTAGATATGTGTTAGTAATACCTTACAATGTAGATAGGGAATTCTATGATGGAATAAAATACTTAAAAAACATAAAGGTAAAAAAAACTATCTTACCGTATTTTAGATTCTGGACATTTTTTTATATTGATATCGCTGGGCTTTTTCCACATAGGATTGTGATAAATATTGCCAATAGGAATTCTGTTTTTGGCGGTGGAATAAATATATTGCATGATATCATACCTCTAAAGTTTTACTCAGATCGAAACAGAAAATATCTAAAGAAGCTCGAACGACTGACGAATAACTCAGATTGTTTGATAGTGCCATCAGAGTTTACCTATGAAGATGTAAAGAAGACAATAAATTGCAAATGTAAAATGCAGACTATTCATCTCGGGTGGCAGCATTATCCGGATATTGGTGAAGATCAGGAAATTTTTAATGAATACTCTTGTCTTGAAAGAGGATCATATTATTTTACGATATCAAGTATATCACCACATAAGAATCTGAAATTCATCTATGAAGTTGCTAAAAGAAATCCTGATAGCATGTTTGTTATTGTCGGAGCAATGAACCGTGGCTATGGATTTGCGTATAACGATTTGAAAAATCTATTATTTTTAGGGAGGATCAGTGATAAAAAGGCTAAGGCGCTTATGATGAATTGTCGAGCTTTTATCTTTCCATCTTTATATGAAGGAGCGGGATTGCCGCCATTAGAGGCACTGTCTTGCAAAGTGCCTGTTTTGGCATCGGATATTGAGGTGCTGCATGAGTACTGTGGTGACTCGGTACATTATTTTGATCCTTATGATTATGATATAGACCTTGAAGATGTCTTAAAGACAAAGGTAGCAAAACCTGAAGAAGCACTTGATTTATTGTCTTGGAATCAAGCAGCAAAAGAGCTGAAGGACATTGTTGAGGGGCTGTAAATAAATGGAGTGATATGTTATGAAAACCTGTATTGGATTTGAAGGAGAAATAGTTGGTGGACTTTGCTGGAATAAGCTCACGCGTAAGCGAATGAGAGAGCCGCTTGCACTAGAAAACTTTGGATACAAGGTATACTCACAGAATGATGAAGATGGAATCATACATGAGATTTTTAAGAGGATCGGGACAGAAACAAACGAGTTTGTTGAGCTGGGAGTAGGAAACGGTCTTGAATGTAATACACATTATCTCCTGCATTGTGGATGGCATGGCTTATGGATTGATGGTAGTAAATCATCATGCAGACAGATTGCCAGCAGTTTTAGACCAGTGTTAAAAAGTGGACGCCTTAAAGTCATCAATGCTTTTATCACTCGTGAAAAAATAGATAGACTGATTTCCGGAAACAGAAATTCAATAATAAAAGATACATCGCCTGATTTTTTAAGTATAGATATTGATGGAAATGACTGGTATGTATGGGAGGCCGTAAAGTCTATAAGGCCAAGGGTTGTAGGCATAGAGTATAATGGGAAATTTCCACCGGATCTTAATTGGAAACAGGCATATTATCAAAATCATAAATGGGATGGATCTGACTGGCAGGGTGCCTCGCTGAAGGCTATGGAGTTATTGGGACGAAAAAAGGGCTACGTTCTTGTATGCACAAATTTTACCGGCGTAAATGCCTTTTTTGTAAGAGAAGATCTGTATTTTAAAGAACTGTTTCCACTTTCTGGTACTGCTGAGGAACTCTATAATCCTTATAGGTACAACCTTAAATTTATCTCACCCGGGCATCTGGCCAGATACTGCCTTGTAGGTCAGGAAGAAAACAAGGGACCGATGAACTATTTTAAAAATAATTTAGAGTTCAAAGCAGCAAAAAATAAGTGCAGGATGGAGAAATTCATAAAAAAGATAAAGAAAATTTGTGAATAAAAAAGCTTGAATAGTAAAGGCAGAATCCATTAAAGTTTAATTGGTTTTATGGAGTAGAAAACTGTATTGATAAGGGAATTTATGCATACAAGAGTAAATGAAGGGAGGACATTGACGTGCGTATAAGGAAAGAAGTAAATATACAGCCAAAGGTCAGACTATCCAAAGTAGTATTGACGCTTTTTCTGTCACTTGCTATGACAATAGGGGCGATGCCGGGAACTTCGCCATTATCGAAGGCATATGCAAGACTGCAAGGAAAAACAATCACAGGGTTTGGTATAGGGGCAATAACAGATCCGGGAGAGCCCGATAACCAAAATGATCCCTGGCAGGGGTGCTATGTATATTATGGTAAATACGATGATAAACCCATGAAGTACAGGGTACTGAGCTCATGCGATTCAGACATTCTTTTGGACTGTGACAATGTATTGAGTTCAATTGAATTTAATAGTGTAAATAATATCGATTGGGAAAAAAGTACTATTAGAGAATGGCTGCAAGGCAACTGGTTTTATAATAATTCAAAGGTATTCACAACTACAGAAAAAAATGCAATCAATGAAAAATATTCGGTAGATGGCATTGAAGATGCTATTGATCAATCTTATTCATCGTTTGGATTATTAAGCGAAGATCCAATATTTATTCTGAGCGCAGAGCAGGCAAAATGTTTGGAGTATGGAACATCAACATATTCAAAAACATGTATAAAAAAGAATCTTGAGGGTATTGATTCGAAATGGTGGTTGCGTTCTACGATTAAGCATGTAAAAAGTATAGTTGCCATGGATAGTAACGGCAGTTTTACTTCACTAAGTGCAGTTGATTCGTGTGGTGTAAGTCCTGCCTTTAGTGTAGATCCGTCCAACATCATATTTTCATCTTTAATCAGTGGAGATAGCGGTCAGCCGGGATCAGAGTATAAGCTTACTCTTTTTGACATCGATATGGATATCGATGTTACAGATGGAAGTTTTGTTACTAGAGACGGCAATGTGATAACTGTGCCATATACTATAAAGGGGGACAATGCAGGAAATGCCACTCAAGTATCGGTTCTTATCACGGATGATACATATGATCCCCGTATTGCTTCTACACAGGGATTTTCATATCAGATACTTTCTGTAGATCAATTCGGAACTTCAGGTACGGGCACATTTACCTTGCCGGATTCCTATGCTGAAAAAAATTGGGGCAGTGATTATTATGTATATATACTCGCAGAGGATGTGAATGGTGAAAAGGAATCTGATTACGCCAGCTGGCCAACAGAAATTTATTTGGCGCCGGTTATCACTACGCAGCCTCAGAATCTTGGTTTGACATACGGATATGATAGCGGAACTCTTTCCGTTGAGGCAACGGCAAATGCTAGTCATAATATGACCTATCAGTGGTACATAAACACATCAAACAGCAATGCAGGTGGTACTGCAATAGTTGGTGCAACTTCTTCAAGCTATGATATTCCAACCGGGAAGGGTGTCGAAACAACTGAATACTACTATTGCATAGTAACGGACTCTGTAGACAATGTCGCTGTGACATCTAATGTTGCGACTGTAACAGTAGGTAAACTGGCAAGCAGTGTTACAAAAATTCCTGATGCCCAAAGCCTTTCATATACCGGCTCTTCGCAGGAACTCGTGACAGCAGGAGAAGCGACTGGCGGTAAGATGCATTATGCAATTGGAACGAATGCGACAGATGAACCGACCAGTGGTTGGAGTACATCTATTCCAAAGGAAACCAATGCCGGAACCTATTATGTATGGTATAAGGTAAAAGGTGAGGGCAATTACAAAGATTCTCCGTCGGCATCTGTAGAGACGAGGATAAGCAAGGTAAATGATCCAGCAGTTGTAAACAATAAGGCAACAGTAAATACAGGTGGAAAGACTATAAAGCTTTCAGACTTAGTTGATGGAGCAAAGGGCAACGTCAGTTTTGAATTTGCTAATGAAAGTGAGAAACATGGCTGTGCAATAAACGGAGATACGTTTACATCCGGAGATGAAGCTGCTGAGGTCAAGGTTAAAGTTATTATTGGAGATAGTTCTAATTACATAGGTAGAGGTACAGACACTATTGTGATATCTGTGGTTAAGTCTGTAGATGATGATCCAACATCAACGCCGAGTGAAAATGAGGTGGACGATCCGACATCAACGCCGAGTGAAAATGAGGTGGACGATCCGACATCAACGCCGAGCGAAAATGAGGTGGACGATCCGACAACAACGCCGAGCGAAAATGAGGTGGACAATCCGACACCAACTCCTGGTGACAATGAGGCAGAACAACCAGCAGAGACTACAACTCCGGAACAGCCCGCGGTTGTCAGAAATACTGTAGCTATCGAAGGAATTGAAGGAGTTTTTGCTTCATACAGTAGTCAGATTACTTTTATTGGAAAAAAAGCGTCATTTACATCAGATGATGTAAAACTGTATACAGAAGATGGCAGTCAGATCATTTTCAAAAAGGCAAAGATCAAGAATGCCAATAAACCTGGTACGACATACTTCAAAGTTAAAGGAGTGCAGTTAGCTGATAAGAAAGTAAAAAAAGCTATTCAGAAAACTAAATTCCCGATAACGATAGTGGCTTATGAAGTCACGGAGAAGGATGTCGTAACTATAAAGACAAACTCCAAGGGCAATGTCAAGAGTGTAACTGTAAATGGTATAAAGCTAAAAAAATCAGAATACAGCGGAGATGCAACAGCACTCACTTTCAGCGGAAGATTTAGTGGAAGCTGGAAGAAAAGCTGAATGATTTTCTCTGTCCCAAATGTGGAGAAGAGATGTAAAATAAGAATGCTGCCGGGTTTAGAAGTTTTTTGAACCCGGCAGTAAATTATTTTTAAAAGAATCATGGAGAATTAATGAAAAATATCCGAAATCTAAATAGGTAGTTTTTGCGAAGATGAAGACCGCAAGAATGCGAGGAATAAAGATATGCTTCAGAAAACTTTTTTTGTAAAAAACACTTTCGAATTAATGAAAGTATTTGATTCAATAGAAAAGCTTCCGGAATATAAAAACGCCTCGGATATCCTTGCGCTTTTATATGTAAACGGATTCAAAGTCAGTGACGCAAAAAAATATGTAGATTTTATCAACCGCAATGCTTCGCGTGTAAAAGTCGCCGGTATCTCCGTGATGTCCAGTGTGAAGGAATTCAATAAATATGGAGTCTCCATATCTTTTTTGATATTCGAATCATCAAAAGCTGATATTTTTATATACGAAACAAGTAAATATAATGGGCAGGAGATAATAGATACTTTCTCGAAAGAATTGGAAGAAAAAGAGAATGCGAAGATTGTTCTAACCTATCCTGCAAATACGCAAAATAATTTTCCAAACATATTAGAAGAATTGTCTTCGAAATATGAAGACATAACGTTTTTTGGTGCCTATGCAGGAACCGTAAATCCTATTTCTGTTGATAACAGCGTGGGACTTTACCATAAAATTTATCATAAACAGGAGTCAATCACCCAAAATGATGACATTGGTGAACTTCTTGATAACATATATAAAAATTCCATCGACCATGCTGAAGAATTATCATATGCGCTATCAGACAGGATAATAGTCCATGGCTGTGTATTTGTTATCCTTTCAGGCGAAAAACTGATGCAGACAGGACAGTATAATCTTGGCTGGCATCCTCTTGGAAAAGAGATACAGATAACCGGAGAAATCAACACAGATTCCAATGGCAATGCTTGTATATACGAACTTGATGGAATACCGGCAGCTGACATTTACAAAAAATACCTGGATGTTGGTGTCGATGAGTACTTTTCTGACAATGTGTGCGAATTTCCCATGATCACAGAGAGAAATGGAACATTAATAGCAAGAGTACCTCTCTTTGCAGGAGATAAAAAAGAATTATATTTTACAGGAGATATCTACCACGGAGATAAGCTAAGACTTTCTTACGCCTATCATAATGAATTGATAAATAATTCCAAAAAGGCCGCTGCCAAATTAGCTGTCTTTAAGCCACAGGCAGTGATCATAAGTGTTTGTTTTAACAGATTTCATTTCCTTAAATTCGACCAATATCAGGAAATTGAATACTATCTTGAAAACAATAATGAGCTGCTTTTTGGCTTTGGAGCTTATGAAATAATGAAAGGGAAAGGCTGCGGAGGTATATTGAATGGTGCAATAGCAGTGCTTGCACTGAGCGAAGGAGAGTGCGGTGAAAACTCTGCTATTATATCTGTAACTGATGATCAACCGATAGATAAAGCTATTAAACCTCTTGACGAACGCCTGGTGACATTTATCGATGTTACGGCCAGAGAGCTTAACAATGCCGTTAAAGAGGCTGAAAAGGCAAATGATGCGAAGTCCAAATTTTTGTCCAGCATGTCTCATGAGATCAGGACTCCGATAAATGCCATTCTCGGCATGAATGAGATGATACTGCGTGAAAGCAAGGACGAGGATATTCTGAGCTATGCAGAGAATATCAGAGGAGCCGGCACCAGTCTACTCGGTATCGTAAACGATATACTGGATTTCTCAAAGATAGAAGCCGGTAAAATGGAAGTTATCCCTGTCGAATATGAAGTGGCATCGGTTTTGAATGATCTCATAAATATGACAAAAGCCAGGATGAAAAATAAGGATCTTGAACTGATTGTCAATATCGACTCTGACCTGCCGCATATTTTGTATGGAGATGAGATCAGGATAAAACAGGTAGTTACCAATATCCTCACAAATGCCATTAAATACACAGAAAAAGGCAGTATTACACTTACGATAAAAAGAAAAAAAACGGATGAAAGTACTTTATCTGACAATAATGAATTTGACACAAGATATCTGGATGAAAATGATCGTCTCAAGAATTATCCGACGGCTGTTTTTTCTATTTCAATTGAAGATACAGGCATAGGTATAAAAAAAGAAGATCTTTCCAGATTGTTCCACGCATTTGAGAGAGTGGACGAAAAGCGGAACAGAACGATCGAGGGAACCGGACTCGGTATGTCGATCACCCAAAATCTGCTTCGGCTTATGGGCAGTGAGCTGCAGGTGGAGAGTGAATACGGGAAAGGGTCAAAGTTCTATTTTGATCTCGTACAAAAAGTTGTTGATCCAAGCCCGATAGGAGACTTTGAAGAAGCATTAAAAAATTCGATCGCTGCACGTAAGGTATATCATGAGAGCTTTATCGCACCCGAAGCACATCTGCTCATAGTTGATGACACTATCATGAATATAATAGTGATCATAAATCTGTTAAAAAAGACTCAGGTGCAGATCGAGTTTGCTACAAGCGGCCGCGAATGCCTGGAAATGACTGCTGATAAGCGATATGACATTATTTTCCTTGATCACAGGATGCCGGAGATGGACGGAATAGAAACTCTGCACCGGTTACAAGAGCAGAAAGATAATCCAAATGCTGATACACCTGTGATAGCACTTACTGCAAATGCGATCTCAGGATCAAGAGAATACTACATAAATGAAGGTTTTGATGACTATATCTCAAAGCCCGTAGATCCCGGGATTTTAGAAAATATGATCGTAAAACTGCTGCCCGATGAGCTGATCGGAAGTCTTCCGGAAAAAAACGTGGAACCCTCATCCGAGGATCTTCCTGAATGGATCAAAAAAATACCGTTTATCGACAGCGAACTCGGTATAAAAAACTGTGGATCTATTGATGGTTTGATTTCTGCTATAAAGATTTATCAGGAATCTGCTGATAATATGCAGGATGAGATCAGGAATCATCTAAAAAATAACCGGCTCGATGCATATACTATTAAAGTCCATGCGTTAAAAAGTTCGTCCCGGATAATTGGTGCAATGGATATAGGATCTCTGGCAGAAAAACTAGAGTACGCCGGCAACAGCAGGGATCTCGATACGATCAATGAGTTTACTGACGAACTTTTGAGTTATCATAAGTCTTTATCTTATATGATAAAACGTAATCTCGTTGAACCTGAACCGGATGTAAAAGATAAAGAAACGATCACAGAAGAGAAGCTGTCAGAAGCATACAGTGCTATTTATGAAATATCACAGATCTATGATTATGATACTTTGAAAATGGTTATGGATTCTCTTGACGGATACCATATTCCTAACGAATGGAAGGGCAGATACGACAAACTCGTCAATGCATACAAAAATGCAGATTGGACCATGATACAGGAACTTGCAAAGGGGGACTTAAATGGATAATAATGTATTGATCATTAGTCAGGGTTCTACATTTATGGTTGACGCGATCGCGAAAAATCTGAAGGAAGTCGGTCTGAATTCGATCATTACTACGCCTGACATAAAGGAATTGAGATCGCATGAAGATGATGCGGAAGTCTACCTATTTTATCTTGGAGACTACATAGAGAATATGACGGAAACGCTGATCTATCTGAAAGACGTGTGTATTGAAAAGGAGAAAATCCTAAATGTTATCGGCGATAAGGTTGAGGTCGATATGCTAAAAAAAACTATACCTGAAAGCATTATCGTTAATGTATTTACCAGACCTCTCGATATCAAAAAAATGATCAATGTCATGTCGGAAGTACTGTTATCCTCCGATGAATTTCATCACAGGAGAAATATACTGTTGGTGGATGATGACGTAACATATCTAAAAACAGTGAAAGGGTGGCTTGATGAAGAATACAGAGTGACAATTGTTAACTCCGGTATGCAGGCGATTACTTATGTTGCGAAGAATACGCCGGATCTCATACTGCTTGATTACGAGATGCCGATAACCCCTGGGCCTCAGGTCATGGAAATGATGAAGAGCGAGATGGGAACTTCATCGATTCCCATTATTTTCCTTACAGGAAAAGGTGATAAAGAAAGTGTTCAAAGGGTTCTGGCACTGAAACCACAGGGCTATATCCTTAAAACTGTCGGCAAAGAAAAACTTTTGGAGCAGATAGCTAATTTCTTTGAAAGCCAGAAGGCATCACGGTATTAAAACTTTTCATGTACATATTTATGATATAGTGGTAATATTGATTCTGTATGGAAACTAAATAAGACGGAAGGTGCTTGTTATTTCAGTGAAAAGGGAAGCGGGTGTGAATCCTGCACGATCTCGTCACCGTATTTTGAATATTGCTATAGAACTATATTCAATAAGCCGGGAGACCTGCCTGCCGTCGTACATGGGAAACCGGGTCACGAGGCATTGACTGTACGAAATTCAGAGTAAGTCATATAAATTTACTCTTTATTTGTAATGCAAAAGTCTTCGCTTCGGTGAAGACTTTTTTGACTTTGTTTCAACAAAAGGAGGACAATTTATGAAAAAGAAGGCACTGGCGGTCATTATGATCGCAGCCATGACTGCATTTTCTCTTGCAGGATGTAATGGCAAGGCAGCTGATAATACATCTACTACTGCGACTGAGGCAGCAGTAGCATCTACTGTCGCTGCAACAGAGGAGAGCGAGACAGCATCTACAGAAACGACAGCTACAGAAACGACAGCTGCAGCAGAAACAGGAGCACTTGAAGACGGCACTTACAGCGCCAGGTTTACTACAGACGGCTCCATGTTCCATATCAACGATGCTTATGATGATATGGGAACTCTGACAGTAAAAAACGGAGAAATGTCTATGCACATCACTCTGACATCCAAGAATATCGTTAATCTTTTCCCCGGTACAGCAGAAGATGCTCAGAAGGACGGTGCAGAACTTCTTCAGCCTACAGTAGATACAGTGACATATGAGGACGGTACTACAGAAGAAGTAAATGGCTTTGATATACCGGTACCGGCTATCGATGAGCCTTTTGATCTTGCACTCATCGGTACAAAAGGAAAGTGGTACGATCATAAAGTAACAGTTTCAGATGTTCAGACAGGTTCATCTGATGATGATCAGGCTGCTGCGGATAAAGTAGCTGACCTTATCGATTCTATTTATGTACAGACATGGAGTGAAGATACTGACGCTCTCTGTTCTGAGGCAAATGAAGAGTGGAATGCCCTTACTGATGAGCAAAAGGAACTTGTAGAAGGTGAAAATGCCGATCCTGATTACTTTGGCAGAGATACAGGCGATGCCGCACAGGATGATCCGCTTAATAGCGATGACATCGGTGACAATGAACTTCTCGTTGTAAGCTTCGGAACTTCCTTTAATGACAGCAGAGCAAAGGATATCGGCGGAATCGAAAAGGCTCTTGCAAAGGCATACCCTGACTGGTCAGTCAGACGTGCGTTTACTGCACAGATCATCATTAATCACATTAATGCGAGAGACGGCGAGAAGATCGATAACATGGAGCAGGCAATGGAAAGAGCTGTTTCTAATGGTGTAAAGAATCTCGTTGTACAGCCCACACATTTGATGCATGGCGCAGAATATGATGAACTCATGGAGACTGTTGAGTCTTATAAGGATAAATTTGAATCAGTTGCAGTAGCAGAGCCTCTTCTTGGTGAAGTTGGTAAGGATGCGACTGTTATCAACGAGGATAAAGAAGCTGTTGCAAAAGCAGTTACAGCTGAGGCTGTGAAGGCTCAGGGCTTTACAAGCGCAGAAGAAGCAAAAGAAGCTGGTGTTGCATTTGTATTTATGGGTCACGGTACTTCTCATACAGCAAAAGTTACTTACAGCCAGATGCAGACACAGATGGACAAGCTCGGCTATGATAACGTATTTATCGGAACTGTTGAAGGTGAGCCCGAGGAAACAGCACTTTCTGAAGTGATCGCTAAGGTTAAGGAAGCAGGTTATAAGAAGGTTGTTCTCCGTCCGCTTATGGTTGTTGCCGGAGACCATGCAAATAATGACATGGCAGGAGATGACGAGGATTCCTGGAAGAGCGGCTTTGAATCAGATGGTTCTTTTGAGAGCATTGATTGCCAGATCGAGGGTCTTGGTGGAATTGCTGACGTACAGGATATCTACGTAAAGCATACAGGAGCAGTTATCAAGAAATAAAGTATGAAAAAATCGCAGAGAATGATTAATTGGTTAAAAGCCACTATGATATTCCTGCTGATCACGTTATGTTTAACAGGATGCGGTGCTATCTCCGACGGAGACTACACCGCATCTGTTACTTTAACGGGAGGCAGTGGGAGAGCCTATATAGAAAGTCCGTGCAGGATCACGGTAAAGAACGGAGAGGTAACCGCAGACATTATATGGAGCAGTAAAAACTATGACTATATGATAGTTGACGGCAAAACATACACACCGGTAAATACTGAAGGAAATTCAGAATTTATCATCCCCGTGAGTCTTGATAAGGACATACCGGTTCAGGCAGATACGGTGGCTATGAGCACCCCGCATCTTATCGATTACACAATCAGATTTTCTCTTATTAAAGATGGAAAAACTGCAGAAAATAATAATACTGATGAGCAGGAATCTGTTGTCGGTGGTCAGGATCTTTCTGCACCTGAAATCACCGGTTTAAAATACCTTTCCACGGACAAAAATGACTTTGCTAATTGTTTCGCTATACACAGGTATTCTGATGATCTTGCATTGATCTCCGTAGACGATGGCAGAAAATATCTGATCATACCGGAAAATTATGAAATTGATGAACTCATAAAGAATCTGCCGGAGGATGTAATACCTCTTTGTAAGCCATTAGATAGTATTTATCTTGCATCATCAAATGTAATGTGTCAGTTTGATGCGATCGATTCTGTTAACAGTATTATCCTTTCAGGAATCGAAAGTGATGATTGGTATATCGATACTGCAAGACAGGCAATGGAAGACGGTCAGATCACTTACGGAGGAAAGTACAGTGCTCCGGATTATGAACTTATGGTATCTTCCGGAATAGATCTTGCGATTGAAAACACAATGATCCTTCATGTGCCCAAAGTTCGTGAAAAAATTGAAAAACTTGGGATTCCTGTATTTATAGACCGTTCCAGTTATGAGACCGAGCCACTTGGAAGATGCGAATGGATAAAAGTTTATGGTCTGATCACAGGTAAGGAAGCTTCGGCAGAAGATGCATTTGCATCCCAGAAGTCGCTTATTGACAACCTTTCATCAATCGAACCCACAGGCAAAAAAATTGCTATTTTTTCGGTCAATTCAAATCATCAGATACTGACCCGTAGAAAAAACGATTATTTCGCAAAGATGGTTGAGATTGCAGGCGGAACTTATCTGGCACCAGACGAAGAAGCCTCTGATAAAAGTAATTCACAGCAAACGATCAGTACGGAAGACTTCTATGCCTATGCCGATAAAGCAGATATTCTGATCTACAATGCAACTATCGAGAGTGCGCCTGATTCCTTACAGGAACTGATGGATAAAGATACCACTTTTTCTAATTTTGATGCATTCAAGTCTGGGAATGTCTACTTTACTGATAAATCTCTTTACCAATATGCTGATAAAACAGGTACAATAATCAGTGATCTTAGCAAAATAATAAACGTAGAAACGGAAGATACCGGTTTCTTTCATAAACTTAAGTAGCCTGGTACCGTCCAAGAATGCGAAGCATGATTGGTAACGGTACTGGCAACAGACCGGTTTAAGTCAGATATAAACCGATGTTTATAGATGAGGAAAAATCATGCAGAAAAAAACAGCAGCACGGATAGTTTGTGTTTTCGGGATACTGACGATCCTTGTTATTATTTCATTTTTATTAAATCTATGCATCGGAACGGTAAAAGTCGATCTCACGGATATTTTTCGGATCATTTTTACAGGTGCCGCTGATGAAAAGTACAGAAATATAATAATGGATATACGTCTGCCGAGAGCACTTATGACCGTTATCCTGGGCGGAGGGCTGGCAGTGTCAGGTTTTTTACTCCAGACATTTTTTGCAAATCCCATTGCCGGACCATACATACTCGGCATTTCGTCCGGTGCCAAAATGGCAGTTGCGCTTTTTCTTATCTTTGTTGTTGGCAATACAGGTAGATCGTCCTCGTTTTTGCTGGTTATTACGGCATTTGCAGGTGCGCTTGTTGCGACCGGATTTATAATATTGATCTCATCACATGTAAAAAATATGGCATCTCTTCTGGCAGCAGGCATCATGATCGGCTATATCTGCAGCGCTGTTACTGATTTTCTGATCGCATTTGCCGATGACTCTGACATAGTTAATCTGCACAGCTGGTCTCAGGGCAGCTTTTCCGGTGCAGACATGAACGGAGCCTTATATTGTCTGGTTATAGTGGGCATATCAATGGTATTTGTAATGATGCTTTCAAAAAGTCTGGATGCATTCAGACTTGGAGAAAACTATGCGCGAAGTGTCGGTGTAAATATCAGACTTTGTCGGATTCTGATCATTATTTTGTCCAGTCTTCTTTCAGCGTGCGTAACAGCGTATGCCGGACCGGTTTCGTTTATTGGTATTGCCGTTCCTTTCCTTATGAGAGAAGCATTAAAATCTTCAAAACCGGTAATACTCATCCCTGCATCTTTTTTGTCGGGTTCCGTCTTTTGCCTAATAAGTGATTTTCTTGCACGCCGTATATTTGCTCCGACAGAGCTGAATATATCGGCTGTAACCTCTCTTTTCGGAGCACCGATCGTAATACTAATGATAATCAGGAGATACCGAAGCCATGAAAATTGATAAGTTAAAAGCCGGTTATCGAAAAAAGATCATTATAAATGAATTTAGTTTGGAAATATCCAGGGGAGAAGTCGTTTCGCTTATCGGACCTAACGGTGGTGGAAAATCCACACTCCTTAAAAGCATTTCGGGACAGATAAATCCTCTTAGCGGCAGTGTTTATATAGGAAAAGAGGATATCCGAAATATTTCTCTTAGAAAATTGTCTAAACGTATGTCAATTATCACTACAGAACGTGTCAGAACCCAGCATATGACCTGCAGAGACGTGGTTTTGTCCGGAAGACTTCCGTATAGTGATAGCTTTGGTCTTTTTAATGATACTGATAAAAAAGCTGCAGATAATGCGATGGAACTCATGAAGATAGGTGATCTATCCGAGGAATCTTATGAAGAAATGAGCGATGGGCAGAAACAGAGAGCGCTTATCGCCAGGGCAATCTGCCAGGAACCGGAATACATGATCATGGACGAACCGACATCTTATCTGGATATTCGTTATAAACTGGAACTTATGGAAGTATTGCGTAAACTTTCATCTGAGGGCATGACGATAATCACATCCCTTCATGAGCCGCAGATTGCTCTAAAGATCTCAAATCGGCTTCTTCTGGTTCACGATGACGGAAATATACAGATCGTTACTCCTGATGAAGTTCTCCGAGGCTGTTTGATCAAGGATTTATATGGTCTTACCGATAATATGTATGAAACTGTTAAAAAAACGCTGACTATGTAACTACTTGAAATCCGTTACGTGAGCGGGCGCAGAAATAGTGTTACTGTTCACTCGCTTACAGCTCGTTCACGTAACGGATTTTGCCAATTAAATCGCCTGCGGCGATGGGCAAAATCCAATGGCTATTCAACTTTTTTGGTCGTAAACTCCGCAGTAAATGCTCCGTTTACGTGTGAACTGTAACGAAATAGTGATCAGAACTTTTTGACATTGTTCATTAGAAATTGTATTCTAGTAGAGCCGTTTTAAAAACGGATTCTTTGTTTATCAGAAAGGAATTAATATTTACATGGGTATTGTAGTAATTGGTGCAACAATGGTTGATATCAAGGGTTATCCTGATTGTCAGTATATCCCCGGAGGAAGAAACGCAGGTAAGATCGTTCAGGTTCATGGCGGTGTTTCCAGAAATATCGCAGAGGATATTGCAAATGTAGAACTTAAGCCTACTTTTGTAACTGCTCTTGATAACGGACCGCTCAGCACTGATGTACTTAACAAGTTGAAGCGTCATCATGTAAATACAGACTATACAGTTATTTGTGAGAATGGTCTTGGTACATGGCTTGCAGTATTTGATAATGATGGCGATGTTACCGCAGCTATCTCCAGCAGACCTGATCTCTCCGGAATCGGTGATCTCCTCGATGAAAAGGGAGATGAGATCATTTCAAAGGCAGACAGTGTAACAGTCGAGATCGATATGGATTCATCTATTGTAAAAAAAATCCTTAAGCTTGCTGAGAAGCATAAGAAGAAGGTTTTTGCAGTTGTTTCCAATATGTCTATCGCGATAGAACGTCGTGACCTTGTCCAGAAGACAGATTGCTTTGTTTGTAACGATGATGAAGCAGGTCTTTTCTTCTCCGACAACTATTCTGATAAGACTCCGGAAGAGCTTGCAGAGATCATCAGCACAAAGATCAAGGCGGCTAAGATCAGGCGCATGGTAGTAACCATGGGCGGAAAGGGTGCTGTTTACGCAGAGGAAAGCGGTAATTACGGAGTTTGTCCTCCGGTTCCGGTTGCAGTTATCGATACTACAGGTGCAGGCGACGCATTTTTCTCAGGTGTTACCATCGGAATGACCTACGGAAAATCTTTGGCTGATTCCTGCCGTATCGGTGCAAGATTAGCGTCATCTGTTATTTCTAATAAAGAAAATGTATGCCCGAGATTCCTTCCTGAGGAATTCGGCTTAAAGGTTTAAGTTGCATTGTACTTTCTGTGAAACAATCCGATTTTCTTTATGTTTTCCTAAACGAACATCGTAATTTTTTGGTAACATATACGTAATACTCAGGGACAAGCACGGTACAGAAAGAGGGGTACCGTGATACAAAAGGGGTTACGTCTATGGAGAGAAAAAAGCACGAAGTGATCATTGATTCGTTGCTCGCAAGCATAGATGAGAAGCGTTCAGATCTCGATGAAACAGTCATTGATGATCTGGAAGTGCTTCTCGACATTGCTAAAGAGCAGAATAACGATTATCTATGTGGTTATGCATATTACTATCTGGCTGAAGCCTATTATTTCCATGATCGTGGGTTTAATGATATCCGCCGTTTTCTTTTAGAGGGTATACAGTACCAGGATCTGTCCGGAAATCATACGTTGGTAGCTCGTTCATATAATCTTCTCGCAACGATCGTAAGTCTTGGCGACAATATGATGCTCGCCATGGACAATTACATGACAGCACTTCGCTATTGCGATGAGGATGATCACACTACCAATATCTATGGAATTATCCTTACAAATATCTCAAGAGTTTATCTAAAACTTAATGATGCGAATACGGCTATGGATTATCTGAAGAAAGCTATCCCTTATATAGAAAACTACCGTAAAGATGCTATGTATGAGAGAAATCTCAGCACATGCTATATCATTATGGCAAATATCTATCTGTCCAGCAATAATGATCTTCATGGTGCTCAGAAATGCATACGTCATCTTAGGGAAGTTTTAGGAACGGAAAAATGTTCTATGTATCTGGAACATGACATTTGCTTCCTTGCGCTGGAAATAAAGATGCTTCACGCTCAGAATGATATAAGTAACTATCGTGAAAAAATTGATATTTTGCTTAGGTGTATACGTGACACGGAAGTGATCATTGATGAGATCGAGGATATCTATGAAATCTGTAAGATGCTTTTGGATTTTGATGAACTCGATGCCTGCAGTGAAGTAGGACGGATCATTTCGCCTATCGTGAAAACTGTCCGTATCTTAAATATGCGCCTGCAATTTATGTCACTTCAGATCGATTACCTGAGAAAGAAAGGTGATACTAAAGAGGCAAACAGAATATGCGGTTATTATTTTGATATTTCACAGGAAAAGCAAAAGTCTGATGCTATAGAATATCTCTTTGCAGTAAATGTCCGTAAGAGCATGGAAGAAATGAAAAAGAAGCAGGCTGATATGAAACAGGAGAATGAACGTTTATCTCAGCAGGCAGAATATGACGAACTGACAGGACTGCCAAACAGATACAGTTTGGGTCAGATGTCAGACAAGCTTTTTGACAGAGCAAATAAAGAGCATCGGTCGCTTGCCGTTGAAATATTTGATATTGACTGCTTTAAGCAGTTTAATGATACTTTTGGTCATCAGGCAGGAGATAAGTGTCTGAAAATGGTATCTGAGACGGTTAGAAGTTTCTGTAAGTCGCATGAACATATTTACGCAGCCCGTTACGGCGGTGACGAGTTTGTACTGATGTATCTGGGCCGAAATGACCTTGAGGTACAGGAACTGGCAGAAGATCTGCGAAAAAGAATATCAGAACTGCATATAGCGAATCCAAATGCCACCGAAGCTCCTATCATCTCTATTTCACAGGGAATACGCAATTCTGTTCCTCAAAGAGGAAACAGACTATGGGATTACATGTACACGGCAGATAATGCATTGTATCAGATAAAGCAGGAGAGAAGAGGCGGCATAATGATTCTCCACAATGTCTATATGGATGAGAGTTCACTTGCTGATGCGCAGGTAAATTAACAAAGAACCCGACAAAGTCGCAATTATTATCATAAGAAAAAAACTGCGTGAGAACCATCAATCTCACGCAGTTTTTCGTTACTCAATTATCTTCTGACCGGATTTACGAATTTCTTCAAAATCGATTTCAGGCATCAGCTCGGTCTTTATGATATGCAGCATATCGTCAAGATTATCTAGTTCCTGCTGCGTAAACCTTTTTTTACAGCGTTTAGCCACTGTATCAAGGTATTCCTGACTGATACGATAATATTCCATATACTTTTCAGTGGGATGGAGATGAAATTCACGCTTATCATCAGGTGACTGCACCTTTGTGATGTAGCCCTTCTTTATAAGATTATTTACTTTATACGCAGCATTCGGACTGGAAATACCCATAAGTTCCGCAAATTCTGAAACTGTCGGATTATGAAGTGCCATGATGCATTCCATGCAAAAAGACTCAACGGTAGTAAGAGTAGCCTCTCTTTTTTCAAATCTTGAAAAGATCTGCATATAAAAATAAATACGCATCGCGCTGTAAACTTCATTCAGCGAATCAGCAAGCATGGAAAACCTCCCAAATGTTTTTTAGTCACGAAGATTTAGTATACTACTTTTTGAAAAAATTGTACATTATCATTATCGGTCAAAAATCAAAATAATGTAAGGGGCAACAGATATCACTCTGCGACTGCAAAGACGAGCTCTGCGCGGCATGCAAGCTTTCCGTTTACGGTAGCTTTTGCTTTACCGATGCCTACAGGACCTTTCATCTCAACAACTTCACATGAAAGCTCCAGTACATCACCGGGAGTAACCTGCTGTTTAAAACGTGCATTTTTTACTCCACCGAAAAGTGCGATCTTTCCCTTATACTCAGGAAGAGAGAGAAGAGCAACTGCTCCTGTCTGCGCAAGTGCTTCAAGGATCAGTACTCCGGGCATAACCGGCTGACCCGGAAAATGTCCCTGGAAGAAGGGCTCATTCATGGTCACGCACTTAATACCCTTAGCCCACTTTCCTGATTCATAATCTGTGATCCTGTCAACAAGAGCAAAAGGATAACGATGGGGCAGTATTTCTGCGATCTCTGCTGCTGTAAGTGTGTTAGGTACACGTTCTTCTGTATTTTCTATAATTTCGCTCATATACGATAAACTCCCATTAAATTATCATTCTGCTTTAGCAAAGATGAGGCAGGCATTGTGACCGCCAAATCCAAGGCTGTTGCTCAGTACATAGTGCAGATCAGCTTTTCTTCCTTCATTTGGAACATAATCAAGATCGCACTCCGGATCAGGAGTCTTGTAGCCTACTGTCGGAGGGATAAAGCCTTCCTCAAGTGCTTTTACGCAGAATACAGCTTCTACACCACCTGCTCCGCCAAGAAGATGACCTGTCATGGATTTTGTGCTGGACACAGCCATTTCCTTTGCATGATCACCAAATACAGCCTTGATAGCAGCTGTCTCGCCTGAATCATTGAGGTGAGTAGATGTACCGTGGGCATTTACATAGTCAATATCGTGAGCTTGAAGACCTGCGTCTTTGATAGCTAGCTTCATGCAGGCTGCTCCGCCTTCTCCGTTAGGGGAGGGTGCTGTGATATGATAAGCGTCGCAATTTGAACCATAACCTACGATCTCTGCAAGGATCTTTGCTCCACGAGCCTTTGCGTGCTCATATTCCTCCATCACGAGGACACCTGTACCTTCGCCCATTACAAATCCGCTTCTTTCTGCGTCAAACGGGATGCTGGCACGATCAGGATCCTCAGAACGGCTAAGAGCTCTCATGCTTGTGAAACCGCCGATAGCGAGAGGAGTGATAGAGGACTCTGTACCTCCTGCGATCATAACATCTTCATATCCATCGCGAATTCTGTGGAAAGCATCACCGATAGCATTGCTTCCGCCTGCGCATGCAGTTACAGGGCAGGTGCACATACCACGGAATCCGTGGCGGATAGCTACCTGAGCTGCAGCCATATTAGAGATAGTCATAGGGATATAATGAGGATTAACTCGCTCAAAACCCTTTTCCATTCCTCTACTGTGTTCCTGCTCTGTGACATCGATTCCGCCGATACCGCTGGAGATGATCACGCCGGTATCATCTGTGGGATCATCCTTATCAGCATGGATTCCGCTCATGGAGATAGCTTCCTCTGCAGCAACAACTGCAAACTGGGCAAAACGTGCCATACTTCTTGTTTCTTTTTTGGAAATAACATTAAAAGGATCGAAATTCTTTACTTCGCCTGCAACCTTTACAGATGATTCGGATGTATCAAATGCAGTGATGGGGGCGATTCCGTGACGACCCTCACGGATTGACTTCCAGCTTTCTTCTACATTGTTTCCGGTAGGATTTACTGTACCGATTCCGGTAATTACAACTCTACGTCTCATATTTATCCTTTCTTAGGGATTACATTCCCATTCCACCATCTACTCCGATGACCTGACCTGTTATATAGGAAGCTGCATCTGATGCAAAGAAACGAACAGCGTTTGCAACATCTTCAGGTGATCCGCCTTTTTTCATAGGGATTCCGGCAAGGATAGCTTCCTTTGCCTTATCCGGAAGTACAGCAGTCATATCTGTTTCGATAAAGCCCGGTGCAACTGCATTTACTGTTACATTACGTCCTGCAAGTTCCTTTGCAAGGCTCTTTGTCATACCAATAACACCGGCTTTACTTGCAGAATAATTAACCTGTCCTGCGTTACCGTGGATACCAACTACACTTGAAATATTGATAATACGACCGAAACGCTTACGGATCATTTTTTTCGCAGCTGCTCTGCAGCAGAAGAAGGTTCCCTTGAGATTAAGGTCTATAACGCTATCAAAGTCCTCTGTTTTCATACCGATAACGAGACCGTCTTTTGTACGTCCTGCATTATTAACGAGGATATCTATACGTCCAAACTGTTCTTCAGCATAGTCAATAAGCGCATTTGCCTGTGTTTCATCTGAAACATCTGCCTGATAGACAAGAACCTGTATTTCTTTTTCGTCTGCAGCCTCACGGCAAAGTGCAGCTGTTTCTTCTGCACCAGCTGCATTTCCGGCATAATTAATGAGTATATTGCAGCCTGATCGAGCGAGTGCAATAGAAATAGCACGGCCAATTCCGCGACTGGCTCCTGTTACAACTGCATTACGTACTGTCAGTTCATTTTCTGCCATTTTGTCCCCCGTTTCAAAGTTCACTTAAAAGTGTATTGAAGTCCTCCAGTGTGTCGATGGAGAATGTTCTGTAATTATCGGTTCCAACAGCTTTTGCTGTTTTCTTTACGAAGCCGGAGAGTGTCTTTCCGGGACCTACTTCGATAAAGGTATCTACACCAAGCTCAATCATTCTTCTGATGATCATTTCCATACGTACACTTTTCTGTACCTGATTTATGAGAAGATCCGGAACTGCCTTTGATGCGCTTTCAGGTGTTACTTCTGCGCCGTTAAGGTCATCAGTTGTGATCTCACGACCGAGATAGTTAAACATTACCGGTATCTGCATGGGAGAGAAGGTAAGTGACTGAAAACGTTCTTTAAGTTTTTCTCCTGCAGGAGCCATGAAGCTTGTATGGAAAGGTCCGCTGACTTTAAGAGGGATGCAGCGACGTGCACCTGCCTCGGAAGCGAGAGCAGAAGCCTTTTCTACAGCCTTCTTTTCACCGCTGATAACCAGCTGTCCCGGGCAGTTAAAGTTACATATAGAAACAACACCTTCGGAAGAAGCTGCATCACAGCACTCCTGGAGCTTTTCTTCTTCAAGATTCATGATAGCAGCCATACCGCAGTCAATTCCTTCTGCAGCATCTTTCATTGCCTGGCCGCGAAAAGCGACAGTTTCAACGGTGGATTTTGGATCAAGAACACCTGCGAAAGCAAGAGCAGAGTACTCACCAAGTGAGAGTCCGGCCGCATAATCAATCTGTACATTTTTTTCTTTGAGCATTGCGGATACGCCCATTGCAAAGGCTGTCATACAAGGCTGTGTATATTCTGTCTGATTGAGAAGTCCGTCAGGATCCTCAAAACACATCTTATGAAGATCAAATGAAAGCTCAGCTGCATCAAAAGCGTTACGGAAGGTTTCGGAAGCTTCATAGAAATCCTTACCCATTCCTGCATGCTGACTTCCCTGTCCGGCATATAGAATTGCTGTTTTCATTGTATTTTTTCCTTTCTTAGAACTCTCCACCTGTAATATCTGCGAAGACATCTGCTACACTTCGGATTTCTTTTACCTGTCCGCATGTCTGTCCTGCCATCAGACTTCCGGTTTTTGTGTCACCATCAAATACAGCGCGGCGAAGTGAACCTAATGTGAATTTCTCAAGTTCCATCTTATCAGCGCCTGCTTTTTCCTGTTTGATATACTCGCGAGTCATCTGATTCTTAAGTACACGGACAGGAGTACCGCCGATACGTCCGGTAACAACTGCATCATTTCCCTTTGCCTTGATCACAGCATTTTTGTAGTTTTCATGGATCGGGCACTCCGGTGTAGCCAGAAGAACGGTTCCAACCTGTACGCCGCATGCTCCGAGAGCGAGTGCTGCACGGAACTGTCTGTTGTCAGCGATGCCGCCGGCTGCGATAACAGGGATATTTACTGCATCACATACCTGTGGAACGAGTGTCATTGTTGTCATTTCACCGATGTGACCGCCGCTTTCACAGCCTTCTGCGATGACTGCATCGGCTCCGAGGGATTCAAGATGCTTTGCAAGGATAGCTGCCGCAACAACAGGGATAACAATGATTCCTGCGTTTTTGAAGCTTTCCATATATTTTGCAGGATTTCCTGCGCCTGTAGTGACGACAGGAACCTTTTTCTCAACAACGATCTCAGCGAATTCATCTGCTGCGGGATGCATGAGCATGATATTTACACCGAAAGGCTTATCTGTGAGGCTTCTGCACTTATCGATCTCCTCACGAAGCATATCAGGATTCATTCCACCGGTACCGATAAGTCCGAGTCCACCTGCATTAGAGCATGCAGCTGCAAATGTTCCGTTTGCGATATTTGCCATGCCACCCTGAATGATGGGATAGCGGACACCAAGAATTTCATTAAGATATTTCATGACTTTTCCACCTTTATTTTTCGATTTCTATACCATGATGTAAGGGGCAATAATATTACTTTTTCAGAGGAGCATAACGCAGCAGTACACCTGCTTCTGTAAGTCCTCCGCCAAAACCGACCATCATAACAGAATCATTTTCTTTGACTTTTCCTGATTCACAGAGCTCGTTAAGTGCCAGCGGAACGGAAGCTGCGCTGGTATTTCCGAATCTGTCCATATTTTTGTAGAACTTTTCTGAGGGAGCCTTGAATTTCTTTACGACGTGATCAATGATACGAGCGTTTGCCTGGTGACATACTACCCAGTCTACATCGTCCATTGTCAGTTCAGATTTAGAAAAGAGACCGTTGATAACTCTCGGAATAGCACTTACTGCAAATTTGAATACATTTTTTCCGTTCATTGATACATAGGACTTGCCATCTGCTTCATTAACTCCGGGAACAAGAATGTCCTTTGAACCGCTTGCACCCTGAATGCTGTAGTACATAGCATCGTCATCCGCCTCATATACAGCAGCACCTGCACCATCACCAAAAAGTACACAGGTTGTTCGATCAGTCATATCGAGGATCTTTGAAAGCTTCTCGACACCGATAACAAGTGCATATTTTTTACCATTACCGGAAAGAAAACCACGTGCGACTTCTGTTCCGTAGATAAAACCTGTACAAGCTGCATTTACGTCGAGAGCGGCGATATCTGCGGGAAGCCCCAGAGCTTCCTGCACGAGACATGCGGTACTAGGACAGGCAAATTCAGCTGAAAGAGTTGCGACAATTACGCAGCCGATCTCGTTTTTATCTATAGCAGCTCTCTCAAGGGCCTGAGAAGCTGCCCTTATAGCGAGATCGGTTGCGCTTTCATCTTCGCCGCAGAAATATCTGGAATGGATACCTGTTCTCGGATAGATCCATTCATCACTTGTTTCAACGATCTTTGAGAGATCATCATTTGTAACGACACGTGACGGAAGAGCCCCGCCTGTCGCGATCACTTTGAGTCCTGTCATGCGCTGACTGCTCCAATCTTTCTGAATTTTTCTTTTCTATCGATCAAAATCTGTTCCGGAGTCATCTGCATGAGATGGGAGAGATTCTTTTCGAGTGACATATCGAGACTTCCATAGAGACGCTTGGGATTTTCCTGAGCACCACCGAGAGGCTCCTGAATGATTTCATCAGCAACGCCTGCATCTAAAAGGTCATCAGCAGTAAGCTTCATGATCGCACATGCTTCACCGTGGCGTGATGAATCTTTCCAAAGGATACTTGCGAAGCCCTCGGGACTAAGTACGGAATAAATTGCATATTCGAGCATCAGTATCTTGTTTGCTACACAGATTCCGAGTGCTCCGCCGGAACTGCCTTCTCCGGTTACTACGGATATTACGGGTACACGCAGTCTGGACATGGCAGCCAGATTCTTAGCTATAGCTTCACCCTGACCATGTTCCTCAGCATCGATTCCCGGAAATGCTCCTGGAGTGTCTACGAAAGTAATGATCGGACGATCGAATTTCTCTGCCTGTTTCATGAGACGGAGAGCTTTTCTGTAACCTTCAGGCTTGGCCATACCAAAATTGTACTTTGCGCTGGTTTCAGCTGTATGACCCTTTCTATGTCCGAGTACAGTTACCGGTATGCCATGAAAACGGGCAATACCGCCATACATCGCGGGATCGTCATCATAAAGATGATCACCCTTCTGTTCAAAGAAATCGGTGAAAAGATTTTCTATAAAATCATCGATATGAGGACGTTCGATCTTACGCGCGAGGTAAACTTTATCCTCGGGAGTCAGGCTTGTGCAGGGACGAAGTGCCTTTGCCTTTTCTATAGAAAGCAGCAGAAGTTCCTGATCATTTTCATTTTTTCCCTCTGCACGGAGTTCTCTGATCCTGCTTTCGATTTTTTCTGCTTCTAAAAGAGAATCTCTGATCATATTGCGTCCATCCTCCTTGTAAATCTGGAATCAACATGAAGCTTGAGTACATCATAAAGTGTCTGCTTCATCTGTTCTCTGGGAACGATCTTATCTATAAATCCATGCTTTAAGAGATACTCACTTCGCTGGAATCCCTTTGGAAGTTTCTGACCGATCGTCTGCTCGATAACACGCGGGCCGGCAAAGCCAATAAGTGCTCCGGGTTCTGCGAGAGTGATATCTCCAAGTGTTGCAAAGCTTGCTGTAACACCTCCGGTAGTCGGATGGGTGAGATAGCTTATGTAAAGACCGCCATGCTCGGAGAATTCTTCAACTGCAGCGCTTGTTTTTGCCATCTGCATAAGAGAGTAGATTCCTTCCTGCATTCTTGCGCCGCCACTGGCAGAAAAGATGATAAGCGGAAGACGGTGTATGTCTGCAAACTCAACCGCGCGGGTTACTTTTTCTCCAACAACAGAACTCATGGAACCCATGAAAAATCTGGTATCAAGAACAACAGCAACTACATGGATACCATTGATACGGCCCTCTGCAGTCACAGCAGATTCGTTGATGCCTGTTTTTTTCTCAAGCTGCTTTACCTTTGCCTCATAGCCTGGGAAATCGATCTTATCTGTTGTGATCATATCCTGATTGAATTCTTTCATAGTACCTTCGTCAAAAATAGCACGAAGACGGCTATGTGCAGTCATGGGACGGTATTTGCCGCAAGTCGGGCAGATGCTTAAGTTTCTCTCCCAGACATCCTTTAATGCACGCCGGCTGCAGGCCTTACAGGTAATATATTCCGGTGAGACTTTACCGGTAATCCGTTCAAACACCGATTTGAATTTACTTACTTCTTTTTCCATGTTTTCTCCAAAAATATATGATGACAGGGTCAAAAGTAAAAAATCTGTTTGTGCTTGCACAAGAAGGATTTTTTATTTGTGTCATTTAGTAAGATAAGGGATTATTTTCCCCTGATCAGTCAATAACGTGGATTTTTGTTTTAAGATAATAAAGGATGCTGGTCAAAAGACCGCATCCCTTTCTTAAAACAATAACATCTTAGGCAGTAGCACCCTTAAGGTACTCAACGATATCGCCTACTGTAGCGAGCTTTGCAAGCTGCTCGTCAGGGATCTTAATATTAGCTGCTTCTTCAAATGCCATGTGAAGCTCGACAAGATCCAGAGAATCAGCCTCAAGGTCATCCATAACCTTTGCCTCAGGAGTAACTGCATCCTCGTCACAACCAAGAGTGTCAACAATGATCTGCTTAACCTGTTCGAAATCCATGATATTTTTCCTTTCGTTTCCGGGATGAATTTGAGCTTTTTTTTGCTCCCCCGTTTGGTGACCGGGATTTTCATCACCGGTAGTTTGCGTTTGAGACCTGTTTTTATGTAGAAATGAAAACTATGTCTCAGTGAAACAATAACTAAAAACAGTTTAGTTAAAATATATTTAACTAAATCACACTAAATTTTTACACCCTTTAATGGAATTTGTCAACGTATATTTTAAAAAGTGTCGAGAATAAAGAATCTGACTTTGTTGGATTCTCCGCGCAAGTGCCGTATTTACGACATTTCTGTGATTAAAATATAATTATGTTGATGTATTTTTAGGTGACGTGGTGCGCAAAATATTATCCAAAAATTAAAATTGTCCATTGCATATAACGAATTCATAGACTATTATTTATTCAATTTAATAATGCTTTAAACCGTTGAAGCGGAGATAAAGGATGAAAAAGGCCTTACAGAGAGCTCTGATTTGCTGAGACAGAGCAGGTACTGTCATTCAAATGGACCGCCGAGGGCGCAGGGAAAAGACTTTTGTTTTAACTAAAAGTTTTAGTATCGTGCGACGTGAGGGCATACGTTAGTTGCCGGGAATATGATGGTATTCCATAGAGAGTACAGAGAGTTACGTGAACAAGCATTTAGCGAGTGAGCAGTAATGGATTTTCTGTAAAGCAGGGTGGCACCGCGAATTATTGTAGATTTTTCGTCCCTGACTGAGTAGCTAATACTCGGTCAGGGATTTTTTACATAATAGCCCTGACCGCAGGCGTATAGAGTTGTACGCGGAAAGGATCTTATGATACCAACAATTGAAGAGTTTCAAAAATTTGCTGCCGATCCCGAGTATCACAAAGTACCGGTAGCAAAGGAGATCATGTCGGATTTTACTACGCCGATACTGGTACTCCAAAAGTTAAAGAATGTATCCCAGCATGTTTTCTTATTAGAATCTGCTGAGCAAAAAGACAGCTGGGGACGATATACGTTTCTGGGTTTTGATCCGTCTCTTCATATCTCATGTACAAATGGACATATGAATATCGGTGCAACTACGATCGACACGGATCACCCTGATCACTATATAAGAGAGATCCTTGCAGCGTACAAGGCTCCGAAAGTACCCGGACTTCCTCCTTTTACCGGTGGTCTGATGGGGTATTTTTCCTATGACTGGCTTAAATATGCAGAACCCGTACTTAATCTCGATGCAGAGGACACAGAGCATTTTAATGATGTGGATCTAATGCTTTTTGACAGGATCATCGCTTTTGATAACTATCGTCAAAAGATCATACTTATTGCTAATGCCGATACAGCTGAGGGAGATGCAGGTTATCACAATGCTGAGTTAAAGATCCACGAAATGGAAAAACTCATCCGGGACGGAGAACCTGCAAAGGATGTGCCGGGACAGCTGATATCTGAAATAACCTCGCTTTTTAATGAAGACGAATATATCTCCATGGTCAATAAAGCAAAATATCATATTAAGGAAGGAGATATCTTCCAGATAGTTCTTTCAAACCGTTTGGAAGCGCAATATGAGGGAAGCCTCTTAAATTGCTACCGTGTTCTCAGAACCTTAAACCCTTCTCCTTATATGTTTTATTTTTCCGGAGCAGATGTAGAAGTGGCAGGCGCTTCTCCTGAGACTCTTGTAAAGCTTGAAAACGGTGTACTTCATACTTTTCCGCTTGCAGGAACCCGTCCCAGAGGCAAGACACCGGAAGAAGATAAGGCATTGGAAGAAGATCTGCTCTGTGATGAAAAGGAACTGGCTGAGCACAATATGCTGGTGGATCTCGGTAGAAATGACATCGGAAAGATCAGTAATTTCGGTACTGTAAAAGTTGAAAAATATCACGAGATCGAACGCTTCTCCCATGTAATGCATATTGGCTCAACAGTTCGCGGAGATATCCGGGACGGTCTGGATGCACTGGACGCCGTAAATTCCATCTTGCCTGCAGGAACTTTATCCGGTGCGCCAAAACTCAGAGCATGTCAGCTGATAAACGATCTCGAGCGTAACAAACGCGGTATCTACGGCGGAGCTATAGGATATCTGGATTTCACCGGCAATCTCGACACCTGTATCGCGATCAGACTCGCATGGAGAAAGAATAACAAGGTCTTTATAAGAAGCGGAGCCGGCATAGTATCAGACTCTGTTCCGGAAAAAGAATACAGGGAATGCATCAATAAAGCTGCTGCCGTTGTCAATGCGCTTAAAACGGCAGAGAAGATGCACGAAACGGAGGGATGCTGATAATGATTCTTTTAATAGATAACTATGATAGTTTTTCCTATAACCTTTATCAGTTGATCGGAACTGTCGCGCCAGATATAAAGGTCATAAGGAATAATGAAAAGACTGTGCAGGAAATAGAAGATATGGCTCCATCCGGAATAGTTATTTCTCCCGGACCCGGAAAACCGTGCGATGCCGGCATATCAGAGGATGTTGTTAAAGAACTTGGAAAAAAGATACCGATCCTCGGTGTCTGCCTCGGTCATCAGGGAATCTGTGAGTCCTTTGGGGCTACTGTGACATATGCCAAAGAACTCATGCACGGCAAACAATCGGTCACTGAAATAAATACGAAATGCCCGCTTTTTAAGGGATTAGAGAGAAAGATACCGGTTGCGAGGTATCATTCACTCGCAGCAGACGCAGAGACATTACCTGAATGTCTGGAGATCACAGGAGTCGCAGATGACGGCGAAGTCATGGCGGTACAGCACAAAGAATATCCTATATACGGAGTTCAGTTTCATCCGGAATCCATAATGACTCCGGATGGTGAAAAAATACTTAGAAATTTCGTAGATATAACAGAAAGTCGTTAAAAAAAAGCAAATATTGCATAAAGTATTGCATGGAAAACATGAAAAGGAGAGAAGATATGATTAAAGAAGCTATCACAAAGATCGTTAACAAGGGTGACCTCACATATGATGAGGCAAAGACAGTAATGAATGAGATCATGAGTGGAGAGACAAGTCCGACTCAGAATGCAGCTTTTCTTGCAGCTCTTTCAACTAAGAGCACCAAAGCTGAGACCATTGATGAAATTTCCGGATGTGCAGAAGCTATGCGTGACCTTGCGACTCCTGTTCCTCATCCCGGAATGGAAGTTATGGAGATCGTTGGAACAGGCGGAGACGGAGCTCATACATTCAATATTTCAACAACTTCTGCAATGGTAGTTGCTTCCGCCGGAGTGAAAATTGCAAAACATGGTAACAGAGCTGCCTCATCTATGTCCGGTACAGCTGACTGCTTAGAAGCACTTGGCGCAAATATCAATATTGATCCTGATAAAGCATATAAGCTCCTGAAGGAAGTTGGCTTCTGCTTCCTTTTTGCGCAGAAGTATCATAAAGCAATGAAATACGTAGGACCTATCCGTAAGGAGCTTGGAATCCGCACAGTATTTAATATCCTTGGACCTATCACAAATCCTGCAAAACCGGAAATGTTCCTCCTCGGTGTATATGATGAATATCTTGTTGAGCCTGTTGCAAAAGTACTTGCGTCCCTTGGAGTAAAGAGAGCGCTGGTTGTTTATGGTCAGGACAAAATGGATGAGATCTCATCAAGTGCACCTACAACTGTCTGTGAGCTTAAGGACGGCTACTACAGAACAAGCGTGATTAAGCCGGAAGACTTTGGTTTAGAGCGCGGCACAAAGGCAGATCTCGTTGGTGGAACTCCTGACGAAAACGCCCAGATCACTCGTGACATCCTCGCAGGCAAGATACAGGGACCTAAGAGAACAGCCGTACTTATGAATGCAGGTGCAGCTCTTTTCGTAGCAGGAAAGGCTGATTCAATTGCATCCGGAATCAAACTCGCTGCAGAACTCATCGATAACGGCAACGCATCAAATACGCTGGATCAGTTTATCAAACTCTCAAATGAGCTTGAAGATGATGCAAATGCAGATATCTGCCTCGAAAATATGGTAAGTTCCGAACATTCTGCTTAATCTAGTGCTTTTTCTTTAGGTACACTTGTGTTACAGTGTACCTAAAGAGGGAGGCGGTAAGGGCAATTTTTTGATTTTTGGAGAAAATCGAAATTCCTTACCACTAGGAGGAGAAGATGGAAAAGAAAAAATATGGGGCATGTCAGTATCTTAGGGTTCTTTCAAAACAATTCCCAAATGTAGCGACCACAGCTACAGAAATAATTAATCTACAGTCTATTTTAAGCCTGCCAAAGGGCACAGAGCATTTCCTTTCAGATATACATGGGGAACACGAACAATTTGCCCATGTACTGAAGAATGGCTCTGGTGCAGTCAAACGCAAAATCGATGAAGAATTTGGCAATATGCTTTCCGAAAAGGAAAAGCGTGATCTCGCCACTCTTATTTATTATCCACAAGAACGAATAAAAATGATACAAGAGGCTGGCGCCTGGAATATGGATGATTGGTATGTTGTAATGATCAATCGTCTTATTCAGGTATGTAAAAGTTCGGCCAGCAAATATACCAGATCAAAGGTGAGAAAGGCTCTTCCAAAAGACTTCGCGTATGTGATTGAAGAGCTAATTACCGGTCGGAGAGATCACGGGGATCAGGAAGCGTATTTTAATGAAATCATACATACTGTAATCAGAATTGGAAAAGCACCAGAGCTTATTGTGGCTCTTTCCAACGCTATAAGTCGCTTCGTTGTTGATCATCTGCATATCGTCGGTGATATATATGACAGAGGACCAGGTCCACACATTTGTATGGATACACTTATGAATTATCATAGTGTTGATATCCAATGGGGAAATCATGATGTGGTGTGGATGGGAGCTGCGACAGGACATATGGCATGCGTTGCTACAGTACTTCGATTTTCTGCTCGCTATGGCAATCTTGATATTCTGGAGGATGGCTATGGAATAAATCTGTTGCCGCTTTTTAAATTTGCAATAGATACTTACAAAGAGGATCCATGCGATTGTTTTAAACTGCATTATCGTGAAGGTGAATATGACATAGCAAATGCTGAGACAGATAGAAAGATGCATAAGGCCATAGCCATAATTCAATTCAAGGTAGAGGGACAGCTAATAAAAGAACATCCGGAGTTCCATATGGAGGATAGACTTCTACTTGATAAGATGGATTTAACAAGAGGAGTCATTACTATTAATGGTAAAGAATATGAGCTTCTTGATAAGAATTTTCCGACGGTAGATCCGGCAGATCCATATGCACTTTCATCAGAAGAAGCAGAGGTGATGGAGAAGCTTCGGGGAGCATTTATCAACTGCGAAAAGCTTCAGGATCATGTAAGATTTTTATATCGAAAAGGCGGATTGTATAAGACCTATAATAACAATCTTCTTTTTCATGGATGTGTTCCACTTGATGATAATGGAAGGCTTAAAGAGGTTGAGCTCTGTGGTAAGAAATATAAAGGAAAGGCACTATATGATGCTCTGGAGCAGGAACTTAGAAGGGGATATTATGCTATAGATCCTGTGGAAAAAAAGCGTGGCATGGATATGCTCTGGTTCACCTGGTGTCATGCGAATTCCCCTGTGTTTGGCAAGGATAAGATGGCGACCTTTGAACGATATTTTGTTGATGATAAAGGGCTTCATGCTGAAAAGAAAAATCCTTACTATACCTGGTATGATAAAGAAGAAACTGTGACTATGATCCTGAAGGAGTTTGGTCTCGAATCTCCTGAAAGTCATATCATAAACGGACATGTTCCGGTGGAAGCAAAAAAGGGAGAACTACCTGTTAAATGCGGTGGAAGGCTTATAGTGATCGATGGCGGTTTTTCCAAGGCGTATCAGCCGAAAACAGGCATCGCAGGCTACACTCTTACATATAATTCCTATGGCTTTTTACTGGCGGCTCATGAGCCCTTTGAATCTGTTGAAAAAGCTGTTGAAACCGGAAGTGATATTCACTCCGATACAGTTCTGGTGCAGCATGTGGACAGGAGAAAGACTGTGGCTGACACAGATAACGGGCAGGCGATCAAAGAAAGCATCGCTGAGCTTGAAGAACTACTAGAGGCATATAGAACAGGACTTTTAGCAGAAAAGGAATAGTACGATTGTCTGATTTATGTGTGATCATTTTGGGATTAAGGAGATTATCTATGAGGAGAAAAATGTTTTATAGAAAGGCAGCAGAGAGGGTGGAAACGGTTCAAAGAAAAAATACAAATTTACATTAAAAGTAAAGTAAAGTAAAGCAGGAGGCGGTGACTAACCGCCTCCTCTCACCGCACCGTACATAACGCTCGGTATACGGTGCTGTCAATTGCTGACATTCACAGACTGATAGGCTGTGGCTAAATAATAAAAGCCATTGTTTATCAGTCTTTCTTTTATCACGGAGCATTTTACCGTTGTCAAAGCCAACTTCTTTACCGTATTATCTGACCTTGATTTTTAACTTATATTTTTTTCTGGTACCATTTTTATCCGAAAGAGAGTCTGCACCATAAACTGCGTATATCGTCGCATTTCCTTTTTCTTTTACGGTTAACAATCCGGTTGATTTATCAACCTCTGCCACAGAAGTCTTGGATGAAATCCATACAGGACCTTCTGAAACACCTTCAGAATTGAGATAATCTGCAAGATTTACACTTACGGTTGAAGAACTATCAATTTCTATTTTTTTCGAGCTGAAAGACGGTACTTTAACATCAATAGACATAGAACTCACTGTTGATTTGGATGATCTGTCAATTGCCGAAATAGTTGCCGTACCTGCTTTTTTGCATGTAACAATGCCTTTTTTACTTACTTTTGCAACGTTCTTATCTGAAGAAGTATACTTAACATTTGATAGGGATCCGAAATAATCATTTAAATCGATTTTTTCGTTGCCAGCGTATACATTGGATGTTCCATTGCTCGAACCATCATAACTGGTACCACTGACGTATAAAGTATAGCCATTAGTATCTATAGTTCCATTGTTTGTAAGAGATGTTACATAGGAATCACCCGTAAGCTTCCAGGTGGAGCCGGAATCAATAGTCATATTTACAGTACCGATACTGTCTGATATTGAATTTCCGCTACCATCCGTAATGACACCGGATGTCTTTCCTTCGAATGTTGATGAGTTTGCCAGTGAGACAGTAAGTGAAGAGTCTTCTCCTACAAGAATATCTCCTTCAAGCTTTTGCTTTGAAGTGGTAAGAACAGCCTCATTCGAAGCACCACTCCAACCATCATCACACACGGAAATAAGTACATTATCATCAGAATTATTAATATTAACATCCGACAGATTGATTTTTGCACTTGTATTTGTTACATGGAAAGTATGTCCTTTTTTTGAAGTCAGAGTACCTCCTGTCATTGTAAATGAGGATGTTCCGTCAGATGCGTCACCTGATTGCGACTGATATATCATTATCGTGTCATAAAATTTAGCATTTCCGTTTAATGTCGTATTTGAAGCTGTAAGATCGCAGTCAGTAAGTTTGATAGATCCTGTACCTTCAATACACACGCCCTCAGATTTATTTGATACAAGCGTAGCATTTGATACATCAACATCAGCAGTAGAATAAATTGCAGGTGATCCTTGACCGTTTGATGTGTATGTTCCTCCATCAACATTTACCCAACCACCACCACGATCTGTTCTTATTGGTGCCGATGAACCTCCTTCTGTTGTGATTGTAAGATTTTCAGCATTAGTCGTTCCGCCATAGGTGGTCATAATTCCACCACTGCCATTACCTGTTGTAGTGATCACAAGGTCTGAAAGATTGACTGTTGTACCGTCTCCCTCTGCATTAGTTGTTCCATTATTTGCTCCATACGAAAATACTCCGTTAGCTCCGGCTGCATCCGTTGTTACGGTTCCGCCAATAATATTAGTTGTACCGCCACCCTTACACATCACTGCAGAATTAGTTCCGTAAAAGCTATATTCATCACTAGCACTGGTACCACCGCTTTTATTCACAGTAGGATTATTCAAAGTAACTGTATCTGAACAGTTTATAAGAACAGCATTCTCATCTGCCTGAGTTGAATTATAGCTAACATCTGTGCTTGTAAATTCACTTGTTATTTCTGTTGCTCCACTCCATGAAGGGTCTGATGATGGTCCACCCGGTGGAGTTGGCATCGCAAATATACTTTCAGAAATATTTGACGAAAGTAAAACTACAGCCGATAAGGTGGCTATTAGCCTGAGATTCTTCCGTGACATAAACATATTCCTCCTCATAAAATCATCAGTAGTTCGTTTGTCCTTTACATTATTATATTTATTAAACTTTAATATAACCTTAGTAAGTATGTCCTCTATATTGGGTATTTACGTCAACGATGATTTTGCAGGCATTGCCGAATTCTATGGATTCATAGATAGAATTCATAAGATAAGTATCGGTATCAGACTTTCAGAGAAATATTGGGGCAGGGGCATTGGTACAAAGACGGTTAGTGCAATGATTAAGTATTTGAAGGATAAAACTAATGATCGAATGTATTAAATCTCTTCTTTGATGTACAGAACTGATATGATAAATTGATGATAGGTCAAAAGTACTTTTGGCCCTGTCATCATACTATTAATTAAACCAAAATGGAGAAAAGAATATGATTCGTAGTGCTGTAGTTAGTGATGCAGAAAGACTTTTAGAAATTTATTCGTATTATGTAGAGAATACGGCAATATCATTTGAATATAAGACGCCGGATTTAAATGAATTTAGAAATCGTATTGAAAATACCTTAAAAAAATATCCTTATCTCGTTATAGAAGAGAATGGAGTGATCATGGGTTATGCGTACGCCGGTGTTTTTAAGGGAAGAGCGGCTTATGATCATTGCTGCGAAGTCACGATATATCTGGATCACGATTCAAAAGGAAATGGCTATGGGCGGGCTTTATATAATGCACTGGAAAAGGAATTGAAAAAAATTGGAATTATCAATCTATATGCCTGCATCGGAGATCCTATCATCGAAGATGAATATCTGACAAAGAACAGTGAACATTTCCATCAGCACATGGGTTATACAAAAGTTGGTGATTTCCATAAATGTGGGTACAAATTTGGTCGTTGGTATAACATGATCTGGATGGAAAAGATCATCGGCGAGTATGAAACTGTAAACATTTGATCCGGCAACGTTAGATAAAGCGGAGCGAATTCCATGAAACTATTGCTTGTTGAAGACGAAAAGAGAATGTCTGAAGCCTTATGCGAAATCCTCAGACAGGAAAAATATGATGTAGATGCATTTTCAGATGGAATAAGCGGACTTGATGCAGCGAGAAGCGGCATATATGATCTGCTTATTCTTGATGTCATGCTTCCCGGGATAAATGGATTTGATATAGCCCGCACTTCCAGAAAAGAAGGTATACAAACTCCGATATTAATGCTCACTGCCAGGGCAGACACTGATGATAAAGTAATCGGTCTTGACAGCGGAGCAGATGATTACCTCACAAAGCCGTTTGAGACAAAAGAACTTCTTGCGAGGGTAAGGGCCTTACTTCGCAGAAATAATATTCAAAATACGGATGATACCGGCAATCTCATCTCCGGAGATCTTAAGTTAGACAGAAGCAGGTCACTTTTGATAAATACTCAAAGCGGCACTGATGTGCGCCTGTCAGAAAAAGAACTTCATATCATGGAGATATTTCTTGCAAATAAAGGAGCGATCGTCAGTAAGGAACAGCTCGCCGTTAAGATATGGGGATTTGATAATGAAGCTGAGTATAACAATGTAGAAGTCTATATCTCTTTTACCAGAAAAAAGCTGCAGTTCCTTGGCTCAATGATGGAGATCAAGGCAGTACGCGGGCTTGGATATGAATTAAGGAAGAAGGCATAGGAATGGTTAAGAAGTTTGGAAACAGACTATTTTCAACTTCACGACGTAAGATCACTGCTGCGATCATGGGTTTTACTGCGCTTATTCTTCTTGGAACCCTGCTTACTATCTCAATTACAACTTACAATGCGGTTTACAGGAATGATCAGCGGATCCTGGAAATATTTCTTGATGATTACATGAGAGGAAATGGACCCAAAGGTGTCCCGGATGATACGGCAGACGGCCTTGAAAACCGTAGGCTTGCAGACGCTGCTGTCATGTATCTTGTAGAATTTTCTTCTGATGGCAATGTAACCGGGATATTAAATGATGTTAAGCCTGTGATGAGCGATGGGGCTCTGATACACCTTGCATCGCAGCTTATTTTAAACGGCAAAATAAGCGGTGTAAGTGGAAGAATGGTCTATCGTATCGCTTCAGATGGATCATCAGGAAAAACATATGCAGTAATGATGGACAATACCCTGATAGACAGCAGTATGAAAACACTCATACTGAATACGGTTATATTTGGTGCTATTGCCTTAATAATACTGTTCTTTATCTCTTTAAGAGCTTCGAAGGAGATAATGAAACCTATCGAAGAGATATATCAAAAACAGAAACAGTTCATTTCTGATGCCGGTCATGAACTAAAAACTCCCATATCAACGATAAATGCAAATGCCGAACTTCTTAGACGTGAGATAGGAACTAATAAATGGCTTGATAATATCTTTTACGAAAATCAGCGTATGAAAGAACTTGTGACAAGTCTTCTGGATCTTTCAAGAACGGAGAACATGGAGACTATACATACGGATGTTGATTTTTCCAGAATAGTTACAGGAGGTATACTTCCGTTTGATTCCGTTGCTTTTGAAAAGGGGATGCTTTTGGAAAGTGACATAGAAGAAAATATCCATCTGGAAGGTGATGCGAACCAGCTTGGACAGCTGGTTTCGACACTTTTGGATAATGCAGTTTCCCATGCTGAAAAAACACAAAATGACAATGTGGATCCGTGCAAAGTTTTAGTCACACTGTATGAGAAGAATAAAAATGCTGTGCTTAAGATATCTAATCCAGGAAAAGAAATCCCCAAAAAGGAAAGAAGCATGATATTTGAGCGCTTTTACAGGACAGACTCGTCCCGTGCGCTTAACGGACACTATGGTCTTGGGCTTGCAATAGCAAAGGCTGTCGTAATAGCCCATGAAGGTGAAATAAGCGTGGATTGTGATAAGGGTATAACAACGTTTATAGTCAGGATTCCGGTAAAAAAATGAAACGGTTATAAATTCTTTAAAAACTTCAAGCTTTCTTCAAGTTTCATTTTATATCATATGCCTGTCAAAGATAAACAGCTTGACCGGAGGCATATATAGATGAAAAGAAAGAAGATACTTGCATTATTGACAATTGTTGCGCTGACATCATCACTTATCGGGTGCAGCGGAGCAGTTTCGGAAATTAAAAATACTGAGGACAAAGTCAGCTCAGCAGAAACATCGAGTGCGGTTGAAACAGAAGGATCTTCTCAAGGATCGGAGACGGATTCCAAAAACGAAACCACATCATCACTGGAGACGACTTCTGCAGAGGAAAGGGCATCCATAGAGGAGACACTTAATCTTGCAAATAACGAGGAAGTGACATGGGGCTATGACCGGGATGCGGATGCCTGGGTGATGAGTATCGTAACAGCAGTGGCTAATGCGGAGATCGAAGATGAAGAAGGTGTTTCGGTATGTGTTCCCGGTGCTTATATAAAGGGAATCGATACAAATGGTGATGGAGTAGAAGATATCACTGCTGACAATTATTCTGAAGATGTTCATGGACAACTTGTGATCGATCACGACACAAAGGTAACAAGCTCAAATGGGCAAATTTATACAGCAGACACAGCACCGGTAATCCTGAATACCGGAGCTGCCGGATACAGTTCATCCACTAATACAAATGCTTCGACATCATACGCAGCAGAAGGCTACATTAATGTCTCCTGTGGTAACAGAGGAAAAAATGATACAGCCACAGACGAGAACGGAAACGAGTATTACACAGGCGATGCGCCCTCATGTCTGGTGGATCAGAAGGCAGCGTCAAGATTTGTAAGATATAACATACTTCTTGGTAATCTGCCCGGAAGCACAGAGTACTTTGTATCTACCGGCGGAAGTGGCGGCGGAGCACATGCTGCCATGTTTGCAGCAACTTCAGACAGTTCCGATTTCTATGATTATCAGATAGCTGTCGGTGCGGTCGGCGTCTATGTCAATGAAGATGGTACTTATGATACTACTGTTACTATAGATGGTGTGACCTATGATCTTTCAGATGGAGCATGGGGAGCGGTTGCATATTCTCCGATAACATCGCTTTATGAAGCAGACATGGCCATGGCTTTTGAGTATTTCATGGATTCTGACTATGATTTCAACACTTCATTTCAGAAACAGATGGCAAAATACCTCTCAGAAGAGTACATGACATATATTAATGATCAAAACCTTTCCGTTAAAGAGGCTGATGTAGATCTTGATATCAACGGCGATGGCGACATCGATGATACAGTAGAGCTTTCTATTGAATATGATGAAACAAAATATGCTGACACAAACGGCTACGGCGGAACATATGTTGATTTTTATCTTGCAGAATTTATTTCAAATCTGCAATGGTATCTTGATAACCTTGACTATGCAGATGGATGGACATGGTTTGATAAGGATGGCAATGCACTTTCTGACGAAGAAGTAGCAAATATGACATCTGAAGATAAAGCTCAGGCTTTTATAGAAGGCAGATATACTAAGAACAGCTCATCATCAGGTGGAATGGGTGGCCCTGGTGGAATGCCCGGCGGTCCGGATGGAATGACAGATGGCCCTAAAGGTGATATGGCCGGAGGTCCCAGAGGCAACAGAAACTTTGCAAATGCAGACGTAGCCGCAAACTCGGCAGGAGACACTATGGATGTAGGAACTCCGGATGCAGGCACGACTCAGTCAACAGGAAGCAAAACCGATTCATCTAACTATTCAACATATGAAGAAATGCTTGCAGCATATCAAAGTGATGTTGCGGAAGTTTATGAAGGCGATAAATATGGAAATGTGATAGTAGATCTTTACAATCCGCTTAATTACATAGGTGATGAAGACGGAACAGATCCCACATGGATCAGGATGGTCTGCGGTGCATCAGAAGGTGATATTTCAATGTTCAATTCCCTTAACCTTCAGATTGCATTTCTTTCTTCAGGAGTTGATGCAGATATTGAATGGCAGTGGGATGGCGGACATGTTCCTTCAGAGATTCTCGGGAACTCTCTTGCACTTACTGTAGATACCATGTATGGCGAGTATGTTGATGGAGCTGAGAAGATCACTAAGTCTGCAGCAGAAAAGCAGACATCTAACGGAGATGCAGAAGAAGCAACAGGAAAGGACATAAGCAGCTGGGTAAATTATGATGATACATCCTCTGTATCATTTACGTTAGCAGATGCTGTCAGCTATAGAACAGCAGGCGCCAGCAAATCTACACCCGGCTTTGATGTGATCGATTACGGACAGGAAGACTATGTCTTTGGCGATTCCGAAGCTGATGCAAGGCACTGGAGCAAATGGGTATTAAAAGTTCTTGAAGAACATGAGGAAGAACTGAAAGAATTATTTAATAACGACAAGTAAAAACCTAAGGAGCTGTCGCACAAGTATACTGTGCACAGCTCCTTTTTGGATAAATATAAACAAAATTTTGCCGACATAGGAAGAGTGGTGCAAATTTTGGTTATTATTCTCCAAACAGCGATCTGGCACAACTTGGATTTAAATGGGCATTCAGGATGTCTCCCATCGAGAAAAGTAAAAAATTCCGGAATAAGACTTGATTTAAAATAGATTTTTATGCTATTATAATTGCATGCAATTGAATGTAATGCAATTTTAATTACACATCAAATATACGGAGGATACAAGAGATGATCTACAATTACAAAGTAACTACAGGAACCGGTGAAGAACTTAATCTTGCTGACTACAAGGGTAAAGTCATCCTTGTTGTGAACACGGCTACGGGCTGTGGATTTACTCCCCAGTACCAACCCATTGAAGAGCTCTATAAAAACTACCATGATAAGGGACTTGAGATTTTAGACATTCCCTGTAATCAGTTTGGCGGACAGGCTCCCGGTACAGATGCGGAGATCCATGAATTCTGCACGCTTCATTACAACACTACATTTCCTCAGATGAAAAAGGCTGATGTAAATGGTGAGAATGAACTTCCTCTTTATACTTATCTTAAGTCACAGAAGGGATTTGAAGGATTCCAGGAACATCCGTATAAGGACTTGCTTGAAAAGATGTTTGCAGAGGCTGATCCCGATTGGGCCAAGAAACCTGATATTAAATGGAATTTCACAAAGTTCGTAGTAGACAGAGAAGGCAACGTGGTTGCACGCTTTGAGCCCACTGCTGATGTAGCAGATGTTGAGGCATGTATCAAATCTCTTCTTTGATGTACAGAATTGATATGATAAAATAAGAATGAAGCAAAGGCGCTTACAGAAATGATAGGCGTACTTTGCTTTTTTCGATTTAAAATACTTTTCTGGAGAGGGGAATTGCTTATGGCAGCGTTTGAAAGGGTACTGTCCGGTATACCGGAAATGGATAAGGCGCTTGATAATATCAGACTCGGTGACAATGTCGTATTCAGGGTTTCCGATCTATCTGAATTTAAGCTGTTTGTAGATCCGTATATAGAGCAGGCAAAGAAAGATGCGCGAAATATCATCTATTTCAGATTTGCAAGTCATGAACCGCTTGTAGAAGACTGTCCTGAAGTAAAGACCTTTCATGTGCCGCTAACACACCGCTTTGAGACCTTTACAGTCGATATCCATAATATCATTGAAAAAGAAGGACGTGATGCCTTCTATGTTTTCGACTGTCTGTCAGAATTGCAGATACGATGGGCAACTGACCTTATGATGGGCAATTTCTTCCGAGTAACCTGTCCGTTTCTCTTTATTCTCGATACCGTAGCTTTCTTCCCGATAATAAGAGGAAAGCATTCTTTTCATGCAGTCAATAAAATCCTCAACACAACACAGCTGTTTCTTGATGTGTATTCCGATGCCAAAAACATATATGTCCGACCGGAGAAAGTATGGAACAGGGATTCAGATACCATGTTTCTTCCACATATTTACAAAAAAGAGGAAAAAACTTTCAGGCCGATCCTTGATGGAGTTCAGTCCAGCCGTTTCTATCAGCTGCTGAATAATTTCCAGCGTCCCGGAGAAGATCAGTACGTTGACTTTTGGGACAAATTTTTCAATACAGCAAAGCTTCAGTACGACAGTAATATGGACATGACCGAGTCCTGCAACATTATGTGCAATATCATGATGAGCAGGGATGAAAAAATGCGGCTTATGGTAAAAAAGCATTTTAAGCCTGAGGATTATTTTGCGGTAAGAAATCATATGATAGGAACCGGAATGATCGGTGGAAAAGCCTGTGGAATGCTTCTTGCACGAGCAATCATCCGAAACATGAGTCCGGAGATCAATGAAGTGCTGGAACCTCACGACTCATTCTTTATGGGTTCAGATGTTTACTATACTTATATTGTAGACAATGAATTTTGGGATATGCGTATCCGTCAGAGAACAGACGAAGAATACTTTTCACTGGCAGATGAGTTTGCAGAAAAACTGAAACAAGGGTCTTTTTCTGAAGAACTTTGCACTCAGTTCAAACACATCCTTGAATATTATGGGCAGGATCCGTTTATCGTAAGGTCAAGCAGTATTCTGGAGGACGGCTTTGGAAATGCATTTGCAGGTAAATATGAGTCGGTATTCTGTGCAAACAGAGGAACTTTAGAGGAACGGCTTGAAGAATTTGAGAACGCCATAAGAACAGTTTATGCCAGTACGATGAGTCTGTCTGCGCTTGATTACAGAAAAAGGCGCGGACTGGATAAAAGAGACGAGCAGATGGCGCTGCTAATACAAAGGGTTTCCGGTTCTTATTATGGTCCATATTACATGCCATGTGCTGCGGGTGTTGGCTACTCATACAGTCCATATAAGTTTCTTGCAGGTATCGATCCAAAAGCAGGAATGCTGAGGCTCGTCATGGGGCTCGGAACATCAGCTGTAGACAGGACAATGGGATCTTACCCACGCCTTGTGAGCCTTGATATGCCTGAAGCTTCTTCATCTGTAACTGTTGCTGAGAGGCATCAGTTTTCGCAGAAAGCAGTAGAGACCATAGATGTGAGCGAGCATACACTGAAACGCCTGGATCTTAAAGAAATAGAGGATAAATTGCCCAGGTATCTGAGCAATGTTTTGCTTGAGCATGATTATGAAGTAGAAGATTCATTAAAATCACGCGGAATTAATCGTGACGTGAGATTTATATCATGCAGAGGACTTGTGAAAAAGCAGGTCATAATGTCACAGATGCAGCAGCTGATGAAGATAATACAGGATGAATATGAGCACCCTGTAGACATAGAGTTTACTATGAATCTCTCGGAAAATGGCGAGTATTCCATTAACCTTTTACAATGCAGGCCGCTTCAGGTCTTTAAGGACATTGCAGCCATAGCAGTTCCCGACAACGTGCCGGAGGACAAGATCCTTCTTGAAAGCGTAGATTCATCAATGGGGCTTTCAAGAAGTGTTCCTATCGATCTGATAGTCTATGTTGATCCGAAAGGCTACTATAACATGCCTTATTCCGATAAAAACCGTATTGCGCGGATCATTGGCAAGATCAACTGGACGTATAGAGATCAGGAAAGGCATATGATGCTGATCGTTCCGGGACGTATAGGCACTTCATCTCCGGAACTCGGCGTACCCACTTCATTTGCGGACATCAGTGAATTTGAAGCAGTATGTGAAGTGGAAGAGAAATCGTCAGGTTATAATCCTGAATTGTCATACGGCAGTCATATATTTCAGGACCTGGTAGAAGCAGATATACTTTATACGGCCGTGTTTGCGAATGAGAAAACAAAACACTTTTCCATGGATAAACTATCAGCTTTTAAGAATATAGTATCTGATTTTACAGATACTGCTAGCGACAGCAATATTGTGCATGCGGTAGATTTAAGGGAAACAGAGTGTACGCTTTTTTATGATCTGGAAAAGAATCATCTGTTGCTTAAGATGTAATTAATAAGAAAAAAGCTGGAAAATGCCGTTTGACAGTACATAAAAATGTCAAATGGCATTTTTTCTGTTATAATCAGAACGTATGTTAAAAAATTTGATAATAAAGGAGCTATCCTATGAAAAGAGCTGCAATAGCCGTAGTGATGTTGGTCCTTGTTACAAGCATGACCGCTTGCGTCAATAATAAAGAAGCGAAAAAGGCAGAAGATAACGGTAGTTCGAGAGAATCAATAACTATCGAAGCGTCATCTGTTGAATCAACGTCTATAGAGTCAGTATCTGTCGAGACATCGTCCGAGATATCTACTGAAAATACAACTAATCAGGAAAGGATCACCGACGACCAGTCTCTTGAGGCGATCAAGAATTACTGTCTTCTGAACAATCCGGATTTAGAGGAAATGTTAAATTCTGATGAGCAAACTATTTACTGGGATGTGGAATCCAGTGACGAAAACCAGATCGTTGTACTGTATAGATCATATACAGCTGCATTAGTACGCTATTATATTGATCCAACTACAGGCGAGACTTACGTAACAGAGTTCGTTCCCGGCATAACAGAAGAGGAAGAACGGACTGATGAAAGCTTTAATTTGAAGGATTATATCGTATCAAAATGAAACGAATGGTACATAAATCCGCTGCTTTTGCCGTTTGGCGGTATGAGACCTGATATATTCTAAATTGCTAAGGAGTATTTGAAATGAAACTTGGAATAATCGGAACAGGCAAGATCGTTGCCGACGCATTATATGCGATCAAACCATTAACTGAAATAGAATTAAAAGCAATATTTGCAAGACCTCACAGCAGAGAAAAGGGAGAGGCAATAGCATCGGAATATGGAATCTCTTCTGTATTTACGGACTATGATGAGCTGCTTGATAATGCCGGTGTTGACACTGTCTACATCGGTCTCATAAACAGTGTTCATTATGAATATGCTAAGAGGGCTCTTGAAAAAGGCATAAATGTTATCGTGGAGAAACCCTTTACCGGCACTTATGAAGAAGCCGAAGATCTGATCGCTCTTGCCAGAAAAAAAGGATGCTTTGTATTTGAAGCAATAACAGTTCTTCATAATGACGTAATAGAAAAAATGAAAGCAGCTCTGTCTAAACTCGGTCCCATAAAGATGATGACAGCCAATTATTCCCAGTACTCCAGCCGCTATGACAGGTATCTTAATGGAGAGGTAGATCATTCATTTGATCCGGCTTTTCTTGGCGGAGCTCTTCGGGACATAAATGTCTATAATATCCATTATGCGGCAGCACTTTTTGGACTTCCAAAGAGCGCCCGTTATTATCCAAATAAGGGATTCAATGGTATCGATACATCAGGAACACTCATCATGAAGTACGATGGATTTAATGCTGTCTGTACAGGAGCCAAGGATTCCGACAGCCCCGGATTCGTATGCATACAGGGCGAAAAAGGGTATATGCGTATCGACGGTAAGCCTAATGTAGCTCCAAACCTGACGATCATACATGTGGATGAAGAAAATCCCGAACTTGTAAAGGATGCAGCCGGAGCTATGGTCCGTGCTACAAAAGCAGAAGAGTTTATACCACCGCAGGTTCATCATCGCATGACTCAGGAATTTAAGGATTTTGCAGAAATGATCGACAATAAAGACACGGCCAAAGCTGATTCTTATATGAAAGAAACGCTGGATGTAATGAACATTATTTCCGAAATGGTTGATTAATACCATACAAAATTAAGTTAAGAAAGTGAAAAAAGAGGGAGAATGACCAGGTTTATGGCCATTCTTCCTCTTTTTGTCAGTTAACTGCCTTACCGTTTACATACAGTGTGTAGCCATTACTTACTATATTTGAAACATCTCCGTCAAAGGAAGTGATATAAGTATCTGCTGTCAGAGTCCAGGTGCTGTTCTCATCAAGAGTTACATTGACCTCGCCGACTTCTGTGGAAACAGATTCACCTTTAGCATTTGTGATCTCGCCGCTGATAGAACCGGTAAACTCAGATCCATCTGTAAGATTAAGCGTAAGGGTTGAATTGCTGCCTACAAGAATTGTTCCTTCAAGAGTCTGCTTTACGGCATTAACAGTTGCGATGTTGTCAGCTCCGTTCCATCCATCATCGCAGACAGAAAGCAGAATGTTCTCAGAATCCGTATTTGTGATCTTTACATTATTCAAATTGATAACAGAGTTTGTGTTTGTTACGTGGAATACGTGACCACTCTTGCTTGTAAGGCTGCCGCCTGTCATGTCGAAAGTAGATGTACCGCTGTCAGCATCTCCTGACATAGACTGATAGATCATGATCGAGTCAAGAAATGTAGCATTGCCGTTCATCTCTGTATTATTAGCTGTCATATCACAGTCTTTAAGAGTTATTGAGTTCATTCCTTCAATGCATACACTTTCTGAAAGATTTGAAGTAAGCGTCGCATTTGAAACAGTGATGTCTGCAGTTGAGTAGATCGCAGGTGAGCCGAGACCGTTTGTCGTATAAGTCCCGCCGTCAACTGTTACCGTTCCGCCGCCGCGATCTGTACGGATAGAAGCTGATGACCGTCCACTTGTTTCAACTGTGAGGTTTGAAGCCTTTGTGATCCCGCCTCCGGTTGTCATGATACCGCCGGAACCATCACCTGTCGTTGTGATAGTCGAATCTGAGATCACTACTGTAGTTCCATCTCCGGCTGCACCGTTCTGACCGCCATTTCCACCATAAGAAAATACACCGTTTGCACCATCTGCATCAGAAGAAATATCAGCACCGGTAATAGTGGTTGTAGAGCCGTCTTTTACAAGTACTGCAGCGTTCAGTCCGTAGAAATTGCAGCTGTCTCCGCCATCTGAATCACCGGTCTTACTTACGGTTGCATTTGAGATCGTTACATCATCAGATGTTGATATCAAAAGGGCACTTTCATCTGCAGTAGTGCTTTCATAGCTTTGTCCATCCTGAGAGTCGCTGCTTGTGATCTCTACTGCTCCTGAGTAATCTATGTCAGCGCTGCTCATTCCGCCGCCAAATCCGCCGCCCGGAGCACCGCCGGGAGCTCCTTCGGGTTTATCTCCACTTGGCGGTTCACCAGGAGCTTCCCCCTCTGGTTTCCCCGATTCTTCTCCAGGAGTCATTTCTTCTGTGGATGCAGTAGCTTCTGCTGTGGCTTCAGCAGCAGTTTCAGTCGCAGCTGCAACCGTTGACTTCTGTCCGCAAGCTGATAGAGACAAACACATAAGTACTATTGCTGCAGAAGGAATAAGTTTCTTTAATTCGATTCTCTTCATAATTTTTGCTCCTCGTCTAAAAACTCAATGAACTGTGTTGGAAGAATGATAAACAGAGAACCTTAAATTAAACTTAGAAGCATTTGTATACGATATATATTTAAAGATTTTTCAAAAATTCCGATTTGGAGAGGATGGAACCGATGTACTATGCAAGTTTTGGAATTCTGGCAGTAATACTTCATTTAATAATTAATAATAGAATACTTACCGGTAAAAAGAAGTGGCATTTACAAGGCGCTTATTTTCGATATGGTCAGTTCCTTAATGCAATTCTTGTTTTTTATGTATCAGATCTGCTGTGGGGATTCATTTTCGATGCAAAATTAAGGTTTTTGGCTTACGTAGATACATCTCTGTTTTTTGCAGCTATGGCTGTTTCTGTTCTTTTATGGACCAGATTTGTCGTGGCTTATGTAGATGCGCATGGAGTCCGCGCCAATATCTTTAGCGCAGCAGGATGGCTGATCTTTGGATTTGTGCTGGTTCATCTTGTCGTAAATATCTTCAATCCTATAATATTTTGGTTTTCGGAAGACATGGATTATTATCCGGGAATTATCAGATATATGTTATTAGCAGCACAGGTTATCCTTTTTGTTTCAACATCAGTTCACTCCTTCTTTGTTTCAAGAAAAAAATCAGGCATACAGAAAAGACACTATTTTACTATCTGTGTGTCAGGTCTGGTAATGGCGTTATTCATAATATTTCAGTCTTTTAATCCCTTAGCACCGTTTTACACAATAGGATGTCTTTTTGCTAACTGCCTGGTTCATGTTTTTATTGAGGAAGACGAGAAAAACGAACTGCACCGAATAGCGAAAGAAACCGGCAAAGAAAAAGAGAGATACAGCCAGATAGCAAATAGTCTCGCAAGAGATTATGATGCGATTTTCTATATCTCGATAGACAGCGGAAAATATTACGAACTGTCCGTTAGTGATATGTATAAATCTATGAAGGTTCCACAAAAGGGCAGTGATTTTTATGAAGAGACGCGGGCGAATGCACGAAGATATGCGCATCCGGACGATAGAAACTTTGCAGAAAGTTTCTATTACAAAGAGGTAATGCTTGAAAAACTCAAGGGGCAGAAATCATACTCCTATCGATACAGGATCATGGTCGGAGGACACCCTAGATATTTCCAATTTATTGTAATGCTTTCCAGTGACGGCAAGCATTTCATACTATGTGATAAAGATATAAGCGACACAATAACTGCTGAAACAGCATTTCTCGAGAAGCAGAAGACTCAGATAACATTTTCAAATATTGCAGAAAGCCTTGCTGCAAACTACGATATGCTATTCTACGTTGATATCAGAAATAACAGTTATGCAGGATATAATTCCAATAATAGTTTGGGAAAATTGAATTTAGAGCAGCTCGGTGAGGATTTCTTTGAAGACACCATGAAAAATATGGGGCATTTCATTCATCCTCAAGACCGCGAAAAGCTTGTCATGACCCTTGATAAAGATCATTTTTTAACGGCTCTCGAAGACAGAAAACAGTTGAATCTGGAATATAGTTTTCTTGTAAATGAAAAGATACAGTATATCAGGATGTCAGTCAGAAAAATAAGTGATGGACATCATCTGATCATCTGTATCGAAAATATTGATGATGAGATCAAAAAGGAAGCCGAGATAGCCAGAGCACTGCAAACAGAAAAAGATATGGCAAGACGTGATGAGCTTACGAGAGTAAAAAACAAGCTGGCTTTTGATGAATTTGAAAAATCTATTCAGAACAATCTTGATAAAGGTGGAGAGAAGCAGGCTTTTGCCATTGTGGTATGTGACCTGAACGACTTAAAAAAGATCAATGATACGCAGGGACATAAAGCCGGTGATGAGTACATCAAAACATCCGCGAAGCTTTTATGCAATGTTTTCGACCACAGCCCTGTATTCCGCATAGGCGGAGATGAATTTGCTATTTTCTTAAGCGATGAAGACTACTCAGCAAGGCATCAGCTCATAGAAGAAATACAAAAACACTCGCTTGCAAATATTGCAAAGCACGAAGGTCCAGTGATCGCGATCGGCATGGCAGAATACATACCGGAAACCGACCGGAATGTAACAGAAATCTTTGAACGCGCTGATCAATTGATGTATAAGAGCAAGAAAGAGTTGAAGCGTCTTTAATTGCTCGCAAGTAATTTACAAAAAATTGCCGTTTAACAGTACCGTTAACTGTTAAACGGCATTTTTTCTGTTATAGTAGATACATATTTTGATGTCAGGGTCAAAAGGTCAAAATCCGTTACGTGAGCGAGCTGGAAGCGAGTGAACAGTAACCAATCCGTGACATCAGTAAGGGGCAAAATTTACTTTTGACCCTTACATCATTTTTGGGAGGAATGATCGATGAAAATACTTTTTATAGGTAATAGTCATACCTATATGAATGACTTGCCCGAACTAACCCGGGAAATGATCGAAAATGCTGCAGGCACGAGCTGTGAAGTTTTTATGCTGGCATATTCTGCAAGATCACTCAAATGGCATATGGGAGAGGAATATTTCTCAGAAAGGTTTAACATACTTCATGGGGGATATGATTACTGTGTTATTCAGGAACAGGCACATCCCATGGTTGACGTAAATGACACGATTACTTACACTGATAAAATAATTGAGCTCTGCCGAAAAGTGAATACTAAACCTGTTATTTTTGAAACATGGGCCGAAAAAGCAAAACCTGAAAATCAGAAAGAAATGAATCGCAGATATCAGGAACTTTCCAAAAATCAGGGTGTAATATTGGCTCCGATCGGCGAAATATGGAGTGCAGTTAACGACGAAGCCCAAAATATTCCGAATGCTGATCTGTACTGGATAGATGGAGCACATGCTTCTGCAATTGGCGACTATCTGACCGCTATGGTTCTTACCAGGACAATAACCGGAAAACTACCGGATGATAATTTCTTAAGAGCATACGATTTTACACTTCCTGACGATGATTGGCTTCATGTAAAAGAAAATGTCGATGACGAGATCATTGAAATCCCCTTAAAAGTAGCACATATGATCAGAAAGTGTGTAAAGAATCACGACGCTTTTGCCAATTCCGCTGCAAGCGGAATTGGCAAAACAGCAGAAAAGCTTGAGGAGTATGTAAAAGGCGCTGCCTCAGTAGAAGCAAAGCTGGTACATAATGCTTCTGAAGTAGAAAACTGGAAAAAGGGGAAAATATACGTCATATGAAACAATACATGTTGCCGGCAGTATTGTTGTCGATATTTGAGATAGTAGCCGTAACATTATGTATAACTAAGGATAACCTGTTTTACCTGTTCAATTTCAGCTATATAGGTATCTCCATTTCGCTTGGAGTGTTTCTGTTTATTAGAAAATATAAATATGCGCGGCGCATAGTACAACTGCTCGTCGGTTTATATATGCTGATCTATCTGGGGTTGATCTGCCGCGAAAATATGCAGATCGAGGGATTTTGGTATTACCTCTTTAGCGGTGTCTTTGAGGCAGCAACAATACATTATGCTGTGGCAAAGATATTCGGTCCATTGCTTTTCGGACGTGGATGGTGCGGATATGCCTGCTGGACAGCGATGGTCTTGGATTTTCTCCCTTATAAGACGTCTAAAGAACCAAGGCGAAACCTGGAGTGGATCCGTTATATCACTTTTTCCGCATCGCTTGTATTTGTATCAGCATTATTTTTATATAAAGTAACTAATCTCGAGCATATTATGTTTTTTGCTTTTATAGCCGGGAATATCATATACTACGGAATCGGCATAGGACTGGCATTTGCACTTAAGGATAACAGAGCATTTTGTAAATACATTTGTCCCGTAACAGTGTTCTTAAAACCGATGAGCTATTTTTCATTGATACGGATAAAATGCGATAAAGAAAAATGTGTATCCTGCGGCAAATGTAAACAAGTTTGCCCGATGGATGTAGATATTACCGATAATTCAAGAAAACGCAAAAATGGAACGGAGTGCATCCTCTGCATGGAATGTGTAAAAAACTGCCCGAAAGGTGCACTGTGATCCATTTAAAAAGCAGCGAAAGAAATGCACTACGTTCATTGGACGCGAGTGGATAGGAAGAACCTACGGCTCCCGCGCTTGCGCGGAGAATTCGATAAAGTCGGATTCTGTGTTATAATCAGATGTATCCTATCGTAAACTGCAGATTTATCTGACGTTTATAATAGCTACAACAAATCAATTCAGTGTGCTCATGATGAGCAGAAAGGAGGACGATCATGAAACATATGACGACCACAAAAAACAGTAACTTAACAAACTACAGAGGCATGATTGTCCGCTATCGATTTTCCTGATCATTCTATCAGATTTTTCATGGATAATAGATAAGGCTGGACAGGTATAAGCCTCTGGGGATTTTTAGAGGTGTTTTTAACTCAAAAAGAGTGGGACACTTCGACGGAGGTTTTATTTTGATACCGGTAAAAGGTAAATATACAGAAGCATATATTATGTGCGATCAGTCTCTTGCAGGAGCTGACATTGACCAATACGCGATCGCCCAGATACAGATGATCTGCGACAACAAGGCATCTGAAGGCGCAATTATCAGAGTCATGCCCGATGTTCATCCGGGTAAAGTAGGTCCTATCGGACTTACAATGACGATCACAGACACTATCCTTCCTTCACTTGTTGGTATTGATATTGGCTGCGGAATGTATGCTGTGAAGATCGGAAAGTTCCGAAACGACTATCAGAAGCTTGATACAGTAATCAGAGACAACGTTCCAGTGGGATTCAAGATCAGAAGTAAAGTGCACAGAGATGCGGAATTTGATCTTACGAGACTTGCCTGCTGCAAGCACATCCGCAGTGATAAGGCTCTCCTTAGCATTGGCACACTTGGCGGCGGTAATCATTTCATAGAGCTTGATCAGGATGATAATAAGGATGTCTACATGATAATACACAGCGGCAGCCGACATCTCGGTAAGGAAGTCGCTGAGTACTATATGGAAGCAGGACAGAGGGAGCTCAAGGATAAAGGGATCACGGATGTACCCTATGAGATGACATATCTTTCCGGAAGGCTTATGGAGGATTATCTTCACGACCTTGAAGTTGTGCAGGAGTATGCTGAGTTAAACCGCAGGGTTATAGCATCTGAAATCCTTAAGGGTATGAAATGGAAGGAAAAAGAAACTGTTTCTTGCATTCATAACTATGTTGATTTTTCAGGAAATCTTCCCCTTCTCAGAAAGGGTGCTATTTCTGCAAAGAAAGATGAGGATGTGATCATACCCATTAACATGAAGGATGGGGTGATCCTTGGTAAAGGACTCGGAAACAAGGATTGGAACGATTCAGCTCCTCACGGCAGTGGAAGGATCGCATCAAGAGATAATGTGAGAAATAACCATACTGTGTCTGAATTTAAGTCAGAAATGAAGGGCGTTTATACAACCTGCATAGGTGCAGATACACTTGACGAAGCTCCTTTTGCTTACAGAAGAATAGATTATATCAAAGAGGCAGTAAGGGACACAGTAGAAATGAATAAGCAATTAAAGCCTCTCTACAACTATAAGGGAGGTAATAAATGATAATACAGCTTAGTTCAGGTATGGGACCTGTAGAATGCAGAGTTGCTGTGGGCGGTATATGCAGGAGTCTTCTTGATGAATTTCCGGAACTTGAGGTGGTAACAGGTACAAAAGGTGAAGTTGAGGGCTCTTTTTCATCAGTGATATTGTCATCGGATAGTGATCTTTCAGAGCTTGAGGGTACTATGGAATGGATATGTAAGAGCAGCTACCGACCGGGACACAAGAGAAAGAACTGGTTCATTGATGTCAGCATCATTCCTGATGCTGCTCAGGTGGATGAAAAGATAAAGGAAAGTGACCTAAAAATTGAGTCGTTTCATTCAGGGGGGCCCGGCGGACAGAATGTAAATAAAGTCGAAACAGGAATCCGCATTATTCATCTCCCTACCGGAATAACAGTTACTTCTACGCGGGAAAGAAGTCAATTTATGAATAAGCAGGACGCGCTTAAGAAACTCTCTGCGATCCTGAAACAAACAAATTCTGCCGGAAGAGACCGTCAGAAGAATGAGGCATGGAGCAGACACGCACAGATAACAAGAGGAAATCCGATAAGGATCTATGAAGGAAAGAATTTTAAGCTTACCTTTCGAAGGGAAATAAAGTAAATAAAATAGGATGAACTATAGCGGGAATGACAGATGATGTCATTCCCGTTTGGTATAATTAAAATATAGACGTTAAAATTTTTTGCTGAAAAGCGGAAAGTATTTCAGGAGGAATTTGCTGATGTTAGGTGCGCTTATCGGTGACATTGCTGGTTCAAGATTTGAGATGTATAACCTTAAGTCAAAAGAGTTTAGATTCCTGGATAGAAAATGCTGTCCAACAGATGACAGCATTATGTCATTAGCAATCGCAAAAGCAATACTTGGCTGCGATGGAAACTATGAAAATCTTTCAGAAAAAGCAATTTCATGCATGCAGGAGCTTGGACGACTTTATCCGAGGGCAGGATATGGCGGAAGATTTAAAAAATGGCTTTTTCTTGAGAATCCGGAGCCATACAATAGTTTCGGGAATGGATCCGGAATGAGAGTTGGTCCATGCGGATATGCAGCAAAGTCTCTCGATGAAGCAAAGGAACTCTCAGCGATGGTAACAAGAGTAACACATAACCATCCTGAAGGCATGAGAGGGGCAGAAGCGGTAGCAACGTCTGTTTATCTCGCAAGAAACGGAAAAACGAAGGAAGAGATAAAAGATCATATACAGGAAAATTACTACTGGCTCGGCTTTACTATAGATGGGATCCGTGACCTCTATAAGTTTGATGTTTCATGTCAGGGGTCTGTTCCTATCGCGCTTGAGGCATTTTTAGAATCAACGGATTTTGAAGATGCAATTCGAACTGCAATTTCTGTCGGAGGTGATAGTGACACGATAGCAGCAATGACCGGTGCTATCGCGGAAGCATATTACGGAATCCCTGTAGACATAATTGAGGAAGTGCAAAAATTCCTGGATGTTCGTCATATGGAAATCCTGTGGGAGTTTGAAAAGAAGTATCCGTCAAAGGCAATAGCCCATGATGGAACAGAAGTAACTATATTTGAAGTGATCAATAAATAAGTGGCAGCTCAGGAAAACAGAACACATAGATTTCAGCGGGAATGACAGATTATGTCATTCCCGTTTTTGGTTTACTAAATATTGACAAACGAATATATGTTTGCTATTATAATATCGAACTATTGTTTGTGAAATGATGAAATTATAAGCATAAATGGTTCGATTTGATCGTTGAACAAATTGGATTTAGTGTATAATTATTTTGAATATGTCGAATGAAATTATAACAATTTATGGCTTACGGGAATATAATCCCAAGTAGTTTTATCATCCAGCAGGCAGGGAAGGATTTTAGAAGTATTTATGAGCAAAAAAATGCCAAGACCGGATGAGGCACTAAAGGAGTTTCTGGGAGATGATAAGGTTTATGCAGCTATATTCAATGGATATTTTTTTAACGGAAAGAATGTCATTGATTCAGAAAATCTAGAAAGAGCAGATACAGCTTATGCGAAGTCAGTAACAGCAAATACGAAGATTGAAAAGATCAATAAATATCGTGATAACGTCAGAAGAACATCACTAGGGTATTTTGTAATATTGGCGATAGAGGATCAAGATAAGATTCATTATGCAATGCCGATACGAAAGATGTTATATGATGTACTTGGATATAGTACAGAAGTAACGGCATTAGGGAATATTCAGGATAATAGGAACTGGACTGTGGATGAGAAGCTGTCAAAAGTTGCAAAGGGAACCAAAGTAACACCGATAGTGACAGTTGTTTTATATACAGGTGAGGCAAAATGGGATGGACCTAGAACGCTTCATGATATGATGGATATTAGTGAAGAATTAAGACCGTTTGTTCCAGATTATCCACTCTACGTCATAGATATCGGTCATGATGAAAATCTAACATTTCCAAATGACGCACTTGAGGAATTAAGAGTAACTCTGTCAGCAATATATGCAGACACAGCAGATCAAAACGAAACAGAGATAGACGGAAGTATCATGGCGCTTGCGGGCATATTGGCAGGAGATTATAAGCTATATAAAGCAGCGAATTATGATGGGAGGCAGCGTATGTGTAAGGTTTTAGAAGCAAGAGACGAACGTATAAGACGTGAATATGAAGAAGAAAAGCAACGTATGTGCAAGGTTTTACAGGAAAGAGACGAACGTATAAGACGTGAATATGAAGAAAAGCAGAAGGTCTTAGAGGAAAGAGGCGAAAAGATAAGGCTTGAATATGAAGAAAAGCAGAAGGTCTTAGAGGAAAGAGGCGAAAAGATAAGAAGAAAAAAAGAAGAAAAAAAGAAGGTCTTAGAGGAAAGAGGCGAAAAGATAATAAGAAAAACAGAAGAAGAAACTGCTAAGAAAAAGGAATTGGAAGCTGTTAAAAATATGATCTCGTTCGAAGTACCGGAGGAAAAGATACTGAGTAAGTATTCCAAGTCGATTTATGACGAAGCACTCAAGCTCGTAGAACAGGAAAATAGCGAACCTAAAGAAATGTAATAAATAGAATACATAGATTTTCGCGGGAATGACAGATGATGTCATTCCCGTTTTCTGTATGCTTTCGTTATTGACAAAAGAAAGCATGTTCGATAAAATGATTAGTGAACAATTGTTCTTTGTAAGCGCTTACGAACCTTGAAAACTTAGGAGCATTTATAAAAAATATATGTTAGTATTAAAATACAACAGAACGGAGTGTGAGTTATGAGCAACAGCAATACACCTTATGATGACGCATTCCGAACGCTGTTAACAGATTGCAGCAGACTGATAATACCGGTAGTTAACGTATTATTTGACGGAAACTATGGATTAGATGATGAAGTGAATCTGTTTCAAAATGAGTCATTTATTACAGCGGGAAGTGATGAAAAGCGGATAACTGATTCGAATTTCAGCGTGGGACCAAATCTTAACCAACGCTATCATATAGAATGTCAGTGCAAACCAGATGGATCAGTTATAGTACGAGTATTCGAATATGCGACTCAGATTGCCATCTCCACAGCAGAATCCGATACAGATAATACAAGCTTTAATCTTCCGAAATCAGGAGTACTGTATCTTCATTCGACTAAGAATACAAAGGAGCATACTATTACAGTTGTCGCACCAAACGGAAAGAAATTATCATACGCGGTTCCGGTAATAAGGATGTATGATTATTCACTGGAAAAACTGATCGATAAGAGGCTGTGGTTTCTGATACCGTTTTATTTCTTCAACTTCAATTTGGAAGAGATGGATTCTTCAGAAGAAAAGATACAGGAAATGCAGAAGACCTATCGCGACCTGTGGGATAAAATGGATGGTTTTGTTGATAACGGATTAATCACAGAATTTGAAAAAGCAGCTATAAAAGCTATGTGCGATAAAGTTGCGGAAGCATTGTCAAATAAATACAGAAATGTGCAGAAGGGAGTTGAGACAGTCATGGGCGGACAGGTTTTAGACTATGAAGCAAAACGAATAGCGAGAGCTGCGGCGGAGAAAGCTGCAAAAGAAACAGCAAAAGAAGTAGAAGAGGCAACTTCAATTGAAGCTGTTAAAAACATGATCTCGTTCGGCGTACAAGAGGAAAAGATACTGAGCAAGTATCCTAAATCTGTGTACGAAAAAGCACTCAAGTTGGTAGAACAGGAAAACAGCCAGCCTAAAGAAATGTAATATACAGAATACATGGATTTTCGCGGGAATGACAGATGGTGTCATTCCCGTTTTTGGTTTACTAAATATTGGCAAACGAATATATGTTTGCTATTATAATATCGAACTATTGTTTGTAAAATGATGAAATTATAAGCATAAATGGTTCGATTTGATCGTTGAACAAAATGGATTTAGTGTATAATTATTTTGAATATGTCGAATGAAATTATAACAATTTATGGCTTACGGGAATATAATCCCAAGTAGTTTTATCATCCAGC
>KL370803.1:127205-316328 GCA_000701625.1 Lachnospiraceae bacterium MC2017
AACGAAACAGAGATAGACGGAAGTATCATGGCGCTTGCAGGCATATTGGCAGGAGATTATAAGCTATATAAAGCAGCGAATTACGATGGGAGGCAGCGTATGTGCAAGGTATTAGAAGCAAGAGACGAAAGAATAAGACGTGAATATGAAGAAGAAAAGCAGCGTATGTGCAAAGTTTTAGAGGCAAGAGACGAACGTATAAGACGTGAATATGAAGAAAAGCAGAAGGCCTTAGAGGAAAGAGGCGAAAAGATAAGGCTTGAATATGAGGAAGAAAGACAGCGTATATGCAAGACCTTTGAGGAAAGGAACGAAAAGATAAGGCGTGAATACGAGGAAGAAAGGCGTGAAAATAAGAAAAAAATAGAAGAGAAAGATGCTGAAATCGAACTTCTCAGAGCTCGTATTGCAGAATTGGAAAAGCAGAAATAAGGGAGCTGAAACAGTCATGGGAGGACAGGTTTTAGACTATGAAGCTAAACGAATAGCAAGAGCTGCGGCGGAGAAAGCAGCAAAAGAAACAGAAGAGGCAACATCAATTGAGGCCGTAAAAAATATGCTCTCTTTTGGAGTACCGGAGGAAAAGATACTTAGCAAGTATCCTAAATCTTTGTACGAGGAGGCACTCAAGCTGGTAGAACAGGAAAACAACGAACCTAAAGAAATGTAATATACAGATTTCGCGGGAATGACAGATGGTGTCATTCCCGTTTTTTATAAATTGCCGGAATTTGTGACCAGAGAGGCAATTAAAAACTATGATTATGGACGATTGAGATTTTCTGCAGAAGACGGTTTTTTATACTGTGTCTCTGAAACAAACATAAACGATATTTCCAAACTAACCAACGAAATTCTGGATAAGACCATCACAGGTTCTGCAGTATACATGGCAGAAACTTACGGACCGGAAATTGCGAAGTTGCTTTGAAATGAAATTATTCAAAAGCCATCTTCCAAAATGACAGTATCTGTCATCCACTTTATGTATAATATAGACATATTACTCAAAAACCTTATTACCAGCTGAGCTATGTGGGCGCGCAAGTATGTTGTGTTTAGAAGAAACGGAGAAGAATATGCAGGTAATTAAGGGAATGTATAATGAGGCAAAGGTTTTTACAGACAAGTGTGATGATACGTGCATTGATCAGATAAGGGATATCCTGGATCAGGAACCTTTCAGAGATGCGAATATCAGGATCATGCCGGACTGTCATGCTGGTAAGAGCTGTGTTATCGGGTTCACTGCTGAGCTTGGTGACAAGATCATTCCAAACGTTGTTGGTGTTGATATCGGATGCGGTATGCTGACGGTTGAGCTTGGAAAGATCGATATTGATTTAGATAAGCTTGATAAGGTGATACGTGAATATGTTCCGTCCGGTCGTGAAGTAAATCCGGGCAGGCTGGAACGTTTTCCGGAATTGCAGCAGTTGCGCTGCTACAGGGATCTGACGGACTCAAAGAAAATCGAGCGTGCGATCGGAAGCCTTGGCGGTGGAAATCATTTCATCGAAGTTGATCAGGACGAAGATGGAAATAAGTATCTGGTCATCCACACCGGAAGCAGACAGCTCGGAAAACAGGTCTGCAATCATTATCAGACTGTTGCTACAGGCATTCATACCGGTAAAGTTCCTATGTGGGAAGAAGAGGAACGCATAAAGCGTGAGTACAAGGCCGCAGGCAGGCGTGCTGAGATTCAGGAGGCTTTGAAGGAACTTCACAGGAATTTCAGGCAGACTGCGCCTGATATGCCGTTGGACCTTTGTTTCCTTACCGGGAAGTACAGTGAGGATTATCTCTATGACATGAAGATCTGTCAGGAGTATGCTGATCGAAACAGGCATATGATCGCTAAAAGAATTATTGAGAATTACGGGTTTAATCCTGTGTCCGAGTTTTCTACAGTTCATAATTATATCGATCATGAGTCAAATATCATCCGTAAGGGTGCTGTTTCTGCTCGTGCAGGAGAGAAGCTGATTATTCCTATAAATATGCGTGATGGATCTCTGATATGCATCGGAAAAGGCAATGATGACTGGAATCAGTCAGCTCCGCACGGTGCAGGCAGAAAGTATTCCAGGACGGAAGCATTTGAACGTTTCACGGTTGAGGAGTATGAGAAGACAATGAAGGAAGCAGGCATCTTCACGACCTGCGTAAACCATTCGACTCTTGATGAGTGTCCGTTTGCATATAAGGGTATGGATGACATCGTTGAGAATATTTCTCCTACAGCCGAGATCGTAAATGTTATCAGACCGATCTACAATTTCAAGGCAAACAGCACTACGATCAAGACAAGGGAAAAGACAGAAAAAGAGCAGGAAGATAACGAAGAATGATTATTCGGGCGCCGGTGTCGAAAAAACACCGGTGCCTCTTTTATATACCTGTCACTGAGTATTTGAGGATGACAAATACTGTCATTATAGAAATAAAATGTCGATATTTATAATGATGACAAGGTCAAAAGAAATTGTTAACGCTATATAAAATACAGGGGGGCACATAGTGAGCGAACATCAATCAAAGAATTCCAGAATCCTGAATATTTATGTTCGGCTGTGTTCCGGCTTTGCGGTCAGCAAGGTTATCGAAGCGCGGCGATTTGGTGTGGATGAGCGGACGATCCAGAGGGATATTGATGATATACGCTCATTTTTACTTGAGCGCGGCAGCGGGGATACCGGAGATAGTCAGGAAATCGTCTATGACAGATATGAAGGCGGTTTTGTGATGAGAGGCGGAAAGTCACCGCTCATGTCAAATAGCGAGATCCTTGCAGTTAGTAAGATCCTTCTGGATAGTCGTGCTTTTACTAAGAAAGAGATCTGCGTGATTCTTGATAAAATGATCGCAGGCTGCGTGCCGGAAAAGAATCTAAAAGTGGTTTCAGATCTGATAGCTAATGAAAAGTATCACTACATAGCTCCGAGACATGGGAAAGAATTGAATGATCTTTTGTGGGATATTGGAATGGATATCCGGGAGCATCGACGTATAGAAATCAAGTACAAAAAAATGTCTAAAGATCACAAAGCTTCAGTATATATAGTAGAACCGGTTGGTTTGCTCTTTTCGGAGTTCTATTTTTATCTGAATGCATTTATATGTGAAACTGATGAAAATGGTGAGTTTGTCCATAAGTATCAGTATCCTGCGATCTTCCGACTGGATAGGATCTCTAGCAGGATTGACACGAAATCGAGATTTTCTGTGATATACAGCAATCGCTTTGAGGAAGGCGAGTATCGAAAGAGGATACAGTTTATGTTTGCAGGTGAACTCCTAAAAGTACGGTTTAAGTATTATGGACTGAGTGCGGATGCAGTACTGGACAGACTTCCGACAGCCAGAGTGCTTGAGAGCACTGAAGATCATCAGTTAGTAGAAGCGGAGGTTTATGGTAAGGGTATCGTCATGTGGCTCTTAAGCCAGGGAAAGATGGTGGAGGTATTGAAGCCGGAGTCGTTGCGTAATGAGATAAGGGAACAGCTCTTGGATGTTTTAAAATATTACGAATAGTTTCTGTAAAAGCTGCACTAATTATCTTGTCATATAGATACATAAATGTACAGAAGGGAGTTGAGACAGTCATGGGCGGAAAAGGCATCAGATGATGTTACAGTTCAGACGTAAACGGAGCATTTACTGCGGAGTTTACGACCAAGAAAGATGAAAAGCCATTGGATTTTGCCCATCGCCGGAGGCGATTTAATTGGCAAAATCCGTTACGTGAGCGAGCTGTAAGCGAGTGAACTGTAACCAGATGATGTCATTCCCGTTTTCGATATTTTATTGAAAGCTGACAGTTTTTTTAAGGAATAGTATAATTATTTGTGATCATTCAGAACAGCTTAAAGCAATTTCTGCTGAAACTATAAAAAAGCGATGAGGTAGCCGGATATATGGACTTTAAGGTTGGAGTTGGCAAATCTGATTTCAGAGATATGAGAGAAGCCGGCAATTATTATGTTGATAAGACAGAGATACTGTATGAATTGGTACACGATACAGATAATGCCGTCAGTTTATTTACTAGGCCAAGGCGATTTGGAAAAACTCTGATGATGAGCATGATGGAGAATTTCTTTAACATAAGGAAAGATAGTAAAGAAATTTTCAAAGGTCTCGTGATCACTGAACATAAGGAATTCTGCGATACTTGGATGAACCAGTATCCTGTTCTTTTTGTATCATTTAAAGATGCTGAGGCTGATAATTTTGAAGATGCATATAGCATGCTTAAAACGCAGATTGCTGAGTTATGTAAAAACATAGATGACATCTCCGAACATAAAGCGATAAATGATGCCGACCGACAGATTTTTCATCGTCTGATGGAAAACAATGCGACTAAAACGGAGATAAAGTTTTCGTTAAAGACATTGATGCGAATAATGCATACAGTGTATGGAAAAAAGGTCGTGCTTCTTATTGATGAGTACGATGTTCCGTTGGCAAAGGCGAGCGAGAAAGATACATCAGAAAATGGTTATTATGGGAAAATGCTGGACGTGATCAAGGGGATTATGAGCACAGCTCTTAAAGATAACGAATTTCTTCAGTTTGCTGTGATCACAGGCTGTCTTCGTATAGCAAAAGAAAGCATTTTTACAGGCACTAATAATTTTGCATCATACTCTGTACTTGATGATGGATTTTCCAGGTATTTCGGATTCACGGATAATGAGGTAAATGCCATTCTTACCGCTGCCGTCAGAACAGATAGAAAAGATGTTATTAAGCAATGGTACGATGGATATTTGTTTGGAAAAAACCACCTCTATTGTCCGTGGGATGTGATCAACTATCTTTCTGAGTTAAAGAAAGACAAAGATCTTGCTCCCAAAAATTATTGGAAAAACACAAGTCATAACGGCATTCTTCTCACTTTTGTAAAAAGAACAGATTTCGATGTATCTGATAAGTTTGAGTCTCTGCTTAATGGTGGGAGCGTATCAGCGACCATAACGGATCAGCTTACATATGATACGCTTCATTCTTCTGAGGACAATCTGTGGAGTGTTCTCCTCATGACAGGGTATATAACGAAAGCTGAAACCGATGAAAATAGCAGTTCAGTGACCTTGAAGATTCCAAATAAAGAGATTTCATCAATATTTCAAGATACTGTTGTTCAATTTTTTGAAGAAACCGCAGATACAGCCAAAATTACATCTTTGATAAATGCGTTTTGGCAAAGTGATGAAACCGAAGCTACCAAACTCATATCAGATCTTTTATGGAATACTATCAGCTTTAATGATTATCACGAAGACTACTATCATGCGTTTTTAACCGGAATTTTTGTTGGCCGGGGATACAACGTCGAATCAAATAAGGAAAAAGGTCTTGGCAGACCCGATATCTACCTTAAAGACAAAAAGAACCGAAGAGCTATCATAATAGAAGCCAAGAAATCTGAGACCGAAGTTGATCTTGATAAAGACTGTGATAGGGCTATTAAACAGATCACAGAAAAGAAATATGCAGAGGGCTTATACGGATATGAACAGATTCTTTGCTATGGTGTTGCGTTTTACCAAAAGCAGGCTGTGGTCAAAAAGATGAAGTAAATTCCTTGTTTATAAAAAACTATTCTTTGACTATGGAGATGGAAAAGGAGGTTGCTCAAATGTGTAATTTAAGTGATCTTATTGCGGAAGATAGACTTGCTAAGCAGAGAGAAGAGATTGTAGCTGAAAAGAATGTAGAATATAAGGTAATCATTACCGAAAAAGATGCATTAATAGCGCAGTTTCAGGCACAGCTTGCGGCAAAGAATGATTTGAAATAGCTCGGTTTTTAGAACTAAAAAAATCTGTGATACATTGCCCGGATAAAATGGGTAACGTGGTATCACAGATTTTTTGTCGTTTTGGAAAAAGAACATGTGATAAAGTGACATTGCAATCACAACCAGAATGGTCCGAGAGAACACCTGTAAGGAGATAAAAATGAACACTCAAATAGATCTTCATATACATACAAATTATTCCGATGGAACAGACTCTGAAAGGGAACTGTTAGATAGGCTTAGAGCAGAGGGAATAAAATATTTTTCTGTAACAGATCATGATACTATCAATGGTGCTATGGCTGTAAAAAAACTGGTGACAAAAGAATTGATATTTATTCCGGGCATTGAATTTTCATGCTTTACAAGTGATAGAGGCAAGGTTCATATTCTTGGATATAATTATGATGAAAATAACAATGATTTTCTTATGGCTATAAGTGAAGGTCAAAATAAAAGGAAAAGAAAACTTGAAAAGCGTCTTGAACATTTAAGAAAAGATCACGGGATAGAGTTTTCTGATGAGGATTATAAGTATATTTACGCACTGACTAGCGCAGGAAAACCTCATCTTGCAAAACTTCTTATAAAATACGGTTATGCTGCTGAAAAAAAAGAAGCAATAGAAAAATATATTGATGATAAAAAGAATAAAAACGACATTACAGATACAAGAATTTCGTCGAAAGAAGCTGTTTCCGGAATTTTATCATCAGGAGGTATTCCTATCTGGGCTCATCCACTCGGTGGAATTAATGAGAAAAGGCTTAATGAAGCAGAATTTGATGCAAGACTTAAATTACTTATTGACGAGGGAATAAAAGGACTGGAATGTTGGTATTCACTTTATAATAAAAATGAAGTTGATTTTTTAATAAATAAGGCTGATAAAAATGGTTTACTGATAAGTGGTGGAAGCGATTACCATGGAAAAAATAAGACTGTTTCTCTTGGAAAACTCAATAATTTCGGAAAAGATATACTAAAGGAAGAGTTATCAGTCGCTAAAAATTTTTATAACGCAATTTGCAAAAATACATAATAGAAAAGAGAAGAAATGGATCATAGATTATTGTAAACGGCATAATATTTCAACCGGAAGATTTAAGTTTGACTCGAACTTGGATGAACTTTATTAGGCAAAATAGGCTGTCACGAAATACCAGTAAAAGAATCGGCACTGTATTTATAACTAAAAACAGAGTATAATTTAACAAGAAAAGTATTTTATCTCCATGTTTTTTGATCTGATTTCATTTTCTGACTCAAATTCCATATTCGATATGTACTTCAATTTACAAAGGAAAGGAGCCAGGAAAGTGGTTAATGTATTATATTTTGATTGGTTTAATGGTGGTGTAAAATGAATAAACAACCAACACCGTTAGCCAAGGAAATCGAACAAGCAAATTTAAGAGCACAGTATGACGAGCATGTTAAAAGGTTGTTATCTGATAAGCGAGTTCTGGCTCATATTATGATCGGAACAATCGATGAGTTCAGTGATCACACCGTTGATGAAGCAATGAATGCTATTACAGGAACCGTTGCGCTTCGTCATATATCTGTTGACCCTTCTGATAAAAATTTAAGAGAACAGCTTGATACTGCTCCAAAGGAAGGTTTTATAGTTGGAAATTCCAACGAGGTAAAGCTTCCTAGTGAAGAGACTACATATTACGATATTTTCTTTGAAGCCTTTTTAAAAGACGGAGAAATAAGAAAAATCTATATTAATGTAGAAGCGCAGAAATCGTCTTATCCAGGATATGATCTGGTAACACGAGGTGTGGTATATGCCGCCAGAGGGATTTCCAAGCAGATGGGAACCGATTATACCTCGACAGATTACGATGGTGCTAAAAAGATGTATTCTATCTGGATATGCATGAATCCTCCGGGTTTTAACATAGATGGAAAAAATGTTTCCGAAACGATTGTTAAGTATACACTTTCCCCTAAGGTGCTGTATCCAGAGAATCTTTCGACCGATGATGTTTGGATTGGAAGATATGATCTTATGACTGTAGTCTTTGTAAATCTTGGATCAACTACATCAAGGAATAAATTACTTGGTATGTTATCGACCTTACTGTCAGATAAGATGTCTATTGATGAGAAGAGGAAATCTCTTAAAAAAGATTATTCTTTCCCGATGACTATGGAAATGGAAAAGGAGGTTGCTCAAATGTGCAATTTAAGTGATCTTATTGCTGAAGATAGACTTGCTAAGCAGAGAGAAGAGATCGTTGCCGAAAAAGATGCCGAATACAAGGTGATAATTGCTGAAAAGGACAATACTATTGCCGAAAAAGATGCTTTAATAGCTCAGCTTCAGGCACAGCTTGCGGCAAAGAATGATGCGAAATAATTCTGTTTTTACAACAAAAGATAAATAAAATGCAAGCTATAAATGATATTAGCTCGTTTTTTGAATTTTAAGAAAATCTGTGATACTCTGTCCATCCCAAATGGGCGGCAAGGTATCACAGATTTTTTGTCGTTTTGATAAAACTGTATTTTGTATAATTCGAGGCATCAAATCCGAAACGGATCAAAGCAATAAAATAATGATTATGAAAGGCGAGGAAAGACATGGGAAGATTTGAAAATGTCATCGGATATGATGCTGTTAAGGAACAATTGAATATGGCGTTAGACGCAATGCTTGATGCGGAAAAATATAAGAAACTTGGGGTTACAGTTCCTAAAGGGATCTTATTAGATGGTGCACCTGGTGTTGGAAAAACTTTGCTTGCGAACGAATTTGTTGTAGAAAGCGGGCGAAAGAGCTTTATCATAAGAAAAAACAGGGCGGATGGTGACTTCGTTGATGTTATACGGGAAACATTTAAAGAAGCAGCTAGTAGTGCACCGTCTATCATTCTTCTCGATGATATGGATAAATTTGCAAATGAGGATTCGTTGCATTGTAATGCAGAAGAATATGTGACGATCCAATCCTGTATAGATGATGTAAGGGACAAAGATGTCTTTGTTATTGCTACGACGAATGATTTGACCAATATACCGGATTCACTTATACGGAGCAGGAGATTTGATTGGGTATTTCAATTGAATGTTCCGGAAGCTGAAGATTCAGAAAAGATTTTTTACTATTATTTAAAAGACAAACGTGTTGAAAAAGATGTCGATACTATGGAATTGGCAAGATTTGCAAGAGGTTATTCCTGCGCAAGTCTTGAAAAGGTGGTTAACGACGCCGGATTACATGCCGGATTTGAAGGGCGCGAACTTATCAGCCAGACTGACTTAATACAGTCATGTCTTAGAACATTTTATGGGCTAAGATCGAATGAGAAAACTATCCCTGAGACAATACAAAGAAGAGTGGCTATTCATGAGGCCGGCCATGTTGTAGTTTCGGAGATTTTATCTCCAGGTTCTGTAGATTTTTCGTCCATAAATTGTCAAGAAAGCCAAAAAGCAGGTGGATTGACTTCGTATATGCCTAATGAGGAAGAGGCTTATTTATTTGAGGGATTGGAAAAACGGATTATGATTTCTTTGGGTGGTAAGGCTTCAGTGGAAGTAGTTACTGGCGAGATAGATACAGGTGCGAATAGTGATTTGTATAATGCTTTTAATCAGGTTCGGAAACTAATTGACCATCATGCATCGTATGATTTTAATTCCTGGTGCCATGGGGATGAAACCGCTCAAACAGTATATGAAAATTTAGACAGAGCGACCGGCCTTGAGGTCTCTCGATACTACAAAAAAGTTAAGAAGCTTCTGATCCGGAACAGAGATTTTCTTGATGCTGTTATCGAAGAATTATATGAGAAGAAGACTATTTCATATAAGGATCTTGAGCGATTATCAACGCTGCGAAAGAGCGCATAACGATTGCTGGTTTAGTCGGAGTAGTATTCGATTTACATTATTAAAACTTATGTAAAGGTTGATAATATCCGATAAATATTTAGGACGGTGTCAAAAGCCAATGATGAACGAATCGAGAACTATTATGAAAAAATGGGAATTAAAATTCACAGTTAACGGCAAATTAACTGTTCAGGTCGTAAATGCATATTACTTGAACGATGCAAAGAAGCTGATCCTTGCCCAGTATCAGGGAGCAAAGATAAGCTTTCGCAGCAGCAAGGAAATAAAATAGTTTTTTTGATGATGACATTAGAGTGGGGCTTGGTTACAATCCCCACTTTGTCGTTTTGGAAAAAGTGCATGTGATAAAGTGGCATTGCAATCAAAATTTCAGCCGGAATGGTCCGGGAGAACACCTTTAAGGAGAAACAAAGATGCTTTGCTACGAAATTAGTTTATCGTACTCCAAAAAAATTGATAACGAAGAAGAACAGAATGAGTTCACGCGTCAGGAGAAGATGACAAGGCTGAACAATAAGCTATTCAAGCTGGATAATAAAGACATTTGTCATGCCTTTGTTGCAGAATACGAGGACGTGATGCGACTTGTCTGTGTTATGGATTTTACCGCGCTGCCACATGAACAGAAATATATCGAAAAGATTTGCCGTATCGTCGAAAAGGAATTGAAATTCGATGGTGTCTGCATCATCGAAAAGAATGAGATCACCCTTGAAACCTTTGGCAGTCTGATCGAGACAGCTGAGGATAATTCATTTATTAACAGGAAGCTCTATAGGATATATCAAAAGATAACCCCGGAGACTTTTGGATACCGTGCATATAAGGTTTCAGAGGATGTGGTGGAATGCGGCAGATTTTCCAAAGCAGACGCTATGAGAGAAGCAAGATCGATTATGGCAGACGAGAGTCTGATAGAGGAAATCACACGTATTTATGATAGTAGAAATCAGAAAAAATTTTACGGTTTCCCTGTTCACTACTGCATAACATCTGAAGGAATGGGCGCAGCAATGCCTATGGTAAAGCTGCTAGTGAAAGCACTTCATGCAAGAAACCGACTGCCGGGAAGAAGAATTACCTTTGTGACCGATATAAGCAGCAACTTCTACGATGAGGAAGAGTTTGTAAAACTATGCAGACGTTCTGCCGGCTCATCGGTTCTAATAGAGCTGAAGGGTGAAGACGGAAACCACGGCATATATGCGGCAAGCTTCGATCGTGTCATAAATTTCATAATGAATGTGGTAGCAAACTGTAAGCAGAAAACACAGTTTTTCTTTGTTCAGAATGTGAACTATGAGGGTTTCTCAAATAACCTGCTTTCCAGAATACGTGAAGAAGTGCAGCTCGTTCATCTGCATGAAGGTTCCGGTAACAAGAACAATGCACGAAAATATCTCTCGAGGCTAATAGAATCATCCCGAATGAAAGACTTAGCCGATAAGGAGGCTTTTTCATTCCTTCCTGAAAAAATCACCTATCGTCCACATGATGTTCATGGTGCCTTTGAAAACTGGAGAAATGTATGCCTAAGAGAAAAGGCATACCCTGCTTACAGTAATATGATAGTTGCTACGGCTCCTATCAAGAAGAAAAAAAGAGACAGTAATTATCAAAAACTGCAGGAAATGGTAGGGCTTTCCAGAGTCAAGGAATTGTGTGATGAGATCATCTCTTCATTCAAAATGCAAAAGGTTCGGGAACGTTATGGTCTGGATGAGCAGGATATATGCAGGCACATGATCTTTACCGGAAATCCCGGGAGTGCAAAGACTACAGTTGCAAGACTTTTGTGTGAAACTCTAAACGAAGAAGGAGTATTGGAAACAGGAAGGCTTGTGGAATGTGGCAGGTCCGATCTGGTTGGTAAGTATGTTGGATGGACAGCTCAGCAGGTGAAAAGAAAGTTCAGGGATGCCGCCGGAGGTATGCTTTTTATAGATGAGGCATATTCCCTTGTGGATAACAGCCATAGTTTCGGAGAGGAAGCAATAAACACAATAGTTCAGGAAATGGAAAACCATCGCAATAATGTCATCGTGGTATTTGCAGGTTATCCTGACCGCATGGAGAAATTCATTGAAAGCAATGAAGGACTTAAGAGCAGAATAGCGTTTCATCTTGATTTTCCGGACTATGACGAAAATGAGCTTCTTGAAATTCTAAAAAACATGATGGATAAAAGGCAGCTGGTGATGGATGAAGATGCAATTCCTGTCTGCCGTGAACTGTTTCATAAAACCTGCGACGTGCCTGATTTCGGAAATGGTCGATATGTGCGGAACGTTTTGGAACAAGCAATATTACGACAGGGAAAACGCCTGATTGGAAACGACGGAATCGGAACAATGAGAAAAATTACAAAAGAACAGACTCAGACACTTACAGCAGACGACTTTATGGTGGATACGGAAGCGTTCCTGAAGAATAGTAGGAAGAATGAAATCAATATAGGTTTTATAGCGTAGGAGGGAAGAATAATGGGGTTATCGAATGATGTTGTAGTTGAATCAAAGGGAAAATGGTTTGATGAGGAAACGTGGAAATTATTTTGTGCGCTTCAGAAGAAGTTTTCGGAGGATCCTCCGAAAAGACCAAAAAGTTTAGGCAATCTAGGCTTATCTGAATAGAATAAGCAGTCAAATGTTGGAAGAAAGGTCAGAAATTTGGTCTTAATAAACAATACTACATCAGCCAAGGACATTTCACTAACCTTGATAGAAAATTTAATTCTGAAGAAATGAAATTGAGTGATCTCAAGCAATATGCGTGGGAATACAGGATTAAATTATTGTTAAGCGCATATCTGCACGGTGAAGAACCTGGGGAAGTCAATAAATTTATTAATAAATGCAAATATGAATTTTTTAAGGGTATATGCAGTTATGAAAATAAGTAATTTGGACAAAGAGATTATTATCGCTGTAACTTACAGGATACTTGGATGAACAATAAAATGGAGGATATTCATGAGTGAACCAAAAAGAACAGGAGTTTTGGAATTACTGAGAGCTAGTCAAGGATGTCAATTTGTAATTCCGGTATACCAGAGAAACTATACATGGTCTGCGGATGATCAAGTTAAACAGTATTTATTTGATTTGGAAAATGTCCTTAATGGAAAATATAAAAATCATTTCCTTGGCATAATAATTTATCTTGAAAAATCGTTGGATTTCAGTGCCAGAGAGTTCTCTGTTATTGATGGACAGCAGAGATTGACAACCACTTTCTTGATCATTTATGCGGTAAAAAGGATATTGGCTCAAAAAGGGGACCATGAAAAGGTAAAACAACTTGAAGGGCAGTTTCTTACAAATCCCTACTCAGCCGATAGTATTAAGTACAAGCTAAAGCCATTGGTATCAGATGACAATGTTTATAGATGCATTGTTGAGGATCGAATGGATGACATTGATAATCAAAATTCAAATGTGCTGAAAAACTATAAGTATATCAGCAATAGATTAAATCAGTGGATTGAAAACGGACATGATGCAAATCAGATTCTGATGGCTATGGATAAATTGTATGTCGTATGCGTTCCCATTTCAGAGGATGACAACGCTCAAAAGATTTTTGAGAGTATCAATGCAACTGGTGCGAAGCTTACAGGAGCCGACCTTATTCGAAACTTCTTGCTAATGGATTTAAAAAGTGATATTCAAGAAAAATATTATGCTAATTACTGGAAAAAGATTGAGGATAATGTATCTCAAGACTCAAAAACGCTTGAGATGTTTTTCAGAATGTTTATTGCAATAAAAACATATTCGCTCGTTCCCAAAAATTCTGTCTATCGTGAGTTTATGACATGGGTTCAGCAGAGCGGCTTGGATATTAAATCCCTTTTTGAGGAATTACTCGAGTACTCAAAAATTTACGAGTATCTGTTCAATTCTTCGATGAGTGGTATGAAAGAAAAACTGAGTACTGCTCTGACAGATTTTCGCAAGATAAATTCTGACTTACCAATGTCAGCAATTATGGAATTTTGTCGATTATACAGAAATGATAAGATTTCAGAAGATACGCTAGGGGAACTTATTGCTTCTATTAACGCTTACCTTCTCAGAAGAAGCATATGTGATATGAACTCGCAAAACATATCAAAATTGTTTCCTACCGTACTAAAAAAGGTTATCGAAAAGTGCGATGGAAATTATTCAAACGTACTTCAGATACTGTATCAAGAAATGGTAGGAAACAACGCTGTAACGAGTGGAAGCTATATGCCTACCGACAAACAAATGCATGAGTTTCTGCATACAGCAAGTGTTTATAAGAGACCTGCTTTAAGAATTATTCTTGATAGAATGGAATTGGAAAACAATCCGGCTCCTGTTGACTTAAGCATGTTAAGTGTTGAACATCTAATGCCGCAAACACCATCTGAAGAGTGGTTATCAGAATTGCAGACTGATCTTGAAACATACCAAAACAATATTCACCGCATTGGAAATCTAACTTTAGCGACAAAAACGGACAATAGCAAGATGGGAAATGCAACGTGGAATTATAAAAATGAGGTTCTTAAAGACACTGACCATTTGACCATGAATAGGAAACTTTTAGAGATTGATCATTGGGATCTTCAACATATAGAGGATCGTTCACGAGCTATGATTAACAGGATATGCGAACTGTACCCATATCCTAATGTTAAAATCGTCGAAGTAGATGAAGATGTTATTGACGAGAATGATGCTTTAGATATTGCTCTGAAGAGTATAGGTAATCAACTTGTAACTGTTAAGAAAGGGGCTGCTTATAAATCATCTGATGGAAAAGATGGATACATATTTGTGGCATCTAAAATGTATCCACAAGGCGATAAAGAAAAATACTGGTTTGGATACAGAGAGAAGAGATTTGAACAGCTTAATGATTGCGACAACCTTTATTTAGTTCTGATATGTCGTCACAAAGGTGTGTTTACTGTAAAGTTGCCAAAGACATTCTTGGATGAAAGAAAAGATCGGTTTAATACATCTGTCGATGAGGACGGAAAAGTATCTCATTATCACATAGTTGTATTCCTAAATACAGATAAGAGTATATCAATGCTATTATCGCATCCGGATCTTGAAGAAGTTGATATATCAAATTATTTGACTTGAACTTCGCACATGAAGAAACGCCTTAGAACCTTAATAATTCAATTATAAAAATATGGAATACTACAGGTATGTACGTATCAGATGTATGTATATCCAAAAATATCATACATCTGATACATGGCTATCATATCCATATTTCTCAGATATAAAAGAACTTAATCAATTTTCATTTTCTTCCATAAAAAATGAGGATCATAAAGTAAATGTAAGAATATATCTTATTGATCTTGAAAATTATAAAAAAGCATAAAAGACTTTAGTGAAATATCACTCAATAAAGAAGAATATTGAATCCAAACATAGCTAATACATCTACCCCAAATTATCAAATGAGTGTACGGTGATTTTTATGAAAGAACGCATAATCCTTGCTCCTGGTGTTAACGGCAATGAACTTCTGAAAAGCCTTGCCATGCACGGAGTAAATAGCTTTAATCTGCGAATTTGTTCTGCGGCTGAATTGGCACGGATGGCGCTTATGCGATCCGGCATACAGATCACAGAAGATTTTGTAAGCATTCGTGAAGAAACTGCTATTGTTGCCCAAGCGTTAGAGGGCGTTAAATATTTTTATAATCCTTCAGACCCTACATATTCAGATGTTCAAAAAATTGCAGCCGCCATACGTAGGATCAGGAGTTTAATACCTGACGGGGACGAAGCCGACGAGATTGATCGTATTCTTAGTGAAGGTGAGTTTAAAGAAAAGAATGCGGCTCTTATTTTGGTGTGCAAAAAATACCTGAAATATATATCAGGCAAAAATCTGTTGGATACCATTTCACTGATTCGAAAGGCTATTAACGAAGCAGTAAAGTTTGATGCGGATTTTTTTACTCTTGAGGAGTTTGCGTTAACCCCTGTTGAAAAGAAACTCATTGCTCAGCTATCCGATGAAAAGAATAAAAATATTAATCTATCGGAGCTGTTTAATGTATCTGAAAAGCCAATAAAGGTTGCCGGATATAAAAATTGTTATGGATCCAATAACGAGGTGGAGTCCATTCTATCAGACATCTATAAAGGAAAAGTTCTTGATCAGTGTTCTGTAGCTGTTACAGACAGCAGCACTTATGGCCAGCTCTTTTTCGATAATGCAATTCTACATGACATACCCATTACGTTTGGTTGTGGCATTCCTATTTCAAATTCAAATCCTGCAAAGCTTCTTGACCGATATTACCACTGGATGACTGATGGTTTCTTTGGTTATGAAGCCGTTAAAAATATGCTGTCATCCGATATATTTGATTGGTCTAAAGTTAATGAAAATAATAATAGCTTAAATAAAAGCTGTCTTTTCGAACTACTGGGAGATATAAAATTCAGTACTAGCAGAAAGGATAATAAGAAAAAACTTGAAACGTTTATTTCTGCCATTCATGAAGAGGCAAAGTACGCAGAAGAAAAAAATGACAGGGAAAGCGAGAAAATAAAGCAGAAAATAGCATGCATCCCTTACCTTGAGATTTTAGCGGAAGCGTTTACCCTGCCTGTTGAAGATTTTATAAAAGAATACTCAAAAATAAGAAGAGGTTCAGGGACAGAAACCGCAAATCTTGTGATGAAACTGGATATTGCTGCGGTCTCTGCTATATATGAAGAATTTGGCATTATACATAGATGCGGTATTAAACAGGATATCACCGCTTTAATCGGACACATCTTAAAGATGAATGTCGCTATCGGAGGAGCAGAGCCCGGAAAGCTATTCATTACAGATATTGACCATGCGCTTTTATCTTTGAGAAGTAATCTTTATATCGCAGGTCTTTCTGCGTCAAAATATCCGGGTTCTCCCAAAGAGGATTATCTGCTGCTTGATAGTGACCTAAAGCTCTTTAAGAAGGCGGATTACTATACTTCAGAAAGCAAGATAAAGACTAAAATAAAGAAACTTCTTTCGCTGGTCCGTTTAGCGTCAGCGCTGAATTCGGATGTCAATGTGAGTTATGCAGGATTAAATGTATCAGAACTCAAAAAAGATAACCCTTCATCAATGATTTTTGAACTATTCAGAGAAGAACACCAAAATTCAAACGTAAAAGATTTTGACAACTTCAAAAAAGATGTTGGGTATTTCGATCCATTGATTTCCATAACAGGAGAGATAGGAAAGGCTTACACTCAAGAGAATACACAGATAGACACAGTTGGAATTTCTCGAGAAAATGCCCGGCTTAAAGAAGCTTCAGAAAAAGAATATTCTCCTTCAGCCATTGAACTTTTCTTCCAATGCAATAGAAGATTTATGTTGAAATATATCCTTGGTATAGCAGAACCGGAAGAGGACAAGGTATTAGAAGTTATTCCCTCGAGTGATTTCGGTACGATAGCACATTCTTTGATGGAGATTCTTGGAAATTCCTATCAGGATGGAAGAACCTGCATTTCAGAAGAAGAGTTTATGGAGATTTCAGGTCAATATTTTGATCGTTATATTTCCATGCACACTCCTGTGATCTTACAAAAGGTTCAGGATGAAAAAAACACATTTTTACAGATGATGAAAAACGCTTATCAGTCAGATCCTCACCGGAAAATTCTTCTAAAAGAGGAAGAAAGCCGATGTGTGCATGAAAGCGGTGTGAAGCTTAAGGGATATCCCGACAGAGTGGAAGATTTAGAAGATGGTACATGTCTCATAGTTGATTTCAAAACCGGAAGATTGATCAAACACAATGAAAATAACATTGAAACATGTCTTCAAGTTCTCATCTATGCATATATGATGGAGCATAGAGAAGACAAAAAACTGAAGGTATCCGGCTGTCAGTACAGATATCTTAGACATGGACAAAATATTGACTGCAAATATGATGATGCCATAAAGGAAGAACTTAACAAAAAGCTTTCAGAATTTAAGCAGCATCTGGATAGTGGGGAATTTCCGGTTTCTCCGTATGCAATTAAAAAAGGCGACAATGATCCTGATCCGTGCAAATATTGCAAATACGGGCTGATCTGCGGAAAATTGCAGGAAGGAGGATCCGACGATGAGTGATATTACAAGTCTTGAGAAGGATACTATATCGAGAAATAGAATTATCAATGAAATAGACAAAAACTTTTTTGTAGAAGCAGGTGCAGGATCCGGAAAAACAACGATGCTTGTGAATCGCATGGTCGCAATGGTAGAGGCTGGTATTGATATCAAAAAGATATGTGCTATTACATTTACAAAAGCCGCTGCCGGTGAGTTTTATGCGCGTTTTTATGAACTATTAAGCGAGCGAAGCAATCCCGACTATAAATGGCAAGACAAGGGATTTGCGGGGCAGCTTCCTGAACCCACTGAAAATACAAGGAAATATTGCGCCGAAGCATTACAGAATATTGACCTATGCTTTATGGGAACGATAGATTCCTTTTGCAATATGGTGTTATCTGAGCATCCATCAGAGGCTGGAATACCGTCGGATACAAGCATTATTTCTGATCAGGATGCTGAAATTATCTACAAGCAGGAATATGTAAAAATATGTGCTGGTGAATATGATGATAAAGTAAAAGGCTTGTCCGTGATGGCTGCTGAATTTAGAAAATTGTTTTGGAATGATGAGGAAGTATTTACGACCGGCATTTCATTTTTTATGAATAATCGAAATGTAAGGTTTGTATACAGCAAAACAACCCCAATAAATATATCCCAAACTTATGAAACAGAAAGAAACGAACTGCTTAGGGCAGTTAAATGTATGGCTGAACATCCCGAGATCATTTCTGAGACAAATGATGAAAAGAGAGCGGCCAAAGCTGAAATAAATGGTATTCTGAACGTTTTAATTAAAGATTGGAACAATGATATTAATGGAATTATTAAAGCATTGAAGACATTAAGCAATATCAATGTCGTGCAGGAGGGATTTGATAAATACGGAATAATACTTGAGGATCTTTTTGAACCAAGCAGCGCAAGAGACAAATCACAAAAAATAATAATAGGAAACAAGGATGAAATTTATTGGAAACTTATAAATTACCGCTACAATCTTTCCATGACTTTTCTTATGTCCTGCATTTCCATCCTTGAAAAAGTCCTTTGCACGAAAGGGAAAATGACATTTTTCGATTATCTTTATTGTCTAAGGAATATGTTGGCGAAAGACATTAAAGAACAGGATGGTCGCTTGGTTCATCATATACATGAACGACACAGGTATTTTCTTATCGATGAATTTCAGGATACGAATCCATTACAGGCAGAAGTATTCTTCTATCTGTGTGCAGAAAAGCCTGTATTAAAATGGAGTGCTTGCATTCCCACGCCCGGATCTTTATTTGTCGTTGGAGATCCGAAACAATCAATATACAGATTTAGGGGGGCAGATGTATCTTCTTTTGAGAATGTAAAAATACTATTTGAAAAAAACGGCGGAAATGTGCTTTCTTTGACCAGAAATTTTAGGTCAACCAAATCTTTATGTGATTATTACAACAGAATCTTTAAAAAGATATTTACAATGGGGAATGATAACAAAATTAAATTTGATGAAATCCCATTGCCTGAGAGTCGGAATAATGAGTTTCAGGGTATATATAAATACAAGGCATATGCGGGAGCGTTAGAGGAAAGCCATCCTGATGAAACTGATACTGCCCAAATTGTTCGAATCGTAGAAAAACTTGTTAATAATGATGAATACAAAATCTATGACTGTAATGACGATGCCTTAAGGTCTATAGAATATAAGGATATCATGGTCATTACTTATGGAAAGAAAAATCTTAATCCAATCATGCAGGCGCTCAGTGATAGGGATATTCCTACAAAGGTAGAAGGAGCTGTTCCTTTTTCGACATGTACAGGCTTAAATGAAATTTACAGGATATATGCTGCAATTGCTGAACCTACAAATAATGTTGCAATTTACGCAGCATTAACAGGAAAACTTTTGGGCGTTACTGACAGAGAAATACAGGCATATGCCGAATGCAAAGGACGATTAACTTTATTTCAGGAATTTGAAAATATAACAATTCCGGAGGCAGCGGATGTTGTAACAAAGCTCCGTTATCTCCATGATTTTTATACAAAGTCAAAGCTTCTTTCTCCTGTGGCTCTCTTCAACAGGATCATGGATGATTTCCGGATATTTGAGACTGTAAGCCCAGATAATCTTGAGGTTGTCTTTTATGCCGGAGAACTTCTAAGAAATGCAGAAAACGCAGGAATAGTTGCTACATTTAAGGATGCCGCTGAGTATATTAAAAAGATGATCGATGGCGAGTCTGATGAGGAACGCTGTTTAAGCTTCAGCCAGAACAGAAACGCCGTGTATATGGCAAATCTGCATAAAGTTAAAGGTTTAGAAGCACCTGTGGTTATCTTATCATCTGCATTTAGGGCGAACAATTCTAATGAAAAATATATTGAATATGCTTTGAATAAAGAACCTAAAGGTTACATTTTCGCATTTAAGAATCCTAAAAGAGTTGTAGTTTCCTTTGAAAAGGATATTTTTAATGAGGCCGAGTATAAAAAAAATGAGGAAAAATCTGAACAGGATAGACTAAAATATGTTGCTGCGACAAGAGCGCGCAATGCGTTGATAATATGTGACCGTATTCAAAAAAGCAGAAATAAAAACGAGGAGAGTCATTCATCTATTTGGAATTATCTCTTAAAAGATGAAAAGGAGGAAAAAGGCATTCTTCCTGACTTTTTTGAAGAAGAAATAGAGCATACCCAAAAGCGTGATGTAAAATACGTTAACCAGAGGGCACAAGACCTATACGATAAAGCAGCAAATAACTGCGTTCTTAACGACCGAAGTCCTGAAACGGAAAGCTATTTGTTTGAGAATCCCAGCCGGCTAAAGTTGGTATCTAAAATGATGTCCGATGAAGGTGAAGTTGTAATAACCGAACCAGTGGGGGATTCAGATAAAAAGCCAGAAAAAGCAAAGACAAATTTTGATGCCCACAATAATCCTGCTCTACTCGGCACTATGACTCACAGACTGATGGAGGTATTGGTATCGACTAAAAATAAAGTTGATTCCGAAAGGGCAATAGAAGAGATCATCCGGGAATATATAACTCCTTCAAGTAAAGATTCGGAGGCGATTCTTCGGAGTTCGCTTTCTACAGTTGCTGAAAGAATGCGTCAGGGAGGCTATCACCAGTCAAACGATCTTCCTCAGGACATACTCGGCACATTGCTTGATGCTGACGAGGTTTATTGTGAGGTACCGTTTAGTTACAGTGATGAGACAGATGGTCATAAGGTTATCTGGAACGGCATCATGGATGTGGTTTATGTAAAAGACGGAAAATGGCATATTGTTGATTACAAGACCAGCATTGACGGATCTGATCTCGATACCAAATATCAGAATCAGCTTTCCGCATATATAAAGGCATTTAAGGCTACAACAGGTTTTGATGCAGATGCTAAGGCTTATCACATAGAAATCTGATGGGAGAGATGTTGAAATGGCACGAATGATACCTGCGACAATAAGTCCTGATGTAAAAAGCCAGGCAGAAAAGGACATTTTCGGCTGGCTCTCAGAACTAGAGTGGGAAAACTGTATTGTTTTGCATTCTCTTGGAATGGCTGAGCATGTAGATAAAATTTTCGGCGAGATTGATTTCGTGATCATAGCTGACGAGGGCGTTCTCTGCGTTGAAGTCAAGGGCGGCATAGTTCGTCGAAATTCAGGTATTTGGGAATTTGTGAATCGATACGGACGTGTTCACGAGAAACGAGAAGGACCGTATGAGCAGGCGCAGAGCAACGAACAGTCTCTCAGAAAGTATTTACTGGACAGATTGAGATCAAAAGACGATCCAATCTGCCGATGTGCTTATGCCTCCTGTGTGATGACGCCCGAATGTGTGATGGATGCGGGAGAAAGCATCGATATCATACCTGAGATTACTTTTGACAAGAGGAACACAAAAGATGATCTTCCAAAGTTTTTCGAGAGAGTCTTCAAATACTGGAAAGATAAGACAATGGAAAAGCATCATTTTTCCGGAAGGCATCTTCAAAACGAGGATAAGGAACGACTTGTGAGGATCTTGAGAGGTGATTTTGCGTTTGTACCGGCTATGTCTTTATCGCTTCAGCGCACAGATGAAATGCTTCAGGCAGTGACTGATGAGCAGTACGCGGTCATGCGAGGATTTCGTGCCAAAAAACTCATGGTGTCGGGGGCTGCCGGTACGGGAAAGACACTGCTTGCAATGGATCAATGCAGAAAGTTCCATGCGGGGGGATACCGTGTACTTTTTCTTTGCTACAATCGAAAAATTGCCGGATATGTGAGAAGTATTTTTGAAACGGAAGGATTGGAAATAGATGTATATACTTTGCATGCTTTTCTACTAGAGAAAACGGGACTTAAGCTTGTTTCTGATCCGAAGTTTTATATCGAGACTCTTCCTGAGACATTTATAGAATCTGCAGAAGCTCTTATGCCGGAGGATGCGCGATTTGATGCACTGGTCATAGATGAGGGTCAGGATCTGATGAACAGCTACGCCATGCTTTGCCTGGAGTATTTGTTAAAGGGTGGACTTAAGAATGGACGGTGGTCTTTTTTCTATGACCGGAATCAGAATTTATTCGGAAACTATGATGAACTGGATGATATCTATGAGCAGATGGAAGATTATGGTGCAGTAAACTATGAACTGTCTACAAACTGTCGCAACACGAGACAGATTGCTGCTGAAACATGGGCACTGACAAATGTTGCTAAAGCCGATATCCTGAAGACATCGGGAGAGGCAGTCGGATATCATATGTACTCGGATCAGAAGGAAGAAAGGAAGGAACTGTTCAAACTTTTAAGGAAGCTTTTTTCGGAAGGAATAAAACGGAGCGAGGTGATCATTCTGTCTCCATACAGGCTTGATAATGAGAAAAACTGTCTTCATGATGCAAAGATTCCTCCGGAACTCGGAAAACTTCCAATTAATAATTACGACAAACCCGATGATGACACCCTTAGAGTTTCCACAGTTCAGGCATATAAGGGACTTGAGGCAAAGGTAGTCATCTATACAGACGTAAAAGGTTTTAAGGACGATGACAACCGGATGTTGAACTATGTAGCAATGTCCAGAGCCAGAACTTTACTGGAAATCTTCTATGATAAGAACCTAGAGAATGAGCGATCAGAAATGATGAAAAACACAATTGAATAGGAAACAAAAATCGCTATTATGCCGATTCGTAGAAATCCAAAAAAATCTGTGATACACTGCCCTAACAATGAGCAGCACCGTATCACAGATTTTTTGTCGTTTTGGAAAAACTGCATTTTGTATAATGCAGAAAAACATGAATTACGGAGGGATTAACATGGGTGAATACAGTTCAAAATTAAAAAGACAGGTTGCGCTTCTTACAGTATTTGCTCACAGAGAAGCAATAAAAAGCTTCAATGTGATCCGTAAAAATGTGCCGAACATTACCCTTCGGACGCTGGAACGCGATATTAAAGAATTAAATGAAGCAGGCTTTATGGATGTAAAATATTACAAAACAGATCGTATCTGGCATGGTGAGGTCTATATACCGGATAAAGCACCGGAAATGTCTTTGAAACGAAGAAAGGATTTTGATAATCTTGTTCATTTTGAATATATCCTGTTCACAATGAAATCCCTGGAATTTGATGAAGTAGATAATGCATTGTATAAGCTGCACCAGTATCAGGAAATGTATGAATGGTGGGAAGAAGATGATAAATATGGTCCGGAACCGAAATACGATAAAGCGGATCTGAATGAGGATATAAGTGCAGATAAGGCATATTTTAGGATTTTTCCAAATGCAACGAAGGCTGATTTCGAAAAGGACGTAAGATTTCTTTGTGACATAGGTTATCCTATAGAATATAGTGAAGAACTAAATGTGTATTACACAAATTATCCAGAACAGCTTATAGCGTGATGAAGAGGTAATTGAGATGAGTACTTATGTAATGTCTGATATTCATGGACATTTTGATGAGTTTCAGCAGATGCTTAAAAAGATAAAATTTTACGATAATGATGAACTGATCATTGCCGGAGATTATGTAGACAGGGGAACGCAAACATGTGAAATGATGCGTTGGATTGTAAACTGTCCTGAGAATGTACTTCTATTAAAAGGCAATCATGATGTTGAATTTGCTAAATGCGTCAATATTCTTGATACGTTTTGTCACAGGTTTGAACTGGACGAAAGAGATTTTGATGATACAAAAGTGCTATACCATTCACTACAAAAAATTCCGGCTATTCAATCAGCATATTTTGATTATTACGGCACAATCGGTGATCTTGTCATGAATAATGATGTGACCTTGATAGAATTAAAACAATGGGCAGAGATCATCCGGGAAATGCCCTATGTATATAAGCGAAGCATGAATGGAAAGCGATATATCATCGTTCATGCAGGCTATTATGAGGATAGATCAGTCCCTGTAAAAGAAATGGAACATTTTTATATCTATGCCCGAGAAAATGCTTATACAGTAGGAGGCGTATCCGGTGCTACTATCATAGCAGGACATACACCAACGGTTATAGAGGGATTACCTATGTATAACGATGGTGAAGTATTCAAAATGTATGATAGTGAAAAAAATTGTACATTCTATGATATCGATTGCGGCTGCGGGTATAAAGGATCTGACCATTTTCAAAACTGCCGTTTAGCGTGCCTGAGACTGGATGACGAAGACATACAATATGTTTAAGGATCTGTCTGATAAAATCTACGCCAACTTAAACATCTTCTCCAACTCAACTGCGCGGTGCTGCCAGGTATGCGCTTTCTTAGATTCTTCGTACCCTGCAAGTGCAATGTCCTTTGCTTCTGCAGGGTGATCCATGATCCAGGCATACCGCTCAACGAGCTTATCTATATTTTTTAAGTCATAAAAGACTATATCTTTTCCGTCTACAAAGTAATCATCCAGAGCTCTTGAATGATCGGATAGAGATATCGCTCCGTTCAGCATAGTATTAAATACTCTGTCATGGGCTCCGTCCTTAAACCAGGGCATCACATTTAGAGAAACCCTCGCCTGAGCGATGGCTTCCAGACATTTTAGGGAATTGACATTTCCCTTATTTATGATATTTTCCGGATGTTTGCATGGCAGATCTTCGTATCCGGCACCATAAACTGTGATCTTGTATCCGGCATCGGCAATAGCTGCTACCGCCTGCCCGCGAAACTGGTGCCGTATCTGCAGATCCAGAAAGATCATGTTTTCAAAGCAGTCTCGCAGGTATTCGTCCGTAACCTTATCTCCAAAAACTTCACGAATACGCTTCTCAGCGTGATCTTCCAGTGTTTCATCGGGATTTTCTCTAAGTTCTCTGAAAAGTGAGTGATAGAAATCAATTACAGGCTTATCGCAGCCTTTCAAAAACTTCTCGTAGCTTTCCGGCAGGATGTAATTTCCGGTAAAAATAATGTCATCCGGGCGCTTTTCGTACGGGATCAGGTCATCTGCCGAAAGTTCCCACTGCATTTTTCCACTGTCAGCGCCAAGCTGAGTACCTGCAAGTTCCATATAATGATCAGAATCAATGTGAGGGAAATATCTCTTCATATATCGCATATGATTGCGGTCTATGCAGAGCTGGACATATTGGGGAGGGATATGAAGAAATTCCTGGTGATAATAGTAGGGGTGATCCACGATCATATTAAAATAAGGAATGCCTGTTTTCTTTAACCAGACCGGATCCCTGCCCTTGCAAAGACACGGATCGTTGATCATTCCGTTAAAATTGAACGCGAAAACAACAGTATTTCCGGGTTCTACGAAATTTTCAAGCTTGCTGTAACTCATGAAAGGCTCATTACAGTCATAAATATAGACTTCATGTCCCATATTCTCAAAAGCATATGCCAATTCATAAGAAAAAAATTCCTGACTCTCTACAGTATTCTTAAATAATACGATCTTCATGATTTTTCCCCCTGCATTTACTCTCTGATAACTACATCGTCAAAGTACAAAAAATTCAACATGAAAATCGGTCAAAAAAATTTTAAAAATTTCTGCGAATATACGTTCGTAAAATCCTTGTTTTTTTGACGCTGTTATGTTATTGTAAACCATACTGGCAAAAATCAAGGTGTGAGATTTTGCCCATTTGTATCTAAAAATTATCGGAGTGAGTACATTTATGGAAGAAAAAGAAAACTATGGCGCCAGTTCGATCCAGGTCTTAGAAGGACTCGAACCCGTCCGGCTGCGTCCGGGCATGTACATCGGCAGTACAGGTGTCAGAGGATTAAATCACCTTATATATGAAATAGTTGACAACTCTGTCGATGAGCATCTGGCAGGCTTTTGCAGCAATATCTGGGTAACACTTAACGAAGACGGATCCGCTACGGTAACGGATGATGGCCGAGGAATCCCGGTTGGTATGCATGAAAAGGGCGTATCTGCAGAACGAGTAGTTCTAACAACTCTCCATGCCGGCGGTAAATTTGATGACACCGTATATAAGACAAGCGGTGGTCTGCACGGTGTTGGTTCGTCCGTTGTAAATGCCCTTTCATCATGGCTGGATATCAATGTCAGCAGAGAAGGTCTCATTCATCACGACAGATACGAAAAGGGACGTCCTGTAGTAGAGCTTATAAATGGACTCCTGCCTACTGTCGGACGTACCAGAAAGACCGGTACAAGCATCAGTTTTCTCCCTGATCCGGAGATATTTGATACGACACGTTTCAAGGCTGATGATATCAAGAGCCGTCTCCACGAGACAGCATACCTTAATCCAAACCTTCAGATCCACTACGAGGACAAACGTCCCGGAACTGAGGAAACACAGGATTTCCACGAACCTGACGGAATAAACGGCTTCGTTCGTGATATGAACGAGAATAAAGAAATTCTGACTCCTGTTATCTACTTTAAGGGCGAATCCGAAGGAATACAGGTTGAATGTGCTTTCCAGTACGTAAATGAGTTTCATGAGGATGTTCTCGGATTTTGTAACAATATCTACAACTCCGAGGGTGGTACACATATTACAGGCTTCAAATCAACCTTTACCACCATCATGAACAGTTACGCCCGTGAGATCGGTGTCCTTAAAGAAAAGGATTCTAACTTCAACGGCGCTGATATCCGAAACGGCATGACCGGTATCATATCCGTAAAGCATCCGGATCCGAGATTTGAAGGTCAGACTAAGACAAAGCTCGATAATCAGGATGCATCACGTGCTGTTGGTAAGGTCACAAACGAAGAGATACAGCTTTACTTTGACCGTAACCTTGATGTATTAAAAACAGTTATCGGATGCGCTGAAAAAGCCGCAAAGATACGTAAATCAGAGGAAAGGGCAAAGACAAACCTCTTAACAAAGCAGAAATATTCCTTTGACTCAAACGGAAAGCTCGCTAACTGCGTAAGTAAAGACGCTTCCAAATGCGAGATCTTCATCGTAGAGGGAGATTCCGCCGGTGGTTCTGCAAAGACTGCACGTAACAGGATGTATCAGGCTATCCTTCCTATCCGAGGAAAGATCCTTAATGTAGAAAAGGCATCCATTGATAAAGTTCTTGCAAACGCAGAGATAAAAGCCATGATAAATGCGTTTGGCTGCGGTTTTTCAGAAGGATATGGTCAGGACTTTGATATTACAAAGTTAAGATATGACAAGATCATCATCATGGCAGATGCCGACGTTGACGGTGCTCATATCGCTACACTGCTTTTGACACTGTTTTACCGCTTTATGCCTCAGCTTATTTTTGAAGGTCATGTTTATGTAGCTATGCCGCCTCTTTACAAGGCTCAGCCGTCAAGAGGAGAGGAAGAGTACCTGTACGATGACCATGCTCTCGCTGAGTATCGTAAAAAGCATAAGGGCAACTTTACCTTACAGAGATACAAGGGTCTTGGTGAGATGGACGCAGAGCAGCTGTGGGAAACGACACTTGATCCGGAGCACAGGAGACTTAAGCAGGTAAGTATCGACGATGCCCGCATGGCATCCAGTACGACGGCACTTCTCATGGGTAATGATGTACCGCCGAGAAAAGAATTTATCTATCAGCATGCACGTGATGCAGAGCTTGATATCTGATACAAATATGATGTCAGGGTCCCAAGGTCTCAATCCTCTTTGTGCAAGCACAATCGGATTTTGACCTTTTGACCCTGACATCACAAATATAAATAACGGAGTGCAGATAAAATGCCATCAAATACAGAAGAATATATTATTAGTACCGAATATAGCGACATTATGCAGCAGAACTATATCGACTACGCTATGTCGGTCATTGTTTCAAGAGCGCTGCCTGATATACGTGATGGACTGAAACCGGTTCAGCGTCGTACCCTTTATGATATGAGCGAACTCGGTATCAGACACGACCGTCCATACCGTAAGTGTGCCCGTATCGTCGGCGATACCATGGGTAAATATCATCCTCACGGTGACAGTTCCATCTATGATTCTCTTGTAGTAATGGCGCAGGATTTCAAAAAGGGACTTGCACTGGTCGATGGTCACGGAAACTTTGGTTCCATCGAAGGTGATGGCGCTGCGGCCATGCGATACACCGAGGCAAGACTGCAGAAGATCACAGAAGAAGCATTTTTGGCTGATCTGGATAAAGACACTGTCAATTTTGTTCCTAATTTCGATGAGACAGAGAAAGAACCTTCCGTTCTTCCTGTACGTGTTCCTAATTTCCTGATCAACGGTTCTGAGGGTATCGCAGTTGGTATGGCTACATCCACACCACCGCACAATATTTCTGAAGTAATAGAGGCTGAAAAGGCCTATATGAAGAACCGCGACATTACTACTGAAGAACTCATGCAGATAATGCCCGGTCCGGATTTCCCTACAGGCGGAATCGTTGTAAATAAGGACGATCTTCAGAAAATCTATGAGACAGGAGAGGGAAAGATCCGAATCCGCGGTCGGGTAGAAGTGGAACCCTTAAAGGGCGGAAAGAAAAATCTCGTCATCACAGAGATCCCTTATACCATGATCGGTGCAGGTATCGGAAAATTCATGTCTGATGTCGCAGGACTCGTTGAATCGAAAAAGACTACAGATATCACCGATATCTCAAACCAGTCCAATAAAGACGGTATCCGTATCGTAATAGAGTTAAAAAAGGATGCTGATGTAGAAAACATCAAAAACCTGCTCTACACAAAGACAAAGCTTGAGGATACTTTCGGCGTAAATATGCTTGCTGTAGTAAACAGCCGTCCGGAAACACTGGGACTTCGCCAGATCCTTGCTAACCATGTCGGTTTCCTTTATGAAGTAAATACCAGAAAATACACCACACTCCTTTCGAAAGAGAGAGAAAAGAGTGAAGTTCAGGAAGGTCTCATCCGTGCCTGCGACTGCATCGACCTTATAATCGCGATCCTTCGCGGTTCAAAGAGCAGAGCTCAGGCTATGGATTGTCTTGTAAAGGGCATCACGGAAGGTATTTATTTTAAACATCCGGAAGATAAAAAAGATGCAGCCGAGCTTAAATTTACAGAGCGTCAGGCAACAGCCATTCTGGACATGCGCCTTTACAAGCTGATAGGTCTCGAGATCGATCAGCTGAAAAAAGAGCACGATGAAACTCTTAAGAAAATAGCAGATTATCAGACTCTTCTTTCTGATCCTAAGGCAATGGGCAAGGCTATCATGAAAGACCTCGATCGCTACAAGAAAGAGTTTGGACGTGAGAGAAGAACATCTATCGAAAACGCAAAGGCAACAGTATTTGAAGAAAAGCCTATTGAAGAAATGGATGTATGGTTCCTGATGGACCGCTTTGGTTATGCAAAGCTCATAGATACCAACACCTATGAAAGAAACAAGGAAACTGTGCTTTCCGAAAACCGCTTTGTGATCCCTGTAAAGAATACCGGCAGGATCGGTCTTTTCACCACCGACGGTACTTTCCACGTTGTAAAATGTCAGGATCTTCCGTTCGGCAGACTGCGTGATAAGGGAACACCTATCGACAACATCAGTAATTTCGACAGTTCAAAGGAGAATTATATCCTTGTTGATTCTCTTGAACACATCATCCATTCAAAGCTTCTTTTCATGACAAAGAATGCTATGGCAAAGATGGTTGACGGTTCTGAATTTGATGTCCTTAAGAGGACTGTAGCTGCTACAAAGCTTTCCGACGGAGATGAGCTGCTGCTCTTAAAACCTGTAACTGATGAGACACGCCAGATCCTCCTTCAGACTGAACACGGCTTCTTCCTTCGTTTCAACCTTGACGAGATTCCGGAAAAGAAGAAGATTGCAGTGGGTGTACGATGCATGAAGCTTGAAAAGGACGATAGTCTTGAGGAAGCGTATCTCATGAATTATGCAGACGAGCGCACGATCGATTACAAGGGTCAGGAAATGCCTATGACTTACGTAAAAACTGCTCACAGGGATACCAAAGGAACCAAAATCAGAGTATAATCGTTATTGTTAAATTTTTATCCATGATGACAGGGGCAAAACTACATTTGTCCCTTACATCATGTACAAACAGAAATGAGAGTAGAAATATGAGAGTTATTGCAGGCACTGCCAGACGTCTGAGGCTCAAGACGCTGGATAGCATGGACACACGTCCGACCCAGGACATTATAAAAGAGACACTTTTTAACGTTATTCAGGTAGATGTGCCCGGAAGCCGTTTCCTCGACCTTTTTGCAGGAAGCGGAGCTATCGGTATCGAGGCTCTTTCAAGAGGTGCAGAAGAGGCTGTATTCATCGAGAACAACCGTAAGGCTGTATCTATCATCAATGAAAATCTGGCATTTACCCATCTCGCAGACCGTGCAGAAGTCATCACCGGTGATGTAATGATCGGCATGCAGCAGATCGAGAAAAAGGGAGTATTCCATATAATCCATATGGATCCACCTTATAATAAAGATCTGGAAAAGAACGTGCTGATGTACCTTAAAAATTCAAAGCTGGCTGATGAAGAAACACTTATCATCATCGAGGCATCACAGGAAACAGATTTCAGCTACCTTGAGGAACTGGGTTATACGATCGTAAAAGATAAGATCTATCGTCATAATCGTCATCTTTTCCTTAAGAAAAAAGACTAAAAAGAAAGGCACTTAGTAAAAAATGGCTTGTGCGATCTATCCCGGATCCTTTGATCCGGTCACAAAAGGACACATTGATATTATCCGCAGAGCAGCAAAAATGTTTGACGTTCTGACTGTTGCTGTACTCAATAATTCCGAGAAAACTCCGTTGTTTTCTGTAGATGAACGTGTTAATATGTTACGTGAGGTTTGTAAGGAAATTCCTAACGTAAAGGTTGATGCATTTTCCGGTCTTACTGCTGATTATGCAAAGCAGCAGGGCACTGATGTCATCATCCGTGGTCTCAGAGCTATCACTGATTTTGAATATGAACTTCAGATGGCTCAGACAAACAGGAAGATCCTTCCGTCGGTTGATACCGTATTCTTAACAACCAGCCTTGAATATGCATATCTTTCCTCATCTATCGTAAGAGAAGTAGCCGCATACGGCGGTGATATTCATGAATTTGTACCATCTTACGTTGCAAAAAAAGTTTATGCGAAATTGGAGACAAAAAAGCATGGCCAGTCAGGTAGAACATATCAGTAGGATCGAACAGATCATTGAAGAAATCGAAGATTATATTGAAGAGTGCAAATATGCAACTTTTTCCTCAAGAAATATCCTTGTGGATAAAGAAGTATTTTTAGAGCTCCTTCATGATCTGAAGAAAAACACACCGGAAGAAATCAAGCGTTATCAGAAGGTGATCAGCAATAAAGAAGCTATCATGAATAACGCACAGCAAAAGGCAAATGAGCTTGTTGCTCAGGCGCAGACCTATTCTGATCAGATGATAAACAATCATGAGATCATGAAAAAGGCATATGAACAGGCTGATGAAGTAGTTACTCAGGCAAGACAGCAGGCACTTTCAATCCTAGAGACAGCAAATGCACAGGCTCAGGAAATTACGATGTCAGCTATTCAGTATACAGATGATTCGCTTGCTACTATTCAGAATCTGCTTTCACATTCTATTACTGAAACACAGGAACACGATGCAGCGTTTATCAATTCATTGAATCAGATGCTCATGACTGTAAACGCCAACCGTGCTGAGCTCCATCCGGAAGATGAGCTTGCACAGGATGAGGCAATTGCTGATCGTGCGGAAGCAGAAAAAGCGGCTCGCGGCTTTGATCTTTCCGAAACAGAAGCAGTTCAGGACGTTTCAGGAGCAGACACCACAAATGAAGTTGCCGGCGATGAAACTTTGAATATAATCAGATAAATCTAATTTAGCCGTCATAGAAATATGACGGCTTTTATTTCTAAGACCATCAGATACCAATGATATTATGGCGATGACTGATGTGATCATGTATGGGGGGATTTTCATGAGTAAGGTACTTTCAGGTCTTGAACCTGCCAGGGTATTTCATTTTTTTGAGGAAATCTGTAATATTCCGCACGGTACGGGTAATACCGGAGCGCTTAGAGAATATATCACAGCTTTCGCAAGAGAAAAAGGACTGGAATCAAAGTCTGACGAAGCCGGAAATATTGTTATAAATGTACCGGCATCAAAGGGCGCAGAAAATGCAGCCACTGTGCTTCTCCAGGCTCATCTTGATATGGTTTGTGAGAAAAATGATGACAGCAGACACAATTTCCGAAACGATCCCCTGGATCTCAGCGTTATGGATGATGATATATATGCAAGAGGAACAACTCTCGGTGCTGAAGGAGGAGCAGGTGTCGCAATATGCCTTGCACTTTTGGATTCACCGGAAATTGTACATCCTGAGCTCGAACTCGTCTTTACAGCAGACGAAGCTCTAAATATGAAAGGTGTACAGGCACTCGATATGTCTGATCTACACGCCAAACATATGATAGGCTTTGATTCCGATGATGACGGAACTATTCTCACAAGTTCAGCGGGTGTCCTTCTTGGCAATATGTATGTTCCTGTAAAATATACGACGAAAAGCGGTCTTAAATATAAAATAATTGTTGGTGGACTGCATGGCGGTCATGCCGGAACAGCTATCGACTCTTATCAGGCAAATGCGAACATCATTATGGGACGGCTTTTACATTTTCTTGGAAAAAGCGTTGATTTTCACATGACATTCCTATCCGGAGGACTTGCACAAAACGCTATACCGCGTGAAGCAGATTGCCGGGTACTTATTGAAAAGAAAGATGCCGAGAAATTCGAAAGCCTGATCTCCGATTTTGAAAAAACTATTCAGAATGAGTATCGGGCAAATGAGCATAATCTCATGATCTACAGCGATTTTCTGGAAGAAGTTGAAAATGAACCTGTTCTTTTCAAAAAGACTCAGGAACGCGTTATCTTTCTCTTAAATACTGTACCTGACGGAGTTCAAAAGACCAGTCAGGAAGTAGACACAAAGGGAATGACCGAAACATCGATCAATGTATCGATGATGCGCTGTGGCGAATCAGAATTTTTCCTACAGGGATCCATCAGAAGCTCAATATCATCTGCGAAATATGCTCTTTCAGAGAAACTTCGCTACCTGACCGAGATGATCGGCGGACGCTACGAAGAAACAGGAGATTATCCTGCATGGGAGTATAACGAAAATTCTCATCTGATGGCAATCATGAAAGAGGAATATAAAAGGGAATTCGGAGACAGTCTTATAGTCAAAGGCGTACATGCAGGAAGAGAAGAAGGTGCCTTTTCCCAGGGTATTCCTGGCATAGATATCGCATCAATAGGTCCGGAAGTACAAAAAAGCCGTACTCCGGCCGAAAAACTGAGTATTTCATCAACTCTTCGTACCTGGAAGCTCCTGCAGTCTGTCCTTAAGCGGTTAGCATCCGAATAATCATCGAACAAATTAGTTTTAAAGGAATAAGTTTTATAATGAGATTTAAGAACGAAAAGCCCGACGCAGTACTTTTTGATATGGACGGAAGTCTTGTTGATTCCATGTGGATGTGGAACAAGATCGACACAGAATTTTTAGAAGCAAGAGGGCTTCGATATACACCGGAGTTTCAGCAGGAGATCGAGGGATTATCTTATCTCGAGACGATCCGTTATTTTAAGAAAAGATTCAATCCGGAAGAGTCAGAAGAAGAACTCGCCGATATCCTGAACAATATGGCGATGGTCAAGTACGAATCAGAAGTGACCTGGAAACCCGGAGCTAAAGAGTTTCTGGAGTGCTGCAGAGAGCACAATATTCCGTGCGGTATCGCTACAAGCAATTCAAGAGAGCTGGTAGAAGCTTGCGATCGTAATTTAAATCTCAAAAAGTGGGTAAAATCCATCAGGACGGCAGATGAAGTTAAAAAAAGTAAACCTTTCCCGGATATTTATCTTCGTGTTGCTGAGGATCTGAACGTTGATCCTGCAAAATGTATTGTTTTTGAAGATGTCCTTCCCGGAATACAGGCCGGCAAAAACGCCGGTATGAAAGTATATGCGGTACAGGACGAATACTCAAAAGACGCAGAACAGGAGAAGCGTGAAGCTGCCGACGGCTTTATAACAGATTACAGAGAATTATTGACCGACTGATGAACAGCTGTCGCAGTAATATCAAAAAGGAGGCCGCCAGTGAAAATAGCTATCGTTACCGGAGCCAGTTCCGGTATAGGTTCTGAGTTTGTTCGAAACATCATCAGACGACACAAAGAATTTGATGAAGTATGGGCTATAGCCAGACATCAGGATAAACTTCTTTCACTGGTAAGTAAATTCGGGATCAAAGTACGTCCTATTCCTGTCGATCTCACAAAGGAAAAAGATGTTGCTTACTTAAAGCAGACTCTCGAAGCTGAAAAACCAATTGTGGGACTTCTCGTTAATTCCGCAGGTATGGGGATCATCGGAAACGTATCAGATGTACCTGCAGAAGATACTATGAGCATGATCGATCTGAATATAAATGCTCTTACAGCATTCACTATAACAGTCCTTCCATACATTAAAAAAGGTGGCCGCATAATCAATCTGTCATCCGGTTCTGCTTTTTTCCCACAGCCGGGTTTTGCGGTTTACGCTGCATCTAAATCCTATGTGCTCAGTTTCTCAAGAGCATTAAATCAGGAACTTAGAACCCGGGGCATTTCTGTTACAGCGGTATGTCCCGGGCCTGTAAAAACCCCATTCTTTTCTATAGCCGAAAAGCATCATAAACGCCCAGACTGGAAAAATATGTTCATGGCTGATCCGGCAGCAGTCGCTGATCTGGCTATGAATGACGCTCTTCATCGAAAAGAGCTTTCTGTGTATTCTTTACCTATGAAGGCAGGTGTGGTCTGCATGAAGTTATTTCCACACAATCTGTTGCTTCGTCTAATGGGGCTCATAAAGAAAAATTAATAAAATAGAGAGGCCTGATATTATCATGAATCAATTTTTTGCATTTGGCGCAAAAAAAGGAACATACGGATATCTTAACAGCATGCATACGTTTTCTACTATAAGAGCTGTTTTATTCTGCGGTTTTTCCCTGCTTTTAGTCCTATGCGGGAGAGTATTTTTTACCAGATTCGCAGGCTTATTTATATTGCTCGCGATCATATCCGCCGTACCGGCAGCGATGTCCGCAGTGTCTCTCATCATGTATGCCAGATTTAAGACCGGTCGCAAAGAAATATACACAACGGTCGAGGAGCTTCGGGGAACAGCACCGGTTTTTTATGATTCCGTCATCACAACGCCCGATAAATCCTATGGAGTAAACTGCTTTGTGACATTAAATAAAAATCTTTTAGCGTATTCAGAATATGAAAAGATCGATGTAAAAGCTTTAGAAAAGTATCTATCTAATATGGCAAAAAAGAACGGGTATAAAGACTGGACCGTTAAGGTTTTTACAGATTTCAATTCCTATACCGAAAGACTCAGGTATCTGGACGAGAAGAGTGTAAAACCTCTAAATAAAGACCACGATATGATACATCTCATAGAAGCCCTGTCTCTTTAACGTTGACAAGCATTTTGACAATTACCAAAATTTAAGGAATTTTTACAGTTATGAAAGAATTTAAGGTTAATACAACCGATGAGGGGCAGACACTACTTAGATATGTGTCAAAAATCCTTCAAAAAGCGCCTTCAAGTGTAATCCGAAAGGCACTTAGAAAGAAAAATATCGATCTGAACGGAAAGAAGGCTACCGGTTCAGAATCGTTAAAAAACGGAGATTCGGTAAAAATATGGTTTTCCGATGAAACCTTTGAAAAATTCATGGCTGATGCAGGAAGGAGTACAAATTCCTCCTTAAAAATTCCGAAAGAAGCCCTTAATCGTTTCAAAAAGTCCATCATCTATGAAGACAGAAATATCGCTATAGTTAATAAACCTGCAAATCTCTTGTCTCAGTCCGACGACTCAGGAGAAGTCTCCCTTAACGATGAATTACGGGCATATTACAGCGATCTCACAAAAATGCAGACATTCAAACCATCCATCTGCAATCGTCTTGACCGAAACACCAGCGGGCTGGTTCTCTGCGGACTTACCACAAAGGGACTTCAGCAGATGAATGCCGTGTTAAAAGATCGATCGATCCATAAGTACTACACAACGATCGTTTACGGAAAAGTTACAGAACCTATGAATTTACACGGTTTTCTCACTAAAGATCACAAAACAAATGAAGTCCGTGTAACAGATAATAAATTATCCGAAGATTCTGTTCCGATCGAGACAGATCTGACACCTGTATCATCAATTATGATCGATGGAACGGATCTCACAGTTTTGGAGATACTTTTGGTAACAGGACGCTCACATCAGATAAGAGCGCATCTCACCTCCATCGGCCATCCGATAATCGGTGATCCAAAGTACTTTACTCCTGAGAGCAGATCATTCTCTGATAAGCAAAAGGTCAAAAGACAGCTCTTACATTCTACGAGAGTGAAGATGCCAAAGATCAGTGGTGATCTATCAATGCTTTCAGGAAAAGAATTTGAAGCACCGCTGCCGGAAGACATGAATAAACTGCTTAAACACAGGGTTAAATAACATAATGGTTAACATAACCCGTTTATGTTAACCATGATTCAGAGTAAATAATGGTTTACTCTGAATCCAAACAAAAATATTCACAGGAAATCGTATTAAACATATGTCAGCATGGAAAACACGAGGACTTCGAGGCTCAGGTCTCGAAGAGCTCATTAACTACACAAATGAAAAATATCTGGAGAGCCATCTTGCTCTGATCCAGAAAATCCCGACACCGATAACACCGATTGAATTTGATAAATCCAGTCGAACAATTAAGCTTGCCTATTTTGAGCAGAAAAGTACGGTTGATTACATCGGCGCAGTACAGGGTATCCCTGTGTGTTTTGACGCCAAAGAATGTGCCGTTGATACATTTACCTTAAGAAATATTCATGAACATCAGGTCCGCTTTATGGAAGAATTTGAAAGGCAGGGCGGTATAGCCTTCTTTCTTATCCAGTACACAAAGAAGGATCTTTTTTATTATCTCACATTCAGAAAACTACATGAATTTTGGAAGCGATGGGAAGACGGCGGCAGACGTTCATTTCGCTTTGAAGAAATAGACGAGAAATATATTATCCGCCCCGAGGCCGGAGTACCGATCCCCTACCTAAACGCGCTTCAGACCGACCTTTCCGAAAGGTAGTTAAAACACACACTTGACAGGAAATACAGCGACTTAGTATAATTCTTTTATCGTGCTACCATGATAGCACTTCACAGCATTAAAGCAAATATAGAAAGGACTACTATGGATAACAGACTTCTGCATACTCCTGAGGGAGTCCGTGATATTTACGGTGATGAACTTCAAAAGAAATTAAAACTCGAAAGAATTTTACATAAAAAAGTTGCTTCTTTCGGTTATCACGATATTGAAACCCCTTCCTTTGAGTATTTTGATATATTTTCACGCGAGATCGGCACAACGCCTTCTCGTGAGATCTATAAGTTTTTCGACAGTGAAAACAACACTCTGGCACTTCGGCCGGACTTTACTCCGGGAGTTGCCAGAGCAACAAATAAATACTTTATGGAGGATATCCACCCGATACGTTTGTGCTATATGGGAAACACTTTCTCAAACCGTTCGGATCTTCAGGGTAAGCTCAAGGAAGTAACCGAGCTCGGTGTGGAATACATGCGTGAACCGTCTGTCGATGCTGATGCAGAGATGATCGATATGACTGTTGAATTATTAAAAACCGCAGGACTCGACGAGTTTCAGATCTGCATCGGTACAGTAGAGTATTTTCGTGGTCTCTGTGAAGCTGCAGGACTTGACCGTGAGACAGAAGAGGCTCTTTCAGATCACATCCGGAATAAAAACTATTTTGGTATCCAGGATGTATTAAATGACGTAAAGATGCCTGCTGATATCAAGAAAACACTCACATCATTTTCTGATTACTTCGGTAACGTGGATGTACTCGATGAAGCTGCGGAAAGAGTAAAGAAAGTCCCTCGTTCACTGGCAGCGATAAACAGACTGAAGGCTCTGTACGAAAAGCTTAAGATATACGGAGTCCAGAATTATCTGACCTTTGATCTCGGAATGATCTCACAGCATGACTACTATACGGGAATTCTCTTCCAGGCATATACCTTTGGAACAGGAGAGCCCATTGTACGTGGAGGCCGCTATGATAATCTCCTCGGCAGATTCGGAAAGCCCGGTGCAGCTGTCGGATTTACAGTAGTCGTTGATCAGCTCCTAAATACACTGAATCAGCAGCATATCGTTATCGACAGAGATTGTAATAATGCTCTTGTAGTCTATGATAGTGACTCTTTTGAAGCAGCAGTACGTGAATCCGGCTCCTTAAGGCTCGACGGAGTCCATGCAGAGATGATCCTATATTCTCCTGATATGACCCAGGAATCCATCAATGCTTACGCTCAAGAGATACATGCAGCTAAAATATACAGAATACGCGGAGGCAAGACGGAGGTACAGAAAATATGAGATATCTGACATTTGCTCTTACCAAGGGTCGTCTTGCAGACAAGACACTGGAGGCTCTTGAAAAAATCGGCATCGGTTGTGAAGAGATGCATGATAAAACATCAAGAAAACTGATTTTTGTAAACGAAGAGAAAAAGCTGAAATTTTTCCTGGCAAAAGGTCCTGACGTACCTACTTATGTAGAGCACGGTGCCGCTGACATCGGCGTTACCGGTAAGGACATCATCATGGAGGAAAACAGGCAGATATACGAGGTTCTGGATCTTGGATTTGGAAAATGCCGTATGTGCGTATGCGGACCTGCGGAGGCAGGAAGTCTCCTAAAGCATCAGGAAATGATAAAAGTTGCAAGTAAATATCCACGCATTGCAAGGGACTATTTTCACAATAAAAAGCATCAGACTGTCGACATCATCAAACTTAACGGCTCGATCGAGCTTGCGCCGATCGTAGGTCTCACAGATGTGATCGTCGATATAGTAGAAACCGGAACAACACTTAAAGAAAACGGTCTTCAGGTTTTAGAAGAAGTGTGTCCTCTTTCTGCGCGAATGGTTGTAAACCAGGTCTCAATGCGTATGGAAGCAGAGCGTATACGCTGGATCATAAATGAATTAAAGAAGAATCTAAACTAGGAAAGAGAGAATAGACATTCATGAGAATCGTAAACCTGACAGAGGAAACAAAAAAGGATCTCCTCGGAAACCTGCTTAAAAGAAGTCCTTCAAGTTATCCTGAATTTGAAAAGACCGTAGCGGATATTTTGGAAAATGTCCGTGAAAACGGTGATAAAGCAATCTTTGAATATGCACAAAAATTTGATCACTGCGAGCTGGATACTGCTTCTCTGAAAGTTACTGAAAGCGAAATAGAAGAAGCGTGCAGGGAAGTAGGCGATGAACTGCTCGGCATCATGCAGCGATCAATGGACAATATCAGATCCTACCATGAATGTCAGAAAAGACAGAGCTTTTTCACTACACGTCCCGATGGCGTGATCCTGGGACAGCGAATCACCCCTATAGAAACCGTAGGTGTATATGTGCCCGGTGGAAAAGCCGTATACCCGAGTTCCGTACTTATGAATGTCGTTCCTGCCATCGTTGCGGGAGTACCTCGTATAATCATGTGTACTCCATGTAAAGCCGATGGAAAAGTAAATCCTCAGGTTCTGGCTGCCGCTAAACTTCTCGGAATAACTGAGATTTTCAAAACCGGCGGTGCTCAGGCGATCGGTGCCATGGCTTACGGTACAGAATCTGTTCCAAAAGTCGATAAAATAGTTGGACCCGGCAATATTTTTGTAGCACTTGCAAAACGTGCAGTTTATGGTCACGTAAGTATTGATTCTATCGCCGGTCCGTCCGAAATAATGGTGTTGGCAGATGAAACTGCCAATCCGCGTTTCGTAGCAGCCGACCTTCTGAGTCAGGCAGAACACGACGAGATGGCTTCTGCTATCCTGGTTACCACGTCCCGTGAGATTGCAGAAAAGGTTTCCGATGAGATCGATAGATTCATACCGACCCTTTCAAGGAGCGAGATCATACAGAAATCGCTTGATAACTACGGATACGCACTTGTAGCCAATAATATGGATGATGCCATTGATGCAGTAAATGATATTGCTTCTGAGCACCTTGAACTCGTAACTGCCGACCCATGGAACATAATGACAAAGGTAAAAAATGCCGGGGCGATATTTGTAGGTCCTTATTCCTCAGAACCTCTCGGTGATTACTTTGCAGGTCCTGACCACGTACTTCCGACAAACGGTACGGCAAAGTTTTTTTCACCGCTTTCAGTAGACGACTTTATCAAGAAGTCCTCCGTTATCTCGTACTCCAGAGAAGCTCTTTTAAAGGTGCACGAAGATATCGAAGCATTTGCAAAAGCAGAAAAGCTCACAGCTCACGCAAATTCGATCGCAGTAAGATTTGAATAACAAATTCGTAACCCGGAGGGTATATAAATGGCAGAACCACGCATCGTAACCTGTTCCAGAGAAACAAAAGAGACAGGTATCACCGTAACACTGAATTTAGACGGTTCAGGTAAAAATGAAATTAATTCCGGCATAGGCTTTTTTGATCATATGCTTGACGGCTTTGCCCGTCACGGTTTCTTTGATCTGTCACTAACCTGCAAGGGAGATCTGCATGTAGATGATCACCATACCATCGAAGACTGTGGTATTGTCCTTGGTACTGCGATCAGAGAGGCTATCGGTGATAAGGCAGGTATCACACGTTTCGGTCACTTTATCCTGCCCATGGATGATGCGCTGATCCTGTCAGCCGTAGACTTGTCCGGACGGCCTTATTTCTCATATGATCTGCAATTTACCGGAGAAAAATGCGGAGAAATGGAAACGCAGATGTGCAGGGAGTTTTTCTATGCAGTTTCTTACTCAGCAGCAATGAATCTGCACCTGAAGCAGATAAGCGGCATAAACGATCATCACATCATGGAAGGCGCTTTTAAGGCATTCGGAAAAGCACTGGACATGGCAACTTTGCGTGACGCGCGCATAAATGGCGTTCTTTCTACGAAAGGATCACTTTGATGATGAGCACAAATTATAAACGACTTTTACCTTCTATCTTTTTAAAAAACGGTGAAGGAGTTGCATGGTTTGATGGAAGTCCGATCACTCTCCCGGATCCGATCGCCGCAGCCGAAGATTTTAATAATTACGGTGCAGACGGGATCATCGTCTTTGACCTCTCGGAAGAAGATGACGAACACGATGTAAATATGCTCATGATCCGAAAGATCTGTCAGGCTGTCGATGTCCCTGTTTACGGTGCCGGACGGATACGCCGTCTTGATGACGTTAAAAAGCTGATCTATGCCGGCTGTCACAAGGCCTGCCTTAATTTTGCCAGAGAAGACAATGTAGATCTGGCAACAGGCGTAGGAGCGCGATTCGGAAGAGATCAGCTTGCGATTTGTGTTGACAATGTATCCCAGCTCGAAGATAATCAGAATCTGATAAAGAATTACGTTAGTGAGATAATTCTCGTCAATAATGTTTCTCTGCCTGCCTGTGCCGAGTGGATCATGTCATCCTGCAACCGCAACGCCAATCCTATAAGCCTGTCTCTTGACTGTGTTTTTAAGGATATTACGCTTCATGACGCAGCTGCATCCCTCAGGGCATTTCCGGCACTTACCGGTATTTCCGGAGGAGAACTGAATATTTCCTGTAAAACTTTTATGGATTTTAAGCGCCAGTGTAAGAGCCTTAATATACCCATAAATACATTTGAGAGTTCCATTGCCTGGAGCGAGCTGAAACTCAATAATGACGGAATGATCCCTGTTATCGTGCAGGATTACAAAACAGATGAAGTCCTGATGCTCGCGTATATGAATGAAGAATCATTTAATCATACGATCAAAACAGGACTCATGACCTATTGGAGCCGCAGCCGCAATGAGCTTTGGGAAAAAGGCGATACCAGCGGTCATTTCCAGTATGTAAAAAGTCTGTCATGTGACTGCGACAAGGATACTATCCTTGCAAAGGTACTACAGATCGGAGCTGCCTGCCATACAGGAAAACGAAGCTGCTTTTTCAACACAATGATGAAAAAGGAATATGATGACACAAATCCTTTGAAAGTTTTTGAAAAAGAGTATAATGTAATTCTCGATCGTAAGGAGCACCCTACAGATGGCTCATATACCACATACCTCTTCGAAAGCGGTCTGGACAAGATACTAAAGAAAGTAGGAGAGGAATGTACCGAACTCATAATCGCAGCAAAAAATCCAAATCCGGAAGAGCTGAAATATGAAATTGCGGATTTTCTATATCACGCAATGGTACTGATGGTCGAAAAGGGTGTGACCTGGAACGAAATTATAAAGGAGATTTCACACCGATAATTTATGAAAAAAACTGCCTTAAGCGATGAGATTTTATTAAAGATCGAGAAGCCGGAACGTTATATCGGCAACGAGATCAACGCTGTAATAAAGGACAAAGAAAAGGTGGACATCCGGTATGCCATGTGTTTCCCGGATGTCTACGAGATCGGAATGTCACATCTCGGCATTCAGATACTCTATGATATGTTCAATAAGCGGGACGATGTCTGGTGCGAACGCGTCTATTCACCATGGGTGGATCTGGACCGCGTTATGCGCGAGAAAAATATCCCGCTTTTTGCGCTGGAAAGCCAGGATTCCATTAAAGACTTTGATTTCCTGGGTATAACTATCCAGTACGAGATGTGCTATACAAATATCCTGCAGGTGCTCGATCTCGCACAGATACCTCTCACAGCTACAGACCGTACAGAAGAGCATCCTATCGTTATCGGCGGCGGACCCTGCACCTATAATCCGGAACCTATCGCAGAATTTTTCGATATGTTCTATATCGGCGAGGGTGAAATAAGCTACGATCCGCTTTTCGACCTGTATAAAGAAATGAAGAAAAACGGTGCATCCCGTAAAGACTTCCTGAAAGAAGCCTCAAAAATACCGGGAATCTACGTACCGTCTCTTTATGATGCAGAATATAATGCTGACGGAACTCTAGCGTCATTTAAGCCCAATGTTCCTGAAGCTCCTGCGCGTGTAAAGAAGCAGATCGTAATGGATATGAACGATGTATCATATCCCGACAAGCCGATAGTGCCCTTTATCCGTGTTACTCAGGACAGAGTAGTACTGGAAGTAATGCGCGGCTGTATCAGAGGCTGTCGTTTCTGTCAGGCAGGCGAGATCTACCGTCCGGTCAGAGAACGATCCCTTGATTTTCTTAAGAAAAAAGCAAAATCAATGCTTGATTCCACAGGACAGGATGAGATAACACTTAGTTCACTCAGTACATCTGACTATTCTCAGCTCGGGGAACTGGTTCACTGGCTGATCGATAATTATCGTGATAAGTATGTAAATATTTCTCTGCCGTCACTCCGTATTGACGCATTCTCTCTTGATATCATGAGCCGTGTTCAGGACATAAAAAAGAGCAGTCTGACCTTTGCATCGGAAGCCGGATCTCAGAGACTCAGAAATGTCATTAATAAGGGCATAACAGAAGAAAACATCATGCAGGGCTCTGCTGAAGCCTTTAAGGGCGGTTGGAACAAGGTAAAGCTCTACTTTATGCTGGGACTTCCTACAGAAACAGATGAAGATGTAAAAGCCATTGCACATCTTTCCGATGCTGTGGCAATGAATTACTTTGATACGATCCCGAAAGAAAATCGCAAGGGAGTTCGTGTACAGGTAACAAGTTCCGCTTCATTCTTCATTCCGAAGCCATTTACAGCATTCCAGTGGGCTCCGATGAACACTGCGGACGAATTTCTTCGTAAGGCGCATCTCTGCAGTGATGAGTTCAGACAGATGCTCAACCACAAGTCTCTTCGCTTCATGTACCACGAGAACGAGCTTTCAGAGCTTGAGGGTGTATTAGCACGAGGCGACAGAAAACTATCTAAGGTAATCCGTTCTGCATACGAAAACGGTGCTCTTTACGATTCCTGGGGCGAAATGTTTGATAAAAAGAGATGGACGGATGCTTTTGCTTCTAACGGAATAAACATTGATTTTTATACCCTGAGAGAAAGACCGGAAGACGAGCTTTTCCCTTGGGACTTCATAGATGCCGGCGTCACAAAGAAATTCCTGCTGGATGAATGGCATCAGGCATTAAAGGGCGAAGTAACGCCTAACTGCCGTCAGAAATGTTCAGGCTGCGGTGCTGCAGTCTTTGGAGGAGGTGTTTGCTTTGAAAGCAGGAAATAAAATGATCCGGCTGAAATTCAGCAAGCACGGACTTATGAAATATATAGGACATCTGGACGTAATGCGTGCATTCCAGAAAGTAATGCGCCGTTCAGGTATTGACATTGCATATTCCGACGGTTATTCTCCGCACCAGATAATGAGCTTTGCGCAGCCCCTTGGTGTGGGTCTTGAAAGTAACGGTGAATACTTTGATATAGAAGTACAGTCCGTCGGAACAGCTGCGCAGCTTATCGATGCGCTGAACGCTCAGTGTCCGGACGGAATCCGTATTCTGGATGCAGTCCAGCTTCCCGAGAAGTCAGCTAATGCCATGGCAAGCGTAAATCAGGCATCCTACACTGTACGTTTTCGCGAGGGTCGTATACCGGCATTTGATTTCAATAAGGCCGTTTCAGATTTTCTTAACGCTGAAACTGTCACTGTAACAAAGAAAACCAAGAAATCGACAAGAGAAATCGATATCCGGTCTCTGGTTTACGACATCCGTGTTTTGAATGACGCTGATGAATTAAAAGAATACGAAGAAAAAAACGGTTATGTTTCCATTTCTGATGGCATCTCTGATGAGAACCGGGATACAACAGTGGCGTTCGGCGCTTCTGCTTTTCCTGTTATAAAAATGCATGTAACAGCTTCAAGCGGTGATAATATTAAGCCCGCCCTTTTAGTACAATCTCTTTCAGACATGAATGGTGGTGGAGAGATAGGAGATACCGATCTCATGGTGATCCGTGAAGACCTCTATGATGAATCAGGCAAATCCCTTATTGATGCCGGAGAGAGGTTCTGAGATGGGTACTCGCTTCGTAATAACCGAAGAACAGGGGAATATAATGACTGCTGTTTTTAACGGTGATAAATGCGATGACGTGCTGATATCGGCCAATACTTCTGATAATACTCCCATGCTCGGTGATATATGGCTCGGGCATGTCAAAAGGGTCATGCCGAATATAAAGGCTGCATTTGTAGACATCCTTCCGGGAGTGACAGGATATTTACCTCTATCAGGTCACGATGAAATAAAGGCCGAACAGGATATACCTGTGCAGATCATAAAAGAGGCAGTTAAGACCAAAGATATGATGCTTTCCGCCGATTTTTCCATAAGCGGCCGGTTCTGCGCGATGACAGCGGGCAAAAAGGGAATCGGTATTTCAAAAAAGATCACTGATCCTGAGATCCGCAGCCGTTTATCCAAACGTGCACACGAAGTATTGGAATCAGCTATTGCTTCATCAGCGGAAACCCGGATTGGAACAGTAATACGCACAAATGCAGCAGATGCATCCGATCAGGCTTTCTTACTGGATCTCTTAAACACGAAAGAGGCAATGGATAACGTCATTTCAACCTCAAGTTACCGCACTCCGTATTCGAGACTGTATCATGCACCTGATGCTGAGATACGTCTTATCCGCGATCATCATGGAGAGATCGACAGGATAGTGACTGACATTCCGGAGGAAGAATCCAAGATACGTTCATTTTTTGCTGATTCGGAAAAAATAACTTCGGTACTTTCTTTGTACAAAGATGAGTCTCTGGCTTTACGTAAGCTCTACAAGCTGGATTCTCTCCTTAGCGAGGCATTAAAAAAAACTGTTTGGCTTCCATCCGGCGGTTCGATAGTCCTGGAAGTCACTGAAGCCTTGACAGTCATCGATGTAAATACCGGTAAGACTGATAAAAAAAGATCCAAGGAAGAAAATTTCCTTCAGACAAATCTGGAAGCTGCAAAAGAAGCTGCACGTCAGATGAGAATAAGAAATTATTCCGGAATGATAATAATCGACTTTATAAATATGCGTGAAAAGAGTAGTCTTAAGCTTCTTGAGCAGGAAATGATAAAGTCTCTTTCGCAAGACAGAGTAACCTGCAGATTCTTTGGTTTCACTCATCTGGGACTCGCAGAGATCACACGCGAAAAGACAACGCAGCCTCTTCACGAAATAATTAGAAAAAAGTCTTGACGCTATAAAACACATGTGCTAATTTATATGAGTATGCCGCATGCTCAGGTTAATAAGTCTGCAGAATAACTTTGCAGCACCGCAGGCAGCGAGTAATGATTTAGGAGGTGTCCTATGTACGCAATTATTGCAACAGGCGGAAAACAGTACAAGGTTTCGGAGGGCGATGTAATCTACGTTGAGAAGCTCGCCGCTGAAAAGGATAGCGCTGTTACGTTCGACCAGGTTCTTGCAATTGGCGGTGACAAGCTTGCAGTAGGTGATGAAGTTGCTAACGCTTCTGTATCCGGAAAAGTTCTGGATCAGGTTAAGGGTAGCAAGGTTATCGTATACCACTACAAGAGAAAGACCGGCTATCACAAGAAGAATGGTCACAGACAAGCATACACAAAAGTACAGATTGAAAAGATCAACGCTTAATCTTTTTGTATGATCAGTGTAAAGATTTATAAGACAGAAGATAATAACATACGAGGATTCAAATGTCTCGGCCATGCAGGCTATGCAGAATATGGTGAAGATATCGTATGTGCTGCAGTTTCTATGCTCGTTATCAACACCATAAATTCTTTGGAAAAATTCGTTCCGGAAGATAAATTTACGGTTAATACCGATGAAGAGCAGGGGTTGATTGAATGTACATTCAATAATAAACCTTCTGAAAAGGCAAAACTTCTTTTGGATTCAATGCTTTTGGGTCTCAAGAGTGTTGAAGAAAACTATCAGGGAAAATTCCTGAAGTTACTTATTTGATGAATGATTGAAAAGGAGGAAAAGGTCATGTTAAATCTGAACCTTCAGTTCTTCGCTCATAAAAAGGGAGTAGGATCAACCAAGAACGGTCGTGATTCCGAGTCCAAGAGATTAGGCGCGAAGAGAGCCGACGGACAGTTCGTAAAGGCCGGCAATATTCTTTACAGACAGCGTGGAACCCATATCCACCCTGGTAAGAACGTTGGTATTGGCGGAGATGATACACTTTTCGCTAAGGTTAGCGGCGTACTTAGATTCGAGAGAGTTGGAAAGTACCGCAAGCAGGCTAGCGTTTACGAGGTAGAGGAGAAGGCTGAATAATTTCAGTTTTGTTCTGTAATTTCGGGGCTTCAGATGTCTACATCTGAAGCCATTATTTTTTTGTAGGAATATTCGGTTATCCCGTTTACATTTTAACTTCAACGTCAGGAAATCACTGAAGAAAGGTGTATATGTTCACAGATAGAGCAAAAATTATAATCAGATCAGGAAAAGGCGGAGACGGTCATGTAAGTTTTCGTCGTGAAAAGTACGTTCCGAATGGAGGACCTGACGGCGGAGATGGCGGTAACGGCGGTTCTGTAATATTTAAGGTCGATACCGGAATGACGACCCTTACCGATTACAGATTTCGCAGGAAATTCTCTGCAGAAGACGGAGAGCAGGGCGGAAAAAAGCGTTGTCACGGAAAAGACGGTAAGGATCTGATCCTCAAAGTTCCTGCAGGAACCGTTGTTCGCGAATTTGAGACCGGAAAAGTAATCGTTGATATGTCCGGTGACAATACAGAAGTTGTTGTCCTCAAAGGTGGACGCGGCGGACGCGGAAATCAGCATTTTGCTACAAGTACAATGCAGGCACCAAAATATGCCCAGCCCGGTCAGGACGCTCAGGAAGTCACAGTTCAACTTGAGCTAAAGACTATCGCTGATGTAGGTCTCGTTGGTTTCCCCAATGTAGGTAAATCAACTTTGATCTCCATGGTCACAAATGCAAAGCCTGAGATTGCTAATTACCATTTTACGACACTTCAGCCGCATCTTGGTGTAGTTGATCTCCCGGAAGGAGACGGTGGTTTTGTTATAGCAGATATCCCCGGACTCATCGAAGGTGCATCAGAAGGAATCGGTCTCGGCCATGAGTTTCTTCGTCATATCGAACGCTGCCGTGTACTTATCCATGTCGTAGATGCTGCAGGCGTAGAAGGCAGAGACCCTGTAGACGACATCTATGCAATTAATAAGGAACTCGCAGCCTACAATGTAGATCTTTCAAAGAAACCTCAGATCATCGCTGCAAATAAGACCGATGTCATTCAGACAGCAGATGGTGAAGAAGATCCTTTAACACGGATTGAAAATGAATTTGGTCCTAAGGGAATAAAGATCTTCCCTATTTCTGCTGCTACAAAAACAGGCTTAAAAGAGCTTATCTACTATGTCAACGATATGTTGAAAAAGATGGACAATACTCCTGTTGTTTTTGAACAGGAATACTTCCCTGAAGAGCATATCGGTGAGAAACTTCCATATACTGTTTCCTATGATGAGAAAGAGCAGATGTACATCCTCGAGGGTCCACGAATCGAAAAGATGCTTGGATATACTAATCTCGACTCAGAGAAGGGCTTCCGTTTCTTCCAGAATTTTATCAAAGAGATCGGCGCTACCGATCAGATGGAAGCACTTGGCATTCAGGATGGAGATACAGTAAAGATGTACGGTTTCCACTTCGATTATTATAAGGATACAGATTCACCGGAGCTTCCGGAAGGAGAAAACGAATAAATGACTATTACTACTAAACAGCGTGCATATCTCAGAAGTCTTGCAATGACTCTGGATCCAATCTTTCAGATCGGCAAGTCCAGCCTCACTCCGGAAGTCTGCACTTCTGTATCAGAAGCACTTGCTAAGAGAGAACTCGTAAAAATCTCTGTTCTTAAGAACTGCGATGATGATCCAAAAGCGATCGCAGAAGCACTTGCAGGCAGGACGCAGTCCCTTCTCGTGCAGGTCGTTGGACGAAAGATAACACTTTACAAGCCTGCTAAAGAGCCTAAGATCGAACTTCCTCGTAAGTAAGACGAATTTTTCGAAAGAAGGAACCATATGTCTGAGCGCATTTCAAATGACAAACAGAAAATCGGAATCCTGGGTGGAACATTTAATCCAATACACATTGGCCACTTGATACTTGCAGAGCAGGCAAGATCCGAGTTTTCTCTTGATAAAGTCATTCTCATGCCAAGCGGTGTGTCATATTTCAAAAAAGATCTGAAGGTTCTTCCTGCAGATATCAGATACGAAATGACAGCTATCGCATGTAAAGATAATCCACATTTTTGCGTTTCAGATATGGAGATCCGGCGAAAAGGAAATACATATACTGCAGATACCATTCAGGAATTGAAAAAACAGTCTCCGGATACTCATTATTACTTCATAATCGGAGCAGATACTCTGCTGCAAATGGAAACATGGTATCATCCTGAGCTGATCTTTGACTCATGTACAGTATTATGCGCTGTTCGTGATAAACTAACGCCTGAAGAACTGCAAGCTAAAAAAAGGGAACTCGTCACCAAATATGCTGCAGATATCGAATTCCTTCATACAACGAACCTTGAAATTTCATCAAAAATGCTTCGAAATATGGTGCTTTCCGGGCGTTCTATCCGATATTATGTTACAGATGAAGTTTTGCATTATATCGAAGAACATGATCTTTATCATCAATCCGATAAAGACGGGCTATGACTTAGATATAACGCAGGATTAAAAGTTCATATGACGACAAAGGATAAGTTTTTCAGGAAGAAGGATACTTCAAATGAACGAAAAAGCTATTGAGATCAAGCACAAGATGAAAAAGGTTTTGGATAAGGACAGATATCAGCATACTTTAGGAGTTGCTTATACCGCATCATGTCTCGCGATGAGATATGAACTTGACCCTGAGCGCCTGTTTCTCGCAGGACTTCTGCATGACTGTGCGAAAAACATACCGAACGGAGAGAAATACGCTCTTTGTAAAAAGTACAAGATCGTACTGAATGAAATCGAGAAAAAGGCACCATCTCTCGTTCATGCAAAACTTGGGGCATATCTCGCAGAGCATACTTATGGTGTTAAGGATCCTGAAATCATCAACGCCGTACGTAATCATACAACCGGCAGACCTGGAATGAGTCTCTTTGAAAAGATTATTTTCACTGCTGACTACATAGAACTGCATAGAGATCAGGCGCCAAATCTTCCAGAGATCCGACACATGGCATTTACAAACCTTGACGATGCCGTGAGAAAGATCCTTAGTGATACTCTGGATTTCCTTGGTTCAAAAGATCGCCCTGTAGATCCTATGACAAAACAAACCTATGATTACTATATGGCACACAAAAACTAAGTATTGATCAAGATAGATTTAAAAAGGCGGAAATAAATGAAAGACAGCAGAGAACTCGCAGCAGACATAGTACGTGCACTTGAGGATAAAAAGGGAGAAGATATAATCGTTATCGACCTTAGAGACATTACTGTATTCACTGATTACTTTGTAATAGCTACCGGCAACAATGTACCGCAGGTACAGGCAATGAGCGACGCAGCCGGCGATGCAATGACAAAAAACGGAGTAGAAGTAACAAATGTCGAAGGATATCAGTCAGCAAACTGGATTCTCATGGACTACGGCGATGTGATCGTTCACATTTTTGATAAAGAAAGCAGATCTTTCTATGATCTCGAGAGAATCTGGAAAGACGGAAAATTCATTAAAGCTGAAGAAATCTAAGAAGTTATCTAAAATGATAAACCAGAAATTCCAACGGAATTTCCGATAAGTAAAGAAAATACGCTGTGAATGCAATGATCTTGCTTCACAGCGTATTTCTTTAAAATTAATTATTATCCAATGAACGAAATACAGCAAATACCTTTCCAAGAATCTTGCAATCCTTCACAATAATAGGATCCATGCTGTCATTTTCAGGCTGAAGTCTGATATGATCTTTTTCTTTATAGAAAGTCTTAACTGTTGCACTGTCATCTACAAGTGCAACTATCACATCACCGTTCTTTGCAGTAGAACACTCACGGATAAATACAAAATCCCCATCCATGATACCTATATTTATCATACTGGTACCCTTAACACGAAGCACGTAAGAATCAGATGCCCCTGCATTGGAAGGAAGATAGTCTGTAGGAAGAGGGAAGTATCCATCAATATTCTGCTCAGCAAGTATCGGCTGACCTGCAGCAACCTGACCAATGATCGGGATACTTGTCATTTCCTTACGAACCATCTCAAAACCATCATCAAGGATTTCAATCGTACGCGGCTTGGTCGGATCACGACGGATATATCCATTCTTTTCAAGAGTTTCAAGATGTGAATGAACAGAAGATGTAGACTTAAGACTAACTGCCTCACAGATTTCTCTTACTGAAGGCGGAAAACCGCGGTCTAAGATCTGCTGCTTGATAAAGTCGAGAATTTCCTGCTGTTTCGGACTGATTTTGCCTGTTGCCATATTAATAACCTCTCTTTCGGATAAATGTATTATATAACAAACAACGAAATATTGCAAACGTGTATTCTGAATTTTTGTTCGATTTTTTTCTTAAAATCCATTGACTTGCAAACGACCGTTCGATATAATCTGTTTTGCAAACGAACGTTTGCGAACTATTGTTTACTTCTATCATAATAGAAGTATGATGTTCTTTTAATAATAAGGAGCATCCTTTTATCGGAGGTCGTCAGCTATGTGCAGTGATAGGATCCATTCGTATGATCAGAATCGAGTAAGCAGTCCGAAAAAAAATTCCATCAGGATAAGACGTGAACGACGAATAAAGAGAAGACTTGCTCGTTTTCTTGTAATACTTTCTATCCTGATCCCCATAGCAATTTCATTTGGTGCAATACGTTCCTATGCAGACCCTTCAGCATCTGATACAACAGAAACAAAGTATTATAAAAGTATCGTTATAATGCCGGGTGATACACTTCAGGAAATCGCAGAGCTCAATCTGTCGCAAGAGTTTAATTCAGCAGAAGAATACATGGAAGAAGTACGACAGATAAATCATCTTGATTTTGACTACCATATACATACAGGAGAATATCTTCTCATACCGTACTATAGATAGAACTCTTATAGTTACAGTTCACATGTATTTGCCCATCGCCGCAGGTGATGGGCAAAATCATTTACGCTAGCGAGCTCAAAGCGAGTGAACAGTAACCCCCTTATATTTTTCAGTTTCCATCATTAACTAATACTTGACTTGTCTAAATGATTGCTAGTATCATAGACGTCGGCTGCTTCGATATACATTATACAATTCAAGAGCATTTGATACTGTATACAATTTTATCCTAACCAAACGTGTATCGAAATAAAGGATGTAGATATGAACACATTGATAATCGGAAATGTTGGATATTGGACTGAGGAAACTCTTAAAAAGGCTTTTCCCGAGGATTCCATCATTATATGCGGAACAAACTGCGAAGATAAAAAATCAGATAATATAAAGTGGTTCAAAATAGGGTTGGAGGGCAGAAAAGCCCGATACGTGTTTGAAACATTCAATTTCGATCGCGTTATTTACATGTCTGAATATCTCACATACCACACCATAGCTGAGGATGAACTGGAAAGAGTCCGTAGATTGCTGAGACTTTGCAGAAACTCAAACATTTCACAGTTAATATACTTCACTTCTGATGTTGTATGCAGCACCGAAGAAAATTCAAAGAAAATGATCCTGGAAGCAGGAGAGAATCTTTTTGCATACTATGCAAACCAATTCCGAGTTGATTTCAGAGTCGTACGATGCCCGTTTTTAATCTCTCCAACAGTAAAAAACGACTATCTTTATCAGCTGTTCCATGATGCTTATCGCGGTAAAGACGAGATTGAACTCGATGCTCCAATGGAAGAGCTGAATCACTTCATAGATATGAGAGATGTCGCAGACTTTTTCTATAGACTTCAGGATAACTGGGAAGTTGGTGAAAAGGTTTTACGTCTTTTTCCTATTAGTAAATGTCCATTTAAGACTTTGGGCGATTTCCTCAAAAAGATAGGATCAGATATGCTTGTTGTATATGCTGATAATTCAACAATAAGACCAAATTTCAGCGTCGAAGAGAATACTGTTCGAGAAAAATTTGGTTGGACTCCTATGTACGATCCACTGGAAATCCTTGATGAGTATTATGCCGAATATCTGACTCTCAACGAGAAAAAACCGAGTTTAAGCGAACGAATCAAGAAAAAACTACATCTAAAAAACTGGACCATGATGGTTATAGAAATAATCGTCGGTGCTATCTTCGTAGAATACCTGAATAGAGTCTCCGGAAACTCAGTTCAATTCCGTATGATAGATTACAGGCTTCTTTTTGTTGTAATAATTTCAACAATATACGGTACAAATATCGGTTTTATCGCTGCCGTCATAGAATCAATATCTCTTATTGCGGCATACTATCAAAGAGGCAGTAACTGGCTCATGCTTTTCTATGATCCAGGTAACTGGATGCCGTTCATTTTACTTTTTGCCGTAGCTGCTGTATGCGGTTACATAAAGCAAAAGAAAGATGAAGATATTCATTTTGTATATGAGGAAAATAAATCTATCAGAGAGCAGAATAATTTTATTACTCAGCTGTATGAGCAGGTTTTGGACTACAAAAATCAATACAGAAAAGATCTTATTGGAAGCAGAGATGGTTTCGGACGCATTTTTGAAGTTGTTCAGCGACTAAACAATACTATTCCTGAAAAAATATTTACAGAGTCTATTCCGGTTATGGAGGATGTTCTGGAAAATGATTCCATCGCAATTTATTCAATAAATGACCCAACTGCACGATTTGCAAGACTTGAAGTATGTTCGACAAATCTTGCCTCAGAATTAAAAAAATCATTCCAACTTGACGGTTACGAAAACATAATAAAAACCGTTAAAAAAGGCGAGGTATGGTTTAATCAGGATATGGAGGAATCCCTTCCTATGTATGCATCCGGCATTCTTTCAGAAGGTGAATTATCCGTGCTTATCATGGTATACCATGCCGGATTTGGACAGACTAATAATTATTATTCAAATCTGATACGTATTCTCAGCGGCCTCATGGAGAACTTTATTGTAAAGGCATGGGACTACAGAAAGGCTTTAGAAGAAAGGATTTATATTTCAGGTACAAATATTTCAAATTGGGATTATTTTAAGGAACAGCTTGAGATTGAAAAACAGGCCGCTTCAAAGCAGCTTGTTTCATTTAGACTGTTCAAACTCAATCCTGCCGGAAAAAGTATCGTTGAAATGGATTCCCTTCTCCAGTCAAAGATACGAAATAATGACCTGATAGGTCAGAATCCCGATGGTCTTGTGTTTGTAATGGCATCTCAGGTGGACGAAAGCAGTGAGCAGATAGTACTAAAGAGATTTTTAGATCTTGGTCTTAAATGTGAGATTGTTGACCCTGCCTCAATATAAAAAAGAATCCGACATTGTCGGATTCTCCGCGCACTTTGAATCCAATGCCCGGAGGTAGCAATGATTAAGTTATTTTTACTGATACATTTATTATTAATGTTAGCAATAGTATATCTGCGGATGATAAGCCGATTAAAGCTCACTATGACTACAATTCCGCTTGTTTTGTTCGTACCTGTATGGGGAAGTATCTCTGTTTTGCTCGAGTATTATCTTAGAAAAACACACCGCATCGGAACTGCCGCCGAGAATCTTGAGGTAATGAAGGCGAGTATGGTTAGTAAAAACGAAATGCCAACTCCTGAGGATGAAGAAGGTGGCTCTGTTCCCCTTCAGGATGCACTCTTGCTAGATAGTTCAAAGATGAAGCGGTCTGTAATCCTAAGTGTCCTGATGCAGGATGCAAACAGTTACGTAAAGGTCTGAATGAAGCCCGAATGAATGAAGACGTTGAGGTTGTACATTACGCTACAACCGCCATGATGGAACTGTCTAAAGAATACGAATTCAAACTTCAAAAATTTGCGGAGACATACGCAAACGAAACGGATAATGACGAGCTTTTAATAGAATACAGAAACTATATTGAACAGTATGTATATTCCGGCATGATCGAAGGTCAAATGCTTGAACTTCATACAAACACATATAAACAGCTTCTGCTGGAATGTATCAAACGATTTGATACTAAACAGGACTATTATTCACTGATAAACTGTCTTTTTGAAAGTGGAGAACTTGCCCTTGTCAGGTCGTATATCTCTAAAATAGAAGAAAAATGGCCAGATGACGAAAAAATATGGTTATCCAAATTTAGGCTTGCATATGAAACCCACGATACGGACGAAATGCGTAGTCTTATAAATGAAACAAAAGATGACGATAAATTTTTCTCTAAAGATATAAGAAATCTGGTTGAGTTCTGGAAAAAGAAACGATGAGCATATTTACGAATAAATCAAATAAAAAAAATCACAGATTTTATATAACGCTCAGGGTTTTTATTGGATTCTGCGCTTTTTTTATGTTGCTTCTTTTTGAGAGAGTAGGAATCATCTATAAATATCCTCATCCTGTTATAAATCTGGCTTCGACAGATAAAGAATCTGCAAATAAAAAGGCCATTGGCGATACGACATGTCTGCTTATCGTTGACAGCAATAATGAAACGAGCCGTGCTGACAAGAAGGAGTTCGAACAGATCCTAAAGGATATGAGGATCGCATATGATATTGAAGATCTTGCAGAAAAAACGGAACATTTAGATGATCTCGACAAATATTCAACAATTGTTTATGCGACCACTGATGTTTCTGTCATGGGAAACCAGCTTTTTACGCTGATCGATTGGGTAGCAGACGGCGGCTCGATGCTTTTTGCACTCCCGCTTCAAAAGACCAATGAGCTGAACGTCATTAGTCCGAGCATTGGCATCATCGAAAGCGGATATGAATATTCCATGGTAGATACTTTTCTTCCTGATAAGGATTTTATGATCGGCGGAGGAAAGGTTTATAACATTATAGACGGCTATGAATCTTCACTTACTGTCGGACTTAGTGATAAATGCAATATCTACGCAACAACAGCAGACGGCAGCGTTCCTATCATTTGGGAAAAGGATTATAAAAAAGGAAAATTTGTTGTTTGTAATTTTGCATACTGCCAAAAAGCTTATAGAGGCGTATACGCAGCAGCATATTCACTGTTGGGTGATTCCTGCGTTTATCCTGTGATCAACGCATCCACTTTCTATTTGGACGATTTTCCTTCACCTGTTCCTCAGGGAGACGGAACCTATATAGAAAGAGACTATCACATGCAGACCGCAGATTTCTATTCATCTGTATGGTGGCCTGATATGCTGACTCTTGCAGAAAAACATAATATTCAGTACACCGGTCTCATTATCGAAACCTATGAAGACAATACTAGTGAAAATTTAAAGCCCAATCTGAGTACTGCTGATTTTTATTATTATGGAAACATGCTTCTAAATCGAGGCGGCACGCTAGGCTATCACGGATATAATCACCAGCCTTTATGCGGTCCGAATTATACGTACGAAGAAGACCACGGCTATAAAGTATGGGAAAGCTTTGACGCAATGCGCAATGCCGTAGATGAGCTAGAAAATTTTTCAAAATCAATCTTCACCAGGAACGAATTTGTTGTTTATGTTCCGCCTTCAAATATCTTGTCTGCTGAAGGAAGATATATGCTCGGTCACGATTATTCCGACATCCGGTGCATTGCAAGCACATATTTTGAAGGAAATGATGCATATACTCAAGAATTTGAAGTTGCCGAAGATGGTATTATAGAAACTCCACGTATCATCTCCGGAGGAATTCTGGATGACTATATGAAGTTTTCAGCCTTCTCCGAATTGAATTTTCATTATGTGAATTCACATTTCATCCATCCCGATGACCTCCTTGATGCTGACCGTGGAGCCGCTTTAGGATGGGAGAAACTAAAAAGTAATCTTTCAAATTACATGATATGGCTTGATGAAAGTGCCCCCGATATACGTCATGTCACCGGAAACAGCATGGCAGGAGCGGTTCAGCGATACAGCATGATCTCATGTGATAAAGAAGAAAAAGATAACAAGATCATTTTAAATTTCGAAGGATTAAATGATGAAGCATATTGCTTTATACGCTTAAATAGCGGAAAAGCAGGCGAAGTCAGCGGAGGTTCCCTTACCAATCTGGTAGGAAATCTTTATCTTTTGAAAATCAACAGCGAAAAAGTAACAATTGTAACAGATCACAAATGAGAGAGGTTATAAAGATGAGAATCTGCCTCGTATTGGAAGGAAGTTATCCGTACATTCACGGTGGAGTTTCCAACTGGATGCATAGCTACATACAGAATATGAAAGAGCACGAGTTCGTTCTCTGGGTTATCGGTGCGAAATCTGCAGAGAGAGGACATTATGCCTATACGCTTCCAGAAAATGTGGTTGAGGTTAAAGAAGTCTTCCTTGATGATGCACTTTCTGTTAAACCGGATAAAAAGCAATCTCCTTCATTAAATAAAGAGGAAAAACAGGCCTGTAGAGAATTAATGAAATGTGATCGACCTGATTGGAACGTTGTAATACGAATGTTTCAGGATAAACGAATTAATCCGCAGAATTTCCTCATGGGAGAGGATTTTCTTGAAGTCATTTCATCATTGTGTCTGGAAGAGTACCCTTATGTACCTTTTGCAGATACATTTCATACGATAAGGTCTATGCTTCTGCCTGTACTTTATCTACTCGGAACAGAAGTACCCAAAGCAGATATGTATCATGCTATTTGTACCGGATACGGCGGACTATTGGCAGTTCTCGGTTCTTATAAATATAAAAAACCTATTGCCTTGTCTGAGCATGGAATATACAGCCGAGAACGTGAAGAAGAGATCATCCGCGCAAGTTGGGTTGTTCCATCATTTAAAAAACAATGGATAAAGTTCTTTTATATGCTGTCTGATGCAATATACAAAAGAGCTTCTGCCGTAAGCTGTCTTTTTGTAAGAGCATCGCTCACGCAGAAAGAGCTAGGCGTTCCTGATAATGTGAGTTGCGTTATACCAAACGGCATCGATTATGATAGATTCGCATCGATCCCGGAAAAACCAGATGACGGATTCGTGGATATAGGGGCTGTCATAAGAATTGCTCAGATAAAAGATGTTAAAACACTGATATACGCCTTTTATGAATTACAAAGTATGCGTGACAATGTCAGACTCCATATTCTGGGAGGAGTAGACGACGAAGAATATGCAAACGAGTGTTATGACATCGTAAAACAGCTTAATATTCAAAATCTGTTCTTCGTCGGACGTGTCGACGTAGTGAAATACATGGAAAAGTTGGATTTCACCATTCTGACAAGCCTGTCGGAAGGTCAGCCGTTATCAGTGCTTGAATCACTGGCTGCGGGTCGTCCGTGTGTCACGACTGAAGTTGGATGCTGCAGAGAACTTCTTGAAGGCATGGATAACGACAATTTCGGGGTGACCGGTTATCTTGCTCCACCTATGCATAGAAAAGCTATAGCTCTGGCAATGAATAAAATGTGCGAAAGTCGAACAGAACGCCTTAAAATGGGAGAACTTGGAAAACTTAGAGTTAAGAGTTTTTACAAGACTGAAATGATGATGAAAAAGTACCGACGCTTTTATGAACAAGTCATTGAAAAAAATAATTCAGAAGATATCGGGTAGAAAAATATGGCAGGAATAGGATTTGAATTAAAAAAATTATTTCGCTCAACAGGTGTTTTCGCATTATTAAAAGCATATGGATATACAGGAATGGTCACTGCAGGACCTATGCTTCTTGGTGTGATATTTCTTCTAAGTGTATCTTATCTTGGGAGATATTTCGGGCTTGTTAAAACAGATCAGGATTTACTGGTTTCCATGATAACATATGCGCTTCTTGCTTCTCTAATGCTTACAAGTATTTTTTCTATGGGGACTACGCGATATGTATCAGATATGCTTTATCAGGAACTGGACGACAGGATACTACCTTCTTTGGACGGAGTCATTTGTATTACTGTTCCTCTCGGCGGAATAATATACGGCATATTCCTGATCTTTTCAGGACTCCCCTTTGGTCTGGGAGTATTGAATTTCCTGTTTTTTACAGAACTCGTTGTTGTATGGATGCAGATGAACTATTTGTCCGCGATAAAAGACTATAAGGGCATCATGTTCGGTTACGTGGTTGCTATTATTTTTTCTGTTTCTATCGCAATCCTGCTCTGTGCATTAATAGAAGTTTCACTTATCAGCCTTATGATATCCGTTACATCAGGATATGGTATCATGGTTGTTTTTCATTATTATCTTCTTTACAGGTATTTTGAAAATCCTAAAAAGGGAAGTTTTGAGTTTTTAAAATGGTTTGATGAATACAGTGAGCTGGTCGTTATAGGATTCTGCATGAATATGGGTCTGTTTTCACATCTGGTGATAGGCTGGTTTTCAAATGTCGGTTATCAGATACGAGGTTTGTTTTACAGCGCGCCTCAGTATGATGTACCTGCTCTATATGCATTCATAACAATAATTATCACAACTATAAATTTTGTGGCATCTGTAGAAGTAAATTTTTATCCTAAATATAGACGTTACTATGATCTTTTCAACGGAAAGGGATCTATCTCTGAGATTGAAAAAGCAGAAGAGGAGATGCTAACGATTCTTGATCACGAGATCACGTATACAGCAAGAAAACAGTTCTATGGAACTGCACTCATGCTTTCTATTGGGCTGCTTATATTAAACAAACTTCCTCTTGGTTTTGATTCGCTGATGGAAGGCTACTTCCGAATCTTATGTGTAGGGTATGGAGTATACGCCATTGCAAATGTCATGATGATGATCCTCATGTATTTTGCCGACTATGAAGGTGCCCAAAAAACTGCTGTAGTATTTGCTGTATTTAGTACGACATTTAGCCTGCTTTCTCTTTTATTAAACGTTAAATTCTACGGTTTTGCATTCTGCCTCGGAAGCATGGTCTATTTTCTTGCATGCTTCAAGAGACTTAGATATTTTACCCAGAGACTTCCATATCATATTTTAAGTATGCAGCCGATGGTTTACGTACCAAAAGAAGGACTTGGTGTTAAAATAAGCCAAAAATTGACTCAAATTGAGGATAATTTTAAAAAGCAATTTTTCTAATAAGCACAACGAAATTTCCTATTAGTTAAAAAGCAATACTTCATGCGAGTGAGCAATAACGAAACAGAGGGACGTGGAAAAGAGGAACACGGATGAAGAAAGAATCACTAAAATTTTTAAGCATTGTTTTAGTATTATGCATGTTAATGGTAATCTCATGGCAATATGAGCACTTTTCAAGCAGCACGTTAAAAGAAACTCCATATGAAACAGTGAAAGAAAGCCATGAATCTGATATTTCGGACGAAGCTGAAACTCCGCTTTCATCAGATGAAATAAAATTTGATACTTCAAATAATGATCATATTTCAGACATTCCCGAGCTTTATGAAGATAATGGTGATTCATATGTAACCATGTACCTTACCGTACGGAGAGGTAATGAAACAGAAGGAACTGATCACAGCTGGAGAGAAGTTAACAATCATTCCGTTTATTACTACGAAGAAAACGACATTGACCGTTACAAGATAGAAGGTCTCCTGCAAGTCGGGGATGAAAGCGGACCTCTCCCCGGACTTTTGGGATATGGAAAAACCGTCCCCAATGCAACTGTTCAGATCAGAGGTCAGAGTTCCAGCACATCTAGTCAAAAAAACTATAAGATCGAAATTAAACCAAATCAAGGATCCTGGAACGGGCAAACAACCATTGCTCTGAATAAACATGTCTATGACGGACTCAGATTCAGGAACAAGCTGGGTTTTGATCTGCTTTCCGGTATAGATGAGCTTATGAGCCTCAGAACCACATTTGTTCATCTATATGTTAATGATCTCACAGATGAGGAAAGTGACGGTTTCCGCGATTACGGTCTTTATACTCAGGTTGAACAGTTAAATAAAACTGCGTTAAAGACTCATGGCTTAGATAAAACAGGTCACTTATACAAAGTAAACTATTTTGAATTTTATAGATATGAGGACGCTATAAAACTAGCTACCGATCCTGATTACGATGTTAAAAAATTTGAAACTTACCTTGAAATAAAGGGATCTACTGACCATACAAAGCTCATAGATATGCTTAATGATGTGAACGACTATACTATTCCTATCGAAGATGTGATAGAAAAGCATTTTGATATGGAAAATCTTACCTATTGGCTCGCTTTTAATCTTTTGACTGGAAACGCAGATACTCAAAGCAGAAATGTCTATCTGTACAGTGCACAAAATGAAAAAACATGGTACCTCTATCCATGGGATTTGGATGGAATGTTCCGATTTGACGAAAATCAGTTAATGAATATAAGCGATTTTAACAGCTGGCAACAAGGAATCAGTAACTATTGGGGAAATGTTTTATTCAGGAGATGCCTGCAATCCTCAAAATTCAGAGAACAGTTAGATTTCGCGGTTAATGATCTTAAAGACTATCTGTCCAAAGAAAGATTATCCGGAATGATATCTAAGTATCGCAAGGTTACGGAACATTTTGCTTATTCAGAACCAGATGTTACATATATGAAAACAACCAAAGAAGCCTATGATGAGATAGCCTCAAATCTTCCAAATCTGGTCGACACATATTATGGATTTTATAAAGACTCGTTACAAAAACCAATGCCATTCTTTATCGGAACACCGACAATTCAAAACGGAAAAATAAATGTAAGCTGGGACGCATCATATGACTTACAAGAGGAAGATCTTTCATATACCGCACGCCTGTCAAGGAATCCTGATGGTACAGATGTTGTTGAAGAATATACAGGGAAATGGAACGGAGCAACATTTGATCTGCATTCAAGCGGTCAGTATTTCATTAAAGTGTCTGTCTCGGATGAAAGTGGTAATACTCAGGATGCCTTTGATATTTATGATGCAGGTGAAAACGGAAAATATTATGGAGTAATATGTTTCTACATAAACAACGATGGTTCAATAAGTAGCGGCAGGATCAATAACGATGAGACAGAGGAATGATTATGAAACGTTTTCGTCATGAATGGAAATATCTCATTAATTACGGTGATCTTGAAGAACTCAGACTTCGATTACAGCCGTACTTCAAAACAGACCCGCATACCATAAACGGTGAGTATATGATTCGAAGTCTATATTTTGATGATATTTATAACAGTGCTTATGATGACAAGGAGAGCGGTGTTTTCTTCAGAACTAAATATCGTATAAGGATATACAACTGCTCAGATTCCAGTATAAAGTTGGAGCGCAAGCTAAAACAGGGGAATTACATTTACAAAGAATCTGCGACACTCACAAAAGAGGAAGTCTACAAGATACTTGATGGAGATTTCGATTTTCTTTTACACCACGAAAATAACCTATGCAGAGAGTTTTATGTCGAGTGTACATCTAAGTTCATGAGACCCAAAGTCATCGTAGACTATGATAGAGAACCATATATTTTAGATGAAGGAACGGTTCGTATAACTTTTGATAAAAGAGTACGTGCAACAACCTTTGGCTTCGACATTTTTGACAAAGAACTACCGACCCTTCCCGCAATGACTTACGACAAGATAATCCTGGAAGTTAAATATACGGAGTTTCTACCAAAAATTGTCAAGGATATGATTCCTGTAAAAGCCACAGAGTTTACAGCTGCATCAAAATACGTGCTCTGCTGTGATCAGACAAAATATCTAAACGGAAGCGATTATTACATTGATGAAAGGAATGCGTTATGAGCGTAAAAGATGTTGTTAAAAAATCATTCTTAAATTCGGAGGCTTTTACAACCTATGATATAGGAAGTATAGCTCTCAAAATATTAATAGCCGTACTACTGGGTGTTATCATCTTTATGATTTATAAAAAGTTTTATTCCGGAGTTATCTATTCAAAAAACTTTGCCGTAACACTCATCGGAATGACAGTAATGACTGCAATGATCACTGTAGCGATTAGTACAAACGTGGTTATATCACTTGGTATGGTCGGTGCACTTTCAATCGTCAGATTCAGGACAGCAGTGAAGGATCCACTAGATCTGTTATACCTGTTTTGGGCAATATCCAGTGGAATAACCGTCGGCGCAGGAATGAATATGCTAGCCCTTATAGTCACTGCTGTCATGCTGGCATTAATCTGGTTTTTCTATTCAAAACAGAGTACAAATCAGGTTTATATGGCAGTAGTCCACTATACAGGTGATGACGCCGGTGACAAGATATTACGTGAATTAAGTAAGACAAGTTATCATGTTAAATCAAGAACTTTCCGAGGAACAAAAACCGAACTGGCAGTTGAAATAATCGTAAAAAATAACGATTTCTTCTTTGAAGAAAAAATACGAAACATACCTGATGTCGCTGATGTAACACTAATTCAGTACAGCGGCGAATATCATGGTTGATTTCATGCCATATGTTTCAACTACACGTTAAATGACAAATCTTTCGTCTAATTATAAGATAAGAATATGCCTTGTCCTAAAAAGGGCAAGGCATATTCTGTATGAATGCCCTTTGCCGAAGGCAAATTTGCAGGGGTATGCGAAAAGTATCTGTGACTGTACCGAACAGATATTATAAATTCTTTAGGAAAAGGCACCGATATACAGATGTAAGGTTATATCAACCAGGTGTATTCAGGGAGCCTTATCTATATGCAAAAAATCAAATCAGGCGAAAAAAGTGCACGAAAACTCTACAAAAAGGATATCCTTATAGTCTTACTTTTTGGTATCTTTTTTACCTGTATAATTTACTCTTTCTACATAATGAACTACATTTCCTCAAGAAATACCATTATTAAAAACGGCGAGGCTATTGCCGGTAAAACCGCAGATCGTATCAGCTTGTTTCTGGAAACAAATATGGATACTGTCAAGCTCGCGGCGTATGCTCTTGATGAAATGATAACCAAGAAACGAAGCAATGAAGATATACAGGATTTTTTAGAGAGACAGTCTGTAGCAAAAAGAATTGCTATCGATCCTGATTCAACCGGTTTTTATGGTTATATTAACGGAAGATTTTTCAGCGGTGCGGGATGGGTTGCGCCGAAAGGGTACGATGCAACTCAAAGGCCATGGTACAAAAAGCCCTTTGAGCACGTGGGAGAAGTGACGATCCTGGATCCATATCTTGACATGGAAACAGGAAGACACAAGCTGGCTATCGGAAAAGTTCTAGGCGACGGGATAAGCGTGATCTCAATTGATCTTTCTACTGACGAGATGCAGCAGATGGTGATGAACTCGGTTAAAAACGACGACATAGACGTTGGAATCATTATCAGTGAAGAAAATGTGGTCATTGCACATTCTGACAGATCAGAGCTTGGCAGAGATTATGATGTTGAAGTTGATTCCCTAGGTGCCATGATCGCAAAAACCATTAATAAAGACAATGAGGAAAATTGCTTTGAACTAAATTATAACGGAGACGACTATATTGTCTATGTTGCAGCCGTTAGGGGCGGAATAAAGTGTATCAATATAAAGAATTCCACACGTGCTTTTGCCCCTCTTAGAAGGATTTTCTTTGCAACAGTTTTGGTTGAATTACTTGGAATTGCCCTGATCATACATGTAATCAGACACATAAACAGACCGATATACACGCCTAAAGAAATGGAACATGAAGATAACCGGCAGGCGCAAGAGCAAGGTCGTGTATACGGGGTAGACAGGTGGAATAAAGCATATAAAGGTCACAGAAATACGCTTCTCAGTACAAGAATTCAATGGCTGCTATTTGTCGTACTGCTTGTGTCGGAGAGCCTTGTGTGTATGGTTTCCGTAATCCAATCGAGAAACGCAGTCAGGACTTCTGTCCGTCAAAGAATGATAGATATTGCTAACTGTGCTGCATGGTCAGTTGACGGAGATATATTAGAGAATATCACTGCGAATGATATGGAAACAGCAGAATATAAGAAGATTTATGATGCGCTTGCTATATACAGGGATAATGTTGAACTGGAGTATGTCTACGGAATAAAGGATGAAGGTGACGGTAGATTTACGTTTACGGTAGATCCGGCTTATGAAGATCCGGGAGAATTCGGAGAGGAGATCGTAGTTACCGAAGGTCTGCTCGCAGCCAGTAAGGGAACGCCGTCCGTTGATTATGAGAAATATACCGACAGATGGGGCACATTTTACAGCGCATATAGTCCGGTATTTGATTCTGAGGGGAATATAGCAGGACTCATAGGCGTTGACTTTAGTGAACACTGGTTTGAGGATCAGATTGATCGTCAAACTCAGGAAATTGTGGCATTATATATCATTATCCTTGTCGTCACAGTCACATTTACGTGGATATTTTGCTTTTTCTGGATTAAATCTGTCACAGGCCCGTTGAAGTACATGACAGAAGTTGCTTTACGCTATGGAGAGGGTGACTTCAGTGAAAAGATCGATATCGACAGTGGAGATGAGATAGGCGTCCTGTCACATACTTTACAGAAAATGTCATCCTCTCTGGAGGATCAGATTTTAAAAGCAGAAGAAGCCAATAGAGCAAAGACTCAGTTTCTCGCAAATATGTCTCATGAGATCAGAACGCCTATAAATACGGTTCTCGGAATGAACGAAATGGTTCTTCGTGAATCAAAAGAAAAAAACATTATCTCTTACGCTGAGATGATCAAAGTCGCAGGTAATAATCTTCTGAGCCTTATTAATGATGTTCTGGACTTTTCAAGAATAGAATCCGGAAAAACAGAGATAATACCTGTAGAATATGAACTATCCCATTTGCTCATCGGCCTCGTAAATATGCTTGAGAACAGGGCACAGGCGAAAGAACTGTCAGTATCCATAGAATTTGACAGAGAATTGCCTCGGCTTCTCATCGGTGATGAAAACCGCATAAGGCAGGTGATCACAAATCTTCTTACAAATGCTGTTAAGTACACTGCTAAGGGAAGCATAACCTTCAGCGTGAAATACGAAAAGAGTGAAGATACTCCGGACAGTATCATTCTCAAGGTCTCTGTTTCCGATACAGGAATAGGAATCCGCAAAGAGGACATGAAACGGCTCTTTGCACAGTTTGAAAGATTAGATGAAAAGCGAAATAGAAATATTGAAGGCGCAGGACTTGGACTAAGCATAACCCAAAGCCTTTTGGAACTAATGGGTACAAAGCTACAAGTAGAAAGTGAATATGGAAAAGGCTCCGTCTTTTACTTTGATCTGGTACAAAAAGTTGCCGGATGGGAGCCAATGGGCGATTATACAGATATCCTCAGAGAGAAGGACGGCAGATCTTCCGCTGCGGAATGCTGCTTTATGGCGCCTGAAGCCAATGTTCTTGCCGTTGACGACAACGATCTGAATCTTATCGTATTATGCAACCTGATAAAGAGAACTCAGGTAAAGATGGATACAGCAGCAAACGCTGATGATTGTATGAAACTCTTGTCAGAGAAAAAATACGATATGGTCTTACTGGATCATATGATGCCTGTAAAGGATGGAATAGAAATCCTTCATGAGATAAGAGACCAGGAAGATGGCATCAACCATAACACTCCTATCATTTGTCTGACTGCAAATGCGATTCTCGGTGCAAAGGATTATTATCTGTCACAAGGGTTTAATGGGTATCTCACAAAACCCATAGATTCCGTTGCTCTGGAAGAAACATTGATAAAGTTCTTGTCGCCTGACAAGATTATCATGCAGGATGTAGGGAATAACGCAGAAAGTGCCGATGAATATAGAGAGAAGTTGCTTCCTCTGTATGAACGTGGTGATATTGATGTAGATACAGGAATCAAAAATAACGGCACAGAAAGTACCTATCTTTCAATACTCGAAGTCTTTGTAGCGCGAATTGATGAGACGATCACGGAACTTGATAACTTGTTCCATGAAAAAGACTATAAGAACTACACTATCAAAGTACATGCAGTCAAGAGTTCTGCCCGTACAATAGGCGCAATGAATCTTGGCGAGGAAGCACAGAAGCTTGAAAACGCAGGAAAAGATGAAGAATTTAATTACATAGACGAACATCACGACAGCTTCATCGAAAACTACCGGAGTTATAAGGATCTAAAAAACCTGCTATCCATAAAGGATGTACAGAATTTTGAAGATCCATCCGATGATAAACCGTTAGCTGATGCACATATTATCAAAAAATTCTACAATGATCTGAACGAGGCTGCTGATGATCTGGATACGGTTCGTATAGAAGAAATTATTGATGAGATATCATTCTATAAGGTGCCTGATCATGACGCAGATGTTATTCAGAAAATTAAGAACGCGGCGGATGATTTTAACTATAGTGATATAGCGGAGCTGGTGCAGGATGAATTATAGAATAGTTGTGGTGGATGATGATCTGCTTAGCTTAAAAAGTGCAAAAGCCTTGCTGAATGAACAGGGAATGCAGGTAGTCTGTCTGCGTTCAGGTAAAGAATTGCTCCGGTATCTCGAGAAAAATACTTCGGACATCATACTTCTTGATATCCTGATGCCTGATATGGATGGATTTGAAACCTACAGCGCAGTCAGAAGCTTCGAGGAAAAGGAAAAGAGAGCACCAATCCCTGTTATTTTTCTAACAGGCGAGAACAACAGCGATGTAGAACGCAGAGGACTGAAGGAAGGCGCGTCTGACTTTATCAGGAAGCCCATTGACAGAGACATACTCATTAAGCGGATCACAAATACAATTGATAGCAACAAAAAGATAGAAACACTGACAGAGGAAGCCACAATTGATAAACTCACCGGCTTTCTCAACAAGGCAGCGGGCACAAAACAGATTTCAAAGATGTGCGCTGATCATGATGGTGCGCTCGTTGTGATAGATCTTGATGATTTCAAGCTCGTAAATGACCTGTTTGGTCATGACATGGGAGACCGGGTTTTGGCTGCTTTCTCTCATGTCATCCGTCGCTGTATCAGATCAAGTGATGTTGTGAGCCGTATCGGCGGAGATGAATTCATGGCCTTCCTGCCGAACTTTTTCGGTGAAAATGCAATGGCATCACTTTCAGAACGTCTTAACAGATGTCTGGAAAAAGAAGCGGATAAACTGATGGGCCGCAATCATGGAATCCCCCTCGGAATATCGATCGGCGCATCTAATACAGAGCTTCATGGCAGAGAATACAGTACACTATTCCAATACGCGGATGCAGCACTGTACAAGGTGAAAAACAACGGAAAACATAGCTTTTTAATATATGAGAAAGATAGTGACACTTCTAACGAAAATAATTTGGAGCAGGAACTATACAGAACTTCGCAGATATTGTCAGAGCGTGGCGAGAGAAGCGGCGCTATGATGCTTGGTAGAGATGCCTTCACCTGGAACTTTCGCTTCATCATCAGATTCATAGATCGCTACAACGCAGAGGCAACAGAAATGCTGATGGCTATTTCCAACGAGAACGGTGACCCTCCCGGGGCAAAGGATATAGATGAATTTGCCGAGTTACTAAAGAATAATCTAAGAAGCAGTGACATCATATTTCAAAATAAGCCGAATCAGTTCTTTTGTGTGTTGTCAATGCTCTCTATAGACGACTCACAAAAGGTCACCGAACGCATAGTTAATGCCTGGAATAAAACAGAGAATCCTCAGAGGATCAAGATAAGCTTCGCCGTTTCTGCAGTGGAGCACAAATGAACTTTGGGAGATGGCGTCTACCTTATAGACGTGGAAAGAATGGTTTTACTGAGGCAAAAATTTATTGACAGAATCAGCTAATAGAAATAAAATATTTAATGTTACAGTTCAGTTTCTAAAACTGAACTGTAACAAAATTCTATTATCACCTTATCACATTATCTTTCATTTCTTTCTATTAAGTTTGTAAATATCACAGAGACATTGCTCAGCGAGAGCGTTCTGAAAATGTTCAAAAAGGATCGTCTCTATTGCACGATTTATTCTTTTTTTCGTAATTTCCCATGATGCATTAATTGAAAATCGAACAGGAAGCGCTTCGGAAGGATAGGTCTAAATATATTCGCATAATATAAATTATACGAATATATAGTACTCGAAACAAAGGAGAAGCTAAGCAAATCCATCGTTGGTTTACATAATACAGTTATGTAAACCAACGCCTATCATTAAGCAAAATTTCATTAAATAATCCATTTACTGTATTACCTTGTCAAGCTTTTCGATTAATCAGATACTGCGCTGTTTGATTTACCACCATGATGTCTTTGTACGGTTTTCTTGATCATATTTACTATCAGTGATTACAAAGCAACCATTTTATGCATATTTTTATACATTGATAAATGCATAAAAATATGTAATGCATCTTTCCGCCAAGTTTCTCAACGGTTTTGAAATAATATACCGCATCCCATTTATTCTTCTTAATGTTGGCGATTATGACAAGAAAAGCGCCAGACCCACGACTTTATTTGTCATGAGCTGACGCTCATCCCGGAAATATCCCAATAGAATCCCGAAAATATCCCGATGTAGAAAAACAGGAATAAAACCTCATCTTTTCTTATAAAGAACAAGTTCTGGATTTGCACCCTCTGCCTCATATGTGCATACCATTATGAAATCCATATTTGCAAGAATCCCGAAACATCTGTCTCCACCAAATTCTGACTCAAGCTGGTTTCCAAGATATGTTACATTATCGTCCAGGAATTTCACCTTCGCTCCATTTGGTAATGGATATTCAAGATTAACATAGCTGCCTACCAGCGCATTAAGCTTTTCTACCCTAGGCATACCTTCAATATGAAGATCATTAATCTCACCTATCAGCTGCTTCTTAAAAGCTTCAAACTGCCCATCATCACTAAGTTCTTCGTATCTTTTCCAATAATCCAGTTTGGGAAGTTCCTGTTTCAGGTATTCACGAGCCTGATCCTCAGTGAAGTTCTCATTAACCATGTTAGGAATGCATACTTCAATAAGATTATCCATATCGCTGTATGTGTAGGTTCCATCGGCATAGCACCATTTACAGTAATCCTCATTGAGTGATCCGTCTTTATTTCTGCCAATAATTGAATCTTCCAGAGGCATACCACAGCACTGACATATCAGCTTATGCGGTGAACCAAGCAATGTGTTTATTGAAACATTATAAAGGTTAGACAACAGTTTTAACGTCTCAGTGTTCGGGACCGTATCACCATTTTCCCAGCGCGAAACTGCCTGGCGGGTCACAAAGACCTTTTCAGCCAGATCATCCTGAGACAGATTATTCTTTGTTCTAAGCTCAAGTAAAACGTCTTTCGTATTCATGTGAATCCCTCCTCTACTTATATTCTAATACGTAGATATTCATAATACACGCAACTCGCTGTTGCTCCTCCTGTCTCTGAATTATTTAGAATATCACTTATTATCGACTATCCCTGATAAACATCTTTAGCAAGATTACCAAGCCCTGTTATTTTCTTATGAAATCATTGTCCTTCTCAGGCATCTCATCATCAGATATGTACCTCTCCACAGTCATATGAAGATCATATTTTTCCCGAAGTTCCATGATGGTTTTCATCATTGGCGAAGCATGGTGCACATCAATAGATTCCTGATCTTTCCAACTGTCAATTAAAAGAATTGTTTCAGGATCATCGACAGACTGATAATATTCATATCTCAGGTTTCCTGATTCGTTTCTTATAGCTTTAACCGTTCCGCTGCTGATCATTTCATCAACAAACTTTTTTGCTGATCCATTCTCGCCTTTATACCGAAGATTGACTGTAATGCTCATTTTTCCTCCTTATACATTCTCATCTTAGCGCAGTCTCCGACCTTATTCCCTGTTACGAAGTACTCATAGGTAGGAAACTCAAAAAGCACAGGCTTAAACATATGGTAATCAATCTTGCCGGCTTCATTTAATACAGACTCATCTGCATAGGTAGCAAGAATCTTACCGATAAAGTTATCAAAATTCTCAAGCTCGTAATTGTAGTCCATTTCACACTCGATGGAAACCTTCGCATCATCAATAAGAGGCGCACCATTCTCACCAACTGTGTATTTGAAGCTTTGCGATTTATCTTCCTTATTGCCTGAGATAACTCCCATACGATCAGCTTCCTTAAGCCATGACTCATCAACTACATTTACAGAGAATATCTTGTTCTCACGGATGCCCTTATTGGTGTAGTGTGCCTGAACCATTGATACCATAAGATGGCTGTGTGCTACAGTTCCTGCATGTGCTACAAGTGTCCAGTTAGGTTTTCCATCTACCATTGCTCCTACTACAATTACAGGCGCCGGGTATAATGCAAGTGTTGCTCCAATATTCTTCTTCATTCCAAAGTCCTTCTTTCTTTATCACAATACCAGTTTCAAAAACTGGTAGGTCATTTCATAAATAGTTACGTCAACATGGGAGAGTTTTACCTCATCCATTGCCGATATCTGTTTTTCTGTAGGATATGAATAGGGATAAAATGTCCCGTCATTGCCCCATGCCCATGCACCAAGTGCAATCTTTGGTAATGTCTTTGTCATTTCGTAACTCCTTTTTGTTGACACTGTGTCATTTGATGGTTGAATATTATCATCTGTTTGACACCGTGTCAATACATTTTTTAAAATAAGGCAGAGCCATACAGAACTCTGCCATTTTATCTTCAGATAGAACGCTTCGCTTCCCTGGGGAAAAGAGTGTTAAACTGTAAATATATTTTCCGATTTTACTTATTATCAAAAATTGTACTGCATGAAATTTCCGTTATGCTTAAATCCATATGATTCGTATAACTTTACACCCATATCAGATGCTGTGATATAAATCGTTCCGCATCCGTATTCTTTTGCCTCTGTTACCACTCTGTCCAATAACTCTGTAGCGATTCCCAATCTCCTATAATTCGGATCAGTATACATGCTAGACAAGATACCTAATTTCCCTGAACGGCATGTGAAATACGGTGGCTTTTCCGCGAAGGACATACCGCTTGTTCCGACTATCTTATCACCATCAAATGCCAGCCAGGAAACATAGGTGCCGGCAGCAAGATTTCTTTTATAAAAATCCATAAGTGATGCTTCAAGGTTTACATCCTGTGGAACTGTTTTTCCTTCTGATGTGTATTCCTCCGTCAATTGGTCTATTCTCATTTTTATAATTCTGCTTAATTCGTTCTCTGACAATTTTTTATAAACAATACCCATTTGGTTTCTTTCCTTTCGTGCATTATCTCCTGGAATATATTTTTTACGACAGCACCGCAACAAATAATCCCACAACAGCGCATGCCGGTATACCTATCAGGGTTCCTATGCAGCTTTGTTTAATATGAAAGAGATAATCCCGATACTCTTTCTACTGAAATTCAATGCTTCTTAACCAGATAGACAATAAATCAGTATTGCCTGCTGTACTTTTAATAAACTCTGTTTGAACTCATATCCCACAAAGTAATCAGAATCAATTACATCTTCTGTTACTTCTTCGCCTCGATAAAATGGCGGACAAGGATTTAAAATTGCCCCTTTATTGGCTATTCCCATCAACTCTTTTGTAATCTGATAATCCTTGAAATCATTTATCATATCTGAAGGGATAGAATCTGTGCATATAATATCTTTTCCAGCAATTGCATCCTTCAGGTTATCATTACAGGTGACTCCCGGAATCTTATACTTAACAGGACTACTTTGAGACAGCGAAAAATCAAATGCGTCTGCAGCCTCTTTCCACGCTCTACCTATATTTCCATCTGAACCAACAAACAAATACTTATCCTGCAGATAATTCGCTCTGATTTTGGAAAGTGCATATAGGTCAGCCAGCATTTCACATGGATGATTATCATCTGTCAGTGCATTTATCACAGGTATTGTCATTGCTTTTGCCATTCTATCAAGCATATTAATGTCCGGATAGCGCACAATAACTGCATCAGCCCAATTTTGTAGATATCCGCATACATCCCGGATATCTTCTTTTTTATCCAACGTTGCCGGATCAAATAATATGGATTGACCGCCAAGAAGATATATCCCCTTTTCAAAAGACACTCTGGTTCTTATGCTGGATGCTGGAAAAAACATAACAACAGTCTTTCCCTTTAAAAAGCCATCATACTGCTCTATCGAATCAGTTATCTTGAATATCTCCAATAATTCGTTTATCTTGAAATCAGTAAGTCTTATAAGAGATTCCATTTCTTCTCCTTAGTCATTTATCCTGGAATATAATCATTTCTTCTTTGGCGCTGGCAATTCATTGTAAATCGCTTCCAGCAAATCTCTTAGAAACTCTTTATTCTCAACATCATCAACCATGATCATTTCTTTTGCCCCCTCATAGGGTAGTTCCATATCTGCATCTGGCATCATGGCCTCAGCTGACTTTGTGGGCTTTACAAGAAAACGATCATCATAGATTCCACCAAATACTTTGCCTCGGTAATACAAGACATACTCGCCCATCATCGCACGATATGATATTTCATCCATCTCAGCCAGACAGCTAACTATTATTTTTTGTATTTAAAAACATCCATACTGGCTATTTGTGCAATTCCCTTGGCCAAAAAAAGATGCCGAGGAATGTTTATCGGTTTCTATAGCATCACAAACACTTTCACGTTTTTACTCATGTCAGTTTTCTCATAGGTATCCCTAAATACATCGATATTGTCTATTATTCTGGCTTTATCATATATTAAAAAGAAAATGTTTTTATTATCATAGTGAACAATGTCAGATGCTACTTCCTCTGAAAGCTTTTTAGCGGAAAGGCTATCTCTTGTACATTTTAACTCTATTGCAATGTCAAACTCATCAATACATATGTCTTTTCTAACAGCACACGCTCCTGCATCCTGATAACGCTTTAGTGTCTTCTATAGCCTGAATAAACTCAATACTCTGTTCCCTGTTCATTGCGCCCCCAACGTAAATAGAATAAGAATAATGCTTCTATAACATACAGTACGTTATCTCTCCACTCAAGAACCTCAAAAGTTCTGTTTTTATCGTTTAGGACTTCCTGTATGTTGCCCAGATATTCTTTTAATGATTTAGGTGTAACCTTATCATCTCCAACAATTGTTTTATTGATTCTCGTCAACAGGTCATCGAATCCAATCTCCTCTATTGGCGGATCCTGAGCAAGCCTTAAAGTTGTATATAGGCTTCATCACATCAATTATCTCCACAGACTCCTTGATCACATCGATGATGTCCTCAAGTGACTTGTACGCCATAGGTGCCTCGTCAATTGTTGCCTCGCAGACAGATGATGTGTAGATTCCCTTCATGGACTCCTTGTACTCATCCATGGAAAGGTTATTCCTTGCCGCTGATCTGGACATAAGTCTGCCTGCACCGTGAGGAGCTGAATAGTTCCACTCAGGATTGCCCTTGCCTATGGCAAGAACAGAGCCATCCCTCATATTTATAGGGATAAGAACCTTCTCCCCCTTGTGAGCAGCTATTGAGCCCTTTCTCAGTATCATCTCGTCAGTATCGATGTAGTTATGAATAGAGTGAAAAGACTCACCGGCAGAAAGACCATTCTTATCTAAAAGAATCTCAGCCATCTTCTCGCGGTTTCTTCTGGCAAATCTCTGGCTTATCTCAACGTCGTGAAGATAGTCCTCCAGGTACTGCCCTGATAAATAGCACAGATCCTCAGGCATTGTCATAGGACCCTCATGGTACTTCAGATTGTAGAGATCCTTTAAAGCAGCCTGTATCTCTGTTCTTCTTCCCTGCTCCTTGTAAGTTCTGATCAGCTCATCTCTTGCTTCCAGGTACTCTCCGATTCCCTTATCTAGGTCAACTGCAAGTGTCTGATATATCTCAGCAACCTGCTTACCAAGATTACGAGAACCGGAATGGATGACAAGATACTGCGTCCCATCTACTGCTCTGTCTATCTCTATGAAATGATTACCACCTCCAAGAGTTCCAAGGGATCTCTCAAGACGCTTAGCCTCCTTGAGCTGTCTGTAGCAGCGAAGTTCAGTCAGATCGAACTTCTCAATTCTTCCCTCCCAAACCTCTCTTCCGGAAGGAATTGTAAAAGCAGACATGTCGAACTTCTCAAGGTCAATCTTCTGCTTTCCAAGATTTACAGTGTACATGCCGCATCCAATATCCACGCCAACCACATTAGGAACTGCTTTATCTACGATAGTCATGGTTGTACCTATAGTGCAGCCCTTTCCGGCGTGTACGTCAGGCATAATTCTGATCTTTGAGCCCTCAGTCATAGGATAATCACACATTCTGCGTATCTGCTCTATGGCCTCAGCCTCCACCACCTTTGCATAGCAGAGGGCCGTATTTACTTTTCCCTTTATCTCTATTGCATTCATAATAATGTCCTTTCATGCCCGGCTGGCAGCTTCATTCTGCCAGCCGTCATCTTTAAATCATGCAGCGATCCTTTCATATCGTGCTGATGAAAGGACGCTCATCATAAACTTGTATGGTTCGAGGTTGCCCTCTTTTAACATTGAAAAGATCTGTGGGCTAACGCCTGATACAAGCGCCACACCCTGATCATTCATTCTGACTGGCTGTTGCAAATTGCGGCTATTTACATTCCAAAAGATCACCTGAGGAAGCTTGTAGCCCCATCTCTCAAATTCTCTTTTGGCGTTTTCAAAGTTTGTTGCCTTTGCATCACCCGCACAGCAGTCAAATTCCATGTCAGAGATGATGAATAGCTTTTCAGGCATATCGGACTGTTTCAGCCTATTGTGCACAGCAGTCTGAAGTATCAACATGAATGTCTTTTCAATATTTGTATTGCTGCATTCATTGAAGCTCATGCAGTAACGCACTTTATCAACTATGTCTCTGCCCTTGATCTCGATGAGTCTTGGGTTTGTAGAAAAAGTTATGAAGTGGTTATGGAATGCTCCGGTATTTCTTTCTGCAAAGTAGATACCCAGTGACTGTGCCACTGCTGCAGGACTTGGATTAGCATTCCAGTACATAGAGCCGGAGCCATCAACCACAACAAGAGAATTGTCTGCGCCAGCGTAATTCTCCAGTGCATTCCACGTTGCATCCATAGCTTGTCTTTCAGCTTCAGAGAACTCTCTTCTGCTTATAACAGGAGCTATGACATCATAAGGTGTAAGTGTTCCAGTGTGCATAACCGAAGGATCTTCAGCCGCCTTTTGGATAAAAGACTCATACCTTGCCTGATCGTTTCTGATGAAAGCCTGTCTGTACTTATAAAGGGCTTTTGAAGGCTGCTTCGCGTAGTCAAAAGAGTAGTCCTTCTTACGAAGGCTGTTCTCTATGATCTTGATCTGTGCTCTGAGAGCAGAGAGTGTCTTACGATACTCAGCATCAGACATTTTCATTGCTCTTGCTATCTTCCTTGCATTTCCAACAGCTTCTTTATTGCTTGTATTTACTGAAGGAAGCCATTTTGCCAAAAGAGATACTTCCGCATCTTCTTTATCAGCTTCCAGAGACGCAATATCAGCTTTGAGTGCTTTATCGAAATATGCCAATACTTCTTTTTCTACTGGTGTATCGAACAATGCCAAAAGATCATCATATCTGCCGTACTCTGCAACAAACTCGATATTCTTTTTAACTGATTCAGGCTCGCACTCAGCCATGTATTTAAGGATAACCTTGAACACTCTTCTCTCGCCAAGTCCGCCTCTTATATCTCTTGCGAAGAAAAGCATTTTCATTGCAAGATTTGCATCCTCAGCGTAAGCTCTGGTAAATCTGCATACGATATCTTCGTCAGATCCATGTCTAAGCGCGCCGATTGTTGCAAAGAGATCCATGCAGTCAGACTTTGTTGATACGTAAGTTGCTGCGCCGTTCTCAGTATATGTTTTATTTGCTTCTCTCTTTAAGAACTCTAACATTTTCATTTCCTCTCTTTTTAAAACAAGGTGCAACCGGGTTATAGTGCCCGGCTCACTTACCCTGCGCAGGCAGGGTGCGATTTACAGTCGCGGATTGTATTAGTTGCTGTATGCACCTTAATAATCACTAGATACATTCCTTAACAAAAGAGGGATTCGAACCCGCAATTGCCGAATCCATGATCCGGTGCTTAACCATTTAGCGATCCTGTAATGATTGCTGTTTGTGTCTTTGTTGTGATTTTATCTTAGCGTAAGTTTTTGGAGATAAAAAGATGCAGTTTGACTTGTTTGTTCAACCCCAATATAATTCTATATATAGCTTAATATCGTAAATACTATGCAATTTTACATCCCCAATTAAGAGGTGTACTATGACTGAGAAGTATAAGATTTATCTTTCAGACGATATCAGATCAAGACTTATAAACGATGCAGAGCTGTTTGAGTTCACCAAGAAGGATGAATCCGTGAACCTCAACGCTTTTCTTAAGACGCTTATTGTCAATTACTTTGACCAGTACAGGTATGACAGTGAGAAGCTGATGACAAACATAATGCAGGATCTGACAAGCATTACCAGCATTTCAGACAAGGATGCAGCCAAACTTGCAGATAAGATTGTAAGCACCTATATCAAAAATGATCAGTTCCAGAGCAAGCAAACCAGCGCTGTAACTCTTACTGTCAGCGGTTCTTCTTACGACATTATCAAGATCATAGAGAACAACATGTTAAAAGATACTTCTCTTTCCCAGTACCTTAAAGACATGTTTAATTCATATCTGTCTATTCCCAGGAGTGAAAGAGAAGCAATCATTTTCAAGGACTCCTACGAAGATATTTCCAGGGCACTTAACGAGCATAAAATTCTCTCTTTCACAAACACAACCTCAGGTGATGAGCATGCTTATTTAGTGGAGCCATACGTAATTGCGCCATCTAAGGAAGAACAGTGTAACTACCTGCTTTGCATGGATAGAAATTCCAGAAGGCCAAGGACATTCAGAATTTCCAGGTTACGAAGTGTCTTTGTAACAGCAGATTCTTTTCCCATAAATCCGGAGACGCAAAAAGAGCTCCAGGAAAAAGCTATCCGGAGCCCTCATTCAGTATCTTTGACTGTACAGGCAGTTGTACGCCTTAACAAATATGGAGTTAGAAAGTTCAAGGCAATCACCAAGAACAGGCCTATAGTATCGAAGATTGAAGGCGACCTTTACTACTTTGACTGGCCCGAACTTCAATTGGAAGAATACTTCAAGCGCTTTGGAAGGGATGCAATAGTAATAGAACCAGAATCTCTCAAGGAAAAAATCAAGAAGTTCTACTACTATGGTCTAAGAGAATACAGCAAATAAAAAGGACCTGCTCCAAATCCATCTCTGAATTCTTTACTGATCCTCTCTTTTTCCTTCTTGCGGTTGTAGGCCTTTCCACTTGGAACGCTCCTCGTTACAGGATTTATCTCTCCCCAGGTGCGTCTCTGTTTGGAATCTGCAGATTATAAAGATCCACTTCGTCAGTGCCAAACTCAGCAACAGCCTCAAGCGCCTCTTCAGGCAGATACTTATACAGAGCTACTTTTCCCTGCCCATAATCAGCCTGCAGAAAATAATAAAAGCCATCAACATATGCATTGACCTCTTTAAATCTCTTTATCATTTCACTCTTCCAAAAGCCGCTTAAGCAGCTGATCCTTATTCTCGATAAACATTTTTGTTATCTGGTAGCTGTCAGTATCCTCATAATCAATCGGATGAATCTGTCCATTGTCAAAGCTCAGAATCTCAGCTCCCGGAATCCCTAGGAGAATCGGCGAATGAGTGACCATGATGAACTGAGCATCTTCTTTTGCACAGTTAACAATCTCCAGCAAAAGAGTCAGCTGTCTCTGAGGAGACAATGCGGCCTCCGGCTCATCCAAAAGATACAGGCCATTGCCCCGGAAGTTGGACTGAACCATCTGTAGAAAACTCTCCCCATGAGAACGTTCATGAAAATGCTGTGGCACTCCTCCAAGCATGCTATATTCTTCCTCAGCAGAAGCAACATTATAAAAGCTCTCTGCTCTTAAGAAATATCCCCATCCAGGCTTCTTGAAACCTCTCGAGAGCCTTATGGCATCACAAAGCTCTGAGTGAGAGTCATATGTAGAGAAGTTGTAATTCTTTGTACCACCTTCCGGATTAAAGCCATAGCTGACTGCAATAGCTTCAAGCATTGTAGACTTGCCGCTACCGTTCTCACCGACAAATATGGTTATGTTCTTGTTAAAGGCAAGGTAATCCAAGCCTTTTATAGCCTCAATCCCGCGCAAATAACTTCGTCTATCAATTTTATCCCAGTTAATGCTCACCCCCTGAATGGGTAAGCTGCTTACTTCATCCAACAATGATTAAAACCTCGTTCCGCACTTAGGACAAAAATCAAAGTCCTCTGTTGTCTCGTATCCACACTGTCTGCATCTCTTATAACCAGTCGTAAATCCTCTTCCGCCGCTTACCTGTGTCAGATGACTTGGCAGGATCTCAACCTCTTCACCTCTTGCGATCATCTTACCAATCTCAGAATCAAGCTCATAAAAAGTTCCGCAGCAGCTGGTCTGCACGTAGTAATGCTTATTCCACTTTAATGTCGGTATAAAGAAAAGAGACAGCACCGTATATGTCATGAACACGTTAAAGCGTCCATATTTTCCGCAGATAGAGCAGGTTATCAGCTGATTGAACTCAAAATCCTTCCTGCCATCTGTTATTCCCATGATAAAAAACATCTACTTCCTCGCTCCGTTCTTAGTAATGTACTCTCACAACCTTTGCTCCAAATGGTAAAAGAGCTACTCTCGCAATCTTAAAGAACTGCTTACCGAAAGGTATTCCGATAATAGTAATGCAGAAAATGCAGCCAATCACCGCGTTTGCAATCGCAAGTTCAATCCCGGAAAGACAAATCCAAAGGATGTTAAGAAGCAGAGATAACTGTTCAGCACCAAAGAAGTCCTACAATCCACCATCCCAGGGCACTAAGCAGCCCTCCGCACAATATCCAAATCAAATTACCAAGAAATCTCATAATCAATCTTCTCCTGTCCAGTCAATAATACCGCCAAACTCAAACACATTTGTGTAACCCATATCAAATAATTTTTGCGAAGCTTCCTTACTACGTCTTCCGCTTCTGCAGTAAACAAGAATAATCTGATCCAGATCCGGTAATTCTTCAGGCTGCGTATCAATTATGCTCTCGTTTGGAATGCATATAGCTCCCGGAATATGCCCTTCATCAAACTCATCCTGGCGCCTGACATCCACGACCACATGGTCATCTTCAATATCCATCATCAGCTTCGCTGTTTCCTGATCAATCTGTGTGTAACTATTCTTGTCATTCTTCGAAGCAAGAAAAACAGATGTTGGTCCATCCGCACCACCGATAATTGTCACATCCGATTCGTTTTTTGCTCCGCAGCCTGCTAACACAAGGGAAAACATTAGCATCGCTACGATAACAATCTCTTTTCGCCTCATTGTCTCTTTTTCTCAGCCATTCTCTCTTTTATTACCACCACAACAGTTCCAACTGCGGCAACTGCAAACGCGATAAAGCCATAAACCATCATGAGTGCCGCACCAAAAATTGGAGCCTCAGAATTAGCGCTGACAAAGTAGTAGTAATAATATGTGTAAAGAATCATTCCTACTACTGTTGATGCAACAAGCATCAGCGAAGCAAAAAGATACTTTTTCATGCTTTTTGCAAGAAACATATTCATAATTCCAAGTGCAACAATTATTATCAGTAAATACCTGCTGATCAATGTTCCTCTCAGTTTATCTACTATGAAGAACATAATAAGCGGTATCAAATTCAGCCATTTTAGATTTTTCGTATTCATTAAAGTCCCAGCTCCTTACAAAGTGCATCATTTCAGAACACCTTGTTTTTAAACCTCAAAATCCAAGCAGCTTCTGATCTTGGTATAAGGTCTTACCTTAGAATCAGCCTCTGCTACATGCTCAGGATCCTCAGCCTCTTTTTTCCCAAATAATCACTCTTTCAATTATAGTAAAAAAAATACTCTGATGCTATATGAGTCATCAGAGTATCATCTATAGATATTTCCTATGAATATCCATCATCTGTACATCTATAGATATCAGTATACAACAAAATCGCTGACCACTTCAGGACTTTGCGTATTTATGATGCCAGGATCTCGCTTATCTTATCACCTATACCATCCAAAGCCATTCCGACAGCTACGGCTGCAAATGTGATAAGGAACGCTCCAAAAAAAAATAATCACTGACAGTACAACAGCTCCCCACATCTGTTTTGTGATATACATGATTATTATTGCAAGCATCAGCAGATAGAAAAGTCCCAGTATAACACAGCCAATTCTTGAAAGAAGCTCCACCCATGTTCTGATAAAGCAGACCATAAGAAACACCGGAATCAATAATATCTTTACAAGCATTCTCAATATAAACATCTCACACCCTCCATTCGTCCTACACGTTATATTGGCCAATTATCACCTTTTGGCAATCTTCTCACTGCGCTCTTCCGTTTAGCGCGGTATTGTATTGTGGATAGTCTCTGCAATGACCTCTCTATAGGCTCTCTCATCCTCATCGCATCCTATCCCATCAGATTTCTCAACAGCAGATAAGATGTGATTGGACTCAGTATAACTATAATCAGTTTTATTAATCTCAGTATAATTAGTGTTTGGATTCCAAACACGAGCATGATCTTTAAATTGAAGTATAAATTTAATCTCTATGTCTCTGGCACCTTCAACGCTTGGCACACATAAAAGCTCATCAAGGCTTGTCATTTCTATCTTTTTTCCAACTCTGCTAGGCATAAAATCAGTCCACCTTTCTCATAATCTCTTTTACAAGTTCCATATAAGCATTTGAGGCTTTTCCATTCGGATCATATACATATAAACTGCTTCCTTCTGCAGAAGTCTCTGCAGCACGAACCGACATGGGAATATTGAACTGGAATACATTTATCTTGTCTGCATACGCATTATTTACTGTCTCAATTATGTCTTTCGCATAATTTGTCCTGTTATCTACCATAGTGAGCAGGATGCCCTCTATATCAAGACTGGGATTCAGTTGTCTCTTTACTCTGCCAATTGTTTTAATAAGCTGTTGTAGACCCTTAAGAGGCAGATAACCTACAGAACACGGAATAAGTACTGAATCTGCACAGGCAAGTGCGTTAATGGTCATCATCCCTAGGGAAGGCATGCAATCCAGGACAATCACATCGTACTGATTTCTAGCTTCTCTTACATATTCACGAAGCACTGTTTCCCTGCTCATAACTCCTGTAAGAGTGATTTCAAGCCCCGAGAGATCTATATTCCCCGGCATCAGATCAATACCTTCGCTATGATGCAGAATTCCATCATTTACATCCCATGGCTCATCATTTATAGTTTTCATCATTACAGATGCAAGCGAATACTCCAGGCTGTCCGGATCGTTATAACCAAGACTGATCGTCAGACTGCCCTGAGGATCGTTATCGATTGCCAGAACTTTCTTCCCTTCTCTTGCAAGTCCTACTGCCAGATTTACTGCAGTTACGGTTTTACCCACCCCACCTTTTTGATTGGCTACTGAAATAACTTTGCACATTTAGAATTCCTCCTGTCCTATGTTTTCTATGAATATGTCTAGTTTCTGAGTGTTATACAAAACCACTCCATCAATCTTTAATCTCGCCCTGCAGGAAGCTGCCCATTTCTCGATAGTTTTCTCACTTACCGAATACAACTCAGCCGCCTCATCAATCCTCACATACTTTTTCCCATTTACTGCCATTCTCTCAGCAATTGGTCCTTTATCCTTTCTTGCCATGTCTTGCTCCTTTCCGTCCTCACATTCTTCAAACGTTGCAATATATTTTTCCAGAACATCCAGATCAACAACTGCGGTCTTTCGCATCTTAATATTTGCACCGGCCTTTTTTACAAAATTTACAAAAGTCCAGTAACGCATCCGGAACATCGCAGATCCCTGCTGATAAGTTATGAATCTTCTCCTGTTACCGTCATGGATGTACTCTTCAAAATCCGGTGCCCTTGGCATAATATGCTTTTTCTCAATCATTTATCTCTCCTGTCTCTGCGCAATGACAACAAAAAAAGCACTTACCAATAGTATTTCTACTAAAAGTAAGTGCCTTAAGAAGTTCCAAAACCGTTCTTCTGAAACTTTTAAAACTCATCATTTTTATTTTTGACTAACTTTTTTATTTGACCAGATAATGTATTTAGATGTCTCTCACAAATGTGAAATTTCCGAATTATCTGGATATAGATGTAAATAAATGTCCTGGAACCTGTTGCAAGACGGTGTCTTTATTACCACGTATTACCATTTCTTAACACTTATATTCATCTAAATACATCATTTATTTCCCAAGACTCTTCAGCGTCGGGAGCAACAATACATCGCGTGTGTTCAACAACACATCGCATCCAATTCATTTAATGCCACTTCACTGTATCCGATTTTTAGCGGACAAATATTTGTATGCAACTATATGGACTGTATTATTCTTCGTCCCGATGCTGATACTATCGGTAATGTTCATAAGAATGATCCGATCAAGGCCATTTTCTTTGTCTGCATCATCTTCAGAATTCCAGAGCCATTTTTCATTCGAATTTTTTCCGAGATTCTTAAAGCAGGAATAAACGCTGTACTTTATCTTATCTACAGCATTCATTTCTAATTCATCGCTCGATGATAATGCAGCAAGTTCATCGGCTACAAAATTATTCACGCTGATATTTTTAACGAGAATATGAACTTTGACTCTCTCTGCATTTCCCGAGATCCAAAAGTCATATGAATAATCCGGGAAAAGCCTGCGACTGAATGAGATCAGTTCTTCTATGATCAGCCTGAGCTTCATTGCATCATTCATTGTAAGATCATAATACTCGGAAAAAAGCTCTGATTTTTCAAAACAATCCCTCAATCCCTTTTCTTCATCTGTGATCTCAACAATATCCGTTCTTATTTTGACATTTCTCTTTCCTATATTATTGTTGTCTGGGACATCCGGTGAAGTGATTATTTCTTTCTTTTCATCTCTATATACTACATTTAAGTAATTGTACGGTATTTCGATATTGTTTTGCTTAAACTTTTCAACAACGGCGATCCTAACTTCACTACATGCGAGGAAGTTATCCGTATCATTCTTTGTCCAAATAGTGGTCTCCAGTTCATATGCACTGCCACTAAAGCCCATAAGATATACATCTCCGTACCCGTCGAGATCATGATTTCTTGAGTTATTCGGAAGTGTATGAGGACAATTTTTCACCGCTTCACGAATGAGATGTATGGCAAGACGGATATCGCTTGAGTATGATATCTGAAATTTCAAAAATGTGCCTCTAAGATCTCCGTGATTATAGCTGGTATTAAGTATGATCCTGTCATTTATCTCGCTATTTGGAATAATATAACAGACATTATCCATAGTCTTTAGAACAACATGTCTACCTGTCATGTCGTCTACCACGCAGGGTTTATCAATGTCAGACATCAGCACTCTGTCTCCAATATTAAACGGACGATAGATACTGATCATAATACCGGCCAGCACATCTTGAAAAATATCTTTTCCTATAATTCCAAGTACAGCTGTGATAACAACTGAACTTCCGAAAGCGACTCCATATAGTTTATCGAAACCCTTAAAGCCGGTAAATGCAAAAATGATCGCAGTTATGATTATAAAACCGTTGAAAAGCCGCCTGAAAAACTGCAGATGTATTCTGTTTTTCCCATTATCGATCTTTTTGAACACATAATCGTTTATCCGGCATGCCAGAATGCCGGATATTACCGCGATCAGCACATTCTTTATTATCGTATTACCTAAAAGAAACTCCACTACCCCCATTTTTCCCCCTGAAATTCATTGTATCCGTACACGTCGCATCCAATGCAGTCAGTTTACTACTACACTGCTACCTGGAAGCTCCTCCTCCTCCAAAGGAACCACCACCTCCGCTGTAACCTCCGCCACCGGATGATGAACCGGATCCTGAGCTCCAGGAATTCCATCCCCCAGAGCTTCGTGACGACCAGCCACCCCGATTTGATCCGCCGGAAAACATAGAGATTATTAGTCCGAAGAAAAACAAAATAAATCCAAATAAGCAAATTTCAGTACATAGAGCATTTCCGCAAGCCTCATATATCTGCGTAGTCATGGGCTTTTCATTTTTTATGATTTCCGGATCCGGATATTGTGCATCAGCAAAAGTACCCTGTGTCACGACATCACTACCATCATGCCAATCAGCCTGATATACTACTGAATCCGGTGCTTTTAATCCATATTCTTCGTATACTTTTTCTAAAACGGCTGTAAAAGTATTTCCTGCACATTCATTCCATCTGCCGTTTTCCTTTGCATCAACCGCATAATCATCAAGTATTCGTCCGGCTGCGCCGTCAGTGATCGCGCCTTCTAATCCCCGACCTATTTCAAGGCGTACATGCGGATATGTTTCATGCGTTTCTATCAGAAACAAAACACCATTATCAAGTTCCGCATCACCGATTCCCCATTTATTTGCAAGATGATTACTAAAAGTCTCTAAATCATCATTCTGCGTGTCCGGAACCGTAACAACTACGACCTGAGCCTTTGTTTTGTGGTATAGTGCAGCAGCTTCATCATAGATATATTGCTCTGTATACTCATTAAGAACTCCACTATAATCCTCGACAAAGAAATAACTTGTAGGATCCGGATAACTCGTGATGGTTATCGTCTTATTTTTGAAATAGAAAAAAATAGACAATAAAACAAATACGACCACAAAGATCTTTCCCCAGTTACGACGCTCCGGCAGCCGGTCATAGATGCGATCACCCATACTTTTCTTTCTTTTTGAGAAATCATACGTTCTTCTTCCCACTTAGAAACTCACCTCCGGAACATCTTTTGCAGATTCCTTTGCTTCAAACAATTCTGATTTTTCAAAGCCGAACATATTTGCAAATAAAGCGCCCGGAAAAGTACGTATCGCTTTATTATATGTAGTTACTGCGGCATTGTATTCTTCTCTGGCATAAGAAATACGGTTTTCTGTACCGGCAAGCTCATCCATAAGACTCACATAAACTTTATCGGATTTTAATTCAGGATAGCTTTCTGCAATAGCGATGAGCTTATTCAACGCACCTGACACCTCTGCATCAGCCTCTGATTTTTCAGCCACAGTATTTGCTTCCATCATTTTTTCACGAGCTTCTGTCACTTCGGTAAAGACTTCATTTTCATGATCTGTATAACCCTTTACAGTGTTTACCAGATTTGGGATAAGATCCGATCTTCTCTGCAGCTGTGTATCAATATTGGAATACTGCTGCTCCACAGCCGCCTGCTTACTTACCAGTGAATTGTACGATCCTACAAAAAATAGTACACATACAACTAAAACACCTACAACCACCAAAAATGATTTCGATCCGTTATTCATATCTCCTCCACAATCTTTAATCTGTAAAAAGTGCCATACATCATTGCTTGCTACAAAAAATATAACATATATATCACTTTTTGTGCGGTAAAAGGGATGGATATAATGTACTCTTTTACATAATTAAAAAAGGCTTAAGAAAAACTACCATATCCATCGTAATTACTTATAAAATCAAAAAACCACCGGATCATTATTAAATCCGATGGTTTCTGTCGTAAATTATCAATTAAATGTTACTGTTCACTCGCTTGCAGCTCGCTCACGTAACGGATTTTGCCAATTAAATCGCCTGTCAATCAAGCTTACTATAAAAGGAATCAATGTTTTCTTCCGGTAATGTGACCGGATCCCATCCATAATCCTGATAAGCAGTGATCGAAAGATTATTCGCTGCCACATAATTTGCTATTATCTGCGCTCTTGTCTTTTCGAGAAGTTTGTCATCTTCTCCATCCTTCATAAAGGTATCATAATATTTTCCAAAGATCTTTTTGGCACTTTCTGTAAAACCGCTTCCATCCTCGGTAATATCCATGCCTGTGACCTCATATCCCGCATCAGTAGACTTGACATGCATTACACCCGGATATGATCCTCCGGATGTGTTCTCCAGAGTATCACCATTCAGTTTATAATTAAAATACCAGAAATTTCCGTAAAGGAGTATGTCTTCTTTATTACTGTCATCTTCCGCTATGATCACCGGACAGGGGATTCCCACATCAGATGGCTCATAATGAGCGCCAAGCTCATCGATCATATACTTATAAACAACCGAGTAAAAAAGCTCCGGTCCCGGATATTCATACGCCGGAAGGACTGCTTCCGAAGAGGTCTCATCACCACCTACTGTTGAAAATCCGATAACTGTTGCCTTTTCGTATTCTTCAAACAGCTCGTTGAATCTGGACTCAGCCTTTGCAGCATCATCGATCACTCCATCAACAGTTTCGAGCGAATATGTTTCGTTCCCATCCGTATCAAACTCGACAGAAGCCCTCTCTGTCATTACGAGCTCATTATCCTTAATTGTATAGGTGCTGATCCAGTGACCACTTGATACAAAGAGCTTTCCATCCTGTATTGCCAACGGATACGCAGTACCTCCACAAACAACCTTACCGATTTCATACGGACCATCATCATTATATACAAACAATGCAGCATCAATTGCAGCCATATTGCCGTCAAGATTGTCATACGTTCCACTGCTCACAAAGAAAACGTCAGTATCTCCAACTTTCTCATTCGCATATCCCATGCCATCAGAAAGCTTTTTATCAATTATCTGTGTAAAGGTATCGCATCCCTCTATATCGATATCCGGTGCGGTCTCCTCTGTTTCTTCAGCAATCGCTTCTGTGGACGCTGCCTCTGTTTCCGCTGCCTGTGATGCTTCTGTTTCTGAACCTGCTTCTACTTCCGATGTCTCTGCACTCGATGCAGCTACGGTTGATGCTGTAGTATCAGCACTCTGCGAGGCAACTGAACCACACGAACACGCAGATACAGTCATAACCCCGATCATAGTCAGTACAAGTAAACGCTTTTTCATTTCATTCTCCCCTTATCACATTTTTTACAAAGTATCCAAGTTTATCGGATCCTTGGCTATAGAAAATCCCGAAGCAAAAACTTCGGGATATGTATATAATAATCTATGTATAAAAAAATTCAAGACAAAAAATTGTACTTTATATAAAGCAAATTCATGGGTTACTGTTCACTCGCTTCCAGCTCGCTCACGTAACGGATTTTGCCAATTAAATCGCCTCCGGCGATGGGCAAAATCCAATGGCTTTTCATCTTTCTTGGTCGTAAACTCCGCAGCGTAGTGCTCCGTTTACGTGTGAACTGTTACATTAATGGTTGCTTTATCTGTTTATCAGCTTCTTCCTCTGAAGCTTTCCATTGGATGTTCTCGGGATTTCATCTATGAACTCAATGATCTTCGGCACCTTATTTCCATCCAGTTCTTTCTTTAGGAACTGTCTATAGCCATCGAGATCAAAACTGTCCTCTGTTCCATCTACTGCGATGAAAAGCTTCGGAACCTGTCCCTGAATGTTGTCAGGCGCAGGAACAACAGCACAATCTGCTACTCCTTCAAATTTCCTTGCAACGCTTTCGATCTCGTCAGGACTGATCTTTATTCCTGCGCAATTGATGACATCATCTTCACGTCCAAGGCAATATACAAAGCCCTCAGCATCACGGAAACCAAGGTCGTTTGTATAGATATACTTTCCGTCGGAAGCCTGTGCTGTGAGATCCGGTGCATTCAGATACTCTTTCATGTTCTGTGGACCGCCTGTTGCGATAAATCCAGGATTCTCACGCGTTGCTTCAATCTTATTATGCTCTTTATCAACAAAGATAAACTCTGCATTTTTTGAAGGATGACCGATACACTGGGGGCGCTCAACACCATCATTAAAATTCAGCGCACAAGTACGACCGGATTCTGTAGATCCATAGAAATTGTAGAGTCTTGTCTTCGGCAACAACTTGCAGAGACGCTTCTTATCTTCTTCTACAAGCGGTGCGCTTCCGAGCTCAATGTAATCAAGCTGATCCTTATATTCTCCAAGTGTATCATCCGTAAGCTGGAACAATGCACTAAGGATGGAAGGCGCCATATCTATCGCTGTACATTTATATGTATCAAGAAGGTTGTAGAAAGCCTTTGCCATCAGAACACCATTCGAAAATACGCAGCCGTTTCCATAGTAAGTATTTGAATATACTGTACGTATACCGTGACTATGCGACAGAGGCATAGGGATAAGTTCGATATTTCCGGACTTCATTTCTGTATTAAGTCCGATATTTTCTGCGATCGCCACATTATTTCTGTGTGTGATCACGATTCCCTTTGATTTACCGGTAGTACCTGTAGAGAAAAGATACTCTGCTACATCATCGAGTTCCGGAAATACAGGGTCTGTAAGAGCCTCAGAAGGATCGATATCATATACTGTTTTAAGATCCATAAACGGCAATATACCTGTATTTGCTTTTTTATTACCAATGATCATGGACGCCTTTGAATCTGCAGATATTTCTGCAATTCTTGCTTCACTTGCGCCCTTTTCAATAGGAACTGCAATAAATCCTGCAAGCTGTATCGCAAAAACAGATGCTACATAAGCGCAGTCCTGTGTGCAATAAGCCATGATCGCGCTCTTTTCCGGAAGCTCCGACATATTTCTCAGATGTCCTGCGATCTTCCGGATGAGTTCCCATCCTTCTTTATAAGTCAGGCTCTTTTTGCTGTCAGCCATCATCAGTCTGTCGCAATGTTCTTTATCCGCTGCATATATAGAAATCTTTTCTAAAATCGTACTCACGTTTATACCTCTTTCATTTGATTTATCTGCACGCAAAATTCATCAAATCAATTAACCCCAAACGCGCACAGCTTTTTAATTATACCATCAAAATCTGACCACAGAAACCTTGATGCGTTTATTTCGCATTTGATCATTATTATAACAGAGATAGCACCTATGTTATAATAAATATGATATCAGGAGAAAACATACAAACTCCGATAATTCCAGCAAACTAAGGAACAAATTTATGTCAGATTATAAAAAAATAAAGAATTATGAAGTACGCCAAAAAGCGAATAAGATAATAGAGAAACTGCCGGATTATGTTCATGATTACTTTCTGGAGAGAGAGATCCGTCTCAGTGCCATGTCAATCTATTCCTATGCGAATCAGCTCCAGACTTTCTTTAATTTTCTGATTGAACACAATCCTGCGCTTTCTAATAAAACGGCATCCGAGATCAGTCTCGACGATCTGAATATGCTGAACGACCGTGACGTGGTGGAATTTATGCACTATCTCAGGAATTACCCCGAAAAGCGACCGGACGGTACAGTGCGTTTCGTTGAGTGCACACCTGTGACAATCCAGCATTATACCGTTGCACTCAATACATTCTGGAAATATCTGGTTGTCCGCCACATGATTGATTCCAATCCTATCGAGCTCATTACCCGTGCCAAGCTCCCTAAGCAGGAAGTTATATACCTTGACAAAGATCGACGTGATCAGTTTTTAGATGCTGTGGAGAGCGGTGACGGGCTTAACGACCGGCAGGCAAAGTTTCATGAAAAGAATGGTCCTCGTGACCTGGCGATCATGAATGTTTTCCTTTCAACCGGAATCCGAGTATCCGAACTTGTTGGAATGGATATAAACGATATAGATTTCGAAAAACACAGCATCAATGTTTTTAGAAAAGGCGGAAATTTCGATAGGGTGTTCTTTAGTGATAAGGCCGAATTCTATCTAAAACAGTATCTGGATGTGCGAGAAGAATTGTACGAACCGGATGAAAAAGAACGCGCTGTATTCTTAAACAGAAGCGGAAAAAGAATAAGCGTGCGTTCTGTTCAATTAATGGTAAAAAAATACATAAACGCTTCCATGCCATCAGAAGCTGAGCGGATAACCCCGCATAAACTAAGATCAACTTATGCTGAAACCATGCTGAAGGCTACCGGTGGCGACCTGGAAAAAGTCCAAAAGCTCCTCGGTCACTCTTCCATCACTTCTACGACTCATTACGTAGACAGTACCGAAGCAGAAAAGGCATCTGTAAGAAATCTTTCTCAATAAAAATCCAACATAATATCTATCCTATTACACGAAATGCGTGAACTTCAGCAGAAGCTCACGCATTTCCATTATACCTTAGGGATTTCTCCATCCTTTATGGCTTTTATACCGGATACAATGTTTTCAAGAGCATTGTGCCTCCAGAAATCATCTGAATACTTTAATTCTGTATCCATCTTCCTATTTTGGATCAGCTTTGCAAGTTCTTCTGCATTATTAAAGAACTGTGCATGTCCGGATTCAACAAGCGGTCTCATGCAATATGCTTTAGGAATATCCCAGATGTAGGTTTCCAACAAGAAGCTTTTTCCTTCATATATCGCTGTTGACTCTACACCAACCTGCATACTGCATTCCGAAAAAAGATTATAAAGTGATGTGGAATTATCTGAAATAACTTCAACTCCCGAGTCTTTAAGTGTGCCATATCTTTCGCGCCAGATTGAATATTCCACAGGGTGAAGCTTAAAAATCACCCGCAGCTCAGGCATTAATTTCTTTAGCTTTACGGCAACTTCCGACATCATCTTTCCATACTTTAAACTGGACAAAAATATGATGGAGTTTTTATCATGTTTCCAGTTTTCTATCGGAAATTCTTTCATCAATATATCATGATAGGGAAAACCCATAGGACATAAATGATCTTCCGGAATCGGAAGCTGCCAGGTATCTGACCAGGATCTGCCAAAGGTGAAATACCATTTTGGATACTGTTTCACTCTCGCATTCTTCGGAAACCATACCGTAGTTGTACCTATTCCATGCTGAAGCTCTATGGTTTCTATTCCACGATCAGCAGCAATCTCATTTATGATCTGGGTGTCAAAGCTTCCGCCAACAACTTCAACGATAACCTTGGGTTTAATTTTATCAAGCATCTTCTTAAATGCTTTTTTTCTGTAACGGTACATAAAGTACAGCACGGTAGCTCTTTCAGAAAAAAGGTCTATATCCGGATGCAGACCGTAGTTCTCGATAAGATCCTTGAAAGGTCCTGCCATTTCATTACGGATCGTTCTTTTTACTCTTTTATACCAACCCGGTCTGAAATACTTCATTAAATAACGATAGATATAACTCAGATTACTGATCCTGTCTGCATATATCAGATTCTTGGTATATACCTCGTCTGCTTTATATTTTCCATATCCCAGACGCTGTAACGTAACTGAACCCGAGAAATGATCCGCAACAAAATCTGTGTATATTGAAACAAACTTCCCATCGATCTTCTGACGTCTTGTATGACAGACAAACATGACATCTGAATGATTTTTCGGAATTTTAGGCATTGGCGCAAATATCATAAGAGCCTGCTTAATTTTATCAACGAGACTTGCCTTGGAAGAGTTTTTCATATTTGTATAAAAAACAGGTTCCATCTCTGTTATCTCATCTTCAAACGACTTAAACATATCGCGCCGCATAAAGTTCCAGTACTTAAATCCATCTATTTCCTGATTATTAAGGAGACCATGTTCGATCTCCCAGTCATTAAATCTTTCCTTACCCATATTTTTTCCTTATCCAGATCAACGAAAATCTGCTCCCGGCTTAAAAGTAATATATAGCTTCCAAAGAAGCCCTGCTCCTACGATTCCCAAAACAACTATCGCTCCGTACCGCACTACCTTATTCAAATACAATATCTGCGATGCGATCCCGACGATCATCATAATAAACATGCACGCAAACGTAAACACATTATCATACATATAAACAAGGTTTAACCGCTTTGATACAAAGTAGTGTATAAGAAGCAGCAAGATAAAGCTTGCTAAAGTCGTATATGCAGCTGCCTGATAACCAAATATTGGTATAAAGATCAGATTTGTAATGAAATTGAAGCCGGCTGAAACCAATGTACCCACAGAGGCAATACCCGTCTTTTTTTCATACTGCTCTACATTGATGTAAAGATTATATGCAAACTTAAAACCATATCCGATCATTACCGGCGCAATGAGATAAACAGAACTTGCATACTCTTTTCCACCGATAAACCTTACAAGCTCCGGTGCGATAAGGATCATTCCCTCAACAGCAACGGCGAAAGTCAGTATATATACTTTATTGACCTTTTTTATGATCTCATAGTCTTTTGCGTGAAGTTTTTCATAAAGCCACGGGCACATAGCACTATTAAACGAAGTCTGGAGTGTCGCAACCAGCATTCCCAATGAATACGCAATGGTATAGATCGCATTCGCCTCTGAACCAACCAGCTTCGTTATCATGATCTTATCAGAAGAACCAAGTATAACATTAGCTAAGAGATGCGGTATTATCGGCATCGTGAAAGTCAGCGCGAACTTCCAGTATTCTTTATTATAAAAAGTCTTACCCTTAAACAGGACCACAAAGAAAAAGATGATATAGATTATTATATTTGGAACAAACGCACCGTAAATCCTACCAAAAAGCTTATCATCCAGATGAAGTACCAAAAGTACAGCGATCGCTGTAGATATAATTGTGGATGACAATGATACAAACACAAAGAACTTATATTTATACTCAAACCGGTGCTTTATCTGCATCATATCCAGCGCCGGCGAAAAGATCAGTACCAAGAAAATAATGTGTATATACCGCATGTCCATATCAAATACGGTTTCAAAAAAATGCGGAAACAACAACACTATCCCATAAAGAACAGCCGAATAAACCGAACCTAAGAATACAACTGATGAGAGATATCCATCGAAATCATCCTCAAATTCATACTTTGCTCTGGCAACTGATGAATATAGATGCAGTGTTCCGACAATTGCCAGTATACTAAGCCAACTATTAAAATTACCAACTGTTCCGAAATCCTTTTTTAACAGTAGTCTGGAAAAAATAGGGGTTGTAAGGAAACTAAGCCCTTTTATAAGAAAATTACAAACTGTATACCAAATACCGGCCTTTAACGAATCTACAGAATTGTTTTTTACTTTCTGTGCCATTATTATGTCCTTTACTATTCTGATAATCAAAACCTGTTACGTGAAAATGCAGGCAACTTATAAAATAACACAGAATAATGTTTTTATCCATCAAAGAAAAATAGGTCATAACAAAAGGCGCCCATGAGTAATCAACCCCACTGACGCCTTTATTTTACCCTGCTTTCTTTAGTGATCCGGAAAGCTTATAGGTTCCGTTATTTATCTTTTCAACAATTTCTTCGTATGTCTGCGGTTTTCCGTAGTAATAACCCTGAAGTCTTTCACAGCCTGCTTCTCGCAGGAATTCTACCGCCTCATCGGTTTCAACACCTTCTGTCAGTGTTTCCATGTGCAGTCTGTTTGCGAGCTGTATGATCGTCCTGATGATAGGCTTTGAGTTTGCATTTCCTGCAAATCCCTTTAGGAAGACCATATCGATCTTTAAGAGATCAAAGTTAAAGTCTTTAAGAACATTCATTGATGAATATCCGGAACCGAAATCATCAAGCCACACCACATATCCCTTTTCATGCAGTTCATCAACAGCCTTATGAAGTCCTGCTTCATCTTCCGTAAGAGCACTTTCCGTAATCTCTACATGTATGTAGTGTTTCGGAATATCATACTTCTTTATCAGCTGTTCCAGCTCATCAACCGCATCCATCAGTTCAAAATCAAGTCTTGAGAAATTGAGAGACACCGGAAATACCGGAAGCCCTGCATCCATTGACTCTCTAAGCCTCTTAAAGACGCTCTCATAGATACATTTGTCAAGTTTATGTATCTGACGGGATTCCTCAAGTATAGGAACAAACTGTCCCGGTGACAGGAACCCCACCTCCGGATCTATCCAGCGCGCAAGAGCTTCGCAGCCGCAGATACCGCCGTCTTCCGCATCCATAACAGGCTGATAATATGCCTGTATATATCCGTTTTTCACTGCATTATCGAGACTGTTAAGTATAAAATGCCTGATCTCATAGCTTTCACTACATTTCTCATCATATTCCGAAACATGAAATTCTTCCGTGTTTTTATCTAATTTCATTGCATAACGGGCACGATCCATTGCATGCTGCGGTCCGAAATGCGAATTTCTGAGACTATATGCTCCGACCGTCACATCGATATACGTTTCATTTGGATGTGCATTTACAAGCCGGTCACGTACTATTTTTGCCTTTTCCTCATAATTATCACATCCAGTCAGAACCATAAATTTATCCGCAGAATGTCTGGCATAAGGCTCACCCCTAAAAACATCACCAATGATCTCTGCCAATTCTCTGATCAGTTCATCACCCTTTTTATGTCCAAACCTGTCATTAAATGTCTGAAAATTTTTAATATTAAAGACGAGATAAGTCGGTATCCTGCTTTCCTCGTAGCAGTCATCGATATATTTTCCGGATAATTCTTCAAGACGCATCATATTAGGTGCACCTGTGAGATCATCCGTTATCGAGGCGAGCATCAGCTTATACTCTTTCTGCGCATCATTGTATCTCTGAAAATAGATAGTCATGTACAAAACCGTTAGGACTATGAAGAAAATGACGTAATTTATCAGATCTCCACTCTCCATTACAACACGATTTCCCTCTTTATCATATGCAAACATATCGAGGAGCCATAAAAATCCCACTCCGGATAAGCACATAAGAAATAAAGAAATGACCGGCCGAACAACAAAAATGAATGTTATATACATACACATCGTAAGGAAACAAATGATCATCCTTCCTCGCGAAAAATCATTTATTGAAGTTCTGATGCCAAAATTAATACCTATTAAGAAATATAGGAAAATAAGAGCACGGCTGAATTTCCTTAAAACTCCCATTTTCCCCTTCATATATTGCACGCCGTAATAAAGCAGCAATATAGAACTTATGAGAAGTATCCAATAAGTATAGGTATACTTTAGAAACACCCCAAATGTCGCACATTTGCCCGTTATCACATACTTCAGGCAATACCGGATAAGCATCCAGATTTCCATGCCTATAACCGCTGCCGTCAGTATTATAGAACTTCTGACATCCGCTTCTTTTAGGCAGTCTTCGATATACGCAGGATTATTATGAAACCCCAGCACCCATTTCAGAAGTTCACCAATCCCCTGTTTTTTATTATTCTCTCCCATTTGCTCACTCATATAGTATAGCTGTCCCCTTTTCTCCAAAATCTGTGCAAAATATACCATAAATAGTCTATCACAAGGGCGTGTATACAACAATATAACAGGCAAATATACATTTTTCGGTATATTGCCTGTTATATTCCAACTCACTATTTTCTATATGCCGTATGATCAAGAGGTAGTTTCGTTCGGAAAATACCGTCTCTCTTGTAATAAGCAAGCTGCGCAGCGGGTGACGTAGGGATAAGCGGTATCTCACCAACACCTTTAGCACCATATGCAAGCTCTGCATTGTTTTTCTCTACAAGTATCGTTTCAATTTCGGGTACATCTGTTGCCCGCCATAATCCTAAACTTCCAAATTTCACAGTCGGATGACCGTCCTTCATCTTTAGGCTCTCTGTAAGACCATATCCTAAGCCTGTGACGATCCCTCCTTCTATCTGACCCTCAACATTTGTCGGATTTACAGCTTTTCCAACATCATGTGCTGCTACGACTTTCTTTACCTTTCCATCATCGTCAAGGATCACAACCTGCGTAGCATATCCGTATGCAAGGTGACTTACCGGATTTGGCTTATCAGCTCCCATAGGATCTGTTACACCCTCAAACTCAGCGTAAAATTCTTCGCCCTCAAGTTCTGCAAGGCTCTTATCCTTAAGAGCTTCCTTGAGTTTTAAGGAAACACGTCTGGTCGTTTCTCCTGTGATAACTGTCTGTCTGGAAGCGGTACTGGTTCCGGAATCAGGAGTATACTTTGTGTCCGGCATCATGCAGATCACATCTTCCGCAGAAAGTCCCGTAGTTTCACAGCATATAGCTCTCATCGTTGAGACAATTCCCTGTCCCATGCAGGCAGCACTGGTTCTGAGGCTAACTTTGCCATCAACTATCTTTAACCTTACGCGTCCTATATCCGGCACACCAACGCCAACACCTGCGTTCTTAATGGCGCATGCGATACCGGCATGGCTCTCGTTCTCATAATAAACATCCTTAACAGCTTCCAGTGTCTCTACTATACCGGTTCCTTCATCCGCGATCTGACCGTTAGGAAGTACCTGTCCTGGTCTCAAGGCATTTAAATATCGGATTTCAAATGGATCGATACCCACTTTTTCGGCAAGTTCATTTAGCTGACACTCTGTTGCAAACATGGTCTGAACCACGCCAAAACCTCGGAAAGCTCCACAAGGTATATTATTCGTATATACTGCCGTACCTATGATATCAATGTCCTGATAATTGTATGGTCCGGCTGCATGCGTACAGGCTCTTTGCAAAACAGGTCCTCCAAGGGAGGCATAAGCGCCTGTATCAGAGTAAAGACGCAGCTTCATACCTGTAAGTTTTCCGTTTTTATCACAACCAGTAGTCATCTCCATCTTCATAGGATGACGCTTCGGGTGATACCACATACTTTCCTTACGGGTAAAAGTTACTCTGACCGGAACTTTTGCGAGATAAGCCAAAAGTGCCGCATGATGCTGGACACTCATGTCCTCTTTACCTCCAAAGCCTCCGCCTACATATGCGCTGATGATACGTAGTTTATCGGGATCTGTAATCCCGAGGAGCCTGCTGATCTCACGATGCTCATCATAGATCGACTGTCCGCCGGTATAGACGGTAAGCGTATCTCCCTCCGGAACCGCAAGTGCGCTTTCAGGCTCCAGAAAAGCATGCTCCTGTGCCTCGGTTTCATAAATATGGGTAACTGTAAATGCTGACTCTGCAAGAGCTTTTTCAGCATCTCCTCTTTGTATCTTTTCGACTCTATATACGTTACCACTCTCATGTATAAGCGGCGCACCGTCCTTTAACGCATCCTCAGGACATAGTACCGGTGTACGTTCTTCGTATTCTACCTCAATCAGATCACGGATCTCATTAAGTGCTTTTTCCGTTTTAGCTGCGATGAGAGCTATCGCATCACCAAGATAGCGTGTCTCCTCGCCTACAGCTATCAATGCCGGCCAGTCAAGCGTCAGATGTCCTATTACCCTTTCTCCCGGAACATCTTCAGCAAGAACGATCTTTATACAATCCGGATGCTGTAAAGCTTTCTCCAAATGGATAGCCTTTACGAGCGCTCTCGGGTATTTGCTATGAAGTGCTCCGCCATAGACCATTCCCGGGACCTTGATGTCTCCTGCAAACTTTGCCGTACCAAGTATCTTTGGTGACGCATCCTGCCTTACCGCTCTTTCCCCGACAAATCCTTTTGCCTTAGAAATAACTGGCTCTATTTCGCCCCTAAAGCATTTAGCCGCAAGAAAAATCGCATCCACGATCTTTTTATAGCCTGTGCAGCGGCAGAGATTTCCCTTTATTGCCTGACGTATATCTTCCTCTGTGGGATTTAAGTTATTGTCCAATAAAGACTTTGCGCTGATAACCATACCGGGCGTACAATAGCCGCACTGTACCGCACCTGCCGTACTAAATGCATAATCGTAGACATTTTTCTCTTTTTCTGTAAGTCCCTCAACTGTGATCAGCTCATGGCCGTCAGCCTTTTCTGTAGTAACAAGACAGGCTCTCTTCTTTACTCCGTCCACAAGTATCGTACACGCCCCGCACGCGCCCTCACTGCAGCCGTCTTTAACAGATGTCAGATCCATTTTTTCACGGAGAAAATGAAGCATGGTGCAATTTTCTTCCGTTTCAACTTCAGTTCCGTTTACCTTGAATTTATATCCCATATCAATATCCTTCTGTATTAAGAAAATCCTCGAGCAGATTGAGGCATACCTTCTTTCTGTAGCTTTCCGTTGACCTCTGATCACTTATCGGATGGAGAACCTCAGAATATCGTGCAAGGATGTCTGCCTTTTTACCTTCCAACTCTGAAACAGGCGTACCTGCGATCATTTCCTCTATATCCCGCTGCCTGAGAACCGTGATACCGACCGATCCAAATGCGATACGTATGTCCGTGATTTTTCCGTTTTCCACTTTACATATACCTGCAAAAGAAAGCTTTGCTATCGCCTCTGCTTTTCTTGCTCCAACCTTTGTATGACTGAGCTTTGTCATACCCTCATATGAAGAACGTGGTATCTCCACTGCCGAAACGATCTCATTCTCCCTAAGATCTATCTTTCGAACTCCCAGGATAAATTTATCTATAGGAATACGACGTTCAATTATTTTACCATTGTCATCCAGCCCCGCTGCTATGACAACAGCGTCCATTGCATATAGAACCGGCAGCGTATCTCCAGCTGGCGATGCATTGCAGATATTGCCTACGACCGTTCCCACATTTCTGATAGCAGGAGAAGCTATTTCACGCATGGTCTCCCTTAGGATATCCGGCACCAGATCATTATCTATCAATTCAGCATAAGTACATCCGGCTCCTATACGTAAAAACTCTTCTGTCTGTTCCACATATTTAAGTCCTGAGATTGAATTTAGATAGATCACGTCAGGAGCAGTTTTATGTACAACCATCACATCACTTCCACCCATTACGAGTAGTGACTGGTCCTTTTTTTCAGCTTTTATCGTCAAAGCTTCATTCAGAGACTCCGGATAATGTGCTTTTACCATAAGCCATCTCCTTTCTCCGCTGCCATCTGTACTGCATTAATGATCATATTGTAACCAGTGCAGCGGCAAAGGTTTCCAGAAAGCCCCTCTCTTATTTCCTCCTCCGTAGGATGAGGCACACGTAGGAGAAGTGCCTCAGAAGCCATGATCATTCCGGGAATACAAAAGCCGCACTGTACCGCGCCAGCATCCGCAAAACACTTTTCTAAAAGCTTATACTCCTCACTGTCTCTAAATCCTTCAAGTGTGACCACCGATTTCCCTCTTACATTTGCAAGCGGTGTAATGCAGCTGTTAAACAGCTTTCCGTCTACAAGGACTGAGCAGGCACCGCATTCGCCTTCTCCGCATCCTTCTTTTGGTCCCGTAAGCCCAAATTCTCCACGGAGAACATCCAGCAGTCTCGTATCCGGAGACATCTGACTGCATATTTTTCTCCCATTCAAAGTAAATTCAACCATAGTCCGATTTCTCCCTATATTTATTCTGCTAAAAGTATTTTTTCCGGTGTGAGAGGTATCTCCATAAAATGTTTACCGGAAGCCTGTTCTACCGCTGCCTCATATGCCGGTGCAGCACCTACAAGAGTTAATTCTCCTGCTCCCTTTGCACCAAACGGTCCATCTTTATACAGATTATCTATAAAGGCTATACCGTTATTTACCGTATCCATAGCTGTCGGGATCATATAATCCGTAAAGCTGTTCTGACGTATCCGTCCCTTAAAAGCTTCCATATGCTCCATCGAGCCATATCCAATTCCCTGAAGAATACCGCCCTGAGCCTGTCCTTCCATGATCCGCTCATCTATAACATGACCTACATCATATATGCCCCATACTCCCAAAAGATCTGTGTTACCTGTAAGGATATCTTCCTGAAGCTCTACCACGTTTAACCCCCATGAAAAAGTGGGATACGCATCTCCGTGGAACTTTTCAATATCCCATGGTACACACTCACGATCTTCCTTGTATTGCTCCATGATCTCCTGTTCTTTACCGGGTTTCCATATTTCTTTCAGTCTTGCAGCTGCACGTTCTATAAGCTTTCCGTCTATCATAAGAGATCTGGACGCTACCGTCGGTCCGGAGTTTGGAACTCTGTCTGTGTCGGGATTTTCTATGATTATCTGCTCATACGGTATATCAAGAACTTTCGCTGCGATCTTGCTAAAAGTTGTTTTAAGTCCCTGTCCCATATCAGTATTGCTCGCAAGGATCTCTACCCGGTCATCGGCATATTTATGAAGTGTAAGTTTTGACTTAATAAAATCCTTCTCGGCAGAACCGGTAAACCCACATCCGTGGAAAAAGATCGACATGCCGATTCCTTTTCTATACCTTCCGGACTGTGGTAATGAGTATTCTTCGTACTTTTTGCTGTAATCTGACATTTCCTCGGCTTTAGCTATCATCTCCGGTATCGGTACATGATGCCAGAATTTTCCGCCGGTTCCCGTTTCATCTCCCTGTTTTACAAAGTGCATCTGCCTGTATGCCAAAGGTGAAACACCCAGCTTATCCGCTATATGGTTCATCAGTGTCTCTATGGCAAAAAACGCCTGAGGTGCACCAAATCCTCTGTAAGCCCCGTTATTTACGAGGTTTGTAGTCATTGCACGGCCTTTTACATCCAGATTATCGATTTTATATACACCAAGAGCCGCAAGCAGTGTTCTCTGCATTACTACACTTGTCAGACCGGGATATGCGCCGGAATCCATACGGATATCTGCTCTTAAGCCTGTTATATGTCCTTCTTTATCAAGTGCCGCATCATATTTTAGGATAGCCGGATGTCGCTTTGTCGTAACCGACATATCCTCTCTGCGGTTCAGGACAATGCGTACCGGATGTCCACTTTTTCTGGCAGCGGCAACAGCCTGGCATCCAAGTAATGACGGAAAATCTTCCTTACCTCCAAAGCCTCCTCCCGTAACCTCCTGAACAACTCTTACATGGGATTCATCGAGTTCAAAGGAATGCATCAATGCAGAATGTACATAATACGGACACTGCATCGATCCATACAATATGGCTTTTCCTTTATCCTTGTCCCATACACCCACAGCGCTCTGTGTTTCGATATAAGCCTGCTCCTGATAACCGGTACGGAATGTTTCGGAGATCACCCTATCCGCATTATTAAACACCGTTTCTGTATCACCTTTATGATATTCATATCCGAGAGCCACCTCTGTCGCTTCATCCAAACTCAGTACCGCCGGAAGTTCTTCATAAATTACTTCTGTTTCAGCGCAGAGTTGTTTTACTGTTTTTTCATCAGGTCCACAGATAAGCAAAATCGCTTCACCTACAAACATTACTTCTTTATCAGCAAATACCGGTTGTTCATCTGTGATACAGGCGCAATGGTTATTTGGAATGTCACTTCCGCTAACGCTGAAATATCCATCAGGCAGTACCGGAAGTTTTATATCCTTTATTCGGGCGTGAGGAACTTCAGAACGGACAAAAGATGAATAAAGCATTCCCGGAAGTTTCATATCCGCTGTATACTCTGCTCTGCCGGACATTTTCATCCTGTGATCTTTCTTCTCAACAGGTACACTGATATCTTTCATTATTTCTCCTCCCTATCTGCTTAAAAATTATCTTATCATTTCAATATTGATGATACATTGATGACACGAATTGCTACGCAGGCACGAACATTTTTGACCCTGTCATCAATGTATTTTGAAAAAGGAGCTGTAAATGCAATTCCTACACCTACAGCTCCTTCGCTTGTCAATTCACTACAAATAACACAACATTCATGTTTTTGCCTCAATATACGTCTTTTATATCTACAATTAATAATAACATTAGTAATTTGATCAGTCAATCAAAAAAGGCAACCGCTTTAAAACGATTGCCTCTTTGCAAAATTTTACTATTCTGACTGCAAAATATCTGTTTATTTACCCTCGTAAGATACGACACTGCTCACGTCATATCCCTTAAGCTTTTCACGACCATTAAGTCCTGCAAGCTCCAAAAGGAAGCTGATATGTACAACTTCACCGCCGAGAGCCTCTACCATCTTTACGATAGCTTCGATAGTACCGCCTGTTGCGATAAGGTCATCTACTATGACTACCTTCTGTCCGGGCTTAATGGAATCCTTATGCATCTCTACTGTAGCCTGACCATACTCAAGATCGTAGCTCTGCTCAATAGTCTCACGCGGAAGCTTTCCCTTCTTGCGAACCATTACAAAGCCCTTGTGCATATTATATGCAATAGGCATACCAAATACAAATCCCCTTGACTCTGCACCGACAACAACATCAAAATCGATACCTTCAAGCTGTCTCTGCATCTCATCTATAGCAAGCTTAAGTCCATCCGGATCCTGTACTACTGTAGTTATATCACGGAACATGATACCCGGCTGCGGATAATCAGGAATAGTTTTGATATAATCTTCAACTTTTTTCATGATAATACCTCATTTCTCGTTTTTCCAACCTGTCTATTTTACACGTAAACAGCCAAAAGATAAAGACCTAAATGTCATTTTTTCCTAAATTTTTCTAATATCAAATAACCACAAAAATTATCTATCAGAACTGGAAGTGTGAGATTGATTCCTGCTGATCCTGTGCAAGTGTTGCAAGAGACTCGGAAGCCGCTGCAATTTCCTGATTTGTAGCTGCCTGTTCTTCTGCTGCCGCACTTACTATTTCCATATTATCAGAAATCTTGTCACTGTGCTTATTTATTGCCTGTACACCTGTAGCGATGAGTGTCGCTTCTCCTACAAGAGTATCCACAGAACCGGATACATTTTCCATCTGACCTGAAACGTCTGCAACCAGATGATTGATCTTGTCAAATACATCTTTAAGGTCTTCTATGGACTTAGTACCCTCTACAACCGCTTCATGTCCGGAATTCATAGCATTAACTGCCTTCTGTGTATCTACCTGGATACCCTTTATGAGGCCTGCGATCTTTTCTGTAGAAAGCTGTGACTCACTTGCAAGTTTGCTGACTTCCTCAGCTACTACTGCAAAGCCCTTACCATGCTCACCTGCTCTAGCTGCTTCAATAGTTGCATTAAGAGCCAGGAGGTTCGTCTGATCTGCGATACTTGAAATAGCATCAACGATCTCACCGATTTCCTGTGAACGTAAACCTAGCTGATTTACAAGTTCGGAAGACTCTGTTACGAGTGTCTCAACATTTTTAATAGTTGCAACAGACGTATCAACTGCATTCTTTCCTTCTGCAGAGTGCTCGGCTGCGATTCTTGAACCCTCAGCAACCTTTGCTGATTCTTCCTTAACCTGATCAACAGCTGCATTTACCTTTTCAAGAGACTGGTTGCTTTCCTTAACTGCAAGAAGCTGACCACCGATGAGTTCTACAACAACCTGTGCAGAAGATGCAACCTGTGAAGATGCCTGTGCTGACTGATCTGCACTGGCCGCAAGTTCCTCAGAAGATGCTGCCATCTGCTCTGACGCAATGCTCATCTGTTTCATAAGCTCTCCAAGAGAAGTCTTCATATCTCCAAGAGCATGTGCCATTGTTCCAAATTCATCCTTTCGTGTGATCTTTACGTCACTATGGCGGAAATCACCCTTCTTTAACTTATCAATTTCAAACAGAAAAATCTTCATGATCTTCATGATGTCAAGAATGATAAGTGTGCTGAGTATACCAAGTATTGCAAGGCAAAGGACGTTCAATAAGATCGTTAAAAAAAGCTGATCGTTACTTCTTTTATCAGTCTCCTCTTTAAGGATATCTGCATTGTCATTTGCCATCTGCTCAAGATCCTGAAGATTATGAAGAAGTGTCTGTGTAGGGCCTGCCTCTACTTCTTTATAATAAGTCCAGGCTTTATCCGTATCACCTGTGTCAACGATTGCCTTTGTTTCTTCGATACCTGCTTTATATGCATCCCATGAAGTCTCTGTTTCAGCGAGTTTTGCTTTAGCTGACTCTATGTTGCCTACTTTTTCCATATGTTCTTTCCAAGTCTCCTCATAACTGTCTATAGCAGACTGGATAGAATTTTCAATTTCCTTATCGTCCGGATCGAGAATATGCTTTACGATACGAACCTGAATCATTCTCATATAGTTAATTTCATTTCCAAGCCGCTTTATCGCCTGAAGCTTCCCGTTGTACATAGAATCCATATCTGTACTTGCCTTATGGATAGATGATACACCCGTCGTTCCAAGTATGATCATTCCGGTAGCACCGATAAGTACAAGTATCAAAATCTTAAATCCTAACTTCATGTTCTGAATGAGTTTCATTGGGGGTTCCTTTCTGTTAAAACTGTTTCCCGGCTTCTTTACCCAAGCCATGCCGGTCGTGGTCTCACGTGTTTATGGCGTTATGCGTCGTGAAAATGTAAAATGCCATCTCTGCCTCTTTGCAGAAATTCTTGTATACAAAAACCAACTGAATTTATCACTCATTGCATTTCTCGTCAATGCAATTATTGTATCTTTGCCTGTACAATCAAAACGTTTTCGTAAGAAATCGTTAATAATTCAGTGATTCATGAAATTATAAAATAATTGTAAACTCCATACACAATTTGAGATATCTATGTTAAGTGCTGTCACGAATTCCAACGGAATTTCCTGTAAAATTCAAAAAGTGCACGCAAGTATTATCCTGCGTGCACTAAACTATATCGTGATAAAAGATTGACGTGTTATTGTTTATTCGTTTTAAGCTCAGCGATACTTAAACTCTGATAACGGCACATATCTGAATTTCAAATACGAAGCCCTTGCTTTTTTTTGATAGGAATAATACTCGTCTTTTGTTATTACCTCCGCATTATCATCGTAATAATATCCATTATCGGAATACAGCCATTTTTCTTCTGCGCCTTTTCCTCTGTGGACTACACTGTCTATCGGCGTAGTAAATTTATATGAACCGTATATCTCATAATGAGTGATAGAGCTGCTATCGTCGTAAGAAGACTCGCAGTAAACTGTACCATCTTTTGACAAATAATATTTTGTATCATCGTATGACATAAAGAGCCTTGTCCAGGAACCTCTGTGAATTGAATATGCATCATAGATCATATCTGTATATTTATCGTTATTTGCCCCTATAAACAGTTCATCGATACCATCACCATCAATATCTGTTAAGTAATAACCGATCACATTCATGGGATTTCCGGATGGGCCGGCATTATCATAAATATTTGCGCATTTTTCACTTAGGTTATTTGCTCTGAGTGTCTCTGCGTCCTGCCTCTCCGATACAGCATCAGCATATTTTTTGATTATTTGATCATATATTTCTTTTATAGCAACGTCCTGATCATCTTCCGGATTCCATAAATTTGAAATAAACCTATAGCCATCTTCGCTTTTATCCAAGACAAGTTCATATTTTGTTTCACCGGGTTCAAGTCCATACAATGGATCATCAAAATCTCCCAACACATATTCGATCACATATTGACTGCCTTCTTTTGTTCCTGACAGACATTTTATACGCGTATAGTTTGTATCCCCATGCTGACTGACATATAAATCGAGATCATCAAGATACAACCATTCTATAGGGTGGTTCATTAATGAGTACGATTTACCTGTAGTGTCTTCGACATATTTTTCAAGGTTCTCACTGCTGATATATGTAATATCGCCAAACAGGTCATCCTCACCATTTATTTTCAAAAAAGCCGCCATCACTGTGTCGTAATCATTCTTTTGATCTGTGATCCCTGCTCCATTATAAAGCACATCATCCCACCATATATTCTCTACGGAATCAAATTCTGCTGTCACAAATCCGTTATACTTTATAGAATTTAGATCATCCTCTATCGTTTGCAGCTCCCTTTCGGATAATTCGTCAAGTTCTCCGGTATCATTTGCTTCTTCTGATACTACCGGCTCTGACGCATCATCACTTTTTTCTGCGGCAGCGGTTATATCAGAAGAATCCTTATCTTTTTTCACTTCATTGTTTTCTTCATCATCAGTATCCGATTCAATACGATCATTTTCTTTATTGATCGTAAATGCGTCAGTAAGTTCACACCCTGTGATCATTCCGGATACAACGATCGTGATTATGATCAAACCTGTTTTAATCAGAATATTTTTATGCATTTTCATCCCCCCAAACGATCATTTTTCTTCATATTTAAAAACTACATGGTTAATTATAGTTATTGATCGAATCCCCCGTAGCATAATGCTCAGTTTGCGCTTGTACCATACTTTAAACATTTATTAAGAATTATTCAAATAGAACTATATTAATTTTACTATGATATAATTTATTAATAAATTATAAAAGTACTTTTGATCCTTACATCACTTTATTTAATAATATGAGGGGGAAATGTTCATATGAAGTTTCATATTGATAAAAAATATATAATGTGGGCGATCACTGCATTTGCCGTTGTCGTTGCCAGTATTCTTTTCACCTTCGCTCTATTTAATTATTCAATATTCTTTGGTTGGATCGGAGCTATATTAAAAGTTCTGACCCCCGTTATTTATGCTCTTCTTATCGCATATGTTCTCTCACCTGTTATAAACTGGTTTGACATGAGTGTTTTTCCGCCCATATGTCAAAAGCTTAAATATACGCCCGGATTAAAAGGAAAACGCAGATTACGTTATCTGTCAATTTTTTTCACATTATCCATACTTTTCTTCCTGATGGGATTTTTTATAAACCTTATCATCCCTTCACTTATCAGCAGTGTCACAAGCATTGCAAATAATATACCTACCTATGTAAATAATGTTATTACTTTTGCAAATAAAAAATTTGAAGATAATCCTGAGATCGTAAGTTATATCGACAGTTATTCAGATATGCTGACAGACTGGTCAAACAATCTGATAACTAATGTCATGCCTCATCTTAATCAACTGATCAATTATATTACATCCGGCATAGCACGTTCTCTGTCATTTATTTGGAATCTGATACTAGGACTCATAATGGCAGTTTATATCCTTGCTACAAAGGAACATTTTATTGCACAGATGCGAAAGATCATTTTCGCTCTTGCAAGAAAACATACGGCATTTGAGATATTGGATGAGCTGAGTTATGTAAACCAAATCTTCAACAGCTACATCATAAGCTCTGTTGTGGACTCACTGATAATTGGAGTTATCTGCTTCTTTGCCTGCGTGATCCTTAGAATTCCGTATCCTACACTTATCGCAGTTGTTGTAGGTGTTACAAATATCATTCCATTTTTTGGTCCTTTTCTTGGTGCCATACCGTGTACACTTATAATCCTTATGATAAAGCCGCTTTCTGCACTGACATTCGTTATCATGGTTCTAATACTCCAGCAGTGTGACGGCAATATCATCAAGCCAAAGTTATTCGGCAGTTCCACCGGCCTGCCCGGTTTCTGGGTTATCGTAGCAATTCTCGTCGGCGGAGGTCTGTTCGGTGTACCCGGAATGTATCTCGGAACACCGGTATTCTCTCTAATCTTTTACGCGATCAAGAAAAACATAAATGGACGTCTGACAAAGAAAGGACTGCCCATTTCAACACTGCAGTATGTTAGCGAAAATGAACTTCCTTACGAAATACTTGATAAAACAGATGAAGAATGACATACAAGACAGATGTTTCTTCATCATTTTCCCATCAAAAGAATATGAAGCGCCGGAGGAATCCTGCGCTTCATTTACATTAACTATTCTTTTTAAGCCCGTCTAAGCTATTATCGTCATCTCTACCCGATCTTTTTTTACACCGACCGTTACATCCTTTGCTATGCTGGCAACGATCGACTTTTCTAGCTCGTCCCATGCCTGTTTAGCAGGCTTATCCTCTTCGTCAGCATTCTCCAATTGCTCTTTATAGCTATTCAGTGACCAAACCATCTGCTGACCCATGACCGGCAATTCACCCATGAGACCAAATCCCATGTACGCATAGGAAACACTGCCGCCATCATACTTTTGTTGAAGCGACATTACTTCATCATAATTCAACAGACCATTTTCGATGATCTCACTGATCTTACCCATAAAACCTTTGACTGAAGCATTTTTTCCTGATGAAGATACAGATAACAGATCATCTTTTTTAGTCATATTCATGTCTGTTTTTGCACTTAATCTTACTTTGTACTCATCATCTTCATGTTCCAGCCAAAAAAGAGCCTGAAATTCACCGGTCATTGCGCGAACCATTCCTATAGTTTCTTCCGCTATAAGACGCAGATGAATCGCTTTTTTTCTGTCCAAGGACTGTTCCCTGATAAAATCATCAGCAATTTTCAATGCTTCTGAAGCCTTGGTATCCGAGTTATTAATGAATACTCTGTTGGTAGATTCCATAATACTCCCCCTTCTGCAATCAGTTACCGCCAGACTATCACTCAATAACCAATATATCTGCAAATCCTGTTACTTCAAAGATCTCCATAACTTCTTCAGAAACGTTCTTAACGATCATGCCGCCCTTTTTGCTCATTTTTTTCTGTGCTGACAGAAGAACTCTTAATCCCGCACTTGAAATATACTCAAGCTTTTCCATGTCAAATGTCAGCTTTTCCATATCATCAAGTCCTGAAGCCAGCTGTTCTTCAAGCTCAGGTGCTGTGATAGTATCCAATCTACCTGCCAAAGAGATTACTATTTCATTACCGTTTACCTGCTTATCAATTTTCATATGCTCCCCTTTCTGCGCTTAGGTTATTATTTATTTCCAAACGCTTTAGCTATTGTTAATATATTTTGACCATCCTTATGTTCATAACGAACTTCATCCATGGTCTGTTTAACAAGAAAGATCCCTAGTCCTCCTATTTCCCGTTCTTCTGCTGATAATGTAATATCAGGTTCTTCATTTTTCAACGGGTCATACGGAATCCCCTTGTCTATGAAAGAGATATTGACCTTATCAAGATCCCTATTCATTTCAAGTTTTAATACAACCATACCTGTTGCAGGTGCATAGGCATAACTTGCGATATTTACAAATATTTCTTCTACTGCAACGTCTATCTGTTTCTGTATTTTTGACGGACACTTAGCATCATTGAGATGCTTATCAACAAAAAGTTGAACTGCTGGCAGGTTTTCTACATTTGCTTCCAGTTCAAGTTCATCAATATCTATACTCCACATACCTTCCTTTCCATAGGAACATCCTAAGTCTTAGTCAGAGGAGAACAAAGAATCCGACTTTGTCGGATTCTCCGCACAAGTGCGGGAGCCGTAGGCTCTTTCTATCCGTGTGCATCACGTCCCAATGCACGCAGTGCATTTTTGAACTTATAGGAATTCCATTGGAATTTCCTATAAGCTCAAAAAAGTATCCAACCAAAGCATATCTGATAAATGTCAGTTTGATATTTATCAGATATGCCGGCTGCATACTTTCAAGTTCTCTTATATGATTTTGTTATTTCGTTGATAACTCCCACTCAAACTCCCCCAAGTTATATTGCTACGTTCAACAAAACTAAGTTTTATTCTATCCCTTCAAGCGATTTTTTTCCACCTGTTTTTTCAAAATCTTCAATAAACTGGATAATAAGATTTACTGTTCCCTCAATCCCGAGAACAGATGAATCCACAGAAAGATCATATGTACCGGTATGTCCCCATTTTCTAGAAGAATAGTAATCGTAATAACTCTTTCTCTGCTTATCCTTTTTAGTGATCATACTTCGTGCTTTTTCCGGAGTTGTAATATCATCAAAACGAGACATAATACGCTTTATCCTTGACTCCATCTTGCCGTAGATAAATATGTTAAGTACATTAGGCATATCCTGAAGAGCATAATCTGCACAACGTCCAACTATCACACAAGGACCATCCTTCGCGATATTCTTGATCGCATCAAACTGTGCCAAAAATACCTTATGACTTACAGGCATGTCCATATAAGCGGAATTATTGTAACCAAAGGAATACGTATCCATAACAAGATTATACAGAAATGAGCTTGTTGGTCTCTCATCATGGTTTTCAAAAACTTCCTCGCAAAGTCCGCTTTCCTTTGCGGCTCTCGCAAGTAATTCTTTGTCATAACATTTTATGCCAAAGTGTTCCGCAAGCTTCTCGCCAATCTCACGTCCACCTGAACCAAACTCACGACCAATCGTTATAATAGTATTCATAAGCACTCACCATGCCCTTCCTAATTTCCAAAACAAGATTCCAGAAATTGATTTGTACATATTATACCATATATCGCTTGTTTTTGGAGGTCTCTTTTGTACATTTTTGATCGTCCCCCCAGTAAATGCTCCGTTTACGTGTGAATTGTAACTCCGCGTAGACCACTTAGGATCTTCTCAAAATAATCCGGAAGTGGCGCATTTACTTCTATATACTCGCCTGTTGTAGGCTGCGTAAATCCCAATGTCATTGCATGAAGAGTCTGACCTTCTGTATGCCATGGTGACTTTCCACTGCTGTAAACATCATCACCGACTATCGGATGTCCGATTTTTGCCATATGCACACGTATCTGATGTGTCCTTCCCGTTTCAAGCTCACACTCAACATAAGTATGGTTTTGAAACTGTTCCAGCACATGATAATGTGTAACTGCCCTTTTTCCTCCCTGCTGAACCACAGCCATCTTTTTTCGATCTTTTGGATTACGTCCAATAGGAGCATCAACAATGCCGTCTTCGGTTATACGTCCGTTTACGATCGCCCTATAACGACGAGTGATCGAATGTTCTTTTAACTGCGCAGCAAGTGATCGATGCGCATTGTCATTTTTACATATTATGAGTGAACCGGTCGTATCACGATCGATCCGATGCACGATGCCGGGTCTTAGTACACCATTAATTCCCGACAGATCACTGCAATGAAACAGAATAGCATTCACAAGTGTTCCACTATAATGACCAGGTGCAGGATGCACGACCATTCCCTTTGGTTTGTTAACCACTATCACATCCTGATCTTCATAAAGAATAGAAAGTGGGATGTTTTCAGGCTTTATCTCAGGCGCTTCAGCCGGCGGCAAAATGAACGACACCTCATCATCCTCATGCACTGCTGTTTTTGCCTTTTTAACTACCTCAGAATTGATCTTCACTCCGCCATCGTCTATGATCTTTGCAATATAGCTTCTGGAAACTCGATCGTATGCATTTGCTATACATTTATCTACACGCACACCGTCCTGTTCCGGTGTTACTGTAAAAAGAAAAAGTTCTCCTGCTTTATTTTCCATGTTCAGCTTCTTCTTTCTCAGCCTCTGTAAGAAATGATGAGTGAATCTTGCCTTTTCTGGCTTTTTTTAGATCCAGATCTTCGTCCTTATAGACAAAAAGAAACAACACCGCAAGTGCTGCGGCAGATACAGTCACATACATATCAGCCACATTAAATATCGGAAAATTTATGCAGATCACATATATAAAATCTACTACATAATCAAGATTTACCCTGTCGATCATGTTTCCGGCCGCTCCAGCTGTCATAAAGCAAAGAAAGAAACGCAGAATACGATATTTCTTTGTTGCAGGGATAAGGAAAAGCAGCACCAGCATCGCCAGTATAAAAACGCCTCCTATGATCACGAAAAAGAGTTTTTGGTTCTGCAGCATTCCAAATGCTGCCCCTCTATTTTCCAGATACTCCAAAACCAGATATCCGGGAACTATCTGAATCGGCGCTTTCCCCATGAGATTTGAAACAGCCGTCTGTTTTGTGAACTGATCAAGCCACACAAGAGCACCCATAAAGATCAGATCCAGTATAAAAAATAATATATTATGTGGTTTTTTCATTTCAATTTCCCTCAATCCTCTGTAATTATCATGTTCTGCAATGCATCGAGCATTTCGTCATCTGTAACCGACGTATCGATGACAGCCTTGCCCGGCTTTTTAAGCAGAATAAACTTAACCCTTTTTCCGTCCATTTTTTTGTCGGACTTTGATATTTCCAAAATCTTATTTATATCTGCATCATCCGGCAGAGTTATCGGAAGGCCAAATGGCACAAACATATCACGGATCTCATAGAATTCCATATCGCTAAGATTTCCTCTCTTATATGAAATCCATGCTGCTGCAATAGCCCCAAGCGCTACGCACTCTCCATGAGTAAATGAGAAATTCATATATTTCTCAATTGCATGACCAAGTGTATGACCAAAATTAAGGATCGCACGAATTCCCTGTTCAGTTGGATCTTCCTCAACAACAGCCGCCTTTATCTCACAGCTCCTTGCTATCATATGCTCCAGCACTTCAGGTTCTCTGTCTGTGATCTCATTGAAATTATTTACAAGCCAGCTGTAATACTCCTCATCACGAATAAGACCATGCTTTAATATTTCTCCCATTCCGGAAGCAAACTCCCTCCCGGGAAGAGACTTTAAAACAGACATATTCATATATACAAGAGAAGGCTGATGAAAAGCACCAACCATGTTTTTATATGCATCAAAATCCACACCGGTCTTTCCGCCTATGGAACTGTCTGTCTGGGACAAAAGAGTCGTCGGAACCTGGATAAACCTTATTCCTCTAAGATAGACCGATGATGCGAAACCAGCAAGATCACCAACCACACCACCACCAAGTGCAAGTATGAAATCCTTTCTGTCAAAGTGAGATGAAATAAGCTTTACAAGCACTGTTCTTACTGTGTTAAGCGTCTTATTTTCCTCACCGGCCGGAATCTGAATTGCATATACTTCACTAAATACAGGATTGATCTTTTCCGTAACTTCCTGCAAATACAATGGTCCTACATTTGAATCGGTGACAATGAGGCACTTACGTCCCTCAACCGGAAGCTTGGATATTTCTTCCGCAAGCTTTTCAAAATCAGATTCGATCACTATTTCATATGCATCACCGGATACGGTTTTTGCAACGTTGACTCTCTCAGACATTTATATATCCTTTCATGATCTTTTGCCGAAAAAAGGCGGGGCTTTACGGCCCCGCCTTTACAGCGATTACATTAACTGAATTACATTCTGCCAACTACTGCCTGTAAATCAAAAGCTTCCTGCATTACATCGCCCTGATTCTCTCCGGAAAGCTCTACACTTCTGGGAGCTATAACAAAGATATAATTTGATATCTTCAAAATATGTCCCTTAAGCGCATAGCACGCACCGGATACCTGATCGATGATCTTCTGTGCAAGATCCTCATTGATTCCCTCAAGATTAAGTACAACCGTTCTATCTGAAAGAAGAGCATCCATGATATCACATGACTCATCTGCTGTCTTAGGCTTAAACATGCAGATTTCACGATCACTGCTGTCAGATCTCTTTCTTGCCTGACGTATCGGCATGATCTTGCTCTTGGAACTTCTGGTTTCCTCTTCCTTTATTTCATCCTTTTTTGAGAAAAAACGTCTGGGCTGTGCAGGCTCTTCATCCTCATCATAGAATTCATCATCATCGTAATCGTAATCTTCGTCTTCATCTTCAATATTCATTGCATGAACAAGCTTGTCTAATAATCCCATACTTTTTCCCTCCTCGAAGCTCTTGTCACACCGGTGGGGCTTTTTCCTGCCGGCTCAGATACTGTAGTTACGTACGCCAAAAATACCGGTCCCAACACGAACCATTGTAGCGCCCTCTTCAATCGCTACCTGATAATCCCCAGTCATGCCCATTGACAATACGCTCATGTCAATATTATGACCTTTATCCAAATTTATGTCAACAGCTTTCTGCCTCATTTTAGCAAAAAAATGTCTGTTCTCTTCGGGATTTTCCACGTTTGGAGCAATGCACATAAGTCCATGTACAGAGACATTCGGTAAACTGATTATTCTGTCAACCAGTTCTGTCACCTTATCATAGGGTATTCCGAACTTTGTCTCTTCATCACCGATATTGATCTCCACGAGGATATTGGCCGTACAATTTTTCTTTACTGCCTGCTTACTTATTTCCTGCGCAAGTTCAAAAGAATCAACTCCATGGATCAGATAAGCCTTATCAACAATGTACTTAACTTTATTTCGCTGCAGATGCCCTATCATGTGCCAGTGAATATCTTTCGGCATCTGCTCGTATTTATCAACAAGCTCCTGCACTTTATTTTCACCAAATTCACGTATTCCTGCATTATAGGCATCCATTAAAAGCGATACCGGTTTTGTCTTGCTGACAGCGATAAGAGTCACTTCACTCCTGTCACGTCCGGCTTTTTCACAGGCTGACTGAATATTTTTTTCAGTTATCCTGAGGTTCTCGACTACATTTACTGCTTCGTCACTCATGTCAGATCCTCTTTTCTGATATTGATTCTTCGCAATTTACTCTACCGCATTTTTTTGTTTAATACCACAAATTTTTGTTAAAGTAGTTATGAATACTTTCTTAAGATTGATGTTTACGTTTGATGTAACTATTTTACCTGTTCAAATACAAGATCGTCATCATTTACGCTTTCACCATCAAGTACAATATGGTCATATACTCGCAATCCATATGCTGTGCCGGATTCAACGATTGAATACTCTTTATTTGAACACTTAACATCAACCTTTGCAAAGTCAGCGTATCCGTTATTCATATTGTATACTCCGTGGAGCTTATCCTTTATACTTACCGTAAAGGTTTCATCAGAATCCGGTTTCAACAGTATATCCCCCGAATTAAAAATGGATGTATCTATATAAACCTGACCGTCTTTTTTGTCATAAACATCAGCTTCTACAAATTCAACACTCTTTGAACCATTTTCCAGATATGTTTCACGCATAAATCCATCTGAATCCGAATCCCCGCCTTTTGTAAGGAATTCCTCCGGAATCAAGTAAAATTCCCTTACTACAATAGATGAATTCGGTATCTTAAGTCCTGCAGTATTATCTGTCAAAAGTTCAACATCTATATATCGATCAGTTGCAAATGTTAGCATTGAGTTTGTAAATGACAATTGAAGATATCTTCCATCCCCATTTGTAAGGAATGCCATCTTTGCCCAACTGGTAAGATTATTCTTTAAGAAGCGTACATTGACATAATCCCCATCTTTCAATTTATCTTCCCAAGCATCATTAAAAGGCACTACAATTGACCAATTCTCTTCTGTCACAAGCTTATACGCGTCTTCACCTTCTGTTACCACAGAATGTTCATCGTGAATATTTCTCTGATGTTTTTCCTCATCAAATGTATCTTTATTAACTTCAGACGGAATAAGATTTTCCAATCCATCCGTTCCGTACACGACAACGCCGCTATTTGAGGAATATCCCATGGCAACAGCCCTGCTTATTGCCTCATTCCCCGAAAGCGTCTGGAGAACAGACATTACATTGGCATTTTTCAACCGGGCAACAAGTCCATTCAAAGAATACTTAAAATCATACACAGATCTAAAATCAGAATCATCAAATTTTTTCTGATGATTTTCAATTTCTGTCCTGAGTTCTGTCATATCATCATCTGAAAAATTACTGCTTACAGTATTCGCTTCATTTAGTAGATCTGACAGCTGCCCGCTTTCATCCACAGAATACACCAGTGCTCCGTTTGAGACTTTTTCTGCCTCACGAGCATAGTAATTCATGTAACCGTTCGCAGTAGTTTTATACACTTCCTCCGTGCGCACAGCTACACCTCTGGCCGTCGTATCGACTGCAAGAGATCCTAATTTTACTTCATACCCTGTGATTGGTGTCGCACGAAAGTACATAGACAGATAAAAGACAATGTACACAAAAATCCCAACAAATATAAACATGCCGAGATTAATGTGATGCAATTGGTGTTTATGATATCTGACAACCTTTTTTTGTTTCGGTCTGGTCTTTACTCTGCGTTTACGCCTGGTCTTTACAGAGGTTTTTGTTTCCTTACCGCTTCTGCTTTCTCTCATCCGGACAGAGCGCTTCCGCCCTGTATTTTTTCTTTTAATTCTACTTCTTTTTCCTCTGTTCAAGTCAAAAACCCCTGCGTACCCGGATATATATTTAATCCTGTTTTTTTATTTAGTCTTCAAATCCTTTTATTCACATTTGGATCTGTAACTTTTATCCCTAATATGATGCAAGGGTCAGATGCACTTTTGCCCCTGTCATCTTAATATTAGTATAATACCATTTTTTGTTCACATCTAATAGAAAAAAATGCAGCATAAAAGGCTGACATAGATAGCAGATAATATCTTGTCAGCCTTTTGCTATGCTATTTTTGAAACAAAAGATGCTAAATTGACATCAGAGCGCAACAATCACCTTATCCTGTAAGTCAGCAGGAAGCTGTTCCTTCGCAAGTGAAAGGCTCACTGTGATCTTAACATCAGATTTATTACTGAGTTCTTCAATCTTTCTAAGAGAATCAGCAACTTCATCTTTATCTTTATCTTTTTGATACGATACAAGGAGGAAACGGTCTATGAACAAATCTTCAAGATCGTGGTCAGCAGACATGATACCACTAATAAAACCTTTGAATTCATCAGGATTTGAAATACCATAATCAGAACTGTTGATAAGTCGTACTGTATTCTTGACCTCATAAATATGAGACATATCTTTGTCAATGAATACGACATTGCCCTTTGCGGAAGCTGCTGCTTCACCTACTTTCTCCAGCAATACCTTTGTTTTGCCCTTACCCTTTTCTCCGACAATTAACTGAATCATAGTTGTGTCCTCCTTCTCATTATGCATTTATAACTGTAGTGACAGATCTTATCCTTATATAGTGATGTGAATTTTCACAAAAAACCTGTTTCAGAAGGAATTTTTTACTACAGTTTGCCTAATTGAATTATATAATAAACAAGTAAAAAGCACAACTACCAGTTTCGAGTTTAGTTGCTGTTCACCTTTTGTTACAGTACAGACGTAAACGGAGCATTTACTGCGGATGCTACGAACACTTAGCGAACACATGTGAGCTTAGTGAGAGTGTATGCAGAGCTGTAAGCGAGTGAACAGTAACCACCTTTTTGGTCGTGAACTATACCTACGTGTGAACAGATATAAACCTAGTTTTGACCGATCAATGATAAAAGAGAATTTGTTTTACCATATGTCACATCAATGTTATTACCTTTCATGACACAGGTTATATAGTCACGTCCCGCCGAATCTCTTGCAAGTTGTACAAGGCAAGCGCCAGCAGCTATAGTCGTACCTGTTTTTCCTCCGACAACATTAATATTCGAAGGAGATACAACAAGGCCTTTAAGAAAACGATTGGTTGCATCGCAACTGAAAGTTATCTCTTTACCCTCAGAATCCTTATAAGTTGTAGTATATGTATTCATCCCAATTATCTGGACAAAAGTATCATTTTTAATCGCTTCATTGAAAAGAAGATACATATCGTACGCAGTCGTAAAATGCTGTTCATCATGAAGTCCATGAGGATTTACAAAATGTGAATTTGTAGCGCCGAGTTCCTTCGCTTTCTCATTCATCATTGTACTGAAGCCATCTATACTTCCACCGATATTCTCCGCGATCAATGCAGCAACATCATTTGCAGAATAAATCAATAACAGATGTAGTGCCTGGTCAAGTGTCATGGAATCTCCCGGCCTAAGTCCAATTTTCTGCACATCTGATTCTGTGTAGACACAATTTTCATTTGCAGTGAGTACTGTATCAAGACTTGCACTTTCAAGTGCAACGATTGCTGTCAGTACCTTTGTCATACTTGCAGGATAGAGCTTAGCTGTTGCATTTCGGGCATACATAACTTCATGATTGCCTACATCAACAAGAATAGCCGAGCCATACGAATCAGCTCCAAAAGATATTTCTTCACCTGGTATTTCATCACCACTAACTACCGCTAGATTGCTTGCAAAAGAATCTGCGATATTACTTGAGTTATTTGTCTCAAAGCGAAAAGCACTTTTTGTCGTATTAATATCAAAGGGAACAGAATAAGATTTGCTTCCACATGATGTGAAAAGCATAACCGAAGCAATAAACAGTCCGGTCAATTTGACCGGACCTGAGATAAACTTATTTGGACTCATATTATTTATACATCTCACGCCATTCAAGATCTCCTCTGTCAAGGGACTTGATCAGTAGCTCTGCGGTTGCAAGATTAGTAGCAAGCGGAATATTATGTGTATCACAAAGGCGAACAATATTATTAACATCCGGCTCATGATTTTTAACTGTAAGAGGATCTCTTAAAAAGATGACCAGATCCATTTCATTATGCTCAATCTGTGCTCCAAGCTGCTGTTCTCCACCAAGATGACCTGCGAGAAACTTGTGTACATTAAGATTCGTAACTTCCTCTATAAGACGGCCGGTAGTTCCGGTAGCGTAAAGATCATTTTTGGCAAGGATTCCTCTGTAAGCAATACAGAAATTCTGCATAAGTTTCTTCTTTGCATCATGTGCAATAAGACCAATATTCATATTTTACCTTCTTCCCTTTGTTTACTGATCAAAAATATGAACCCCTATATTCAATCCGTAAACTCAGTATTATTTTCGCACAGTGCCCCATCACTCTGCTTAAAGACCCTTTTATAGAAAAATCAAAACCTGACATTATCTCTTTCACGCAGCCTTAGAAGTCCTACGTTAAGAACGACTCCCACTTCCATAAACAAACTGATTAGTGATGTCATTCCGTAACTCACGAACGGAAGGGGAATACCTGTATTAGGCATCACTCCTGTCGCAACTGCTATATTGAGAAATGTCTGAAAGCCGATGTGTGCTGCCACACCGGCACAAATCAGTGTTCCCGAAAGCTCCGAAGCATTCCGCCCTATACGGAGCGTTTCTACCACAACAAGCGAAGCAAGTATAATAACTGCTGCGCTTCCGATAAAACCAAGTTCTTCACCAATTATTGCAAAGATAAAGTCTGTCTGAGGCTCCGAGATGAAATTACCGTTCTTTACAGATCCGACCTCATTATTTTTATAGCCCTTACCTGTAAGCTGACCTGAGCCTATCGCCACGATCGAATTTTGCTGCTGATATCCTTCCTCATTTGAGTATTTATCCGGTTGAAGCCAGGCAAGTATTCGGGTCTGCTGATAGTCTTTAATTATTTCCTGATTTGGCTGCAGTACAAGCATAAGACCTATAACAAGCACAGGTATGGCAACCGCCAGTGTACCGATTATTATCTTCCAGCTCAGACCGGCAATAAATATCATCGAAAGAAAAATGCAGATTAAAACTATGCTGGTAGACAAATCCGGTTCATCATAAACCAGGTACCATGGAATTAAAAACAACCCCATAGTTAAAATTAGTGTACCAAACCTGCTTACTTTATCCCTGTGTATCATTATAAAATTTGCAAAGAATAAAATCAACAGGAACTTAGCTGTCTCCGATGGCTGAAACTGGATACCGGCAAGTATGATCCAACGTTTTGCACCGCCTCTCGTTACACCGAGAAAACGTACTGACAAAAGCAGTATAATACTCGCCACATAGTATATCCAATAAAAATTAAGTATAGACCTGTAGTCTATAAGTGACAGGATCACCATGACTACAAGACCTATCACAAGACCAATAACCTGTCTTGATTGAACAGATTCCTTCGCACTTCCAATAACAATAATACCGTAAATCGATATAGCTGCCGCAAACAGTATCAGGAAGAAATCGTAGTTTTTAAGATGATAATTTTTTGGCATAGCATTAATCTCCGATTGCTGCACTATCAGGTAATACAGCTGCACCCGTGATAATATCATCCTTATCTTCCAGTTTGAAGTAATACTTCATCACTTCTCTGGAAACTTCTGCTGCATTAGAAGATGTATAACCATACGCAATACGCGTAGCTATGGCTATCTCAGGATCATTATACGGTGCAAATCCAATAAACAGCGCATGGTTGGGACGGGTGGTTATTTGCTGCGCAGTACCAGTCTTTCCTGCTGCTGTAATAGGAAAATCTTCAAATGCATCATAATGTGCTACTGCTTCTTTCATACCTTCATGAATCGAATTCCATGTAGAACTTGCAATATTAACCTCATTTCTAACAGACGGCGTGTAATCAATCAAAACATTACCGTTTGAATCAGTTAATTTATCCAGAAGGCTCAGATTATAGCATGTACCTTCATTAGCAACAGTTGTTACATATCGCGCAATTCCAACCGTCGTATAAGCATGACGACCCTGACCGATAGCAGAACGAACTGCGTCAAAGTTTGAAACTTCCGGCTCAGATTCCGCTATTTCTATTCCGGATTTATCTGACAAGCCGTAAAGATCAACGTATTTAGCCAATTTAGAAAGACCAGTATCAGAATCATATTTTCCATTTACAAGAGACAGCCGATAGCCCACCTCGTAAAAGAAGAAGTTACATGAATTCTGAATAGCACCAACAACATTCAACAGACCATGTGTAGAATGAGGGTAGACCCAGCACTTTGGGGATGGTGAGATCTTCTCAAAAATACCCACACAGTCAATGGTTTCACCCGTAGAAATCACACCTTCTTCAAGCCCTGCTGTTGAACTAACCGGCTTAAAGGTCGAACCCGGTGCAGTTTTCTGCTGTGTCGCGTAATTATACAATGGGAGTGCCTTATTGCTCTGCAGGCTTGCAAAATAAGCAGAATCAACAGAGTTTGCAAGACGACTGTTATCATAACTCGGATAGGATACAACCGCCAGTACTTCACCACTATTCACGTTTGTTACTACACAGGATCCTGAGCAGGGATCAAGTGCCAGATCAGCCGGTGTGATATCCAAAGATCTTATACGGGATCGCATGAAATTGTATGCACTTACAGTTCCTGCATCAAGTTCTGTCAGCGCTCCTGTTTTATCTGATAATCTTCCCTGTTCGTATGGAATATGACAGATCTGATAGCCGGAAATCTCATTATTTCTGATCATATATCTGTAGATTTCCTTTGCAAATGCCTGATCATCTGCCAATTCTTCACACACGTAGTCCACCAGAGCCTTATATACTTCTTCCGAATCCAGATACTTTTCCTCTGTCTGAATTCTCGTAGTATCGATCCAGTCCTGTGCAACCGCCTCTAAAAGATAATCTTTTAAAGAACAGGTTCCTTCTTTCCACGCTAGATAAGTCTCATTATCTGCATCAATCACACTCGTATCAAACACATCAACCGCAGATGACTGAAGCATGGTCACAACGTATGCCTCATACGCCTGCATTTCCTGAATCTGATTGTTATATGCAGTCGTACCGTTTAAGAGATCTTCCTTTAGTTCAACAAGAGCTTTTTGCTTCTGCGTCGTGAATACAGAATAAACCTGTTTCTCATTAGTACCTGCATTAGGCGAGGCAAGGTGTTTCAAGTCGATATAGTTGTTATCAAATAAAGCAAAGTAGACTTCATCTATAGAAATCCTTATGTCAGAAGATGACGACTGACCTGTAAGATCACGCTCCTTCGTATCAGTAAGCTTTGAAACTACAATACCTGCGATCTTTTGCTCAAGTATCTGATAGATAGCCTTCTGAAGATCAGAATCAATTGTAAGATAAAGATTGCTGCCGGCTACGGGATCCGTCTTTTCACCTGTCTCTGTCACGCGACCAAGGTTATCAACAAAAATCGTCTGTTTTCCCTTTTTTCCCTGCAGTTTTGTCTCCATGACCTGCTCGATACCAGCCTTACCAACCATATCATTCAATTCATAATGATTAGCATCTGTACTGTCACCGGTATTTGTATTGTATGTAGCAAGTTCTTCATCTGATATCTTTCCGGTGTAACCAAGAATATGTGAAAAACTTGGATCATCAATGTATTTTCTTATCGTATCTTCCGCAATGTCAACTCCCTGCAGCGAATCCTGATTCTCCAGAATTTCAGCAACAGTTTTTTTGTTAACATTTGTTGCAACTGTAGTAGCGATATATTTTTGGAAACTGTTTAATCCCAGATTATACCGTACCGTAATGATTTTCAGCAGTTCTTCATTAGTATAGCCTTCCTCTGCCTTAAAATCGTATCCACCGCCGTCTTTTTCAGTATATGAGCCAATCCCATACTTCTTTTCACCGCAAAGATAGGCAACAACATCAGCAGCTGTAGCATTTCTTTCTTTTGTTTTCAGGTCATCTGTCGAAGTGTGACCATATAGATCAGCGAGGAAACGAAGCTGCTGCTTTCCTTCAAGTGTAAATGCAAAACGTCCGCTTTGATCTACTATAATATTAAAATCACTGTTCAGACTGTCGCCGTTTTTCTCTACTATATCGATAAGCTTTTTTATCGTATCATTGAGTTTCATATTACGGGTACCGTCTGAATCGTAATTATCCTCAATGGTAACGGAATACGCCAGCTGATCACTGGCGAGTACGTTTCCATTTCTGTCATATATCGAACCACGGGTACTTTTGATAGTTTTTTCTCTTTCGATACGAAGTGTAAAATTGTCCTGATATGACTCTCCCTTTATTATCTGGAGAGTAAAGAGACGATATATCAGAACTGAAAAAAGGATAAATAGAACGGTGCCCAACAGAAACAATCTCGATGTGATGATACCGATCAGTTTATCGCGAATCTCACCAAACATATATACGATTCACTCCTCCATAAACATCCGCTTATATCTGACGAATTATTCTCGGATGTTATTCCATATCTTCCTGCTTTTCACGTAATTCCATTGTTTCTTCAAAATAAAGCAGCAGTCGATATATAACAATCGTTACCACTATTGTATAGATTGCTTCCGGAAGGACAATATGAAGCATGTAATAGCCAAGATCAAGTCTGGAGCGAAGCAGGAATGTCAGCACATAATAAACAAAACCATATACCAGATCACTCACACCTATCAGTACAATTGGGAATTTAATATCCTCAGGATAGAAAAGAGCATTAAACAAGCCATTTCCAAATCCTATCCACACATATATGAGCGTATATAGACCTATAAGACCGCTTCCAAAAAGGATATCCGTAAACATCCCGCAGAAGAACCCGACAAACATCCCCTCTTTTTTACCATTCATAAAGCCGAAGGCACTTGTCAGGATTATCATCATATTGGGCACGACATTCCCGAGCGAGATCAGTCTGAACACCGTACATTGCAGAATAAAAGCTATAAATATAATGATTACTTCAAGGATCTTTCTTCTCACTGCTGCTCCGATCCGCTGTTTTTAAGTTCCGTGATAACAAGCACTGTATTTATATGCTTAAAATCTACGGCAGGCGTCAGTGTCCCTGACTTTGTAAGGTTATTTGCATCCTTATCAAGGGAGCTGATGTACCCGATGGTTATGTTGGGAAGAAACTTGTTTGAAATATTACTAGTTACTATCTCATCTCCAACAACTACAGCGTCTTCATCGTCTGTTAACTGGTCAAAACGGATTTCTCCGGATTCCATGAGCTTCAGATCTCCGCTAACCATGCAGGTATCTGACGTAGATAATACCATCGAAGAAACATTGCTTGCATCATCTATAACAGATCTAACTGTCGCCCAATTCGGTCCGACCTCCGTAATGATGCCTACAAGGCCGTTTCCTGCGATGACATTCATGTCAACCTTGAGCCCGTCATCCGTTCCCTTATCAATCAAGAATACAGAAAACCAGTTGCCGGGATCTTTACCAATTACTCTCGCTCCCACTTTCTCGTAATCAGAAAATTTATCATCAAGATCATACAGATTCCTAAGCTCAGTAAGTTCATATTTATCCTCAATGAGGTTATTTTTTTCCTGAGACAGTTCTTCAACCTGTTCTTTTAATGCCTTATTCTCTGATAATACCGCTTCTAAGGACTGGAAATTGTCCACGTGCTCCTTAAATCTCTCACCGATCGTATTTAATCCACTTTCAATGGGAACGATAGTGTATGCAGCTACATAGGAAAGCGGTCCCGACACCGCATCCGTGAAGTAAGTGAGAAGCATCATGGCTATGCAAAGAATAGTCAGGATAAGTAATATATACCTTCCCGGCATGGAGAATTTTTTTCTTTTTAGACGCACTCTGGCCATGAGCCGGCCTCCTTATTTACCGGATAATCCCTGAATAGAATATGCAACAGTCTTAAAGTTATCGTCTTTGATCACACGGGCAAGACCGTTAGCAACTGTGCTGATAGGATCTTCTGTAAGGTTTACCTTAAGATTTGTTCCCTTATTGATCATAACATCCAGATTTTTAAGCTTTGCAGATCCACCAGTTACAAAAATACCATGTCTGTAAATATCAGCTGCAAGTTCCGGTGGAGTTCTCTCAAGGATAACCTTAATGTTATCAATGATAGAGTTAATATGTTCATTAAGCGCAGACTCTATAAGATCTGTAGGTATCTTTCTCTCAACCGGCAGACCTGTAACAATGTCACGTCCATATACGATAGAATCTTCCTCTGCCGCCTCCGGATTTGAAAGAGCAATCTTGACTTTCTCTGCTGTCTTGCTTCCGATCATCAGATTATATTCTCTGCGGACAGCATTTCTGATCGCTTCATCAAACTTTCTTCCGCCAACCTTTATTAGCTTTGAAAGAACGATACCTCCAAGTGAAAGGATTGATATCTCAGTAGTATCAAAGCCGACATTAACGATCATAACACCCTGGCTTGTCTTAACGTCAATGTCAAGACCAAGTCCATCTGCAATGGCCTTATCTACCATAAGTACATTTCTTGCTTTTATATTGGCATCTTTTACAAGATCATAAAATGCACGCTTTTCAACCTCAGTAATATCCTTTGGTACTGAGATATAGAAATCCGCTCCGTTAAACTTTGATTTTTCAGTCATGTCCGTAATGAAACATTTAAGGACAGTCTGCATATCTTTTATATCGGCAATAACTCCGTTTGCAAGCGGAAAAGATGTACGAATATTTGCTGGCGCTTTTTCATACATATCAAAAGCTTCATCACCATACGCAAAAAGCGTGTTTTTGTTGATTACAGCTATCATGTTCTTCTCACGAAAAACAGTCCCGTCCGTATTGTTATAAATTTTGATGTTTCCGGTACCGAGATCGATACCAAATGCAGTGCTGGTGTTTGGCATTTTCTTCCCCTTTCAGTAGATTAACACAGGATGTCTGCCATTATATGATTATATCCCGGACCTGGGTGCTTTCTGTATATCCCAGGCGATCCTGCTGTCTTGACGGAGACTTTTATAGACACCGTCTCCAATAATTATAGAATCAAGAAGTTTTATATTCATAATACTTCCTGCCATTTGAACCTTCTGCGTAATATGGATATCGTCCATACTTGCTTCCGGATCACCTGACGGATGATTATGCACCATAGCAAAAAGCGCAGCTTCCGCACGAACTGCTTCTATCATCAGTTCTCTTGTGGATACCAGTGAGGAATCAAGAGTTCCCTTCGTCATTATCTTCTCTGCAATGAACCTGCACTTTATGTCAAGAAAAAGCACGCGGACTTCTTCATGTCTGAGATAGCGCATATCTTCCATGAAATAAGCGGCAATATTCTCCGGATTGCGGAAACAAAGCCGTTCCTTGGTTCGGGATTTCCATAAACGCCTCGAAAACTCTGATAATGCCTTGAGCTGGATTGCTTTGACACGCCCTATTCCCGGAATCTTCTGAAGCTCACTGATGCTCAATCTTTCAAGTCCTGCGATTGACTGATCATTTCCGGTAAGTTCAAGAATTTCATGAGCAAGCTCAACAGAATTTTTCTCTCTGGAACCGGTACGCAGGATCACTGCGAGCAATTCTGCATCCGTAAGAACCTCAGGTCCCTGAGCCAGACAACGTTCGTAAGGCCTCTCACCTTCAGGCATTTCTTTCATTTTATGTATCATATCCACTCCTTTGAGCCTCAAAGGAACATATATAACAAAACCCGAAATGCGTCCGGACATACTTCCGCCCAGACAACATTTTTTATCTTAACACATAATCCCGATAAAGTACATTATGATGTATGTTACTTTAAATTCTTACTTTAATACATCTTCTGAAATCACCTTGTCTCTCAAAAGATATTCTACGGTATTCATGATGCCGTACTTTGCATGCTGCCAGGTAAGACCGCCCTGGAAATATACAGAATAAGGCGGCTTTATAGGGCCATCCGCACTAAGTTCGATAGATGAACCGGAAACGAAATTTCCCGCTGCCATTATTACATCGCTATCATAGCCGGGCATTGGCCAGGGTTCCGGTGTTGCAAAACTGTCAACAGGTGATGCTGCCTGAATTCCCTTGCAAAATGCGATAACACCCTCGGGCTTTCCGAATGTAACCGCCTGAATGATATCATGACGCGTTTCCGTTCCGTTTGGAAGAACAGAAAATCCAAGCTTTTCATAAAGATTTGCTGCAAAAATAGCTCCCTTTAATGCTGACGCAGTTACAGTAGGTGCCATGAATAATCCCTGATAGAACTGCGGGAGTATTCCGAGCGAAGCACCTACTTCTTTTCCGAGTCCGGGAGAAGTCAGACGGTGCGCAGCGTTTTCAACACACTCTTTCTTTCCTACTATGTAACCTCCGATAGGTGCAAGTCCGCCGCCCGGATTTTTAATAAGTGAACCTACGATCATATCCGCACCAACAGAAAGAGGCTCTTTCTTTTCCACAAATTCTCCGTAACAGTTATCTACCATAATGATAACATCCGGCTTAATGGAATGGATAAACTTAACAGCTTCTCCGATCTCATCAACAGAAAGTGTAGGTCTTGTCTGATATCCCTTTGATCTCTGGATGGTAACGAGCTTTGTGCGATCATTTAACTTCGCACGGATTGCCTCAAAATCAAAACCTCCCTCGGGCTTCAGATCAGCCTGCGCATAAGTAATACCATATTCTGCAAGGGATCCCTGAGAAGGACGTATTCCGATAACTTCTTCAAGAGTATCATACGGTTTGCCGGCAGCGCTCAAAAGCTCATCTCCCGGACGGAGATTTGAAAAAAGTGCAAGTGCAAGTGCATGTGTTCCGCAGGTGATCTGCGGACGAACGAGTGCATCTTCTCCTTCAAAAAGATCAGCATACACTTTTTCCAGAGTATCTCTACCGATATCGTTATATCCATATCCGGTGGTGCCTGAAAGACAAGCCTCACCGACATTATTTTTATGCATTGCATGTACGACCTTTAACTGGTTGTACTCTGCCGTTTCATCAATGCTGCGAAAACGTTCCTTAAGACTCTCCGCGATCTTTTCACCAAATTCAAATACAGCGGGGCGAATCCCCATCTCTTCATAAAGCTTTTTTGTTTCCTGCATCAGATTTCCTTTCATTCCGGCAGTATTATTTTTTCTTTCTGTCCGGCGAAGACAGACTCTGCCGTTTCCTGCAAATAAGCACAAAGTGCATTATTGTCCGTAAACTGCTCTCTGTCAACCCAGATTACATTTTTTTCACGTCTAAACCAGGTCAGCTGCCTCTTTGCAAAATGCCTGGTTTCCTTTTTGATGTCATCAACAGCCTTTTCAAGACTGCATTTTCCCTGAAGATAGCGCACGATCTGGCGATAACCCAGCCCCTGCATGGCAGTCTTATCTTCCGTAACACCAATTTCGAGGAGTTTCTTCGTTTCCTCTAAAAGCCCTTCTTCCATCATCTGATCTACACGCAGATTTATTCTCTCGTAAAGAACATCCCTTGACATAGTCAGCACAAAAAAGGCTGCATTATATGCTGGTTCTTTCTTACGTTCCTCTTCATTATGTACAGAAATCTGTCGTCCAGTAGAGTGATAATACTCGAGTGCCCGGATCACACGTTTCATATTTCCGGCAGGTATCGCATCCGCTGATGCAGGATCTACCTCACGAAGTTTTTCATGTAAAAATTCCTTTCCATGAGCAAGCCCCTCTTTTTCAAGCTCTTCACGATATGCTTCATCAATTTCCGTAGTTTTGAAATCAATATTATAAAGTACCGACTGTATATAAAAACCGGTTCCGCCAACGAGAATAGGTATCGAACCCTCCGAATAGATCTTATCCATGGATTCAAATGCCATTTCCTGAAAACGTGTCACATTAAAATCCTCTGTCGGTTCCAGGCAATCAATAAGATAATGCGGAACCCCTTCCATTTCCTCCGGACGTATTTTGGCCGATCCTATATCCATATACCGATAAACCTGCATAGAATCAGCAGAGATCACCTGTCCGTTAATCCTTTTCGCAAGTCCTACCGAAGAAGCAGTCTTTCCTACTGCTGTGGGGCCTGCAATTATGATCAAAGGCTTTTTTTTCATCTTATACGATCCTCTTAAACTTCTTTTCCATTTCTTTTTTTGACATCTGGATCACTGTCGGACGTCCATGCGGACAATTATATGGATTCTCACATGACAATAACTTATCAATAAGCACCTCTGCTTCCATCACCGATAATCTGTTATTTCCCTTTACCGCTGCCTTACATGCCATTGTTGCGATCCTGTCGTGGATTAAACTCACTTCCGAAAGTTTTGTTCCATCCTGTAATTCATCAAGAAGCGAAATAAATACATCTTTTTCCTGAAGACCATACATATCTTCCGGTACAGCCCGGATTGCGTATTCATTTCCCCCGAAATCCTCTATCTGAAAACCCATTTCTTCAAACTTATCCATGTATTTTTCAAGGACAAGCCTATGCGCTCCGTCCAATGTGACAATCTGAGGCGGCTGACATATCTGTGTCGTCACCTCATGATTTTCAAACTGCTTCATAAAGTGCTCGTAATTTACTTTTTCGTGAGCCGCATGCTGATCGATCATCATCATAGTATCCCTGTACTCGATGATCCAATAGGTGTCAAAAACCTGTCCAATGATCCTAAATTCCTGTGAAGCTTTGCGCGTGAGAATCTTTTCCTCAAACAGGTCGAGCTGCTTAGGATTCTCGGCTACAGGATCCGTTTCCTGCTTTATTTGAGGCTTTATTTCAGGTTTTGTTTCTATGGCATTTTCATTATTAAAATTCGGTATTTCTTCAACAACTTTATTTATTACAGGAGACGGAGTGATCGAGGCCATTTCCTTAAGTACAGCCCGTGAAGTTGCCATTTCTGATGCAAAGGTACGCTCGGCAGTTCTGTTTTCCTGTACTCTGTCTGCATTACCTGTCTCCGTAACATACGCAGCAGGTTTTGATAAAGGAACATGCTTTGGTCTTTGAAAGGGTTCAGGCGCATGTTTGGGGGCAGCGGGCGGTGACGCAGGTCGCGTAGGTTCTTTTCCAAATGAAAAATGATTTATGAGTTCACGTCCGCCAAGCACTGTTCGGACATTTTCCCTTATGAACTCATAAACTTCCGATGTTTCCGAAAACTTGATCTCCATCTTTCTCGGATGGACATTTACATCGAGCTCATCCGGCGGAACTGTCAGAGAAAGGACACAGAAAGGAAATCTATGCTGCATAAGAAATCCTGCATAGCCGTCTTCCAACGCTTTTGAAAACGTCTTATCCTTTACATAACGACCATTTACAAAATAGTTTTCCATCGTACGGCTGTTTCTTGCCACAACAGGTTTTGCAAGAAATCCCGAAAGATGCATTCCTGACCTTTCTGCATCTATCGGCAATAGTGAGTCCGCTATATCTCGTCCATATATTCTATATATTACTTCTTTCAGGTCCCCGTTTCCCTGAGTCACAAGCTTATTACTACCGTTCACTGTGTACTTAAATGATATATCAGGACGGATCATGGCTATTTCTTCCACAAGAGCCGTAACATATCCTGCCTCAGTCATGGGACTTTTCAGGAACTTTCGCCTTGCCGGAGTATTATAGAAAATATTACGAATAACAAAAGTCGTTCCATCAGGCACTCCTGCCTCATCAAGTGATACTTCCGTGCCGCCGTTTATCACATATCTGGCACCGGTCAGAGCCTCCCCCGTCTTTGTCATTATCTCAACTTCCGAAATAGACGCTATGCTCGGGAGTGCTTCTCCTCTAAATCCCAGACTGCTTATGGACATGAGATCTTCTATTTTTCTTAGCTTACTCGTTGCATGAGGCAAAAAAGCTGTACGAACCTGATTTAAAGGTATCCCGCATCCATTATCTGTTACCCGGATAAGATCGATACCACCATTTTTTATTTCTACAGAAATAGCCGTAGCCCCTGCATCCAGCGCATTCTCCAGTAGTTCCTTTACAACGGAAGCCGGTCTTTCGATCACTTCTCCGGCTGCTATCCTGTCTATCGTCTTATCATCAAGAACTTTAATTTCACTCATGATAATCACCCGTTTTTCCATCTGTTATTCAGGTTATTCTGAAGCTTGTATAATGTATTGAGCGCATCCATAGGAGTCATATGCGCGAGATCCAGTTCTTTCAACTCATTAAGAACATCATTATCACTTATCGTATCAAACAAAGACATCTGTCCCAGATCAACTTCATCAAGTTTTCTCTGCTTCTTTGCCTTAGTCACCACATTTTCAGCACTTTCCTCGGCAATTGCCTGAATATTATATGTGATGTCGTTGTCAGAAAGCTCTGCTACTATATCATTTGCTCTCGCAATAACGGATTCAGGCACTCCAGCAAGCCTCGCTACATGGATTCCATAGGATTTATCTGCACCACCGGAAACAATCTTTCTCAAAAATACGACATCATCTCCGTTTTCTTTTACTGCGAAGCAGAAATTATTAATCCCGGGAACTTTACCCTCAAGCTCTGTGAGCTCATGATAATGGGTCGCAAAAAGGGTTTTTGCACCCAGGCGTTTTTTATCTGCTATATGTTCCACAACAGCCCATGCTATACTCAGTCCATCAAAAGTCGATGTTCCACGGCCTATCTCATCGAGGATAAGTAATGATCTCTTTGTCGCATTTCTTAAAATATTCGCAACTTCATTCATCTCGACCATAAATGTCGACTGTCCGCTAGCAAGGTCGTCAGACGCACCTACACGTGTGAAGATACGGTCTACAATACAGATATCCGCCTCATCTGCAGGAACAAAAGATCCAAGTGCAGCCATAAGCACGATAAGCGCACACTGACGCATATACGTAGACTTTCCTGCCATATTCGGCCCTGTGATGATCGAGATCATGTTCTTATTCTGATCGAGCATCACATCATTTGGCACAAAGATTCCCTGGTCAAGCATCTTTTCAACCACCGGATGACGTCCATTCTTTATCTTTAACGTACCTTTATTATTAATCTTTGGTCGAACATATTGATTATGCTCTGCAGTATATGATAGAGACTGCAGCACGTCTACCATTGCTACTGCTTTTGCAGTAGTAAGGATCCTCTCGACATTCTTTCCGATTTCCCTTCGGACTTCATCGAAAAGTTCATATTCCAACGATGTCAATCGTTCCTCTGAATTAAGGATCGTATCTTCCATCTGCTTCAGTTCATCTGTGATAAACCTTTCACTTCCGGTAAGAGTCTGCTTACGAACATAATCAGGTGGCACCTGTGAAAGAAAGGAGTTAGTCACCTCAAACGCATATCCAAATACTTTGCTGAACTTAATTCTGAGGTTCTTTATACCTGTTCTCTCACGTTCTCTTTCCTCAAGATCCATGAGCCACTGTTTTCCGTTCTTGCTGGCCCCCCTTAATCGATCGACTTCTTCATTGTATCCATCACGGATTATCCCACCTTCTTTTTGAGCAATAGGAGGTTCTTCGACGATAGCCCGGCCGATAAGATCAGTAAGATCCTCCATACCATCAATATTTCCGGCAAGTTCTGATAATAATGACATATTAAAATCAGAAAGTACATTGCGAATCGGTTTTAACATCGCAAGCGAACTGTGAAGTGCTATGAGGTCTCGGGGATTAGCGGATCCATACGTAACCTTACATAGAAGTCTCTCAAGATCGTAGATAGCATTCAGATATTCCCTCAGCTCATCACGATCCATTATACGTGAATTAAACTCTTCCACCGCATCCAGTCTTCTATTTATCTCATCCGGATCTATAAGAGGTTCTTCAATCAAATTACGGAGCTTTCTTGCCCCCATAGCTGTTCTCGTATGATCAAGAACCCAGAGAAGACTTCCTCTTTTTCTTTTTTCACGAAGTGTTTCGCACAGTTCCAGATTACGTCTCGTAGATGAATCGATAACAAGAAAATTTGAAGTAGTATACGGTGTTATCCTAAGAATATTGGACAGATCATTTTTCTGGGTTTCCGTAAGGTATGAAAGGACACCTCCTGCCGCACGTACTCCTGCCGGATAATCCATTAGTCCAAGTCCGTCAAGACTCTTTACCTTGAAATGAGAAAGTATCATCTCTCCGGCATTTCTTTCCTCAAAATACCGAACATCCAGGGAATTAACGGCAATTCCCAGCCTCGTTTTTAGATCATCTATCCGAACACCACTCATGTAAAACTCAGAATTGCAAATTATCTCCTTTGGAGCAAATTTTGAGATCTCATCCATAAGGCGTCCGATAGAATCCACCTCCGTCACAAAAAAATCTCCCGTGGTAACGTCTGCCACCGAGAGACCAAAATGATCGGCCACATATACTATGGCCATCAGATAATTATTTACACCTTCATCAATGGACTGAATATCCAGATTTGTTCCGGGTGTTACCACACGAGTAACGTCTCGTTTAACTATTCCCTTTGCATTTTTAGGATCTTCCAGCTGTTCACAGATAGCTACTTTGTATCCTCTTGAAACAAGACGGTTCAGATAACTGTCCAGTGCATGAAAAGGAACTCCACACATAGGTGCACGTTCCGGAAGTCCGCAGGCCTTTCCTGTAAGTGTCAGTTCAAGTTCCTCTGATACAATCTTTGCATCTTCAAAGAACATCTCATAAAAATCACCAAGTCTGTAAAAAAGAATACAGTCCGGGTACTGTTTTTTTGTAGACAGATAATGCTGCATCATTGGGGAAACCTGATCCATTATTTCATCTATGTTCATCTGAGCTTGATCCCTTTCACGAATTTACGGGATGCCTTAAAACGACATCCCGATTGTTTATTTTACCATAAAGAAGTTTTTCAAAGTAGTGTTCCGAGATAATAGAATCCGAGACACTGATCAAGATGAACATCCACGATACTTCCGATAAGTGAAGAATCTCCCTTGAAATGAACCACATGATTCTGTGAAATACGTCCTGTGAGCATTGATGGGTCTTTCTCATTAACGGATTCTACAAGTACAGACATTGTCTGACCTTCAAAGCGCTTAACCTGCTCTTTTGATACATCCTGAACGGTTTTCAGTACTCTGTCAAATTCCACATGTACTGTCTCCGGATCAACCTGATCAGGCATAGATGCCGCAGGGGTACCTGTTCTCTTTGAATATATGAAAGTAAACGCCCCGTCAAAACGAGCTTTTTTGATCACATCTATAGTCTCGTCAACATCTTCGTGTGTCTCTCCCGGGAAACCGACGATAATATCTGTAGTTACCGCAAGATCAGGCATTGCCTCTCGCATTTTCTGTACGATCTTAAGGAAATCCTCCTTTGTATAACGTCGGTTCATCTTTTCAAGTAGTCTGGAACTTCCTGACTGCATAGCGAGATGGATGTGACGACAGATCTTTTTTGAACCGGCCATCACCTCTATCAGTTCATCAGAAAGATCCTTGGGATGATTAGACATAAATCTAATACGCTCCAGACCTTCGATTTTTTCTACTTCCCTTAATAACTCCGGGAAAGTGATCGCAGGCTCCAGACCCTTTCCGTAGGAATTAACATTCTGTCCAAGGAGCATAACTTCCTTTACACCATCTGCAACCAGTCTCTCGATCTCACGGATAATATCCTTCGGATCACGGCTTCTCTCTCTTCCTCTTACATACGGCACGATACAGTAGCTGCAGAAATTATTGCAGCCAAACATGATATTTACGCCGCTCTTAAAGGAATATTTTCTCTGAACAGGAAGATCTTCGATAATTTCATTTGTATCCTTCCAGATATCAATTATCTGAGCACCGGACTCAAAACGGGATACAAGCAGTTCTGCAAGCTTGAAAATATTATGTGTTCCAAAGATAAGATCCACATATCGATAGCTCTGCTTGATTTTTTCGATAACGATATCTTCCTGCATCATGCAGCCGCAAAGGCAGATCAGAAGCTCCGGATTTTTATCCTTAAGCCCCTTAAGAACACCGAGGCGTCCAAATACCCGCTGATCCGCGTTATCACGAACAGTACAGGTATTGTACAAAATAATGTCTGCTTCTTCCTCTGTTTCTGACTTAAGATATCCAATTTTTTCAAGAATTCCCGCAAGCTTTTCCGAATCTCTCTCATTCATCTGACATCCGAAAGTCTGGACAAAGTACTTCATCGGTCTTCCGAGAGATTCACTTTTCTTGTTTAATATTTCTGAAGCTTTTGACATAAAGTCATATTGTTTTCTTGTTTCTTCTGCGTTCATATCTTTATCTTTCTATAATTTCTTTTTCGGTTACGATCATATCTACAGGCAGATCATACTCGCCTCGCGGCACGCTGTCTACTATCTGAAGTTCAAAAGCAAGCGCAGCATTTGGTATATCATGACCAATAGAACTAATGAATCGATCATAATATCCCCGTCCGTACCCCATCCTGTAACAGGAACGATCGAATGCCACACCCGGGATTATCAGGAGATCCGGTTCTTCACTCGTTTTGTCCCATGATTCCGGTGGTTCTAAGATACCATGTCTGTCAGGAATAAGCCCCTTAAGGTTTTTCACTTCAAAGAAACTCATTTTCTCTACGCCCATGACTCTCGGAAGAAAAAGCCTCTTTCCCTCAGCCAAAGCATGTATCATCATGCCTTCTGTACTGACTTCAGAAGCATATCCGTAAAAGAAAAAAATCTTTTCAGCATTCTTCCATTCTTCAAGTCCCGTCAACCGTTCCTCTATCATCAAAGAATGACCTATGATATCTTCTTTCGTCTGCGCGTCACGCATTTCGAGAATCCTTTTTCTAAGTGCCTTTTTCTGCGCCCTAATGTATTCCGAATCCATATTTAATTAACTCCATCAGAGTGATCCATATAAAAAGAAACCACATTTTCAGCAGTTTTTAGCCCATCCATTGCTGCCGACATGATTCCTCCCGCATAACCGGCACCTTCACCTGCCGGGAACAGGCCTCTGACTTCGCTTTCACCAGTCTTTCCACGAGGTATCCGCACAGGTGACGATGTTCTGCTTTCTACACCTGCAAGTACAGTATCAGGATCATCGAAGCCTCTTATCTTTTTGCCAAACTGTTCCATACCTTCAATAATATCCTTTGACAAAAATTCCGGTAGAACTTCACGTAAATTGCCCTTTCCTACAACGCCGCAGCATTGAGGTTTTACTATACCAAACTCTTCTGTAACGCAGTTTTCTCTGAAATCCTCAAATCTCTGACAGGGTATTTTTCCGGCAGCAGAACGATATGCTTTTTTTTCGAGTTCTCTCTGAAACTCAATTCCTGACAACGGACCATTATTTCCATAATCTTCCGGAGTAACCGTTACTACTATCGCACTATTAGCATTTTCTCCATCTCGTGCTGAATAGCTCATTCCGTTAACAGCGAGCATTTCCTTTTCACTGGAAGCATTTACTACAAATCCACCGGGGCACATACAGAAAGAATATACCCCTCTGCCATCAGACGCTTTTGCTGTTACTTTATATGGAGAAGCTGGTAATTTATCTGAATAGTTGTCTCCATACTGCGCTCTGTTTATCAATTCCTGCCTGTGCTGAACACGAACCCCCACCGCGAACGGCTTTGCTTCGAGATTTAGCCCGCTCTCAAAAAGCATGGAAAATGTATCCCGTGCCGAATGCCCCGGGGCCAATATCACCGAACCACACTCGATCCATTCCTCACGCCCGACTTTAATTCGACAGATTTTTCCAGAATCATCCTTTTCATAACCTGTGAAGCATGTATCAAAACGAACTTCACCTCCAAGTCGTATTACTTCTTCTCGAAGATTTTTTACGACTTTACGCAAAACATCAGAACCTATATGAGGCTTTGCGTCTGTAAGGATAGACCGGTCTGCACCAAAGCGGACAAAAGAGTCCAATACAAATCTGTTTCGGCCTGTTTCATCATGAACCAGTGTATTAAGTTTTCCATCTGAGAATGTTCCGGCTCCGCCCTCTCCGAACTGAGCATTACATTCTGTGTCAAGTTCTCCACCATTCCAAAAAGACTTTACTTTTTCCGAACGGACATCTACATCAGAACCTCTCTCGATTACCAATGGCCTTAATCCTGCCGATGCAAGAGATAATGCACAAAACATCCCTGCCGGACCGAATCCTACGATAACCGGACGCCCAGCCTTATTTACTAAATCATCTGAATCTTTTTTATCAGATGAAACAGACGGAAGCTGATATTCCGGTATACGGTAAAGTGATACATCTTTTGATCTTGCCTTTTGCACCAACTTTTTTTCATTTTTTATTCCGAGAAGAACTGAATATATATATCTAATCTGATCTTTTTTTCTGGCATCCACAGATTTTTTTAAAATTTTCAAACTATTAAATTCTTCCGGACGAACATGAAGAACCCGCGCCGCCTTTTTCTTTAATTCATCCGGCTGCAATTCATGATCTGAACGGATCTGATTAATTCTGATCATAATCCTGTAACCTTTCTTTGTTTCCGGTTATTGCGAATGCTTTCCGGCAGCGGCATTTCCTGCGACCCATCCCGAGCTCCAGGCCCACTGCAGATTATATCCTCCGCAGATACCATCACAATCTGTAACTTCTCCGGCGACAAAAAGGCCGGGCACTTTCTTTAACTCAAGATTTTCCGTTAGCTCGGACGCAGGTATTCCACCTGATGTCACCTGACTTCTATCAAATCCACCTGTTCCATTAATACTTACAGCAAGTGATGCAATATTTCCTGCAAGTCTCTTTACCTCTGAACCCTTTAACGCTGAAACATGTACATCTGTCTTTAGCCCGGATAATTGACAGAGCACCTTATTAAGTTTCTCAGGAAATACACCCACAAGAAATTCATGCACCTTTTTCTGCTGATTACATTCCATTCTTTTTTCCAGAAATGAAATCACTTCATCCTGCGTCATATCTGGCATAAAATTAAGCAAAACCTTGATCTTATGCCCCTTACTTAATAATCTTCCTGCCTGTCCTGATAGCTGAAAAGTGCAGATTCCGGAAATTCCCTGATCTGTCAACTGTAATTCCCCCCTGGAAGAATCTATCAGATTTCCATCGGACATCAATGAAAGAGCTGCTTCTGCTCTGACTCCGGATACACTTTTAAACCATTTTTCGGCGGATGTCAGATAAGTCAATGAAGGAAGCGCTTCTACTGATCTCACTCCAAGCTTTTCAACCAGATAATATCCATCTCCGGTTGACCCTGTTTTGGGAGCAGCTTTACCTCCGGTAGATAGTATTACGGCATCAAAATGGGAACCATCAACTGTAAATCCATTTCCGACTCTCTTTATCTCTCTAACCTGATGTGATGTGACTATACGTATCTTTAATCTGCATAGTTCATACAAAAGCACATCGCGGATCGATGATGCCTGCTCAGAATACGGGTAATATCCACCATACCTGATACGCGGCATAATACCTAGCTTTTCAAAAAAAGCTACTGTTGCATCCTTATCAAATCTATCCAAAACCCTTTTCAATAAGCCAGTCTCGCTGACTGATCCATGAAAACAGTTTTCATTCATTACAGTATTGGAAAAATTACACTTTCCATTTCCTGTCTGCAGGATCTTTTTTCCAACCTGATCATTTCTTTCGTATAACGTAACGGACGCACCCGCTGAGGCTGCCGCTATGGCAGCCATCATTCCGGATGCGCCTGCACCGATTACCGCTATATTTTTCATATGCAGCTCCCGATCAAAGTATCCTGAGCATCCTGGCAACACTAACCAGGACTCCGCCTCCGGGGATCTCATAAAGTTCTTCCTTTCGAATCCCACGAAGCTTCAAGATACATGTAAAGTAAACGATCGAACCAAATATGATCGATACAAAAGTTGCAATGATACTTCCAATAAATACGGAGAACAGCTTATAAACAGCCATAACTACTACACCCATGATAATAGATGATATAGCCGGGATCACAAATGTTCTCGGTATCTCCTGCTTGTAATGCAGATATCTCTTTATTGAAAACTGATTCATAAAGCACATCAGCACCACAAAGATCAAATTTGCAAAAATAACACCGTATATTCCCATGTTAAACTTATCAAGCATCACATAAAGAGCTATTAAATGCAGAACAAGTGAAATCGCAGAATGTCTGACCGGTGTTTCCAAATGATTGATTCCCTGAAGAACACCATTTGAAAGAGTTGAAATAGACGTAAATATGATCGTCACACAGCCAACTCTCATCATCTGCGCCCCCATTGTGATATCACCCCTAAAGAGCATGGACAAAATAGGTTCTGCCAAAACTCCAAGACCTACCGTACACGGAAAAGCGATAAGCATTGTAAAACGCATCGCACTAAAGATCTTCCGCTTTGCAACACGGACATTATCAGCCGCCATACAAGCAGTAAGCGTAGGTACTACGGATGAACACATTGCATTTGCCAGCGCAATGGGAACATTCATCATCAGACGATACTTTCCGGAATAAATACCCCAGATAGCAGTTTTCTCAACACCGCGTCCTTTTAATGTCATAATATTATTATAAATACCATTATCAAGGACATCACTTACATTGTAAATAGCCGTGCTAAGGATAACCGGGATTGCAGTGATCAGGATAAGTCTCATGACATCCTTCATGGACTCATCTCTATGCAGTGCCTCGTTCCTCATATTCCGACGGAGTGTAGCATTAACAAGGATAAGAATTATTATCAGGAAAATAAGTCCTGCCAAAGCACCGCTACTGGTTCCAAGTGTACTGCCTGCAGCACCGTATGCAGGTTCATAATGCTCATTTTTAAGTAATGCAGCAACTTTACGACCATACACAACAAGCGTCTTAGCTGCCAGGATACTTACTATAGCATTTACGATCTGCTCGATTATCTGGGAAACCGCCGTAGGAACCATTGTTCCCATTCCTTGAAAATAGCCTCGTACCACGCCCATCACCGCAACGATAAGCAATGTAGGAGCAAATATACGAAGAGCAATGGCGCTCATGGGTTCACTCATAAGGCGCCCTGCAAAAAAGTCTGCACCGAAATATACCAGCAGGCAGACAATGCCCCCGGAAATAAACGCAAAGATCAATCCGCCATGGAATACACGATTCGAATTACGATATTCCTGCTTTGAATATCTGGCAGATACTATTTTTGAAATAGCAAGCGGCAGGCTGTAGGAAGAAATCAGCAGCATTATATTATATATCTGATAAGCTGCTGCATAATATCCATTTCCTTCATCGCCGATAATATTTGTTACCGGAACACGATAAAAAAGACCTATGATACGGGTAATAATTCCCGCAATGGCGAGAATACCACCCTGAACTATGAAATTGTGACCTGTTTTTTCTCTTTTTCTGGGTGTCATAATCAGCTGATCACCACTTTATCAGACATAGTATCCTGAATGATCTCTATCCATGTCTTACCCTGATTTATTACGATTTCCTTACCTTCGGAATCAAAATAACGTACTGATCCCTGATCACCATCAAAACGGATCCACGTGCCGTCACGAGCCATTCCGTGAGTAATATAAGTCATCTTTCCACCCGAGTGACAATCAAAGCCCAGATAGCCTTTGTCGTCTACCTCTTCCCATGAGGAATACTGAAGGATAACATTGTCAACCGCAAGCTGTTCTCCGTTATCTCCGTCAACCTGCTTATCACCGTACTGAAAACGATAATACTTCTGATCATCAGCATTATAGTCAAACCATGGCTTATTAATGAGATAACCGGGTTCTATATGAGTAGCCTTATAGGAATCTGCTGAATCAGGTACTATCACCTGATCATCCTTTGCAAATGTAAACTTACCCTTATAATCCGGAGAGTAGCTTGTATCATAACCAAGCTGTTCGATACCCTTCTTTATGCCTTTTGCCGATGCATAGGCATTATGCGGAGCTACACGATCTGTACTTCTGTAAAATACAGTATCACCCTCACTTGAAAGACCTGAAAGATTGTCTACAAAATCCTGCTGAAGAAGAGGCATTGCATAAGCTGACTGACCATAGTGACAATATATGGAATCAAACTCAAGCGCATAATACACAAAATAATTCCGGCAGCTTCTGACTGATCCGATCTTTTTAAGATCGTCGTAGTTTTCAAAGATTCCCATCATACGGGTCAAGGAACCTTCTACAACACACTCATAAAGAATATCCGCCTTGGATGTACCGGACATAGGCTGTGCTTCCTCGATATTATTGAGCATGACCGCAATCGGTCTGCGTTCTCCAACAGACTTGTCTACCCACTTACCGGTCAGATAACTCCTGATCTGATCACCATTTTCCTCTCTGGCCATTCCATAACTTGTCGTATAACCATACTCAGCCTGAATTCCGCTTGCGGAACCAATATTTGATTCTGTATTTTCCTCAAATTTGGAATATGCATTTGGATCAGATACAGTTTCTGTTCCGGCCTCTTCACCGTTATTAACTGCTGATCGTCCACAAGATGTCATAAGAAGTGCAGACCCTAAAATGCCCAGCAGTAATGCTGAGCAGATTCGTTTCTTATTAATCACAGATTTACTCCGTTTCTGAAATCCAAATTGAAAGATTTCATGATATTTTTATGACCACTTTTAATACTTATCTGGTGATACCGAGGTGATCCAAAGCCTCGCGCTGTTTAGCTTCCATAACACGTGCTTCTTCCTCTTCCATATGGTCAAACCCAAGTAAGTGTAACATACTATGCGCGATTAGAAAAGCAAATTCTCTTTTTACGCTGTGTCCATACTCTTCAGCCTGCTCCCGTGCTCTGTCAAGACATATCATTATATCTCCAAGCATCAATTCTCCTGATTCAGGATTAAAGCAGTCAGAAAAGTCTTCCTCGACATTTGAGAAATCTCCGGGTGTTGTATATTCGATCATCGGAAATGAAAGGACATCCGTAACACGATCGATCTCGCGAAACTCTCTGTTTGTATCCTTTATCACATCCGGATCAACCAGCGTCAGGCTGACCTCTACCTCGTATGGACAACCTTCCTGATCAAGCACTTCTTTTGCTACCTGCTCGTATATTTCCTTATAGTCAAGCCCAAGGTCTGTTTCTGTTTCTTTCTCAATGTAAAAAGTCATAATATAATTTTTCTCCAAGAAGCCGCTTCTCGATTTTTTCTATATCATACAACGTAAGCCACGAATCACGGATCTCACGGTTTCTCAAAAGACTATTTATGGTCTTCGATATGATCGCCGTATAATCCGGTTTAACTCCGGGATTTGCATGAATTTCATCATATATTGCTGCAATAACATGATCAGCCACATACACTACTGCAGTCTCGCGGCTCATACGATGTCCTTCATATCCCCAATATTCCTCCATTGATTCTATGATCTCAAACGGAAAATCATCCTTCTTGATCATATCCAGTGTATTCTCAGCTATCTGATCTTTATCTCCGGTTAGCACTCCGATTCTGTGATAATATGCGGTAACCTTAGCTTTTCTCCTGTCTGCGCCAATTTTATCCGCTATCCTGTCACTAAGATATGCTGTATGGATAGCTCTCTGAAATTCATGTTTTTCTTCTTTCTTAAATTTAAGGAGCATTGCATATTCCGGATCATTTATCTCATCATAGAAATCATCCGCCTTAAATACCAGTTCCAGTCGAAGTTTCGGAAGGAATATCAGAACTACTATCAGATCAATAAATAATCCGAATAACGGGAATAGTATCACCTGCAGTTTAGGAGTCACATTAAAGAAAATAATGACTGCCGCATATACCACCAACGATATCACGATCCATACTACCAGCGGCATATAACTGGTTTCTTTACGTACTTTGAGGCGATTCCTCATTATAAACATAAGCAGCAGACTGTTAAAAATGATCAAAAAGAAATATGGACCGCTCTCAGAAAGAACTACTGTGGAAACAGTTGCTGACATTAATGCTGCAGCAATTCCGGTAGGAAAACCAGAAAGATAAGTTATAAGCAGCACCACCGCTGAAAACGGTATTGTAAACTCCGGTGCAAAACCAGACAAAAAAGACAATATCTGAATTGCAAAAATAGGATAAAACACTCTGTCAGGCGCCAGACTTCCATTCATTGGGATCTTTCCATCCTGATCCTCCGAGTTGAGGACAAACATCAGCATGCCTGTAACCGCCATTGCCATAACAAATCCCGGAATAACTGCTCTTAACGGAAAGCCATGGAATACAGAAACAGCGATCACTCCGACTGCTGTGAGAACATAGGCTATCACATTAAATAATTTCCAGATGTATTCTTTCTGTTTATCTCTTTTCACGTCCGTCTCCAGCCTTTCTGCGGAATCTATTCGGACGTCTGTCCTTATGCTTCTCCTGAGTCCGGTTTTCGTATTCTTCATACGCCTTTACAATTTTTTGTACAAGAGGATGACGAACAACGTCCTTGGAAGTCAGATACATAAACCCAATATCATCAATCTTATGAAGAACCTTCTCTGCCATATCAAGTCCTGACACTGTATCCGCAGAAAGATCCTTCTGAGTTTTGTCTCCTGTGATCACAGCTTTTGAACCAAAGCCGATTCTCGTAAGAAACATTTTCATCTGCGCAGGAGTGGTGTTCTGAGCTTCATCCAAAATAATATAGGCATTATCGAGGGTTCGGCCTCTCATATATGCAAGAGGAGCTACCTCTATCAAACCTTTTTCCATATTTTTTTGAAAAGCCTCTGCTCCCATTATCTGATAAAGCGCATCGTACAATGGTCTCAAATATGGATCTACCTTACTTTGAAGATCTCCAGGCAAAAAGCCAAGTTTTTCGCCTGCCTCAATAGCAGGACGGGTAAGAATTATGCGACTTACTTCTTCGTTCTTAAATGCAGTTATCGCCATTGCCATAGCCAAATACGTCTTACCTGTTCCGGCAGGACCTATTCCAAACACTATCATCTTATCACGAATCGCTTCTACATATTTCTTTTGTCCAAGAGTCTTTGGCTTTACCGGTTTTCCCTGAACTGTATGACATATTACAGTATCATCGATTTCCCCAAGCGAAGCTGTGTTATTTTCTTCTTCAAGTGTGATCGCATAGTCAACATTTTGTTCTTCGACCATGGTACCTCTTTCTGAAAGCTTTGCGAGTTCACTGATAACCTGTCCTGCGCGCTTTGTATTTACCGGATCTCCTGTAATGCGTATCTCTCCATCACGAAGTACTATACTAACATCGTATTGTCCTTCGATTTTTTTTGCAAATGAATCAAACTGACCAAAAATATTTCTGATATGATCAAGCCCGATATTCCTGATTGATTCAGTCAACGATCTCCCCTCCCGGTTAATCATTTATGGTATGGTTCTTTGTGTATGATCCGATAGGAACGGTAAATCTGCTCTAACAGGATCACGCGCATCAATTGATGCGGAAATGTCATTTCAGAAAAGCTCAGATGCATATCCGCTTTTCCTGAAACTGCAGGATCAATGCCATCCGAACCTCCTATAATAAATTGAATGTGACTATAGCCGGATATTCCCAACTGCTCGATCTTTTTTGACAATGCAACGCTGTCCAGCATCTTTCCTTTTATTTCCAGACTGATCTTATATGCATCGTCTGCGATCTTTGGCAGCATTCTTTCTGCCTCATGCGCCATATCGGGACCATCAGCGACTTCTATTACTTGTAAACGGCAGTAACGCGACAGCCGTTTTGAATATTCGGCTATCGCGTCTCTCCAGTATTTTTCCTTCAATTTTCCGGCACAGATAATGTCTATATTCATGCAGGATTCTCTTTCCCTTCTGAATTTTCATGGTTACGGTTCACTTGTTTGCCACCCGCTCCAGTAACGACATCAGCTTCAGAATCTGTCTCTTCATCATCAACTTCATCGTCGACTTCATCCTCTGCCTCATCTTCTTCATCGAATTCTTCGTCTTCATCATCTTCGGACTCGTAGATATCCTGATAAAGATCATCAACTATAAACTCGAGAAAAGCTCCATCAAGCTCTATAAATCTATCCGTGATCGCACGCTTCATTACGCGTGTTCTGGCATAATATTCATCTTCCTGAAGCGCATCGGACGAATCAAAAGCTTCCTCATCAATCCGCTCTGCATCATAATTATCCGTAAAGTACTTTTCGATTTCTTCAATTTTTTCCTGTTCTCGTTCAGCTTCCTCCATAAGAGGCGCAACACGCATAAGCGAACGGATTCCCGCAAAAAGGAATACAAGAAAAAGAACACCCATAGTTCCATAGGTTACAAACATTCCCGGGCCACCTACGGAAAGAGGTACAACTCCAAGAATACATAGAAGCAGTCCTACCATTCCGATAGCACCGACACCTACAAGTGTATAACCGGAGGACTGGACATCACTCACTTTGTCAGCGGCTGTCCTATAGGGCTTATGGTTTTCTTCCTCTATCTCGGATTCAAGCTGAGACGCAGCGTTATTCAAGGATTCCTCATCATGTATATCCTCTGCAGCACGGATCAGATCCTTTTCACTGAGCCCTCTTGCCCTGGCCTGCTCCAAAAGTTCTTCCCTGCTGAGAAGAGTTCCATCAAACGGATCCTCTTCGCCGTCCAGAACCTTTGCTGAAAGTTTGTCAGCATCTACTCCTTCAGGCAACTCATCTACAAGAGGAATGTGACAATACGCACATTCTGTAAAACCTTCTCTATATTCAAGTCCACATTTAGGGCAAAACATTCCAATCCTCCAGTTATCATTGAGAAGTATAATTCTCAGTTTTTCTAACGCATAGGAACTCTCAACAGAGTTCCATACGCGAATAAAGAATCCGACTTTGTCGGATAATTACTCAATGAGTGCTAAGATACTCATCAATTCCCTTTGCTGCAGCTTTTCCGGCGCCCATTGCAAGGATTACTGTTGCAGCTCCTGTAACAGCATCTCCACCGGCATATACAGCTTCCTTACTTGTTGCACCTGTTGTTTCATCAGCAACGATACACTTTCTCCTGTTGATCTCAAGACCCTTTGTTGTGCTGGAGATCAGCGGATTAGGGCTTGTTCCGAGAGACATGATGACAGTATCGCACTCAATCTCATACTCTGAACCCTCAACTTCAACCGGTCTTCTTCTTCCGGATTCATCAGGTTCACCAAGCTCCATCTTTATGATCTTGATACCACGAACCCAGCCATTTTCATCCTCAAGGATCTCAACAGGATTCTGAAGCAGATCAAAAATAATACCTTCTTCTTTAGCGTGATGAACTTCCTCTACTCTTGCAGGAAGCTCTGCTTCAGAACGACGATATACAACATGAACCTCTGCACCTAGACGAAGAGCTGTACGTGCTGCATCCATCGCAACATTACCACCGCCGACAACGACAACTTTTTTGCCTCGTGCGATCGGAGTATCGTAATCATCTCTGTAAGCCTTCATGAGGTTATTTCTTGTAAGAAACTCGTTTGCAGAATATACACCAAGTGCCTGCTCGCCGGGGATACCCATAAATCTCGGAAGTCCGGCACCGGAACCAACATATACTGCATCAAAACCTTCTTCTGTAAGAAGTGAATCGATCGTAGTACCCTTACCGATAACTACGTCTGTTTCGATCTTAACTCCAAGAGCCTTTACATTATCAACTTCAGGCTGAACTACCTTATCCTTTGGAAGACGGAACTCAGGGATACCGTAAACAAGAACGCCGCCTGCCTTATGAAGAGCCTCGAAAATAGTAACATCATAACCAAGTTTTGCAAGATCGCCTGCACATGTAAGACCTGAAGGGCCGGAACCAATAACAGCTACCTTCTTTCCCTTCTTTTCCGCATTTACTACAGGCTTAACGCCGTTCTCACGAGCCCAGTCAGCTACGAAACGCTCAAGCTTACCGATAGAAACGGCCTCACCCTTGATGCCACGAACACACTGACCCTCACACTGTGATTCCTGAGGGCATACACGACCACAGACAGCAGGAAGTGCACTGGACTCACCAATGATCTCAGATGCCTTCTTAAACTCGCCGTCCTTTACAGCTGCAATAAATGCAGGGATATTAATAGAAACAGGGCAGCCTGCGACACAGCGCGCATTCTTACAGTTAAGGCATCTCGTTGCCTCAGCCTGTGCTTCTTCCTGATCATAACCTAAACAAACCTCATCAAAATTGGTTGCACGGACTTTGGGCTCCTGCTCACGTACCGGCACCTTTTTCATAACATCTACTTCTATTGCCATGAGAATTTCTCCTTATTTTCAAGCAAGTCAGACTTGTGCTGAATAGTTACACAAAGCATTACTTATGAGCAATGACCGCATCCGCCGTGGTGAGTATCACCTTCCTTGGCTGCGAGATATGCTCTTCCCTCTTCTGTCTTATAAAGAGCCATACGCTTCATGGCAGAGTCAAAGTCAACTTTTGACGCATCAAATTCAGGTCCGTCAACACATGCAAACTTAACCTCATCGCCAACTACCAGACGGCAAGCACCGCACATTCCTGTACCATCGACCATTATAGGGTTCATGGATACGATAGTAGGGATTCCTGCTGCCAGAGAAGTCTTTGCTGCAAACTTCATCATGATCATGGGACCGATAGCAACACAAAGGTCATAGTGACGACCCTCGGCAATAAGTTCATCCATTACACTTGTTACCATACCCTTGTGCTTATAGGATCCATCATCTGTTGTAAGGAAATAATGCTCACCGGCAACATCTTCAAATTCCTTCTCCATGATAAGTGTATCCTTGCACTTTGTTCCGATAACAACATCAAATTCAACGCCATTCTCTTTACACCACTTAACCTGCGGATAAACAGGAGCTGTTCCGAGGCCGCCGCCGACAAATAAAACTCTCTTTTTACGAACTTCTTCAATGGGATCTGTACAAAGTTCTGACGGCTTACCGAGAGGTCCTACGATATCAGCGAAAGAATCACCTGTTTTGTACTGTGCGATCTTCATCGATGAAGCTCCGATAATCTGCAGAGTAATAGTTACCGTTCCCTTTTCACGATCATAATCACTGATAGTAAGAGGAATTCTCTCAGAAGTTTCATCCGCACGAACGATAACAAACTGTCCGGGCAGGCATGAATGCGCAATACGCGGTGCTTCTACGATCTGCTGACAGATATTTTCGCAAAGCATCTCCGCCTTCAAAATTTTGAACATAGCCATTTTCTCCTATTCTGTAATCCTGTGCTGCCTCATTGCAGCACCTGTTTATTTTAATTCATGCTGATTAAAAGTGCAACGATTGCAGCCCAAGATGAGCGATTATTTTTTATCAGTTTAAAGTAACAGAGTTTAAGCCATTCAGAATTGTTACCTAAATTCCATTAATTAAAAATGAACCACTACCTTGTTCTTTCCGTTTTCTTTTGCATCATAAAGTGCCTCATCCGCTCTGACAAAAGCTTCATCAAGGCCTTCTCCTTCACGGCACTCTGTTAATCCTATACTGAGCGTTTTAGTTCCCACATCATCAAAAGCCATCTCTGAAACACTTTTTCTTATGCGCTCCATGCACGCCATTGCTTCATCAGCAGTCACTCCGGGAAGTAAGATAAGGAACTCTTCGCCACCCCATCTGCCAACAAGTCCGTTTTGATGTTTTGCAACCTCATCTTTCATTATATTTGCGATCGTACTAAGAACCGTATCACCTGCAGAATGCCCATATGTATCATTTACTTTCTTGAAATCATCGATATCCAGTATCGACAGCATGAATTTACCCTTATTTTTTCGAACGCGGCTTAATGCTTCACGTACGAGCTTTTCGATCATTCTCCGGTTGTATATGCCGGTAAGTTCATCAGTAACAGCCATTTCACGAAGTTCAGCATTTGCCTTTCTAAGCTCTGCCGATGTAACATTAATAAAAGTAGCAAGTCGGCGCACCATGGAGATCTGACCATGCATTTTCTCCTGATCTGATGCCTCGATCACCTTTTCGTTTTCTTCTACAGGATGCAGTTTTACAGCAGGACCTTCTCTCATAGCCACCGCTATAAGAGTGACATGATGCTCTATCATGTATTTATCCATACGACGTATCTCACCACTGGAGTAAAATCCCGCCACAGGCGCCAATGCAGAAAAAGGAGAGTTTTCCATGTTGATAAGATGCTTCCAGTAAAGTTTCCTTACACCGCAGGAAAACAGGAAAACTGCTTCCGGAGTAAATTTCTTTAAGGTATTACTCATTTTCGTAACATCTTCATTAATGACTTCCGGATCACCATAAGATAAATTTACTGAAGTACCCTTTTCGACATCGGCAGCTAAAAGAATGGAACCGTCCTCTCGTCTACATGAAAACGGCATTCGCAGAACTTCAAATCCATGCTGATGAGACATTATCGGGAATTCCAGAATATTTGAAAAGAAATCATCATCCGACTGGATATCCAGGTACTTACTATAGATCTCTCCTGCCGGTATCCCATCAAGTTCATAAAGACGACTTCCATCGATCCGTGTCACTGTCAGATCACGTCCGAGTGGTTTCCAGCCAATGGCATGTTGAACTTCTATATGCAGGTCCTCTCCCTTGTAAAGCACAAGAGCAACACCCCTTGGAACTATTTCATCGCCATCGAAAACATAAGTTTCCGAATTATTGATATTCTCGTTCGCGCTTCCTCCACCAAAAACCGGTATATCGGTATGACATTTTTCAATCTCACGGAGCACGCTTTTTCCTTTGATCGTTTTTAATGTCAACAGAATTTCTGCTGCAGCAATATCCCGACACGAATCGATTTCATTTCTTATCAATTCACCGATTTCCGTCTCGTTTTCTGATTCACACCGATATGTTTTTACCAAAATATCCGTAGAACCAAAAACAGAAACTGCCATAACAACGCCCGGATCAGCCAGATGCCCATCACAGATATCTCCGTTCGTACTCGTACCTACGATCTTTGCATCAGGAAATACATCAAAAATCTCTTCGCGTATTTTACTGATCTTGTTCTCATCAAATCTCATCGAGTAGAGATGAACCAAAATCGAACGTATTTCATGACGTTCAACCCATTCTGTTACGACTCTCAACGCCGAACAGACTTCAGATTCATTCTTTATTTCAAAATTAAACTGCTTCATAACTTATCCCTTATTTTAAACGGATATTTAAATAATCCGTATTCTGCAAATTAATACATCTGATTCTATTGCGTTTTTTTCAATGTAACAATTTAAATTTTTATAAAAAAATGATGATAACAGCTTCAAAAGAAAAATCCAATTCTGCTTGCACAAAAAAGTTTACATTTTAGATATATATATCATCATATCATTGTATCATTACAAAAACAATGCACGGATATTTGTAGATTATTTCTGCATAATAGGATATAATAATTATAGTTTTTAGATATTTTTCACAACAGTATTCATAAAAACTTATATTCACTTAAACTTCAATTATTTCTAATTTTCAAAAATAGAAATTAATCAGTTATAAACTAACTCTTATGAAGGAGGACGATATGAAAGCACTGGAGGAAAGAATAGTTAAAGACGGACGCGTTATAAATGATAATATCCTGAAGGTCGATTCATTTCTGACTCATCAGGTTGATCCGATTCTCATGACAGCCATCGGTCAGGAATTTGCTTCGCATTTTCAAAATAAGGGAATCACAAAAGTTGCAACGATAGAAAGCTCCGGTATCTCACCCGCTCTCATCACTGCACTAAACCTTAATGTGCCTCTCGTGATCTTTAAAAAGAATGCTCATAAGGCACTGAATGGCAGCCTGCTTCACACTGAAGTTACAAGCTTTACAACCGGAAAAACCTTTGAACTTACAGCTTCTCCCAAATTTCTTAAACCCGAAGATCACGTATTGATCATCGATGATATCCTCGCTAATGGAGAAGCCATAACCGGTGTGATCCGTATCTTGAGAATGGCTCACGCGACAGTTGCAGGAACAGGTATTATTATAGAGAAAACCTTCCAGCCCGGCAGAAATAAGATCACCGAAGCCGGTGTAGAGGTTTACTCTCTTGCCAAGATCAAGTCGATGTCTTCATCGGGTATTGAATTTGAAGAATAACAGTAACTGTTCACACATAAACGATAACGGATACTTTATTCTTTTGAATACTCAAAACACGAGCATGTAGCATAATTATGCGAAATGCTCGTGTTTTAGAATTGCCAGATTCTACCAGTACTCAGCGAGCAAAGGTTACGTTTTACTAAACGGCACCTTTAGTACCACCGTGGTTCCTATACCTATTTCACTATCAATATACATCTGACCACCCTCAAGTCTTTCTATACGCTGCCTGACACCGCGTATACCAATATGAGTCTTGTTCGAAGTATATGGCGCGTTCACATCAAATCCAACGCCATCATCCTGTACCGTCAACAGTATCCCATCATCCTGCTCTTCCGTGGTGATCGTGACAGTTCCTCCATTTGGACGCTTTTCAACGCCATGTTTTACTGCATTTTCAACTAATGGCTGAAGTGTCAGAACAGGAATTTCAAAGTCATCCGATTCCAGATCATATTTTACTTGCAAACCTCTTTCAAATCTCATTTTTTCAAGTGCGATATATTTCTTTACATGCGTTAATTCCTCTCTAAACGGAACAAGTCCTTCCTTTCCTAGCGAATCCATATTTGCCCTTAAGTAATCAGAAAAATCCGCTACTGCTCTTTGTGCTTTTTCCGGATCCGATCCGCAGAGATAATAAATTGAATTCAGACAGTTATACAGAAAATGCGGCTGCATCTGCGACAACATAAGCCTGGTCTTCATTTCATATATCTTCCGTTCCTGTTCTGTCATCTGCACCGTCTGATCCATAAGTTTTTTCTCTTTGATCCTGTATTTTTTCACAAGAGAAAAACAGATTACCGCCATAATACAGGATATAAATATGCAAACCGTCATACATATATACAGAATAATGCTCACCCCCGTTTGCACTTAAACTGTAACGTATCATGCCCTGTAAAAAAGCATGTTCTGAAGGCTTCCTCTGGTTAACTCCGCCCAACTGTACTGTGACATATAATCTGCAATAAGCGGCAGATGAACCGGATGATCGGGATTTTGATCTAAACTTTCAAGATAATCAAAGTAATCACACCCAAAAGAATCCTTGCGAACCCCTATCTTTCCACGTTGTCGGATCAGTACATCAGATCTGTCTACACTTTCAAATGCCGTAAAAAGATCTGTTCTAAGATTCTTAAAGTATGACAGGTGACTCGTCTGAGTATCTCTGTCTTCCCATAGAACATCCATTATCTCCTCGTTTGATACAAGCGCTCCTCGTCTGTCAACGAGATACGCAAACAGTTCCTTTGTTTTGCTATATTGGAACTGTGCAGGTTCCCCATCTATAAATATCTCAAAATTCCCAAAAGTCCTAACCCATATCTCATGTCCGGAAATCCTGTTAATATCCTTCTTTGCTCTATCAGCATTCAATTCTTCACTCGAAATCTGATACCTTAGATCCATTAATTCTCTACGTACTTTATCTTCCGTCACCGGCTTCATTATATATCCGCTTGCATGTATATCCATAGCCTGACCGGTATATGCAGAATATCCCGTGGTAAAGATTATATTAATCCGTGGATTCATCTCTTTCATACGTTTAGCCAGTACCAGTCCGTTTATTTCCCTCATGTTGATATCGAGAAATGCCACCTCAGGTTTATTCTTCTCCGCATAATTCAATGCATCAGCGGGCAAAGTAAATCCTAACACCTTTGCCTCCGGCATTACCCCTTTTACAGTCGAAACAAGCCCTTCCTCCGCAAGTTTCTCATCGTCGCATACTATAATATCCATACTCCCTCAACCCCTCAAAGACTCCAGCTTTTAATTCCGACTTTTCAAAAGCAGATTTCTAAAATGCATACTCCTAGTATTAATATCGGTAAAAACCAGAAAATTATTATTATTCCTTTGGACAGTTCACAACCTAAAAGTGTATGCAATTTTGAACCTTCAAAACTACCATTTGTACCCGTAAAAATACGCATTTGTAGCCGTTATGTGTCTTTTAATCTTGTATACTATACACAAGATACAACCAATTCAAAGCGACATCTTTATTTTGTGATCAGGCCTCTTATCAGAAGGATCTGAAAATGTTTACTTTTTCTTTTTTGCATGGATGCTGAAGGGAGTATAAAATGGCCCAGACTAAACTTACTTTTGAATCGGTTTACAAAGAAAATTTTTCATATGTATACAATGTTATATATATGCGGCTGCTTCATAAAGAAACAGCCGAAGATCTTACCAGCCAGACTTTCTTAAATGCCTATAGTCACTTCGACAGCTTCGATGGAACAAAGGCATCAGCAAGAACCTGGCTTTGTTCCATAGCAAGAAATCTGACTATCGATTATTTCCGACGGGCAGCTATACGTCCGGATACTCTTACAGAAAAACTACCTGAAACGCCTGTCGAAGACGAATATGAGGTCTTAAAAGATCCAATAAACGAAGAAGTGCGTTACCTTTTATCCGTAGCTCGTGAAGAAGAAAGGGAACTTATCTCTCTGCGCTACGGTATGGATCTTTCGCCTTCCGAAATAAGTGAGATCCTTGGCATTAGTCCAAAGGCTGTATCGGAACGGATCAGGCGTCTTATAGAAAAATGCAGAAAAATTGAAAAAAAGCGAAATGTGATCGATATTTTTTAATCCGGATCAAATATACTTAGCGTATTTCAAACATATGCGAATCAAATAAAAATCCCTATAGATCAAAAAGACCTGAAAGCAGTTTTTTCTACTTTCAGGTCTTTTTTTGTTATCCTTTATCCCTTTATTGATCAGAACATTTCTTTCAATATACAAACTAGAAAAACAGCGAAAATCCATATCTGCCATCTCTCCCGACTTTTGCCCTATACATCATACAACTTATGGCATCAACTGCATAAATCGTACCTGTATCCTCAAGTGTCCCATCAGGAGATTCAAAATACTCATCAATAATATAATATATCCTGCTTCCCTCTTTTGCAGCCTTTGTGCATAGGTACTTATAATGGCCGTTAACTCCCGGTACATTCCCGTAAATATCCAGAAGTGCTCCGGTTGCAACTAGTGAAGCTGCCACATATGCTGTTGCATCTTCCGACGAACATGTTCCTACGATATTCAGGTTATAGGTCATTTCAACTACCGGGCTAGTTACCCCCTTATCCGACACAGAAACAAATTTCAATGTGCTCTTTCCTAAAGGCATCGGAATAGGATTCGTATATTGATTAGATGAAACCGTTGGTTCCGTTCCATCGGTAGTATAATATACATTTTCCAAGTTCGGAGATGATACCGTAATGTATTCCGGTTCTGCATAGTTCCCCGAAACCGGAAGGATCATCGGCGGTTCCGGAACATCAAATACAACTTCATAGGTCATTCTTACAGGTTTAGAAACCATGTCATGGGGATTTACAAAAATAGCTGTAATGATCGTCTTTCCCTCTGTAACCGGTATCGAATCCATATAAAGTTCAGATGCGGTAGTCGGAAGCGTTCCATCCGTTGTATAGTAGATATCGCCTGTCATTGCCGCTGACAACTCAACCATTATCTCATCATCATACCTGCCGCCTGCTTTAGAGAAATCAGGAGGCATGGTCATATAATCCTTATACATCTCGAAAATATCATCATCGGAACAACCGGCAAGTAAACGATTAATGGTTTCATAATCAGATTGACCCTTAAGTATATTTATCAATCTGCCGTATGCATCCATATTTTCAGGATCCCGTTCGATCACTGAAAACAGTACCTCTGTCGCCTCGTCATCAAGATTTATCCTGTGAAGAGCATCTGCGTACTGAATCCTCTCGTTAAATAAAAAAGTATTCTCCGCTTCGTCATCTGCTTCAAACGCTTTTTCATATAGCTCAACAGCCTCTGTATACTCACCGGATTCATACGCCCGGTCAGCCTCCAGAAGATTATGACCATTTTTTCCATTTGATGATAAATAATAAGATGATGCTGCAAAAGTGATCACTATAAGCACGACCAATATGCCAAAAATAGCCATACCTGCCCGTCTAAACAGACTGACTTTCTTTTGCAGCGTAGGAAGTTCGATGTTTTCCTGTGAAACTTTACGCTGTCCATCAGGTCCAAATAAAGAGCCCAGCGTACCGGCCATCTCATTCCGGGTTTCTGCAATGCTCTCTTCAATATCCAGTTCATAATCCGGCACTATTTGTATTGCATAGCCGCATTTCGGACAGAACATCCGGTCTTTCGGAATTTCTGTACCACACCTGGGACAATTCATTTATCACACCACCTGCTCAGTGCTGCATTTTATATGCAGCAACCGTATTTTTCATAAGCATAGCAATAGTCATAGGACCAACACCGCCAGGAACCGGCGTAATATAACCGGCAACCGGTTCTACTTCATCAAACTTTACGTCACCGCAAAGCTTTTTCCCATCATTTTTTTCAGGATCAAGTCTATGGATACCAACATCTATTACAGTTGCTCCGGGCTTGACATACTCTGCTGTTATAAACTCGGGTCTACCGATTGCAACAACAAGAATATCTGCTTCTCTTGTTATCAAAGCCAGATCCTTAGTATGTGAATGTGTAACCGTTACAGTTCCGTTTTCTCTCAAAAGAAGCATGGCTGCAGGCTTACCTACAATATTACTTCTGCCTACCACAACGCAACGTTTGCCATCGATGTCTATATCAGATCTTTTCAGAAGTTCTATGATACCTGCCGGTGTGCAGGATACAAATCCTTTGTCTCCGATAGAAAGCGCTCCGACAGATGCCTTAGAAAAACCATCTACGTCTTTCATAGGAGAAATAGCTTCTATCACATGATCTTCATTAATAGTCTTCGGAACAGGAAGCTGAACCAGGATACCATTGATCTCAGGATCATTATTTAACTCATCGATCAGTGAGAGCAACTTTTCTTCAGTGGTATCTTCCGGAAGTTCATAACTCACGGAACGAATACCGCAGTACTCACATGCTTTCTTTTTGTTTCTGACATAAACAGCACTTGCCGGATCATTACCAACCAGCACTACTGCCAGAGAAGGCTTTATTCCTCCGGCCGAAATCTCATCCCTAACCTCATCACGGATAGCCTGGGAAATAGCCTTTCCATCGATCAATTTTGCCATTTCAATAAACCTTTCCTACGTAGTTCAAAAAAGACCTGTGATCTTTCCATTATCATCAACATCAATATCATATGCCGCAGGATGCTTTGAAAGTCCCGGCATTGTAAGTACATTTCCGGTAAGTACAACAACAAACCCTGCACCTGCTGAAACATATACATCTCTTACATGAAGTGTAAAACCATCAGGACGTCCAAGAAGGGTCGCATCATCCGAAAGCGAATACTGTGTCTTTGCCATGCAGACAGGAAGATCTCCAAAGCCCATATCTGTCAGTCGCTGAAGCATATTTGCAGCACTTGTTGAAAAATCAACATCCTTCGCACCATATATTTTTGTTGCCACTGCCTCTATTTTTTCTTTTAACGGAAGTTTCAGGTCATAGAGCGGATGGAAATCTGATTTTTTATTTTCCAGAGTATCAAGGATTTCATTAGCAAGTGTGATTCCACCTTCACCACCCTTTTCCCAAACCTGGGCATAGGCATATGAACATCCCTTTGCTCTTACAAAATCTTCAACAAATCTGGTCTCCGCCTCTGTATCACTCACAAATGCATTAAGTGTCACAACAACCGGAACACCAAACTGCTGGAGATTTTCAATATGCTTCTCAAGATTTACGATACCCTTTTTAAGAGCATCCATATTTTCCTTATTTAGATCAGCCTTAAGGACTCCGCCGTTATATTTAAGTGCACGAACTGTAGCCACAAGAACTACCGCATCTGGCTTAAGTCCTGCCTCACGGCACTTGATATCAAAGAATTTCTCAGCACCAAGATCAGCGCCGAATCCAGCCTCGGTAATTACATAATCCGCCATCTTAAGTGCAGTTTCCGTTGCACGTACAGAGTTGCAGCCATGTGCGATATTAGCAAAAGGTCCACCATGAACAAATGCAGGTGTATGCTCAAGCGTCTGAATGAGATTTGGCTTAAGTGCATCCTTAAGAAGCGCAGCCATTGCTCCTACAGCCTTGATATCACCAGCTGTTACGGGCTTTCCGTCAACGTCATACGCAACTACCATTTTTGACAAACGAGCCTTTAATTCCTCAAGATTACGAGAGAGACAAAAAACTGCCATAACTTCACTTGCAACAGTGATCGTGAAATGATCTTCTCTCACATAACCATCCGCCTTTGATCCAAGCCCAACTACAACGTTGCGAAGAACACGATCATTAAGGTCAACACATCTCTTTATAGCGATCTGTCTGGTATCGATCCTTAATTCGTTTCCCTGTTGGATATGATTGTCGAGCATTGCGCAGCACAGGTTATTTGCAGAAGTGATAGCGTGAAAATCTCCTGTGAAATGAAGATTTAATTCATCCATAGGAACGACCTGCGCCATACCGCCGCCAGCAGCCCCTCCCTTAATTCCAAAGCAAGGTCCGAGAGACGGTTCTCTTAAAGCAATAGCCGCTTTTTTATTCAGTCTGCCAAACGCTTCTCCAAGCCCCACGGTAATGGTGGTCTTTCCCTCTCCCGCAGGTGTAGGATTAATAGCAGTTACCAGGATGAGCTTACCATTCGGTCTGTCGCTGATCTTTCGAATAAACTCTTCGGAAAGTTTAGCCTTGTACTTTCCATAAAGTTCCAGGTCATCCTCTTCGATCCCCAGAGATGCTGCAACATTCTTAATAGGTTCCAGTACGGCCTCTTCAGCGATTTCGATATCAGATTTCATCATGTCCTCCATTCAAGTAATTTTCAAACTCCATTTCTGTCATTAGGATCTGACGGGCTTTTGTTCCATCCTCTCCTGTTACTACTCCTGCTTCTGCAAGCTGATCCATGATCCTCGCTGCGCGGTTAAATCCTATCTTAAATTTACGCTGCAGCTTGCCTATAGATGCCTTATTAGTTTCAATAATAAACCTTCCGGCATCGGAAAAATACTGATCTCTGTCATCCTCAGGCTCAGTTTCGCCGCTATCGCCCTGACGTGGATCATTTGATGATGCCGACTGAGCTTCAATAGCCGCCGTTATCTCTTCCTGAGCTTCAGAATCAGAAGTATTTTCTCCTGTGATGAAGTTTACCACATTTTGCACCTCATCGTCTGTAATAAAAGCACCCTGTATACGTTCAGGTTTTGAATAACCCTGAGGGTAGAAAAGCATATCTCCCTTTCCAAGAAGTTTTTCCGCACCGACCATATCCAATATGGTTCTGGAATCCACGCCTGATGAAACCGCAAAGGCAATACGGCTCGGCATGTTAGCCTTAATAAGACCTGTAATGACATCTACCGAAGGTCTCTGTGTAGCTATTATCAAATGGATACCTGCCGCACGTGCAAGCTGTGCCAGACGACAGATTGAACTTTCAACGTCAGATTTCGCGACCATCATAAGATCTGCAAGCTCGTCAACAATGATAACTATCTGCGGCAGTATCTCATATGGCGAGCCATCTGCTCTGGTTTCTCCCTTTCGATTAAGTTCCGGAACTATTTCATTAAAGCCCTGCATATTTCGTACACGAGCCCTGGCAAACAGCTGATATCTGCGATCCATTTCTGCAACGCCCCATTTAAGCGCACCTGCCGCTTTCTGAGGGTCTGTCACGACCGGAGTTAAAAGATGCGGCAGACCATTATAAACAGATAGTTCTACCACCTTTGGATCGATCATTATAAGCTTTACTTCATCAGGTTTAGCCTTATAGAGAATACTCATAATGATAGTGTTGATACAGACAGATTTACCGGAACCGGTCGCACCGGCAATAAGCAAATGCGGCATCTTTGCTATATCAAATACTACAACTTCTCCGCCAATATTTTTTCCTACTGCAAATGAAAGCTTTGATCTTGCATTCTGAAACGTCTGTCTTTCTATAAGATCCCGGAACATTACAGTCTGATTAACAGAGTTTGGTATCTCGATACCGATAGCAGCCTTTCCGGGGATAGGCGCCTCTATACGAATATCTGTAGCAGCCAGATTAAGCTGAATATCATCTGCAAGACTCAATATCTTGTTTACTTTTACTCCCTGTTCCGGCTGCATCTCATATCTGGTAACGGATGGACCCTGAACAGCATTAAGCATTTTTACACGGACATTAAAACTAGCAAGCGTATTAACAAGTTTTTCCGCCGTCTCGTTAAGCACCTGTCTGGACTCTGTTTCAACAGGCTTTCCCTTTGTAAGGAGATTTATATCCGGGAAAAGATACGGCTTAGGCGGTAGCTTCTTTACCTTTTCCTCAGCATTTTTCTTTTCCGCCGGCTTCTCCGCACTTTTACTGAACCCGGCTATTTCACGTTCTTCATCTGAGAGATCCGGTCTCATTGCTTCTTCCTGATATATAGCTTTCGGGTGATCATATGCCGGTATCTCTATAACACCATCTCTTGGATCATTTACTTCTATCGGAGCTATTTTTCTCTTTCCGGAAGATTTGATCAGATCATCCGTATAACGGACTATGCTATCAGCATATTTATCTGTTTCTGACTCCTCAGATTCATCCTCCATGTCTTCAGACTCATAAACATCAGAATAGTAGTCATCTTCATCATCAAGAAGGATTTCATGCATGTCATGATGAATTTCTCTTATTTCTCTTTGCGGCTTTGATACATGACTTTCAGCGTCCGAATGATCCGGTTCATCCGGTTCATCCTCTTCATCTCTGTAACTGTCATTTTCATCGTAGCTACCGAATTCAAACTCATCATCTACATACTCATCATTATTCGTGTCCGGTGAATAAAACCTTTCATCATCATCGTCAGAAGAATACGGTTCCTCATCCTCATAAGCGTGATCCATATCCGTGCTTTGAGATGTTTCATCAAAAGCTTCATATGATTCACTGTCATGACTTACAGGGGTTATCACACGAAACGTACTGAGTCCGTTATCAAAGAAACCGTCCTCATACATCTCCGTATCTGTAGATTCATCATCGGTATCAACGTCTTTCCGATCATCTTCTTTATCAATAATGTTGGAATCCATATCCGATAAATTATCAGTTTCAGATAACTCTTCTACTTTATCATCAAATACAGGTTTAACACGATTGGACGGATTCATTGCAAAAGGCGAGTACCCCTTCACAGACTCATCCTCGTCGATCTGCTCAGTTTCAAACTCATCAAGATCTTTCGGAAACGGCACTTCCAAGGGTTCACCTGCAACCGGAGTCAGCTTATTACTTTTCTTTCTGCCTTCTCCAACAGTCAGATCCGGTATGCGTTCCCTATGTGATACACGTTCTTCGACTTCTTTTAAGTGTTCTTCTCTTTCTCTCTGCCGTCTTTCAGCTCTTTCTCTTGATCTTTCTGCCCGTATAAGTTCTCTTTCTTCTCTTGCCGCTGCCCTGTCCTTACGCCATTCTTCTGTAGACTGTTCTGCTCTGTCCGCCATCTTTCTGCCGCTGTATCTTAGTATAGAAATAAATGACTTTCCTGTGAGCATAACAATACATATGATCGTCAGAACAAGCATAAGTGCTACTGCACCTACCACGCCAATTCCCTTTGCTGCACCCTCATAAATAGAACCGAATATTACTCCGCCTCCCCTATGAGTTGTTGCAGCGAAATCGTATAAACTCGAATAACCGGCTTCGTGAAATTCTTTACTGGAAAAGAGCTGAGAATACATTCCTCCAAGCACAAATATCGCTGCACATGCTGCGAGCCGGATCAATGCACGGATATTATTGCGATTCCCCAGATAAAAGACTGTTCCGAAAAAAAGCAAAAAAGGCCACAAAAATTCCATGAATCCAAAGAGTCCAAAGAAAAACGAATTAACCGTATCGCCAAAAACAGATGTAAGTCCAAAATTACCCAATATTAAGACTACGCTTACACCCAAAAGGAGAAGAAGTCCTACTTCCTCATATAATCCTTCCGGAACATCGTTTTCATCTGCCTTACTCCGACTCCCCTTCCTCCCGGATGTCTTTTTTCCTTTTGCAGAACTGCTCCGCTTTGTTGAAGTACTTTTTCTAGTTGCCATGAAACCCCTACACCCTAATATTACTTATTCAACGTTACAAAATAACCAACGATCGCAACCAATCCTGCTATGAGACAATAAACCGAAAAAACAATATACTTTTTTCTCTTCACTACTACGAGCATTGTCTTTATAGCTATAAACCCTGAAACAGCTGCCACGAACATTCCAACAAGATACATAGGATCAAATTTTTGTCCTGCTGCATCTGATATCTCAAGAACGGCTGCACCCATAACAGCCGGAATTGACATAATAAATGAGTACCTTACAGCAAATCTCTTTTCAAAGCCACAAAGCAGACACGCTGTAATAGTGGTTCCTGAACGAGATATACCGGGAAGTGTTGCAAATCCCTGTCCTATACCTATTAGAGCTGCATCCCTGTATTTTGCAGCTCGCGGTGTCTTTTCTCCCTCATTTGCTCTGTCTGCAATAAAAAGAAGCGCTGATGTCATAAGGAGAAAAATGCCCGGCATAATAAGAGTCGCGCTGGCATCTTTAACAATATCTTTAATAAGAATTCCTATGATCCCGGTTGGTATCGTTGAAACTATAACCAGCATTACGAATTTGCGATATGCTGAATGAATAATTCTGGTTGTTGGTTCTTTTTTGATAAGATGTACAATATTTTTAACAGCGTCTGCTATGATCCCGATTCCTTCTATTACCATCTTAAAAATGTCATGATGGAATGCAACGAATATTGAGATCAATGTACCGATGTGGAGCATTATATCAAAAAGGAATAAATCCTCTGTTCCGTTTGCCACATGAAAAAGATTTTGAAAAATTGCCAGATGTCCAGATGATGATACAGGCAGGAACTCAGTAAGTCCCTGCAGGAGTCCCAAAAGAACTGCCTCGATGATACTCACAAAAAACCTCCAGAAAAACTATAATATATACATAGTGCTTGGGGCTTACGGGAATTCCAATAGAATTTCCTATAAGTCAAAAATTTTCACACTATACCACAGTATAACAGAAATTATGTAATCCGCACAGGCGAACGCACTTGTATACATGCAAATTTAAAAAGACCACATGCAGTATAGAATACCACATGCGGCCTAATTATTCAAACAAGCGTTTGTATCAGAACATTATTTAGTTATTGATGAGCTTATCTTCATCAGACCAGCTGTACAGCTTTCTGATCTCCTCACCAAACTTCTCAGAGATGTGATCAGCAGCCTTATCACGAAGTGCCTGGAAGTGAACCTGTCCGCTTGCGCTTGACATATCAAGAAGGAAGTCTTTTGCAAATGTACCATCCTGAATATCTGCCAGAACCTTCTTCATAGCCTGCTTTGTCTCATCTGTGATGATCTTGGGTCCTGTGATATAATCGCCGTACTCAGCTGTATTGGAAATGGAATATCTCATTCCTGCAAAGCCTGACTGATAGATCAGATCAACGATGAGCTTCATTTCATGGATACACTCAAAGTATGCATTTCTCGGATCATAACCAGCCTCTACAAGAACTTCAAAACCGGTCTGCATGAGCTTACATACACCACCGCAAAGAACTGCCTGCTCACCGAAAAGGTCTGTCTCTGTCTCTGTCTTAAATGTTGTCCAGAGAACACCTGCTCTTGCTCCACCGATGCCAAGTGCATATGCAAGTGCAACTTCCTTTGCCTTACCTGTGTAATCCTGCTCTACAGCGATAAGACACGGAACACCCTTACCAGCCTGATACTCAGATCTTACTGTATGACCAGGTCCCTTAGGAGCGATCATGCAGACATCAACGTACTTCGGAGGAACGATAAGCTTGTAACGGATGTTAAAACCGTGAGCAAACATAAGCATGTTGCCCTCTTCAAGGTTGGGCTCGATCGACTCCTTATACATCTGAGCCTGCTTCTCATCATTGATAAGGATCATGATGATATCAGCCTTCTTAGCTGCCTCTGCTGCTGTATATACCTTGAGTCCCTGCTCTTCAGCTTTCTTCCAGGACTTTGAGCCTTCATAAAGACCGATAATGACATTGCATCCCGAATCTTTCAGATTAAGTGCATGTGCGTGGCCCTGGGAACCGTAACCAATAATGGCGATGGTCTTCCCGTCCAGTAACGAAAGGTTACAATCGGACTCATAAAAAATCGGGTTCTTGTCATTGAATTCCATAGCTTTTCTCCTTTTAGATTGTTTTTTATATAACCAAGGGGCAGGGGTGATTCCCTTCCTCTGTTATATCAGATTAATACTTTCCCTTAAGTCGGATCTCAGTCAAACCAGATGACTCCCTCTGTTCCTCTCTGCAGTCCGGCTATTCCTGTACGGGCAATTTCCAGGATCCTGTAATCAGCGAGAAGATTTATAAATGCATCTACCTTACTCTGATTACCTGTTACCTCGATGATCAACGCATCCGGAGCTACATCAACAACATTTGCTCTGAATACATCTGCCATAGCTATGATCCCCGGTCGCGCCTTTGCGTCGACCTCAACCTTGATCATACAAAGTTCACGATATACCGAGTTATCCGGTTCCAAAGTTCGTATATCTCTGACATCGATCAGTTTTGCCAGCTGTTTCTCGATCTGCTCCAGGATCTCATCATCACCATCCGTAACTATAGTAATGCGTGTAAAACGTGGATCTGCTGTAACACCGGCTGTAATGCTGTCAATGTTGTAGCCTCGTCTGGAAAACAATCCGGAAATACGACTCAGAACACCTGATGTATTATCAACGAGCAGCTGAAAAACTCTCTTCTGCATGATAAAGACTCCTTGCCAACAGTTTTTATTGCATTATACTTCAAAACTTTACTGTCATAAAGTGAATGCTTGTGTATTAATATAAGCCTGCATTTTTTGTTTGTCAATACGAAAATATCCGCGTTCTACGAACAACTGTCTGTACTATATTAACATTTTGTAAAAAACTCAGAATAATATAGATCAAACTAATTGTCGTAAAACACGGATATATAAACGTTTTCGTTCAAACTGTTTTTATCTTATAAGAAATTCCGATGGAATACCAATAATCATAAAAAATGAACTACGTGAATTTTTTATCAGGATTCAATACACTTCGGTAAAGCCAATGTGCCCGTTCGGGCAATTTCAACGATACTTACTCCTGAGAGAAGCTGGATCATCAAATTTGTGCGGTCTGGAGTATCACAGATCTGAATGATCATCATATTTTTAGACATATCAACAATATCTGCCTTCATAGCATCACAAGTCTCCATAATATCCCGACGATTTGACTTATTATATTTAACCTTTATCATCATAAGTTCGCGGCTTACGGACACTTCTTCATCAAATGTCTTGATCTTGATGACATCCAGCTTTTTATTAAGCTGTTTCTCGATCTGCTCCAAAGTTCTCTCATCTCCACTGGAAACGATCGTCATGCAGGAAACATCGCTGTGATCCGTCTCTCCAACAGCAAGCGAATCAATATTAAAGCAACGGCGTGAGAAAAGACCTGCAACCTTTGAAAGCACACCGGCACGGTTTTCAACTAAAACAGAATATATCTTTTTCATGACTATCCTCCGTTACTTCATCACTACTGTTTCCATCGGGTCGATCATAACTTCCAGGATCGCTGTTCCCTCCGTATGAAGGAATCCATCCAGAGTTTCAGACAATCCATCCATATTTTCAGCCCGGAAGTATTTCAGATGATAAGCCTCTGACAGTAATTTTAGATCGGGTTCACCTCCAAGTTTTACCATGTTGTAATCATCAGCATACGCAAAATGCTGATGTTCTCTAACAAGACCCAGGTAATTATTTCTGAACACAACGATCTTTACCGGATAGTCATATTGATTCATAGTTGCGAGTTCCATCATGGACATCTGGAAAGAACCATCTCCACATACTGCCACAGCAAGTCTGTCTGGATCCGCTGCCACTGCTCCCATCGCAGCCGGCATGGAATATCCCATGGTTCCCATTCCGCCGCTGGTCATAAACAGACCACCCTCGCGGATCACGGCATTTCGACAGGAAAAGAGCTGATTCTGTCCCACATCAGCCACATATATGCCATTATCCGGCATTGCCTTTGAAAGCATGCGAACAAAAGCCTGCGGATTAACAAAATCCGGGGATGAATGGCGTTCTTCCTTCATGTCTTCACGGTATTTATTAAGTGTATCAACCCAGGCACTATGCTCGCCGTGACATTCCTCAGCAAGGAAATCCTCAAATATATGTCTTGCATCTCCAACTATCGGAATTGTCGGTCCCACATTTTTACCGATTTCAGCAGGATCAACATCCATGTGTATCAGTACTTTGCCTTCAAGCGTCAGATCCGGAGATGACACTGCTCTATCCGCAACACGTGCACCTACCATGAGAAGCGTATCGCTTTCATTCATGGCACGATTTGCCAACGCATGACCGTTATTACCAACCATACCGAAATACATAGAATGATCTGTAGGCAATACCCCGAGTCCCATCATCGTAGATACAACAGGGATATTCTCTCTCTCAACAAACTCTTTAAGCGCCTTTTCCGCACGGCTCAGATGAATTCCTCCTCCGCAGCATATAAGAGGACGCTTTGCCTTCTGCAAAACTTTTATTACCTTCTTTACCTGCGCCATATTTCCACGAATGGTCGGTTTGTACGTGCGAAGCTTCGGATCCCCCTCAAAAAGCTCAAATTTACTGACGGTCTGTTCCTGTACATCAAAAGGCACGTCAATAAGTACAGGTCCTCTACGACCTGTATTTGCGATATAAAAGGCTTCATGAATGATACGCGGGATATCTTTTGCATTACGTACGAGATAGCTGTACTTTACAAAAGACTCTGCTGCTCCAGTTACATCCGCTTCTTGAAAAACATCGGAACCAATCTGGTCAGAAACCACCTGTCCCGTGATACAGATCAGAGGTATTGAATCCGCAAATGCCGTAGCGATACCGGTAAGAAGATTCACCGCGCCCGGCCCACTGGTTACTGCACAGACCCCAGGCTTACCGCTGGTTCTTGCGTAACCACTAGCTGCATGTCCTGCATTTTGCTCTGTCCGAACTAATACCGACCGTATGTCAGTCTGACCGATACTATTCCAAAAGGGATCTATCGCCACACCCGAATAACCAAAAATCGTATCTACGCCTTCATGAAGAAGGCACTGTACCATAGCATCTGCTCCATTCATATAAAAACTCTTCCCTTTCCAACATAATATATGACCTTAAGCTATACCCATAAGCTTCTTTGCTACACGAACTGCATCAGCAGCATCTGATGAGTACGATGCATCTATCTCTTCCGCATAATCCGGCGTGATAACTGCACCACCTATCATAAAATGACATGTAACCCCTTCACTTCTGGCATAATCGATCACATTTTTCATTTCACGCATAGTCGTAGTCATAAGCGCAGAAAGCGCGATTATATCTGCATCATATTCTTTCGCAGCCTTAATTATCTCTTCTTTCGGAACATCCTTTCCGAGATCGATCACTTCAAAACCATAGTTCTTCAGCATAAGAACTACAAGATTTTTACCTATATCGTGAATATCACCCTCAACTGTTGCTATCACGACTGTAGGCATCGATTCAGACGGATCTCTTCCTTCCTGAAGCAGAGGTTCGATAACGGCAATGCCGTTTTTCATTGTCTCACCACTAGCTATAAGCTGTGGAAGAAAGTATTTTTTTGCATCAAATAATCGACCGACCTCGTTTATTGCCGGTAAAAGTGAATCATTTAATATATCCTGCGGAGTCCTTCCGGAATCAAGGGCTTCCTTTACGATATCCGCTATATTTTTCCTGCGTCCCTTTAAAACAGCCTGCCAGACCTTATCATTTTCATAGGACGCATTAAGCCCGGCATCAGATTTTTTTGTCTCTTCCCCCTTCACGCTCTCATGAGGCTTATCACCAACACTATCCACCGCACGTGATCTGAGATTTTCCAGTTCAGACTTTTTAATAACGATCTCATCTTCATGAAGAGCCTTCATTTCATTCATCTGCTCTATATACGCAATATCCGCTTCAGGCTTTGCAAGAAGCAGATCTGCGCTCTTTGCTGCATTTACAAGTGCTTCCTGATTTGGATTAGCTATAGCCATGGTAAGTCCGGCCTGGATCGCAAGCGTAAGAAAAGCTGTATTGACGTTTATCCGCTCAGGAAGTCCAAAAGAAATATTAGAAAGGCCGCAAATTGTTGCAAGCCCCAGTTCTTCTCTGCAATACCTTATCGTTTCAAGCGTCTCAAGCGCAGCTGTCGGAGAAGCACCTACTGTTCCCACAAGTCCGTCGACAATGATATCTGTCTTCTTTAAGCCTATTTCAAAGGCCTTCTCACACACTGTCTTAATTATATTTTTCTTTTCATCCAGATTTTTGGGAAGACCCGTATCAGACAAGGGAAGGAGGATAAATGCCGCGCCGTATTTTTTTGCAAGACGCAGCATAGGCTCGCATTTAGCTGATTCCAATGAAATAGAATTCATAAGTGCCCTGCCCGGATATCGCCTGAGTGCTGCCTCCATGATATCCACATGGCTGGTATCTATTGACAGCGGAAGTTTAACAATCTGTGACACCTCATCAATAGCACGGACCATCAGGGATTTTTCATCGACACCGCTCATTCCCACATTAATATCGAGAACTGAAGCACCCTTTTCATCCTGTTCCTCAGCAAAGTCTGATACTATATCAAAACATCCTTCACGAAGTTCAGCCTGGAGTGCTTTTTTTCCTGTTGGATTAATTCGTTCTCCAACTATCATAAATCTGCCATCCAGTCCGAATTCAAGTGTTTGTCTCTCTGAGGTCAGTGTATAGCGAGGCTTTCTCTCGCACTTATCCATGTCTGATTTAAATGATATGGAATGAGTATGTTCATAAAGAGCTCTGATGTGTTCAGGTGTTGTTCCGCAACAGCCACCCAGTATAGAAGCACCGCAATTAACGATTTCTTCCATATCCCTGCCAAATTCTTCAGGGTTAAGACGATACACCGTATCTCCGTTTTCATCGAGTTCGGGCAGTCCTGCGTTAGGTTTACAGATTATCGGCACTTCCGCAACTTCGATCATTTTTTTAATCATAGGAACCATCTGTTCAGGTCCTGTCGAACAATTTGCTCCAAACGCCGATACCCCCAACGACTGCAGCGTGATGAGTGCTGTAACCGGATCCGTTCCGTATAGACTCCTTCCATCACCCTCAAACGTCATTGTAGCTATTACAGGCAGATCACATACTTCCTTTGCAGCTATTACCGCTGCCCTTGTCTCCTGCAGACTCATCATAGTCTCGACTACAATAAGATCTGCTCCTGCCTCATAAAGAGCCTTAACCTGCTCCTTATATATATCTACAAGTTCTTCAAATTCCATCGGCCCCGCAGGTTTCAGCTGCACACCGGTCATAGTTATATCTCCGGCAACATAACACTGGGGAGCATCAGGTTTTTCCTTAAGAAAACGCCTTATCGCTTCTTTTGATTCTCCGACAAGAATACAGTTAAGTTCGTTTAATCGCCCTTCTAAATGATATTCGGAAAGTTTGACTCTGTTTGCGGTAAACGTAGGAGCATAGACGATCCTTGTACCTGCGCGCAGATAATTCAACTGCAATTCTATGAGAACTTCAGGATTTTCAGAAATCCACAGATCCGGACAGACTCCGGACGGCATCCCCGCTTTCTGAAGATTTGAACCGGTTGCGCCATCCAAATATACCGGACCTCCGGCTATAAGTGCGGCGAATTCTTCTTTCGTCAATTACAATTCCCTCCTCTTAAAACTTTTAGTCATCCTGCTCCCGTACACATATGACTACAAAACGACCATTTGACTCATCATAATCACAGGTAGAAAGGATCAATAACCTTTCCCCATATTTTGCGGTAACACCCGTGTCATAATAAGCTGCTGCCTTCATCTCCTCAATTCCGGAGTAAAACTCCTGCGAAGATGCCGGATCTATAAACTGATAATACTTAAATGCTATTTCTGTATCCTGAAAAACATGAGACTGAAACGCAAACATAACATCATAAATTCCTGTCTCATAGATTGTATCAAACATTACTTTAGGATGAGCCTTGTAATATGACTCGGATTTGTACAGATCAAGATCTCCAAACATCTGGCCCGATGCCATATTGTGACCATAAATGATCCAGTTTTCGGATGGACGTATAACATCACACGCATCATCCATAAAGAGCGTCCCATTCCGGTCTTCTTCCTGATCCATATTATGATCAAGATAATACTCACCATTTCCGTTCAGCGATTTCATTACAGGATAGTCTATCTGCGTTCCCTCTATCTTAATCCAGCCTATCAGGTTCTTATTAAGATTATATAAATCCTGATACTGCTGAAGAACATACAATTTTCGCGTTTCTCCCGATTCTGTGATAACTTCCTGCACCGTTGACATATTTGAATCTAGATGAAGACCGCTTTTTTTCACCGCAACTTTTTCTGTTGCATGCGAACTTTTCCAATAATTCCACCCATAAAATCCCAGATATGCAAAACATCCCAGTGCGATCAATATGGAAATCGCTCTGATCACCCCTCGTTTACTCATCCGAGTCCCCCTTGTAAATCGTTATAAAACTAACTGATGACACGAAAAACTTCTCTACTGATGCAGCTCTCACAATCCAGTTATCATCATGTATTTCTGATAAATTCAGTTCTGCATTTCGGACATCTTATCTGTATCCTTCCCTTATTTGCCGGTACTCTGACCTGCGCTCCACAACCGGGACACGGAAAAATGCAGTATTTCAGACGTGAATCATCGCTCTTTTCTGCATTTTTCCCCTTCCTGATATTCTTAAATCCGGCTGTAAAGTCATTCCACCATTTTCTGATATCCCGCCGAATGCCCTCAGTATGGTATAGGAACCCATCTCTCATCCTCAAAAAACGTAGATTTTCCCCTTGTCTCTTTGCATAATCATGAGAAAACATCCGGTAAAAATTCCATATAATTACAATCGTCATTAATATTAGAAAAATAAGTGCCGGTGAAAATCTCATGGAAATAACCGCAAATACAAACAACACTATTGATAGAACTGCTAAAAAAGAACTTAGTTCATCTGTACCATATTTTCCGGTCATCAACTGCTGTAACCATTTGTTAAACAATCTCATACTCAATTTACCTTTGCCACAGCCACTGCATATGCAGTATTTATCTGACTCTGCAGTTCAGCTGCGTAACTTGCATCCTTTACCCCGGCGATCGACGCAGCACACTGACTATATAGAGCTGCGATATCCGCATCATAATTCGGATCAGTCAGACGTGAAAGTGCCCCCATCTGTGCTAATACTGCCGATACAGCATCACCTATATTATGATCATTTCTGTAATCACCAACCGTATATCCGGCATACAATTCCTCTGAGGCATCACGTCCCGGCAGGTATTTCTCAGCAGTCAAGGATGCCTCCTCCATCTTATCCGGAAGATAGAAAGACGCTGTACTCTCCCCATCAATAAGTGCACTCATACACTGCTTCCAGATAGACGCAGGATAAGATGAGCCATAAAGACTCGCAAGTTCTCTGGGTGTATCATAACCAACCCACACCGCAACACTGTAGTAAGGTGTTACACCGCAAAACCAACCATCCTTACTTCCGTTTGTTGTACCTGTCTTACCTGCTGCTTCAGTAGTCTGGTCTGTATACCATCCCATTTTCTTTGCTGTTCCCTTTGTCACGACTCCCTTCATGATGTCGATCATCGTATCAGCAGCCTGAGATGTGTAAACCTGAACAGGGTCAGAATCAACATATATTTCTTCGCCATCAGCATTTTTGATCGAAGAAATGCAGGTCTGTCCTCTATAGGAGCCGTGATTTGCAAGCGTTGAATAGCCCGCAGCCTGCTCAGCAGTAGTCACGCCCTTGGTAAGACCACCAAGGGAAGCCGCCAGATTGTAATCATCCGGAACAATCTTTCTGTACTCCATGTCCGTTATATGCTTTATTCCGGTCTTCGGTGAAATATTGGCAAGTACCTGCCATGCACATCCGTTAATAGAATTTTCAACTGCGGAACGCATGGTCATCGGTGTTCCCGATAAAGTAAGAGCATTTACCCCCTTCTTTTTTGCAGTAGTTACATCAATATTCTGTACGATAGATCCCGGATAATAGCCGTTCTCAAGCGCAGGAGCATAAACAATGAGCGGTTTTATACTACTTCCGGGCTGTCTGAAACTCTGAAAAGCTCTGTTAAGAGTCAGGTTATTGGAAGCCCCTCCGGGATTTGTACGTCCACCGACTATAGCAATAACTTTTCCATTAGAATTATCAACTGCGGTTACTGCTCCCTGCAGAGCATACGCACCAGTGCTCTCTGTTACCTCTGTATCAAAAGATAAGACTTCATCAAGTGCCTCCTGAAGCTCTTCCTGATATACACTGTTCAACGTCGTATATATCTTGTATCCACCGGAATAAAGCAGTTCTTTCTGCTCCTCATACATCTCATTGTATAGAGACTCATAGTTTTCGTATTCCGTACTGTCAGCATAGGTATACTGGAATGAGAAACCACTGAGTTTCATCAGATAACGCACGGCGCAATCCATAGCATAAGTTGCCTGATAGTCCTTAAGCTCGCTTCCGGATGTCTCCATGATATTTATTTTTTCACTGACAGCCTGATCGTACTGCAGCTGACTGATAAGCCCTTCTTCCAGCATATCGCCGAGTATCTTGTCACGTCTTGTTAAAGCATGGTCCGGATACTTTACAGGATCATAATATGCAGGTCTGTTCGGAATTGCACAAAGATATGCCACTTCCGAAAGAGAAAGGGACGCCGCATGTTTACCAAAATAGCCCTGTGCCGCAGCTTCCAGTCCATAATATTGATTAGCAAAATAAATATTATTTACGTAAAACTCCATAATATCCTGCTTTGAATATTTCTCTGCAAGATATCTGGAAATCAATATTTCTCTAAGCTTACGGGTAATGCTCACCTCTGATGAAAGATATACATTTTTGGCAAGCTGCTGAGTAATGGTTGATGCACCGTGCTTCTCAACCCCCTTTGTACGGATATAGTAGAAAAGCACTCTTACGATACCGCCAATATCGTATCCGGGATTTTTCCAAAAAGTACGGTCCTCAACTGCGATAAATGCATTTACTGCATACTGCGGTATATCTGCATATGACAAATAGGCCGCATCGCCTTCTTCACGCAGCTTCATTATCACATTTCCATCTACATCATAAATATATGTAGGTTCTACTCTCTTAAAATCATTACGGGTACTATTTTCGACCAGTTCTTTTGCCTCTTTATCGTATTCCTTAATGTAATGGTCGTAAAAATACCACAAAAAGATCCCGCCAAGTATACAAGTTACAATAGTTATTATTGCAAAAAGGCGGAAGAATACTCCAAAAAACACACCCAGAGCAGTTTTTTTCTTCTTTTTCCTTTTCTTAGCCACTTTTTCACCTCTTAAATTATGAAAAAAAAAATCTGCCAATGCCTTATCTGCTGCTTCATTTGTGCTTACTTCTGCAGGATTAAACATAGAATCCTTCTCAGCACATTCACCGCAAATATCAACACCTGCTATTTTTCTGTCTTTCATCTCAGACTTCAGGATATCTATCATTTCCGGGAGTGTCATATCTCCCTGATCCCAGTTAGTCTTAACTACATCAGCAGAAAGTACATCCTTATCGATTGAAATATAAATAGGAAGCGAAGGATCAGGTCTTCCCGTACGTTCAATCTCATTTGCACCAAGGCAAAGTGTCACACTATTTACCTTATCTCCAAGATCTTCCTTCACATCTCTGATCCATGAACCGCAGGAACGAAGCCCTGCGATCATAGGTTCCTGATCATCATGATGGTGATCAAAAACCAACAGATCAAATGGACCCTCTATCTTCTCCAGGAAAAATCTGGTCACATAATGATAATTCCCGTTATCTATAAAATGAATCCCGCCGGGACCATAAGGTGCAATTTTTTTTCTTATCGCATCTTCGCCATCTGCATCCACATACATCGCCGTTCCTGAAATGTTACGACAATCAAGCATCTCAAAGTCTGCTTTTTCGTGGAAACTCATCTCGTCATATACACCTGTAAAATTCAATATCAAATCTCTATTAATCATAAACGTGATTGTAGCACAGTAAAAAAACTAAAACAACTTGAAATGTGTAGTGTTTTAAAGTGTTAAAGTATTAAAAATAGTGTTAAAATAAAAAAAGTGTCAAAATAATAGAAAAGTGGGGAATTTATCATGCCTATTAAAGTACAAAGCAATCTCCCGGCAAAGGAGCTTCTTGAAAATGAAAATATATTCGTCATGGACGAATTCCGTTCTATCCATCAGGATATCCGTCCTCTTAAAATCGTTATCCTTAATCTGATGCCATTAAAGGAAGACACAGAACTTCAGTTACTGCGTTCTCTCTCAAACACCCCATTACAGTTTGATATAACATTTCTTACCGTAAAAAGTCATGTATCACAAAATGTGAGCGCAAATCATTTGAACCAGTTCTATACAACCTGGGATCATCTGAAAGAAAGCCACTTTGACGGTATGATCATAACCGGCGCACCTGTCGAAAAAATGGAATTTGAAGAAGTTGATTATTGGGAAGAACTTTGCAGCATATTTGAATGGACCAAAACACATGTTACCAGCACATTTCATATCTGCTGGGGTGCACAGGCAGGTCTTTATTATCATTTCGGACTTAAAAAGATAATGCTCGATCAAAAGCTCTTTGGTATTTATCCGCAGCATATACTTAATAGAAAGATTCCTCTTGTCCGTGGATTTGATGATATCTTCCTCGCCCCTCACAGCCGTTATACAAATGTAGATCCTTCAGATATCCATAACTGCAAAAATCTCGTTGTTCTTGCAGAATCGAAAGCTGTAGGCGTCTTCCTCTGCATGACTCCGGACGGAAAAGATATCTTTGTTATGGGGCATCTGGAATATGACCGTATGACATTGGATAAAGAATACAAACGTGACCAGAGCAAGGGACTGGATACTGCTCTTCCTATAAACTACTACCCAAACGATGATCCAAATGAACGCCCATTCCTTTCATGGAGAAGTTCAGCAAGTATTCTTTATACGAACTGGCTTAATTACTATGTATATCAGGCAACACCATATAACATTGAGGACGCCGGCAAACAGTAAACTATACCGGATAAAACTCCGTTAATTTGACATAAAAAAATGTTCTAATTATAATATGACGTCAGGGTTAAAAAAACATTTAACGCTGTCATCCTATTATCCAGAAAATAAAACACAACATATTGTTCTTAAGCGGAAATATCTTAAACAGTCTTTCCTAAACAAGAACAAAACTATTATCAATCATCATGACATCTATAGCTGTAAAAAGAAACATTAGAACATTAAAATCAAAAATCAACGAAAACAACAAAACTATCAAAAATCTCATTGGAATGATCTATCTGGTACTTGGACCGGTTGTTATTTTTTATCTTTCCGAGTGGTTTCAGAGAGATCCTTTTGATGCTAAATGGGGTGTGAGATTTCCTCTGGCATTCTTCAACATCATGTTTTTCTGGCTGTTTGCGCTCCTGCTGTTCTCTCTGCTTGGTTCCCTGCGAAAAGCACTTGCAACCGAAGGAGTCATATTCTTTCTCATAGGTCTAATGGAATACTATGTGACAAAATTTCGTGGAAACACCCTTGTTCCATGGGATATCTTTTCCTTTAGAACAGCCGCTTCCGTTGCCGGAAATTACAACTATTCTCTGGAAAACCGTCAGATTACAGCCATTCTTCTCTTTGTTGTCTTTTTTGCATCGCTGTATTTCTGCAATTTTACACTTCCATCATGGAAAAAAAGCAAAAAGATCATAGCATCACGACTGATATCTGCAGCAGCAGTAGTTCTCGTATTTTTAACAGTCTATGTTCCTTTTGTACAGAGCGAAAAGACTATTTCTACTTATAGGATTTATGATAAGCTCTTCACTCCCACTACCATGACCTGGAAAGATGGAACTGTTTTTGCGTTTATTTATGATATGCAGTTCCTGACCGTTGACAAACCGGTTGAATATAACGCTTCCAACGAGGAGAACGCCCTTAAAAACGATTGGAATGGCGGCAATACTGTTGTCAATTCAAAAACCCCCAATATCATTGTCATAATGTGTGAGGCCTTTGCCGATCCTGCTGTTCTCGGAGACTTCAATACGAATAAAGACTATATGCCTTTTATCCATTCACTTCAAAACGGAGCAGAGAACACTATTACAGGATATATGAGCGCTTCAGTACTTGGTGGAAATACTCCGAATACAGAATTTGAGTTTCTTACAGGTAATACAATGGGATTTTTACCCGAGGGAAGCATTGCCTTTCAGCAGTTCGTTAACGGCGAGATCGATGCCATGCCATCTTATCTAAAAAAAATAGGTTATGACACACTCGGAATGCACCCTTATAAAGCAAAAGGATGGGATCGAAACAGAGTTTACCCGCTGCTTGGATTTGATAAATCTCATTTCGTTGACTACTTTGAGACCAAAAATCCAACATATGTCCGTGACTATGTTTCCGATGAATCTCTTTTCACTCAGATTGAGAAAGAATACGAAGATAGAAAATCTTCCGGAAAGCCTTTCTTCTCTTTCAATGTAACCATGCAGAATCATTCGGAATACACAGGTGAATATGATAATTTCCAACCGGATATAACAATTAATGGCTACAGCGGAAAAGACAAGCGTATCACCAATTATCTTTCGCTTGAGCGACTTACTGATGATGCATTTAAAAACCTTATTGATTACTTTAGTAACGAAGACGAACCTACTGTTATTGTTTTCTTTGGTGATCATCAGGCAAATGACTACGTTGTAGAACCTATTCTCAATCTAAACGGAAAGAAGGGAAAAGATCTTAATTTTGAAGAACGAACTCTTCGTTATAAAGTTCCGTTTGTAATATGGGCAAACTACGATATTGAAGAAGCATCCGGCATAGAAACCAGTGCAAACTACCTTGGAAATATAACTCTCAAAGCCGCAGGTATACCCCTCACAGGCTATCGCGCGTTTCTTGAAGATTTCTCTAAAAAATATCCGGTAGTAACTGCAATACATGCTGTTTCAGAAAACGGAACGGACACAAGTATTTCAGACGCAGGAAATGCTCTTGATGACTATAGAAAGATGCAGTATTACGAACTGTTTGACGACCATGACGATTTTGAATAAATGACTCGAATACCGCTTTCAGATTATGAAATATCCGAAAGCGGTTTACTATTGAGGAAAACCGATGAAAGAAAAAATAGTATCTTATCTAAAAAAGCATCCTGTAAAAATCCTTTATATTCTGTCTTTCATGATGCCATTATTAGCAACACTGCTGTTATTTATTTTACGTGGTATCTATCCTTTTGGTGGCGTCACTTTCTTAAAAAAGGACTTTTACCAACAGTACACACCTTTTTTCTATGAGTTTTTAAGGAAACTCAGAAACGGTGATTCACTTTTCTACTCTTGGAATGCCGGAATTGGAGCTAACTTTCTTGCAATCTACGTGTATTACCTTGCAAGTCCCTTCAATTTCCTGTCTGTTCTGCTGCCCGAAAGTCTCATTCTTGAATTTATGAGCTATATGGTGGTACTAAAGATCGGTTTATCCGGCCTCACCATGTTTCATTATCTAAGAAAACACTTTGGAAACGCCGCTCCTGCAATGCTTATCTTTAGTTTTGCCTATGCATTTAGTGGTTTTCTGGCCGCATATAACTGGAATGTAATGTGGATGGATGTTATCTTCCTTGCACCACTTGTCATTTTAGGTCTGGAGCAGCTCTATGTCGGCGAAAGTCCTGCTCTTTACGCGATCACTCTGGCTTTATCCATTTATACAAACTACTATCTTTCGATAATGCTTTGTATATATCTGGTTCTCTACGCCCTTGTACTGATCGTGACACGAGGATTCAGATTTGGAAATCTTATAAAATTTGGATGGTACTCCGCGCTGGCAGGAGCTTTTTCTGCCATATTGGTTATTCCTGAGGTCGTTGCGCTTAAATTTACATCTTTTACGAATGTAAAATTCCCCAGAAAACCAGAGATCTACATGAATCCCTTCGAGCTTTTCGGTCGACATCTGGCAGGAGTACAGACCGAGACAGGTCTGGATCACTTTCCAAATATCTACTGCGGACTAATTGTGATCTTTTTATGCATGATCTGGCTCATGACCCGTAAAGTTTCACTCAAAGAAAAAATATCAAAGGTATTGCTTGCTGGATTTATACTTATAAGTTTTAACTTGAACATCTTAAATTATATCTGGCACGGACTTAATTACCCTGATTCTCTTCCTGCCCGTCAGGCATATTTATACATAATACTGGTACTTACCATCGCTTATGAAGGATTCCTTCATGTTAGAGATTGCGGCAAAAAACCATTTATTCTGTCTCTACTGATAGGTACTCTCGCTATCGGAGCTACATTGCTCTTTAACCATGATGATGCCATCGATACCGTAAGCATCGCTTTTACCATAGGTTTTGGGCTTGCCACTATCATTTTAATGTACTTCTACCGTACTGCAGGCAAAAAGAATATCCAGTCAGCCAGGGCTGATATAATATTTTACCGCTATTCTTTGATAGTACTTGTTATTATTGAATTGATCGCAAACACATTCTATACAAACAACAGAACTATCAAGCGAAAAGATTACTTTGATACACTGGCAGATTATCGTGTCCTAAATGAAACTATACAGGAACGAAACAATGATTTTAACGAGCCCCTTGCCAGAGCCGATGAAATAAAGCGTAAAATAAGAAACCACTCAATGATGATCGATTTTTCATCGCTTTCTCTATTTTCATCTACTAATAGCGGTCTCGTCACAAAATACATGAGCAGATACGGGATTATGAACAGCAGGGTATTCTATCTCTCAGATGGAACAACACCGTTAACCGCTGCATTAATGGGACAACATTACACACTTGTTCCGTCGAACGGAATCCTTAATGCCTCGGATACCACCAAAGAGATAAAAAACTCAAACGGTGCTCTTCTATACGAAAACCTGTATACTGTTCCGACAGGCTATACCGTAAATACCGCGGAACGTGAACTTTTCGTACCTGCATCAGAAAGTGAAGAAATAATTGACGGAAATCTCAAAGTACATAACTCTGAACTGAATCCAATCGATCAGCAAAATGCTCTGGCTCGTGACCTTGGAACTGATAAATCAATTTTTACGCCTTGCAGTGATGTACAACGTGATGGCACAACCATCACAATAACCTATGCTGAAGATTCACATCTGCTTGCTTATAACCCAGAAAAAGCAAAAGGTGACCTGAAACTCAAATTCAGCGACGGATCACCCGACGAGACTTACAGTGCCAAGAAATACCGTTATATTTACGATCTTGGTTATCATAAAGCAGGAACAACCGTTACAATGGAATATTCCGATTCAGAGAAGCCTTCTGATCCTATAAACGTAAATATTTATAAACTAAACACAGAAGCGCTGTCGGACCTTACCGAACGACTTAATCATTCCGAAAAGCTCTTAAATATTAAAAAGACAGATGATTCCCTATCCGGAACGATACATATGGAAACAGACGGAGATCTGATCCTTACAGTGCCATATGAAATCGGTTGGACGCTCTATGTAGACGGTGAAAAAAGCGATATTAATCTATTTGATGGCTTATGGATCAGCACACCTCTTTCAGCCGGTCAGCATACGATTGAAATTCGTTTCTTCCCTGTCGGGCTTAAAGAAGGACTTCTAATTTCGATTTTAGCAGCTACTCTCATAGCGCTTAGCCTTTTTGTTGATAAAAAGCACAGACAACGACTTTAATTCCATCGTAACTTCCTATAAGTTAAAAAGCCTCGGAGCAAACACTCCGGGGCTTTAGCATTACATTTTATCTTTTCTGTGCCGTGGTTTTTCATGAACAAATACGTGTTTTTCAGGTATTATAATGTCATTTTCCGAATCATCAAAAGCTATACCCAATTTTTCCGCGAGACGAATCTTAAGATCAGATTCCTTAGAAAAATCTGCACTGCTAAAAAGCTTTTCGATATCCATTACTATGCTCCTCTAACCATGTCGTATGTCTTTTTTCTACAAACATATACGAACTATGCTATCAATTTCCACGTTTTACAGGATATCTCATGAAGCTTTATTGTTTCTCAGCACCTTAAGCAAAACAGTATCATTTGCTGCAGACTCCGGATTATCACGCATTACTATCTTGAATTCATCAAAGCCCTGTTTAAAGGCATTTACTACCTCAGGAGAAAATTGTGTACCGGATCCATCAACTATTTCTTTATAAGAACTATTTACATCCCACGCATCCTTATAGCAACGCTTACTTGTCAGTGCATCAAAAACATCTGCAACCGATACGATCTGAGCCTCGAGCGATATCTCATTTTTCGACAATCCATAAAGATATCCCTTGCCGTCCCATCGCTCATGGTGCTCCTTCGCAATATTACGCGCCGCAAACATAATCTCACCCTGCGCATTGCTCAATATCTTATCACCATATGCAACATGGAGTTTCATCGCTTCACGCTCTTCATAAGTAAAACGCCCTTTTTTCTCCAATATTTCATTAGGTACAAGAATTTTTCCCACATCATGCATCATAGATGCAATTTTTATAATATGAACTTCATCATCCGGCAGTCCAAGTTTCCTTGCAAGTATCTCACTATAAAGAGCTACTCTCTTAACATGACCGCCTGATTCACCCGATTTATTCTCAAGGATTTCCGCAAAAGCTGCTATCACGCTCTCCTGCGAATCAAGCATTTTCTGTTTTCCATTGAGAAGCATCTTATCTGCATCATGAATCGCTTTATTAAGCTGATCATTTTCAACAGATGTATTAACTCCTTTGATCAGCTGTTTCACAGAGAAAAAATAAGCACATATACCTGCAACAGCGCAAACATGAACAACTATAAGCGCCCTATCCCTAACTTCCGGCCGAAACGCACTTATGTATATAAACGATCCAGAATTATAAAGAAGTGTAGCAATCGTAATAACATACATCCATATAGAAACAGACATTGTATTTACATTATTATCATTGCCAAGATTAATTATAAGTTGTTCAAAATCCTTATGCTTATAAAGATAGCAAAGCGCGGAAAAAATAAGCATAGCTACATTGACAACTATTATGTCTTCTCCGCCGATAGCATCTACAAAACTTCCAATAGTCGTTAAACTGCACAAAACAATTAACGCTTCAACGTAAGTACGAATACCGTAGATTTTCTGGTAAAAAAGCACAACCAAAGGAATCATGATCATTGCCAGAACCGTTAGATAAAAGAAACCGGCAATCGGCGAAAACGGTATCATACCACTCTCTACAATTTTGATCGTTCCATGTGTAAATAATCTAATTAAAATCTGACCTGAAAAAAATCCTGCAAATAAAACTTTTATATATCGAAAAGGACTTTTACTATATTTAAGAAAATAATGCCACGTAACAAGTATATAGACCAAAAATGAAGCTGCAATGATACTAAAACTTAACATATCCTATCCTTTTCTAAACACACTAAATCACCTGCGGTGATGGACAACCCCTTATGCGATGTTCCCCCGCCACTTACGAAGCACAATCAGAATTTTAACTTTTGCCTCCATCATCATGTTAATAAAAGATTAATAAAAAATAAACATTTTGTCATGTTCTTTTCGAAGTACTTTGTATACAATCTTAAAGAAAGGATTTCCAGTTTCCCATCTCCTTCACGTTTTCCACCGTTTTCCTTTTAAAGATATTTTCTCCATCATTAGTTCCACAGCGCCGGGAAAAATTTCGTAAAAAATTTTACTTATCGTTTAAATTTTCGTAACAATTCTCCGGGAATTAGCCTAATAAGCATATTTGTAGAAACACATACACACAATTTGATGCGCCAAAGCGTTAGTGTATGATCATTTAAGGTTGAACCAAGTTTTTGTTTGTATTATTATGATGCTGGAATAAAGAATCCGACTTTGTCGGATTCTCCGCTAAAAAAAATAAAATGCAGAAAAGAAAGGAGGCTGCGTAATGATAGATATACCGGTATTACTTAAAGATAGAAAGCAAATCGAAAAGTTTGTTCAGATTAATAAAAAACTGGACTGCCAGGTTGATGTAAGCGACGGTCATATTTATATAAACGGAAAATCTATTATCGGTCTTTTAGCTCTGAGTCTTTTCGATCCTATTCATGTTTACCTTATCGGTGATGACAACAACATTTCCAGAATTTTAGATGCGTATAAGGCTAATGACCTTATCGCCTAGGTATTGAGTGACGCATTTCTTATTTTTATTAATTTGCTTGACAATTACTCTTCTATGAGTTAATATAATATCAACTTAAGAGAAGATAAGTGAAGGAGAGGCGGCGAGAGCTTCACCAAACAGTAGCTTATTGGATCGGTCAAAAGGATTGACGTAGAGACGGCGGCGAGAGCTTCACCTTATCGAATCAATCCTTTTTTCTTGTATAAAATTTTGTGCTTGTCGTATCTCATTTTATTTTGTATTATGAACACATAAAACATAGTTGATATTCAAGAGGCTTTAATAGTCTTCTTGAGTGGAATGGATGGCTTCTACATTGAGGGGGCAACGCCTCCCATATCGTGACCCATCCTTTCATTTATCATATTGAAAGGCACTCGTATCGTAAACGAGTGCCTTTCTTGCTGAATATCCAAATAGTTTTATTGTGGAATCGTTACTTCTCCGCAGAGACTCACCGAAAAATAATCCCGTATCTCATCCGGTTCTTCTGTTTTTCCCAAAACCCACATAAGTTTTGTTAGTGCAGCTTCAGAAGTCATATCAAAAGCCTGCATAACCCCATTTTCCAAAGATTTTAATCCTGTCTCATATACGCTAAGGTTACTTCCCTCAAACCTGCACTGAGTTCCTACAACCACAGTCATACCGTTTTTTACCAATTCTCCAAGAGAAGAAATAAAATCATGCTTCAGAAAAGGCATGCCTCCTAACCCATATGCTTCTATATATAATCCCTTGTAACCCTGCTCATATATACTCTTCAACATCGTCCTATGGATTCCGGGAAACATTTTCAACATAAATACTTTATCTGAAAAGGTATTCTGTAATTTATATACACCGCTTTTATGGGGAATAGCTTTATCATCCAAAACCATTCCCAACGAACTGATACGTGCACAATAAGGATGATTAATACTGTCAAACGCATCAAACGAAGTAGATCTAACCTTTGATGCCCTGCATCCCAAAATCACCTTTCTGTTAAAAGCAACATAGACACCAGGCTTTCCACATGCTGCCATATGTATCGCACATCTGCAGTTTTCCATTGCATCAGCAATAGGATTACCCATAGACAACTGAGATCCTGTAATGACCACAGGAATATTAATGTTTTGAAGCATAAATGACAGCATAGATGAAGTATATGCCATCGTATCTGTTCCATGTATAACGACAACACCGTCACACTTTCCACGAACCTCATCTATTTTCGAAGCCAGCATAGCCCAGTCTTCCGGAAAAATATTTGCACTGTCCAGTGCACATATATCCATCATTTCAAGTTCCGTATCACCAGAAACAATATGCAGTTCTTTCTGAATATTCTCAGTTGTAAGTCCCGGCGCAAGTCCATTTTCCTTCATTACGGAAGACAGCGTTCCTCCGGTATTCAAAATAATTATCTTCTTTCCCATCAAATAATTTATGCTGTGTTCCTTAAGGAACACAGCACCTTTCTTTTTAATCAGCGAATAATATGATATCGCTATTCCCCTTAAATAGCAAGACCATTGAAAATGAACATATTACCCAGCACTCGTACCAAGATAAGCTCTCTTTACATCTTCATTTGAAAGCAGTTCTTTTCCGGTTCCCTGCATGGTCACCCGGCCATTTTCGATAACATAAGCATAATCAGCTATCCTAAGTGCCATATTTGCATTTTGTTCCACCAAAAGAACTGTGGTTCCCGCTTTATTCACCTTTTTAATGATCTTAAAAATATCCTGAACAACAATAGGTGCAAGCCCAAGTGAGGGCTCATCCATCATAATTATAGAAGGATTTGCCATAAGTGCCCGACCAACCGCAAGCATCTGCTGCTCTCCGCCGGACAACGTACCGGCAAGCTGCCATGACCTCTCTTTAAGTCTGGGAAACAACTTATAAACACGCTCCAAATCTTCCTCCAATGAATCTTTTCGAAGATATGCACCGATTTTTAGATTTTCCAAAACTGTCTGATCCGGAAAAACATGTCTCCCCTCAGGAACAAGTGTAATGCCATTCTTTACTATTTCATCCGTCTTCTTTCCATTCAGAACCTCTTTCCCCCATTTAACAGTTCCTCCTGAACTTTTCACAAGACCTATTATAGAACGAAGTGTGGACGATTTTCCCGCCCCGTTTGCTCCTACAAGAGTTACTATCTTCGCATCAGGAACATCAAAACTTATATCCCTTACAGCTTCGATTCCCCCGTAATTTATCTTAAGATTTCTGACTTCAAGCATTTTCAACCTCCTCATCCTGAACTCCGAGATATGCTTCGATAACCCTTGGATCATTGGCAACTGTTTCAGGAGAACCTGAAGAGATCAACTTACCAAAATCAATGCAGTATATTCTGTCAGAAATTCCAAGTACCAGATTCATATGATGCTCTATGAGAAGAATTGAAAGGTTGTAACGTTTCCTGATCATCGTAATGAATTCTGCAAGTTCATCCGTTTCCTGCGGATTCATTCCGGCAGCAGGTTCATCAAGACACAATAATTTCGGTGATGTAGCGAGAGCCCTTGCTATTTCAAGTCTTCTTTGCAAGCCATATGGGAGACTTCCTGCTTCATAATCCGCAAACTTTTCAAGCCCCTGCTCTTTAAGAAGTTCCAGCGTTTCCTCCCTCATCCGCTTTTCTTCTTTATAATTCAGCATAAATGTAGCTGATACAGGATTTTGTTTTGCTCTCATGTGCTTTGCTATCAACACATTGTCAAATACGCTCTGATTATTAAAAAGTCGTATGTTTTGAAATGTTCTAGCTATTCCGCTTTTTGTTATCTCATCCGGCGTATGACTGATAAAATTAGTATACATACCGGCATTTTCTCCGGCATACAGCTTTGCCATTTTGCCCCTGGGCATTCCCTCCATTATAGGAGCCCCCATAAACTCAACCAAACCGTTCGTAGGCTGATAAACACCTGTGATACAGTTGAAAGCCGTCGTTTTTCCTGCACCATTCGGTCCGATAAGTGCAACTATCTCACCATCATTGACCTCCATAGAGAGGTTATTCACTGCAACAACACCGCCAAACTGCATAGTCACATTTTCAAGGCGCAGTACATTTTTCTTATCTCCCATATTACGCCCTCTCTTCCTGAACTGGTTCTTTCTTAAATTTTTTCAAGAAAGCAAACAATCTGTCCCATGTGATTTCTTTTGAACCAGTAATGCCATGATTCCAAAAAAGAACCACGATCATCAAAAGAATTGAGAAAATGACCATCCTAAATCCATTTCTAAGAAATGGTACCTTAGCTGCTCCAAAAGCTGTTCCTGCAAGATTGTTGAAAATATCAGAAAATACATATTCTTTATCAAGAAATCTGAGCCATTCCTGTGAACCTGTTACAATAAATGCTCCGATAACAGATCCTGACACCGATCCGATGCCGCCGAGAACAACCATGAGCAGAATATTATAGGTAAGCGCAACTGTAAATGTGCTGGTAACTGCAGAACGCATAAATACTGCCAAAAGTCCTCCTGCAACACCTGCAAATGCACTGGAAACAACAAACGAAAGCTGCATTGTCTTAAAAAGATTTACTCCCATCGCCTCTGCTGCTATCTCATCATCCCGAATACCCTTAAATGCACGACCGTAGCTTGATCGAAGCAAAAGTGTCATAACAACAATACAAACTACGCAGATTAAAACACATTCAAAAATATTTGCAAATGCCGGTATGTTCGATACACCATACGAGGCATTCGTTATAGTTCCCAGTCCATCCCATCCAAAAATCGCACGGATGATCTCTGAAAATCCAAGTGTAGCGATCGCAAGATAGTCACTCTTTAACCGAAGTACCGGCCACCCAATGAAATATGCTATCACGCCACATATGATCATTGTTATAAGTAATGCTACCCCAAGCGGCACTCTAATATCATGAAGCCATCCTGCCATTCCATACAAGTAGTAAATCTGGTCTCTCATTTCAACCGGAATGGTCAGTATACCCGTAACATAAGCCCCTATACACATGAACCCTGCCGTTCCGAGAGAAAACTGACCGGTAAATCCAATGATCAGATTCATCGACACAGCTGCGACCGCATAGATACAACTTCTTTCAATTATTGTGATCGCATAAGAATGTGTTACTGAATCTCTTTGCAAAACAAACAAATATCCTGCTGTAATAACTATCAAGATCAAAGTCAGGATAAGATTTCTTTTTTTTAACGTTTTATTCATAGATCCTCCCGACTCATACTTTTTCAACTGCTTTTTCGCCAAACAATCCTGACGGACGTCCTATTAAAATTATTATCAGCAAAAGAAATGTAAATGCATCACTAAACACTGAATAACCTGCTGCAGTTATAATAATCTGACAAATACCTACTATAAATCCTCCCACAACTGCTCCGGGGATATTTCCTATACCACCGATAACTGCCGCCACAAAACATTTTAGACCCGGTAACGAACCGGAATATGGCTGAACGGTATTTCTGTCTGTGAAATATAATATTGACCCGATTGCTGCCAAAGCGCCACCTATCACAAATGTCATTGTAATAATGTTATCAACGCGAATTCCCATTATCCTTGCCGTATCCTGATCTTTACTGCAGGCTCTCATTGCCATTCCGAGTTTTGAATGATTTACAAACATCACAAGTAAAAAAGCAAGAACCAATGTCAGGATCGGAGCCAGCAACGTAACTCTTGAAACGCTTACATCCCCAAAAGTATAAACATATTTCAAAACAGAAATCTGCGGATAGCTTTGCGGCATCGCAGTAAACAGATAATTTGCAAGATTCTGCAGAAAATAAGAAACTCCTATAGCACTTATCATAACGGACATACGTGGTGCATTTCTTAACGGCTTATAAGCAGTTTTTTCGATAAGAACACTCATAAGTACCGTGCCGCCTATAACTAGCGGCACTGATACAAACCACGGAAATACTGCTATGGCATAGACCATAAAATAGCCTGCCACCATGAATTCATCTCCATGCGCGAAATTGATCATTCGAAGGATACCGTATACCATAGTATAACCAATAGCGATCATGGCATACGCACCACCAAGAGACAGTCCGTTCAACAGCTGCTGAACTAAATAAGATAAAGTCATGAAAACTCTCCTCTGTACTTACTCTACTGTCTCAGTACTCTGATATGTCCATACGCCATTGTCGATTACACAGATATATGATGTGTCCTTCACAGCATCACCATTTTCATCAAAGCTGTAAGGACCGCACGCAAATCCTTCATCAGCGTTAAGTGAAGCGAGTGCATCACGGATAGCTGTTCCATCAAGCGAATCTGCTGACTCAATAGCATCCATCATTACCATGTATGCGTCATAGCAAACTGCATGATTTCCAACAATTGCATCAGAATCAAGGTTTGTTGCCTTACGGGATGCATCTGCATTGATCCACTCCTTGAATCCTTTGTCGAATTCCTCGTTTCCACCTTCACTATAGAATGTATCTGCAACTACACCGTTCGCATTTTCACCTGCATCCTGGATAAGAACGTTGCTGTACCATGTGTCACCTGCGATCCACTGTACATCCAGTCCCAGATCTGAAGCCTGATTTAAGAGAAGCGGAGCATAAAGATAATCTGTAGGAGAAAAAACAGCCTTTACTCCACTATTCTTGATGTTCGTAAGGATAGCCTTGAAATCACTCTCATTTGTCTGGAATGACTCAGCATCCACTACTTTTCCACCAAGTTTTGTAAATGCATCCGTGAAGGTCTTTACAAGACCGGAAGTATACTCATTACCAATGTTGTCAATTGTTGCTACCTCTGTATAACCATTATCATAAGCCCAGTTTGCCATTACCTCTCCCTGGAACGGATCCAGATAGCAAGCTCTGAAATAGTAATCGTTTCCGAGTGTAACATTTGCATTTGTACATGATGTACCGATAGCAGGAACCTTCGCATCTGCAAAATATGAACCGGCTGCAATACATACACCTGAACCATATCCGCCTACAACTCCAACTGCTCCATCAGCGATAAGCTTCTGTGCAGCAGTAACTGCAACCGTTTTATCAGACTGATTATCCTGCCAGTCAAGTACGACCTTATATTCCTTACCTCCAACCGTTACCGTCGGACGAACATAATTTGCATATTCAATTCCCAATTCTTCCTGCGCACCACCGCCGCCATTTTCACCTGTTTTGGGTTCAAAAACTCCGATCGTGATAGTGTCTCCATCTGATGAAGCAGAAGTTGTTCCTGCAGCAGACGTTGTTCCTGTTGCTGAACCACATGCTGCCAGCCCAACTGTCATTGCTCCACACAAAATAACCGCAATAAACTTTTTCATAACCAATATCCTCCTAAATAATTATCCTTTCTACCCGAAAAATAAATTACATACACGTATGCAATTCTTTTAAACAAAAAACAGCGCCACGATTTCTCGTGACGCCATTGTCCGTTTCTTATCTTTCAAGTTAGAAAGAATATATCTTAAATTTATCTTGTTGTCAACACTTTAACGTATTGATGTATTAAAATTTCTATTATAATAAATTTTATTTGCTGACTTTTTCTAAAAAAAAGAGACTAACTAACGTAGTCTCTTTCAAGTGCCCAAAGTCGGAATCGAACCAACGACACGAGGATTTTCAGTCCTCTGCTCTACCAACTGAGCTATCTGGGCATCCAACCATTTAATGATTGATACTGCAAGATATATAACCTTGCGAGTAGCGGGAACAGGATTTGAACCTGTGACCTTCGGGTTATGAGCCCGACGAGCTTCCAGACTGCTCCATCCCGCGACAATATTTCTTTAGTATGAATTAACTTAAATATATGTATTCAAATTAACTCATTAGTGACCCGGACGGGAATTGAACCCGTGTTACCGCCGTGAAAGGGCGATGTCTTAACCGCTTGACCACCGGGCCAGGTAAACGACCCACGACGGACTTGAACCGTCGGCCTCCGCCGTGACAGGGCGGCGCTCTAACCAACTGAGCCAGTGGGCCGTATTCTCTTCACTATACTTTGTACAGTGAAAACCGAACATCGAATCATTTTTCACATCCGGGAATAACTCCCGATTTTATCTTGGACAAGCACTCGACCTATTAGTAATGGTCAGCTACACACCTCACGGTGCTTCCACCTCCATCCTATCTACCCTGTACTCTTCAGGGGGTCTCGCGGATCTTTAAGATCCCTGGATATCTCATCTTGAGGTCGGCTTCACGCTTAGATGCCTTCAGCGTTTATCCGATCCGGATTTGGCTACCCTGTTGTGGAATTGGTTTCCAGCAGGTGCACCAGTGATCCGTCCATCCCGGTCCTCTCGTACTAAGGACAGCTCCCCTCAG